>NZ_JBMULM010000001.1:743922-1487844 GCF_049537595.1 Fictibacillus nanhaiensis
TAAAAGAATCATGAAGTTTTCACCGTGGATACCAGTCATTTTACCAGCATCATCAAAAATGCGGCGGAATTGACGCTCGTTTACACCGTACATGTAACGAAGCTTTTGCTTCTCTTGTAACTGTAAACCGTATTCAGAGATTTTTTTACGTTGAGTTGGACCATGTTGTCCTGGTGCGTATGGACGCTTAGAAAGTTCTTTCCCAGTTCCGCTTAGAGAAATTCCAAGACGACGAGAAACTTTCCATGTTGAACCTGTATATCGAGCCATAATTGACTCCTCCTTCACATGTTTGTTTGTGTTAAAACAACAACAGTGACTATGGCCTTTTCATGAGCATATTTTGTATGAAAAACATCTTCACTTCAGCAGCCTATGAAGCTACGCGATGTTCCCGGATTAATGAAAACCTGGGTACAAAATAAAAACTGATGATGGACACAGTGCCGCTTATTTTACACAAAGAATAGTATAAGCTTTTTTGCTGACCGATGTCAACCTGATCTCCATATTCATAAAAGATTTTTAGGGACAAATTGTAAAAGTATTAAAATTCATATATGATATGTGTAAGAAAGCGCTTACATTTTATATTGCCTTTAAAGGAGAAGTAAAAATGGATACAAAACGCTTTGAAACAGATGTGATTCATAAGGGGTATAACGCAGAACAGCATAATGGAAGTCTAGCTCCTCCTATTTTTCAAACTTCAACTTTTGTTTTTGATAGCGCGGAAACGGGTGCTGCACGTTTTGCAGGAGAGCAGGAAGGTTATATCTATTCAAGACTTAGCAATCCGACGGTTGCAATGTTAGAAGAGCGGATCGCAGCGATGGAAAAAGGGGAAAAAGGTTTAGCGTTTGGTTCTGGTATGGCTGCAGTTTCAGCCATTCTACTTGGCTTAACACAAACCGGTGATCATATTCTCTGTTCAGAAGGAGTATATGGGTGTACCTTTGGCTTGCTACAACTTATGGAAGAAAAATATCATATCAAACATAATTTTCATCCGATGAACGATGAGGAATCGATACGTTCAGCGATCAATGATCATACTACGGTCATCTATATTGAATCTCCGATAAATCCTACCATGAAACTTGTTGATCTAAGAATGGTAGCAAGGATCGCAAAAGAATTTAATATTCCAGTTGTAGTCGATAATACATTTTCATCGCCATATCTTCAGCGTCCACTTGAATTAGGCTGCGATATTGTTTTGCACAGTGCCACGAAATATCTATGTGGTCATGGAGATGTAATCGGAGGTCTAGCGGTCGGTCGGCAAGAAATGATGAGTCACCTGGCAATGACCACTCAAAAGGATATTGGAGGGGTCATGTCTCCTTTTGATGCTTGGCTGCTTTTAAGAGGAATCAAGACACTGCCTGTAAGAATGGACCGTCATTGTGAGAATGCAAAGAAACTTGCAGACTTGTTAAAGAAACATCCTAGCGTAAATCGAGTATTGTATCCTGGTGATCCGGACTTCCCTCAATATGAGCTTGCGAACTCACAAATGTTAAACGCTGGGGGTCTCATCAGCTTTGAGATAAGAGGAGATAAAATAGTCGCCCAAAAGTTTATGAACCATTTAAGACTAATTAAGATCGCCGTTAGTCTTGGGGATGCTGAAACACTCATCCAACATCCTGCTACAATGACACATGCTGTCGTTCCTGAGGAGAATCGACTTCAGATGGGCATCAGTGATCAGCTTCTGCGCTTATCGGTTGGCTTAGAAGCATGGGAAGATATTTGGGATGACATTAAACAAAGTTTAGATTCACTATAAAAAGAGTCCTGCGCTAAAAATTGCGCAGGACTTCTTTATTTAGGTAAGAGAATCTAAAGATATCGAAGTAAAACCTCACAGAACTTTTCTAAGTTCTCTTGATCCACCTCATCGAATCGTGCTTTTTCGGGACTATCAATATCCAGAACGCCTAGAAGTTTGCCGTCTTTTACTAACGGAACCACGATCTCTGATTGAGAAGCTGCATCACAAGCGATATGCCCAGGGAACTCATGAACATCTTTTACAACTAACGTCTCTTGATTTTGAGCGGACGTTCCGCATACTCCTCTTCCAAGAGGAATTCTTACACAAGCTGGAAGCCCTTGAAAGGGTCCAAGAACTAATTGGTTCGTCTCTTCTTCAAGCGTATAAAAACCAACCCAGTTTACTCTGTCTAAAAATTGATTCAAAAGAGCAGAAGCGTTTGCAAGGTTAGCCGTCGCGTTAGTCTCGTCTTCAAGTAGAGCAGAAAGTTGTTTCAACAGAAGAGAATAAGCTTCATTTCTGTCTGTGCTATATTGCTGAACGGAAAACATCAAGATTCCTCCAAACCTGATAAATTGTTTACTCTATCCTATCAAATAATGTTGAACTATACACTCAAAAGCCCTTATTTGTCGAGCGATTAATAAAGGTTTATGTCTCTCGCCCAAGAATTTTATACAAGAGGGAAGGACGGTGGAAAAAAATGAAGACAGATCCAATGGAAACGAAACTGAAAATAGCAGAGGCAGCGATTGCTCTTTTTACAAGCCAAGGGTTTAAAGGAACGACCGTTAGACAGATAGCAAAAAAAGCAGGTGTGAACATCGCTTTAATTTCGTACCATTTTGGAGGAAAGAAAGGTCTTCTAGAAGAGTTGATCACCTCATTTTTTGAAGGGTATATTAGAAGGATTGAAATCATTTATCATACATCGAGCTCTCCCACGGTTAAGGGAAGTTTTATTGAGATAGTAGAAGCATTGTTGATCTATCAACAGCGAAACCTTCCTCTTGCACGTTTTGTTTATCGTGAGATGACACTGGATTCAACGTTGGTCCGGGAACTCATGTCTACTTATTTAGTTAAGGAGAAGTACTTTTTGCAAACTCTGTTTGAAAAAGGGATGAAGAAAAAAGAATTCAGAAGGCAGCCAGTCGACTTTTTAACTATTCAGTTCAAAGATATGATGATGCTTCCATTTTTACATCCTCTTTATTTAGCTGAGGTGTATCAGATAAGTGCTGAAACAGAAACGTTCATCCAACCTTATAAAAAGTGGATGATGGACTGGTTTGATAAATGTGTTTGTATCCCAGAAAGAAAAAATCCCCTGCTATCTGCTGTTCAAAAGCCTTTATTTGGCTCTATTCAGGAGAAGTGGGGAAGTTAATGTTGCTGTTGATACTAATTGATCCAATCCTTGACCGAGTCCCTTAGCACTGTGGGCATCAGACCCATAGACAAGAGGGATTTTTCTTTTTTGTGCTTCTTTTATGATCCAGTTCGAAGGATATGGTTCCAAACAATATGGCTTAACAGCACCTGCTCCGTTATAATCCAAATACATGTTACGTTCAGACAGTGCCGTTAAAACCTTGTCTACTTCTTTTTCATAACTGAAATCTGGAGGGAAAAGTTTTTGAAATTTAGTTGCTAATGTCATATGTCCAATCCTTCTTGGCTGATGATCTCCAAATGAATGACTGATCGATTTTTTTACGGTTTGAAAGTATAGTGAGTAGACTGCAGAGAGGCTGCCAGATTGCTCGATCAAATCTCTAAATACGTTCTCATCATAATCCATGCAGAAGTAATGGTCTTGAACCTTTAAGAAATGAACAGAGAGAATGGCATCATCGAGTTCCGGCCAAACCTCTTTCAGAAATGTATTCGTCTCCTCTTCATAGCCCTCAATAAAATCGACTTCTAAACCAGTAAAGATCTCAATTTTACTTTTATAAAACTTCTTAACTTCTCTCAAAGTGTCGAAGTATTTTCCTAGTTGTTCATGTTTCATACTGCTGTCCTTCGTGGGAGCAGCATCGATAAATGAATGAGGCAACGGGGCATGCTCTGTAAAAGTAATACCTTTCAAACCTAGAGAGATAGCTCTTTCGATATACATTTCAAAAGTGTCTGAAGACCCATGGGGACAAAAAGGTGTGTGAATATGTCCATCATAGTACATCTTTCTTACTCCTCCTTTCGACAAAATCTTCATTAAATTGGAAAAAAATTATCAGATTATGCAATTTTTTTGCGTCAAATGTTTGTTTACATGTTATCATAAAAGCATTAAACTGCAATTTTATAGAATAAAAACTAAATTAGATCGGTAAAGCGATTTAAACATACGAATACATAATATAGACAATATAGAAATTTGAACAGATAGAAAGGGTGCCTCTGATGATATACATAGTCATTGCCATCGTTACATTCCTAGCATTGATCCTGTACGGTGCCATGTCACGCCGAAGAGTGTATAAAGAAATTGACCGACTTGAAGCATGGAAGATGCAAATTATGAATCGCCCATTAACAGAAGAAATCTCAAAAGTTAAGGGTATGGCGATGATTGGTGAAACGGAAGAGAAATTTGAAATGTGGCGTCAAGAATGGGATGAGATGGTAACGACTCAACTTCCTAATTTAGAAGAAGACTTATTCGATGCTGAGGAATATACAGACAAGTACCGTTTCAAAAAAGCTAAATCTATTCTAGCTGGTGTTAGTCAGTCTTTAGAAAAGATCGATTTAAGAATTAAAGAGATTACTTCCGAAATCAATGAGTTAGTTACGAGTGAGGAACTAAATCGGGAAGAGATTGTTGAAGCGAAAGAAAAGCTTCAAGAAACAAAGAAGTACTATTTAACTCATATCCGTGCACTTGGGCAGACTGCTCCCATTTTTGATAAGGAACTTGACGAGATAAAAGCTTTGATTGAATCGTTTGAATCATTAACTGTACAAGGAAGCCATCTAGAAGCTAGACAAAGACTTGTTGAGAGTTTAAATCGTATTTCAGATTGTAAAACAAAGATGCAGGGAGTTCCTGAACTACTTGTAATCCTTCAATCTGATATTCCTAATTCATTAAAAGAGTTAAGTGTAGGGTTTACAGAGATGGAACAACAAGGTTATGTCCTTCATCATATTGGCATCGAAAAAGAGATCAGCTCTTTAAAGGACCTTAACGATCAAGCGCTGAACAAAGTGCTTGAACTTGAGCTTGAAAGTGCTCAAAAGGATATGGATGAAACGGTACAGAAGATGGATCAGCTCTATGAGATGCTTGAGAACGAAGTACATTCTAAGCAATTTGTCATAAGTGAAAGAGAAGTCTTTTTCTCAAATATTCAAGATTTACACGATAGAATCGAGAATTTAAAGCAAGAGACCCAAATCGTTTCTTCTACTTACTTGATCGAACAAAACGAAGCAGAGATGCAAAAGAAGATTGAAAAATTGTTTCACAAGCTACAAAGTCGGTTCTTGATCATTGAAGATTCAATTGACGAAAAAAGAGAATCATATTCTGTTATTCGCGAGATGATGGAAGAGATGCAAAAGCAGATGGAAGAACTGCAGCGTTCTCAGAAAGTTTATGAAGAAATGCTTCATAATTTAAGAAAAGATGAACTTGAAACGAAACAGAGCTTAAGAGGACTCCGAAAGAAACTTCTTGAAGCGAGAAGGATGGTACAAAAAAGCAACCTTCCTGGATTGCCGGAACATTACTTGATCACAATCGGGAAAGCGGAAGAATATATCATTGAAGTTTCTAAAAAACTGGATGAAAAACCTCTAGAAATGTCAGATGTCTCTTACGTACTAAACAAAGCGCATGAAGCAGTGAATGAGGGCTATGATGAAACTTCTAAGATGATTGAGAATGCTTTTTTAGCAGAGAAGCTCATACAATACGGAAATAGATTTAGGAGTTCTTATCAATCAGTATCCGTTCGATTGATTGAAGCTGAGATCGCTTTTCGAAATTATCAGTATGAAGATGCTCTTGAAATTGCAGCTTCTGCTATAGAAAGTGTTAGACCTGGAATCCTTAAAGAGATGGAAATTAATTCAAAGTCACATGTATAAAAACTGTAAGGATTCAATTCCTGCAGTTTTTTTGCTGTTAAAAAGAGATATTTTTCATCGGTTAACAAAAAATAGGAGATAAGTGGAGATGTGCACGATAGCTAAATTATGGTATGATAATGAAATGTGTGTTTTAGAACGGTTTGGAATGGATAATTGGAGGATTCAACAATGATTTATTTGGATAATAGTGCAACAACAAAGCCATATAAGGAAGTTCTGGATACGTTCGTAACGGTGTCAGAAAAGTATTTTGCCAATCCATCTTCGCTTCATTCAAAAGGAGGAGAAGCTGAGAAATTACTTGGTCAGGCTAGAAAGTCAATTGCTCAGCTATTAGAGGTAGCACCATCTGAAGTGGTTTTTACCTCTGGGGGTACAGAAGGCAACAATATAGCGATCAAAGGGATTGCATTTCAACATCAAAATCGAGGTAAACACCTTATAACATCTTCTGTTGAGCATGCATCGAGTCATGAATCCTTTCAATATCTTGAATCACAAGGTTTCGAAATTACGTATCTTCCAGTGGATCATGACGGGTTGATCTCATCAGAAGACCTTAAACGTTCGATCCGGCCGGATACGATACTTGTTTCACTTATTCATGTCAATAATGAAACAGGAACGATACAACCTATTCAAGAGATAGGTAAGATCTTGAAAGAGCACCCGAAGATTTTTTTCCATGTCGACAATGTTCAAGGTGTCGGTAAGGTTGACCTTCCACTTAAAGAGTGTGGGATCGACCTGTGCACAATATCTGCACATAAAATTCACGGTTTAAAAGGAAATGGAATTCTTTTTGTGAAGAACGGTGTGAGTATCTCTTCTTTGTTCACTGGTGGTGAACAAGAATTAAAGAAAAGGGCTGGTACTGAAAACGTTGCAGGTATTGTAGCTATGGCAAAAGCGTTAAGGTTGATTCTTCAAGAGAATAAGGAAAAGAAAGAAAATTTATTAGAGATTAAGCAGTTCTTAATTGAAGAGTTACGTTCCATAGATGGAATAGAGATAAATACTCCTATAAAGTGCTCAGCTCCTCACATTATTAATTTTTCAGTGAAGGGCATCAAACCAGAAGTGCTGATTCATTCCCTTGATAAAAGAGATGTGTATGTATCTACTCGTTCTGCGTGTTCATCAAAACAAGGTGGAGCAAGCCGTATCTTACTAGAGATGGGGTTAGGAGAAAATCGTGCTTCAACGGCAATTCGTTTGAGTACTTCATATGGAAACACATTGAAAGAAGCAGAACTGACTTTAAAGGTATTAAAAGAAGAACTAATAAATATTAAGAAGGTAATGAGGTAATGAAGATGATTTATGATCATTTAGTCGTGCGTTATGGTGAATTATCACTAAAAGGAAAAAACAGAAGGCATTTCGAATCACAGCTTTTTGAAACTGTAAAACGAAAAATGCGTCCATTTCAGGATCTGAACATGGCAAAACATTTTGACCGAATTGTTATTGAATTAAACGGACAATCTTATGAGCCGATCGTCAAATCACTACAAAATATTTTCGGCATTCACTCGATCAGTTTAGCTGTAAGAGCTGAAAATGATTTAGAAGCGATTCAGAAAGCAGCTTTAATCGCTCTTAATGAAGCGATTGAAGGAAAAAAGACGTTTAAAGTTACAGGTAAGCGCTCTTTAAAATCTTTCCCTGTCAATTCCATGCAGCTTAACCAAGAAGTTGGAGGATACCTTTTAAGAAACACAGAAGGTTTAACCGTTGATGTTCATAATCCAGATGTAAATGTCAAAGTGGAAGTTAAAGATACAGGAACTTACATTAGCTCAAAATCATTTGAGGGAGCTGGCGGTCTGCCGATCGGTGTTGGAGGTAAAGCGATGCTTATGCTTTCAGGTGGTATCGACAGTCCAGTAGCAGGATATTTGACGATGAAGCGTGGTGTTCGTATTGAAGGTGTTCATTTTCATAGTCCGCCTTTTACAAGTGAACGAGCAAAGCAAAAAGTGGTTGATCTAACGCAAGAGCTCACTCGCTATAGCGGAGGAAAGATCAAGCTTCATGTTGTACCTTTTACAAAAATCCAACAAACGATCAAAGATAAGATTCCATCTAGTTATAGTATGACGATCATGAGAAGAGTAATGCTGAGAATCACTGAGCGATTAGCGGAGAACAACCATGCGATGGCTATCGCAAACGGAGAGAACCTCGGCCAAGTTGCAAGTCAAACGATGCATAGCATGTATGCGATCAATGAAGTAACGAACATGCCTATTCTTCGTCCTGTTATTACGATGGATAAGCTAGAGATCATGAATTTGTCGCATAAAATTGGAACATACGAGATTTCAATTCGTCCTTATGAAGATTGCTGTACGATTTTCTTGCCATCTGCACCAAAGACTAAACCGAAGCGTGAGAAAGCGATTCGGTTCGAGAAAAATATTGAAAACCTTGAAGAGTTGATTGAAGAAGCGGTTAATGAAGTTGAGACCTTGATTCTTGAAGAAGGGAAATCAATTGACGAAACATTTGATGATTTGCTCTAAGGCATTTTTTGCGTGTTTTGTTAGTTCTTGAAAGTAGCTGATTTCCGTTTCAGGTTGCTCGCTTTCCGCGGGGCAGGCGGTGAGCCACATTCGAACGTTTCACTTTTAAGTGTCTCACCTGCCCACCTGTCCCGCAGGAGTCTCGCACCTTACACTCCATTCAACTTGTCAATGAGGAAGACACAGAATAGTAAAAAACACCTTTATAAAGAAATTTTAAACACCTAACAACATGTAGTGCTTGATTTAGCACGCTTCAATTCTGAAAAATTTATAGCAACAAGATACAAACTAAGTGAAAAAGTCTGCACATTGTGCGGGCTTTTTTAATTTAAGAGCTGTAGTTTTTGCAATTAAATTGTTTCTTCTTTGCAGTTTGATTGGAGCGCAAGGTTGCTGACTCCTATGGGACGAGCGATCAGGTGGAGACTCCTAATGGCGCAAAGCGGCAGGAGGCTCACCGTTCGCCCCATGGAAAGCGAGCAACCTGGAGTAGAAATCAACTACCTTCATAAGCCTTCTTCCTAACTAATATCCTAAAATGGCAACACACACAACAATTTCCAAGAATTGAATCGGTCATTTAGACACATCTTATTAGTACAAAGGAGGTGAAACAACATGGCAAACCAAAACCAATTAGTAGTACCAGGTGCACAACAAGCTGTAGACCAAATGAAGTATGAAATCGCTTCTGAATTCGGTGTAAACCTTGGACCAGATTCAACTGCACGTGCTAACGGATCTGTAGGTGGAGAAATCACTAAGCGTCTAGTAGCTCAAGCTCTAGGTGGATACTCTAAATAAATAGTAATGGCTAACGGAGCGGGTTGTCCCCGCTCCTTTTATTTTTGTACATATATGACTAAATTTTAAAAATTTTCTAAAATATATTATAATGGTAAAGAACAACATGAATTGAAAGGGTGAAGGAAATGAACTTGATTGCTCCAAACATTTATAATTTAACAGAAGAAATGGAAAAGTATGCTTTAAACCCTGAAAAAAAAGCTTTAATCTGGATGGATGAACAAGGCGTTACCGAGGAGATTACATATAAGAAGCTCCTAGACAGAGCGAATCAAATTGCAAATTCTTTAGAAGAACTAGGACTGGCTAAAGGTGATAGAGTCTTGATCATCATGCCGCGACTGATCGAAACGTATGCGGTGTATATTGCTTGTTTGAAAGCTGGAATTTCTGTTATTCCTTGCTCAGAAATGTTAAGAGCTAAGGATCTGAGCTACCGCGTCCAACATAGTGAAGCAAAAGCGATCATTGCGGATTACCGGTTTACTGAGCAAGTTAATGAGATCAAAGATCACTTGCCTACACTTACATATAAGATTAGTGCGAACGGAGAGACGGAAAATTGGTTAAGCTTACAAGCGATTACGAATAATGTAAGCGTTTCCTACAAAGCTCCTGAAACAGCAAAAGATGATATGGCTTTTTTATCTTACACATCAGGTACAACAGGTCAGCCTAAAGGTGTTGTGCATACACACGGATGGGCATATGCTCATATTCGTACTGCTGCTAAGAGCTGGCTAAACATTTCAGAAGATGACAAAGTTTGGGCAACTGCTGGACCAGGTTGGCAAAAGTGGATCTGGAGTCCATTCTTATCTACTTTAGGTACTGGTTCTACAGGTTTTGTCTACCAAGGGAAGTTCGATCCGAAAAAATATTTAACACTTTTGCAAGACCAGCAGATCTCTGTTTTATGTTGTACACCAACAGAGTATCGTTTAATGGCAAAAGTAGATAATTTGGATCAATATAAATTACCACAATTAAGGAGCGCTGTATCAGCTGGGGAACCGTTAAACCGTGAAGTGATCGATACGTTCGAAAAGTATTTCCACATTAAAGTACGTGACGGATATGGACAAACTGAGAATACGTTATTAGTCGGTACGATGGAAGGTATGGAGATCAAGCCTGGTTCAATGGGTAAGCCAACGCCTGGAAACGATGTTGACGTTATTGATGAGAACGGAAAGCCTGTTGCAGCTGGAGAAGTTGGGGATATTGCCGTTCATAAAAATTGTCCTGCACTTTTTAAAGAATATTATAAAGACCGAGATCGGACGATGATGGCTTTCCGTGGTGACTATTATGTTACGGGTGATAAAGCAAAGAAAGATACTGAAGGTTATTTTTGGTTTGAAGGCAGAGGTGACGATATCATTATCTCCTCAGGCTATACGATCGGACCATTTGAAGTTGAGGATGCACTTGTAAAGCACCCTGCTGTTAAAGAATGTGCAGTAGTAGCAAGCCCAGATGAAATACGCGGACATATTGTTAAAGCGTTTGTTGTTTTACGAGATCAAACAGCAAGTAACGAAGTCCTAACAAAAGAGCTTCAAGAACACGTAAAAGAACTTACCGCTCCGTATAAATACCCTAGATCGATTGAATATGTGGATGATCTTCCTAAGACAACTTCAGGGAAAATCAGACGTATCGAGCTGCGGCAGTTAGAAGCATCTAAAACAAGATGATGTTTTAAAGAAAAGCAGATACTTTATCTGCTTTTTAGTTTGGTGTTTACGTTATACTACTGTAAAAAGATGATTGGTAAAGGTGGTAAATCAAATGGGGACGCTCTTTTTTAATGGGAAAATCTATACGATGGTAAATGAAGATGAGCATATTGAAGCCGTTTACGTAGAGAACGGCCAAATTATTAAAACCGGTACTGAAAAAGACTTATCAGAAACGTATAGCGAGCATATAACGAAAAAAGTCGATCTAAAAGGGTATGTTATGTATCCAGGTTTTGTAGATAGTCATCTGCATTTGATCGGTCACGGTGAAAAATTGATAAAGCTTGATCTTTCAGAAATGACTTCCGCTGAGGAGATGGAACGTGCTCTGAGAGAAAAAGCAGCTACACTTACATCCGATGAATGGTTGCTCGGTGAAGGGTGGAACGAGAACAATTTTATCGACCGTAAGATTTTTCATAGGCAAGAACTTGATGATATTTCAGGAGGACGCCCTGTTCTTCTATCTAGAGTTTGTCGGCATGCATTTTTAGCGAACACGAAAGCATTAGCATTGGCAGGTATAACTAAGGATACGGTCGATCCTCCCGGTGGAATTATCGTAAGAGATAATGATGGAGAAGCAACAGGGCTGTTACATGATAGTGCTGCAGAACTTGTAAAGAAAGTTGTGCCAGAAGCTTCACAGAACTATTTGAATACTGCCTTAAAGACCTCTATCAAACATTTGCTTTCATTAGGATTAACAGGAGGTCATTCGGAAGACTTAAGCTATTACGGGTATGTAGAAAGGCCGTTGAGTGCTTATCGATCTGTCATTGATGGAGAAGAGATTAAGTTTCGAGCTCATCTATTGGTGCATCATGAAGCTTTTGAAGACTTCAAGAATGTTAAAAAGGAATATGAGTTGCCATTCGTAGAGTATGGAGCATTGAAAATATTTGCAGATGGAGCTTTTGGAGGCCGAACCGCTTGGTTATCCCAGCCTTATAACGATGCTCCTGAAACCTCAGGTGTATCGATCCATGCAGATTTTGATCTTGCTCAACTTGTTCAAAAAGCGAGAGAGTATCATATGAATGTTGCTGTACATACGATTGGTGATATGGCTTTGAAACAAACGATTGAAGCGATAAAAAATAACCCTGCAAAGGAAGGCAGAGATCGCTTAATTCATGTTGGACTTGTAGATGATGAATTAATCGCTGAGATGAAACAACTACCTGTCATATTAGATATACAACCAGGATTTGTAGCATCAGACTTTCCTTGGTTAATCGAACGACTCGGAACGGAACGGATTCCAAATGCTTTCCCTTTTAGACGTCTGCTTGATGAACAACTAATTTGTGCGGGTGGCTCTGATGCTCCTATTGAACCGGTGGATCCGCTTCTTGGAATATTTGCAGCTGTTACCCGAAGAAAACCGGGGGAGCGTCATGAAGGATATGTTCCAGAACAAAAATTAACAATGTTTGAAGCGATAGCTTTATATACAGTCGGAAGTGCTTCGGCCATCATGCAAGAGGATGTTAAAGGGTTCATTAAAGAAGGATATCTTGCTGACTTTACTGTCTTAGATCAAGATCTATTTGAAGTTTCAGAAGATGAGATCTTAAAATCTAAAGTTGTACTTACAATTGTAGATGGTGATATTGTCTATAAGAACAAAGGTGAGTAGAACGCGGAAGTGTCATGAACAAAAGAAAAACAGCTTGCAGAAAATGCAAGCTGTTTTATTGGTTGTTTATCTTCTACAAGAAGCTTCTTTTTACTTTATGCCAAAATGAATTGTCTTTTAATTTTACAGTCTTGATTCTTTTATTTGTGAGCTCGAAATTCAAGGTTTCACAATGTTTAATACTCATCGCCTCATTGTCCATACCGATAATCGGATAATGGCTGTTATCATGCTTGATCTTTAATGTCATCTTACGGTTATCACTTAGGATAAACGAAGAACCTAAAGTGCGGTAGTGATTGTTATTTAATGAAGCGAGCTCACTGATTTGATAGCAAGCTAGCATCGGGTCAACGACTGCTCCGTTAACTGACTTATTGTAAGCAGTACTCCCTGTAGGAGTCGAAATGATCATTCCGTCTCCACGGAAGGTTTCGAAATATAAATCATCAATGAAGACATCGATCTCAAGAGTTCGAATAATAGAAGAGCGAAGGGAACATTCGTTTAAGCAATAGAATGATCCTTGTCCATCAATGTTTACCGATAGAGCAGGATATTTTCTAACTTCAACTTGTTCGTTTTTCATTGCTTCAATCATACCTGCTTGATCATCAATATGAAAATCGCAATAAAATTCATTCTCGAGCGTACTGACGCCCACATACAGACAATCATCTCTGAAACCTGTTTTTCGAACTGCTTGTAAGAAGGTGCCGTCACCACCAATACTAGCTATGATGTTTGCTTCTTTCACGTCTTCTACTACTTCGAATCCCTCTGTTAAGGCCAAGGAAAGTAATGATTGGATCTTCTCTAAAGTACGTTCTTCCTTTTTGTAAAAAAAGAAAATTTTATTGCGAACAGCCATAATGCCTTCCTCCCTTAAATTTATCTGCTTCACTATTTTGTTCTGAGTCATGCAATCGAATTCTTGATTCTATTGTAACAGACTTCATAACGTTTAGATTGAATGACCTCTGCCCATAATGAAGAGATAACAGAAGGGAAGAGCATGTATGGTTTGGGTTGCAATTTTTATTGGTATTTTACTAATTTTATTAATCGTGATAAGTATTTCAACAATTCACATTTCCATTTATTTCGTCCATCGAAATGATAATAGTAACATTCAAGTGAATTTTAAGATGTATCGTTTCTTAAAATATAAACTGAATGTGCCTCTGATCATGGTAGATGCAAAGGATCACTCCGTAAAGATCAGGGAAGAAAAACAATCGACGCTCGGACAGAAAAAAGAAAAGAAAAAAATCACGTTCTCACAAATAAAAAAGCAATATCGATCATTTAATCAGATGCTTAAGCACATCAACCATTTTTACCAGATACTCGCCGCATTTTTGAAGAAGATGCGAGTGAAAAAAGTAGAATGGCATAGTGCGATCGGACTTGGTGAAGCATCTTCCTCAGCTATAGCAGCTGGTACTGTTTGGGGTTTCAAAGGAATAGCGATACAAGTACTGAATGCCTTTTTTAAACTTGAAGAATCTCCGAATATATCCGTTGTTCCTGTTTTTCAGGGTATGCATAGTGAAACGCGGTTTTCTTGTATGATTTCATTTAAAATCGGGCATGCTATTGTCGTTATGTTAAAAATCTTAAAGTCCTGGCGAATAGTAAGTCGTTCGACCAAGCTGAATTCTGAATATATGACTGGAGGCATGTAGAAAATGAGTGAACATCCAATCCAGGGTTTAATGAAAACCGCGATGGAAAACTTAAAAGAAATGATCGATGTAAATACGATTATTGGTGATCCTGTAGAGACACCAGACGGCAGTGTTATTCTAACAGTATCAAAAGTAGGATTTGGATTTGCGGCAGGTGGAAGTGAATTCGGTGGACAGGAAGAATCCCGTAATTCATCTACACAGCAAGGATCTTCTAGTCATTCAAAAGAGATGCCTTTTGGTGGAGGAAGCGGAGGAGGAGTATCGATTACTCCGATTGCATTCCTAGTTGTAAGCAATACTGGGATCAAGACGATCCACTTAGATAACAGTACGCACCTTTACGAAAGAATCTTAGATCTAGCACCTGGTGTGATTGATAAGCTGCAGCATCTCATGAACAAGAACAAACATGATCAGGGACCTTCAAGCACACAAACACATGAGTTTTAAAAAAGCTAACATCTCGTTAGCTTTTTTTTCTGGGTTGCTTTAAGATGAAAGGGAAAGTACATAATTTATTTTTTAAAGGAGGAGTATGATCATGGCTGTAACATTTAAGGAAAAACCAGTCACATTACTAGGAAATGAAGTAAAAGTAGGGGACCAAGCTCCAGATTTTAAAGTGTTGGCAAACGACATGTCTGAAGTTAGTCTTGCAGATTCAAAAGGAAGTGTACGTTTAATCGCTGCTGTCCCTTCAGTTGACACGGGCGTATGTGATGCTGAAGTGCGTCGTTTTAATGAAGAGGCGTCTAAGCTTGACAACGTCAAAGTCTTAACAGTTTCAGTGGACTTGCCTTTTGCACAAAAAAGATGGTGTGCAGCAGCAGGTATTGAGAATGTTCAAACGCTATCTGATCACCGTGATCTTTCATTCGGTAAAGCATATGGAGTTGCGATCGAGGAACTTCGTCTTCTAGCTCGCTCTGTATTTGTTATTGATAGCTCTGATAAAGTTACGTATGTAGAATACGTAGATGAAGTTACGAGCCACCCAAATTATGAAGCAGCGATTGAAGCAGCTAAAGCAGCAAAATAAACATTCAGAAATCTCCGGTAAAGCTTCAAAATACCGGAGATTTTTTTGTGTTAAATACTGCTCAAAACTTCCATTTTGGTAATGGTAGAAGTTAATGATTGTATATACAGTACGTAGTTTGCTAAAATGTTTCCTGTGAAAACTTAGGAGGAAGCGATATATGAGTTCTTTTAAAGATGTTGAAAAGCTATTTGTTGTTCTCGACAACACAGCTACTGCAATTCAAGATAAACTTGAACTGCCCTATTTAGACGCTCTTGTAGAATCAGGAGAAAATCTGTTCTTTCAGGAGATACCAAAAGAATACCCGAAAGAATTATCAACGGTATTAACAGATGAATACAAAAAAGTGGATGTTGCAGAATTCGGTAAAGAAGAAACGCGTAAAGCATTTCAGTTGGCTGTACTAAAAGGTATGAAAGAAGCTGTTCAGCCCCATCATGCGATGACGCCAGATGCGGTTGCACTTTTTGCCGGATACCTCGTACAAAAATTTATGAAAAAATCCGAAAACCTTACATTGTTAGATCCTGTAGTCGGTTCAGGAAACTTGCTAACAGCTGTTATGAATCAGTTGAAGGACAAAGAGTGTGTTTCATTCGGAGTAGAAGTGGACGAAACTCTTTTACGTTTAGCGTGGGTCAATGCAAATATCCAAAAACATAAACTAGAGCTTTTTCACCAAGATGTGATCAAACCACTCTATGCAGATCCTGTTGATGTGGTTGTAGCTGATCTTCCTGTAGGATATTATCCAGATGATGAAGCAACTAAAGCCTTCAAAGTTCATGAAAAAGAAGGCCATACTTATGCTCATCACTTAATCATTGAGCAATCGGTTCATCATTTGAAAGAAACAGGCATTGGGATATTTATCGTGCCGAACAACCTCTTTGAAAGTGAACAAGCGGACTTGTTTAAAAGTTGGATGAAGGAAACAGTAACCGTCCTAGGTCTTCTTCAGTTACCTGAATCATTATTTAAGTCCTCCGTACATGCAAAGAGTATCCTGATTCTTCAAAAGAATGGAGAAGGTGCAATAAAGCCTAAACAAGCGATGCTAGCTCAGCTTCCATCTTTCTCTAATAAAAATGGTTTAGGAAATGTGATGGAACAGATTAATGAGTGGTTTAAAACAGAGTGGGAACGTGAAAAATAACAGCGTGGGTCAATCCTATGCTGTTTTTTTTATGCAATTGCAAACGGATTCAAGTCTGAATTGCATGAATATAAGGTGTAAGCGTTTTACTACCTTGATATTAATAAAGGTCAATGTTTAAATAAGGAAGGATTAAGTTTCAAGTGAGATGGAAGTAGGAGTTCTCATCCTACTATTTCATTGAATATGAAGGAGATGGCTATTTTGGCTAAAATTATTGCAATTAACGCCGGAAGCTCGTCCTTAAAATTTCAGTTGCTTCAAATGCCTGAAGAAGAAGTACTGACTAAAGGACTTGTAGAACGTATCGGATTAAATGATTCAGTTTTCACGATCGAAGTGGATGGTGAAAAAGTAAAAGAAATTAAAGATATCCAAGATCATTCAGAAGCAGTATCAATGCTTTTAGATAAATTAGTAAAACATAACATCATTTCTTCTCTTGATGAGATCGAAGGAATCGGTCATCGTGTTGTACATGGTGGAGAAAAGTTTAACGACTCTGTATTAATCACAGATGAGGTTCTTCATGAAATTGAAGAGATCTCTTATCTTGCACCACTGCACAATCCAGCCAACGTTGTTGGAATCAAAGCGTTCAAAAATGTATTGCCTAACGTACCTGCAGTTGCTGTTTTTGATACGGCTTTCCATCAGTCCATGCCTGAAAAATCATTCTTATACAGCCTTCCATACGAGTATTATGAAGAATACGGAATTCGTAAATACGGATTCCATGGAACAAGTCATAAGTATGTTTCAGAGAGAGCTGCTGAGCTTCTTGGACGTCCGGTTGAACAACTTCGTCTCTTATCTTGCCACTTAGGTAACGGTGCAAGTATTGCAGCGATCGAAGGTGGAAAATCGATTGATACATCTATGGGCTTCACACCTTTAGCAGGAGTTACAATGGGAACTCGTTCTGGTAACATTGACCCTTCATTGATTCCTTACATCATGCAAAAGACAGGTCAAAGTGCTGAAGAAGTAATCAATGTCTTGAACAATAAGAGTGGAATGCTTGGTGTTTCTGGATTCTCCTCCGACCTTCGTGATATTGAAAGTGAAGCAGAAAAAGGAAACGAACGTGCTGAACTTGCATTAGAGGTGTTTGCTAGCCGTATCCATAAATATATTGGATCTTATGCAGCGAGAATGGCTGGTATCGATGCGATCATCTTTACTGCTGGTATCGGTGAGAACAGTACAGCTGTACGTGAGCGCGTACTTCGTGGTCTAGAGTTCATGGGTGTATATTGGGATCCTGCTCTTAACCAAGTTCGTGGTAAAGAGGCGTTCATCAGCTACCCGCACTCACCTGTAAAAGTTATCGTGATTCCTACAAATGAAGAAGTAATGATCGCGCGTGATACAATGCGCTATGCGATGTAGTTACAGAGACAGTCTTTTCCTTGTGAAAAGGCTGTTTTTTTTTGTGTTTAGATATGCAGTTGAAAGAAGGAATATGGAGGTATTTAGCGTAAACCATCTAATGAGCAAAAAATTAGCGCTCACCTTTTACAAGAGGGAGGCCGAAACATGTACATAAAAGAACAATATCTTTACATGAACAATCAAAATGTTAGAGCTGTCGTTCGGAATTATGAACAAAAAGATTTTGCTGAACTCCTTTCCATTCAAAAAGAAAGTTTTCCTTCTCCATTTCCCCCAGAATTATTATGGAACGAAAAACAGTTACATAACCATATCTCGCTTTTTCCGGATGGAGCTCTATGTGTAGAAATCAATGGAGTCCTTGCTGGATCGGTAACAAGTTTACTCGTGGAATATGACTTGGAACATCCGCAGCATACGTGGGAAGAGATAACGGGCAATGGTTATATCACCAATCATGATCAAAGTGCAAATACACTGTATGTTGTAGATATTTGCATAAGACCATCACACCGTAAATTTAATTTAGGCAAGCTTCTTATGCAATCTCTGTATGAAACGGTCGTTCACCATAAATTACAGAGATTATTAGGCGGAGGTAGGATGCCGGGTTATTCAAAGCATTCACATGTTCTTTCTCCTCAAGATTATGCTGACAAAGTGATTAGTGGCGAGTTATATGATCCGGTCATATCGTTTCTTTTGCGATGTGGAAGAAATCCGCTGATGCTTATCCAGAATTATATTGAGGACGAAGAATCGTCTAACTATGCGTTGCTGATGGAATGGAGAAATCCATTTTTATAAGTTCTCTCATTACAGAATTTTTACTTTAAGAGTGATTTATACTACACTATTTAAAAGGTTTTAAGGAGGATGCGTATGGCATTAACAGCGCGTGAGGAACAGATCTGGCAAGAAATTATGGCGTGGGAAGAAGATTTCTTTACATATGAACCAACAGATTTTGGCCGTACTTATGAAAAATGGGCAACAAGGCAGATGGACCTCCTTCCAGAAGAGGTGCAAGAGACAGTCGGTGAATATGTGGATTCTGCATTATTTCATATTCATGCTCTTATACAAAACTCCCAATTTCAATTGGATACTAAACAACGGTTATTGTCTGAAGCAAGAGTCTTTAGAGACGATATCTATGAAATTGAAGATCTAAAAAAGTGTTCGATCGATCAGTTATCGTATATGGCAGACCAGCAAATCGCAAGAAACAGGCTCTTGTCCTTTTCGCAAGGAGGGCTCGCAGGCACAGGAGGACTTCTCTTTTTAGGAACAGACCTGCCTGCAATGGTTGCTCTTGGAATACGTTCCGTGCAATCTATCGCGATGCACTATGGCTATGATATCCAAAGACCTGCAGAAATGATGCGTTCGTTAAAAGTTTATCATGCAGCGACGATGCCGAAGCGTTTTCAACAGGAAAAGTGGGACGAGCTGATGGTCGAGATCAGAGAGGAAGAAGATCCGATTTTTTATGCGGGAAAAGATGTGATCGCAGATGTGTCATGGATGTCACATCCGATACAACAAGCTATGAAGATGATGGCGATTCTTCTTCTTCGAAAGAAGCTAACACAAGGGTTGCCGATTTTCGGAATGGCACTCGGTGCATTCATGAACTATCAACAGTCGAGAAAAATCACAGAAATTGCACACAAGTTTTATCAAAAAAGATATCTTTTTGAAAAATATTAAGAAACAGGTGTTGCTTCCATGAGTGTAAAAGAACATAAAGCTCTAGCACCACGAGTGGTTAGATGCATGATCGTAACCGTTAGTGATACGCGTGATGAAGAAACAGATAAAAGCGGAAAATTGATCCATACATTTTTAAAGAAAAAGAATCATAAAATTGCTGCATACAAAATTGTTAAAGATGAGATGAGATCCATTCAAGATGCTGCGGAATACGGTATACAGAATAAAGAGATTGATGTTGTCCTTTTTAATGGAGGAACAGGAATCGCTTCTAGAGATGTAACAATTGAGGCATTAACGCCTTTATTTGATAAAGAGATCTCTGGTTTTGGTGAACTTTTTCGCATGTTAAGCTATACAGACGATATTGGCTCTGGTGCGATGCTGAGCAGAGCAATAGCAGGAGTTAAGGATAGTACAGCGATATTCGCACTGCCTGGTTCATCAGGTGCTGTAAAACTAGGCATGGAGAAATTAATCATACCCGAGCTGTCACATGTTGTTCAACAGCTGAATAAATAAGGGTGTTTGTTAAAGAAAATAGTCCAAAATAAAGAGGATGCAAATGCATCCTCTTTATTTGTATATGAAGACTCCTACTATCAAAGGGAACCTCATTTAATCATGAATCTTTGAAGTGATACTCTGATTCAATCTGTACCATAGCCAAAGATCGTTGATGACAGAAGCGAGGCTCGCAATCTTATTGTTCAATTCACATGAGACCTCAAAATGTTCTTCGGTCGATAGTTGGTCTTGCAACTTGTTGATGATCTCTTCGATCTCTCCGATTCGATCAGGAATTCTTCCTCTGATCTTTTCCCATTGCAGCATTATCGCTTCTTGAGTCGCCGTATCGTACTTTTCCCACGATTTATTTAAATGCGGAACAAAAATTCCGAGTCTTTCATCCCAAACAAAGTCATTTTGCAATTGAAATCACCTCTTTTTCTATTGTACAAAAGGGTGGAGTGGGATGGTAGATAAAAGTTCGATGTTATTTTTATTCATTTTAAAGAATAACCTTGCAATTTCATTAGTGTTTTTGTTATAGTATGAACTATCATAAATGGTATTTTTATAAACAAAAATGTATAAAAATAAGTAAATATTCATTTTTGGCTATAACAAAAGGAGAGATTTCATATGGGGAAAAAGGTAGTTTTAGCTTATTCTGGAGGATTAGATACGTCTGTTGCGATTCCATGGCTAGCTGATAAGGGATACGAAGTTATTGCATTATGCTTGGATGTAGGTGAAGGCAAGGATCTTCCTTTTATACAATCAAAGGCGCTATCAATCGGGGCATCTGAATCGATCGTACTTGATGTTCAAAAAGAATATGCTGATGAATATGCATTAGTAGCTCTACAATCACATGCATTGTATGAAGGGAAATATCCACTCATCTCTGCATTAAGCAGACCGTTGATCGCGAAAAAGTTAGTAGAAACTGCTAAAAAATATGGAGCTACAGCCGTTGCTCATGGCTGCACAGGAAAAGGGAACGATCAAGTTCGTTTTGAAGTTTCTGTTTCTGCACTCGCACCTGAGCTTGAAGTTCTAGCGCCAGTTCGTGAATGGAGCTGGTCTCGTGAAGAAGAGATTCAGTATGCAAAAGAACATGATATTCCTGTTCCGATCAAAAAGGAAAATCCGTTCTCAATCGACCAAAATTTATGGGGAAGAAGCAATGAGTGTGGAATCTTGGAAGATCCTTGGGCTGCACCACCAGAAGAAGCATATGAAATGACTGTTGCTCTCGAACATACGCCAGATGAGCCGCAGGTTGTCGAGATCGGATTCGAACAAGGTGTTCCAGTATCACTGAACGGTCAGCATGTTGCGTTAGATGTTCTAATTAATCAGTTGAACGATTGGGGAGGCGCGCATGGTGTTGGACGAATCGACCATGTTGAAAATAGATTAGTAGGAATCAAATCTCGTGAAGTTTACGAATGTCCAGCCGCAACAACGCTTATTAAAGCACATAAAGAACTTGAGGATCTTACATTAGTTAAAGAAGTCGCTCACTTTAAACCAATCATTGAAAAGAAGATGACTGAATTGATCTATGAAGGTTTATGGTTCTCGCCGTTACATGCATCATTAAAAGCCTTCTTGGACGAAACACAAAAACATGTAACAGGTACAGTTCGTGTTAAATTCTTTAAAGGGCATGCAATCGTCGAAGGAAGAAAATCACCTTATTCACTTTATGATGAAAAATTAGCAACATATACATCAGACGATGCTTTTGATCATACAGCTGCGAAAGGTTTTATCTCTTTATGGGGACTTCCTACAAAAGTTAGCAGCATGGTTCAAAAAAATGAGGTGAAAGTGTGAAGAAGCTATGGGGAGGACGTTTCTCGAAACAGCCTGAAGAATGGGTAGATGAGTTTGGAGCATCCATCTCTTTTGATCAGCAATTGGCCAGTCAAGACATTAAAGGAAGTTTGGCTCATGCTAAGATGTTGTTTCAGTGTAAAATTATTGACGAGAGTGCTTACGAAAATATAAAGAATGGCTTGCTTTCTCTTCAATCTGATGTTGAAGAAGGGGAGCTTACGTATTCTGTTAAATACGAAGACATTCATTTGAACCTTGAAAAATTATTAACAGACAAAATTGGACCAGATGGCGGAAAACTTCATACGGCAAGAAGTCGAAATGATCAAGTGGCAACAGATTTTCATCTTTACGTAAAAGAAGAAACGTTATTAATCATTAGTCACATTGAAGAATTACAAAAATCACTTTTGAATCTTGCAGAAGAGCATGTAGAAACGATCATCCCTGGGTATACACATCTTCAGCGTGCACAGCCCGTTTCATTCGCTCATCATCTATTGGCTTACTTTTGGATGCTTGAGCGTGATAAAGGAAGACTTCAAGATAGTCTAAAGCGCAGTGATATTATGCCTCTTGGTGCCGGAGCACTTGCGGGAACGACGTTTGAAATCGACCGCAACATCACGATGAACGAGCTTGAATTCAGAGACAAGTATCTCAATAGCTTGGATGCTGTAAGTGATCGAGATTTTGCGATCGAATGCTGCAGCAATGCTTCTATGATCATGATGCATCTTTCTCGTTTTTGTGAAGAACTGATTCTTTGGTCTTCAGAAGAGTTCGGATTCATTGAGATCAGTGACAGCTTTACTACAGGCAGCTCCATGATGCCACAAAAAAAGAATCCTGATATGGCTGAATTGATCCGAGGGAAAAGCGGGAGAGTATATGGTTCGTTGATCTCCCTTCTTACATTGATGAAGGGATTGCCGCTTGCATACAACAAAGACATGCAGGAAGACAAAGAACCTGTTTTTGATACGGTAAAAACCGTTAAAGGATGCTTAAGTATCATGACAGGTATGATGAACGAAGTGAAAATTCATGTGGATAAGATGAATAAAGCCGTGCATCAAGACTTTTCTAATGCTACAGAGCTTGCAGATTACCTAGCGAAAAAAGGAATTCCCTTCCGAGAAGCACATGAATTAGTTGGTGAGATGGTCCTTCAATGTATTCAAAAAGAGTGCTATCTTCTTGATGTGACGTTGGAAGAATACCAAGCATGGTGCCCGCTCGTTGAAAATGATCTGTTTGAGGCTCTATCTCCAAAAACAGCAGTAGAAAGACGAAATTCTGAAGGTGGAACTGGTTTTGAGGCCGTTCGCCAACAGATTGATGCCGCACAATCAAAAATGGCCGTTTCCAATAATTAGCTTAAATGAACTTTCCTTGTAAGACGAAAACTATGGATAAAGTCTTGCGTTTGAAGGAGGAAAGTTAAGATGGAAAACGAAAAACGTCCGAATCAACAGCTTGAATATGATGCTGAAGGTGAGATGACTGTTCATCAGCAGATAACAGAATCTTATCAAAGCGGAATCGTTGATAAAGTAGATCAAGGACAGCAAAGAACAAAACTTGATGAAGAAGAAAGTCTTTCATAACACAAGATAAGGGTAGCTCTATTACAGAGGCTGCCCTTTTTTGTTCTAAAAAAAGTTATTACAATTGCGAACATGAGCAGAATTTTTCATAAAACCAAAAAGGAGAATGTTCTTTTTCCTTTTAGGGTACCTTAAAGCTGTCTTGAATTTATAAATATTATAAGAAGATTCAACTTTTTATTTGGAGTTTTTGGTGGTATGTTAACTATAGAATAATGAAAAAATTTCCATGTGAAATAAGGGAGGGTACAACATGAAAATAGGAGTACCGACTGAGATAAAAAATAATGAAAATCGTGTAGCGATGACACCAGCGGGCGTGTTGAACCTTGTGGCATCAGGTCATGAGGTATTTATCCAAAAAGGTGCTGGAATCGGTTCAGGGTTTACAGATGAAGAATACGAAAGTGCTGGTGGTGTTATCGTAGAAACACCCACCCAAGCATGGTCGATGGATATGGTTATGAAAGTAAAAGAACCGCTTCCTGAGGAGTACTGTTTTTTTCGAGAAGGTCTAATTCTCTTCACTTATTTACATCTTGCACCTGAGCCAGAACTTACAAAAGCATTAACAGATAATAAAGTAGTTGGCATTGCGTACGAGACGGTTCAATTGCCGAATGGGACACTTCCTCTCCTAACACCGATGAGTGAAGTAGCAGGAAGAATGGCTGCGCAGATCGGTGCTCAATTTTTAGAAAAACCAAAAGGTGGGCTAGGTATCCTCTTAAGTGGAATACCTGGGGTAAGACGTGGAAAAGTAACGGTTATTGGTGGCGGAGTGGTCGGAACGAATGCTGCTAAGATCGCTATGGGTCTTGGAGCGGATGTAACAATCATTGATTTAAATCCAGAACGTCTTCGTCAGCTTGATGATATTTTCGGTGTTGAAATCAATACGCTCATTTCAAATCCACTCAATATAGCTCTTGCCGTTCAAGAATCAGCACTGGTTATTGGAGCTGTGTTAATACCGGGAGCTAGGGCTCCTAAGCTTGTGACCGAAGAGATGATTAAAGGCATGCAGCCAGGTTCTGTCATCGTAGATGTTGCCATTGATCAAGGTGGAATCTTTGAAACGGTCGACCGCATCACGACACATGATAATCCGACGTATGAAAAGCATGGCGTTCTTCATTATGCAGTGGCTAACATGCCAGGTGCTGTTCCGAGAACCTCAACGATCGGTCTGACTAACGTTACCGTACCTTATGCTCTTCAAATCGCAAACAAAGGTTATGTTCAAGCGTGTTTAGATAATGAAGCTCTACTTAAAGGGATCAATACATTAGATGGGTTTGTAACATACAAAGCGGTAGCTGAATCGCATCAACTAGACTATAAAGATGCTGTCTCCATTCTAAAAACAAACAAATAGATAACATTTAAAAAAGTTCGCATTCCTTTTCTCTGGAATAGGACTTTTTTTCTGTTCTATAATAGGGTATGTAACACTAATTAGGTATTTCAGCGTTTAATTTGAGGAGGGAACATGCAATTATGAAAGTGACATACCACGGACATTCTGTACTTGAAATTCAAACCGAGCAACATTCCATTTGGATCGACCCTTTTATTAACGGAAATGGACAAGCTAAGATCAATGTTCAGGACGTAAAAGCTGATGTGATTCTCTTAACACACGGTCATAACGATCATGTAGGCGACACGGTTGAGATCGCAAAAGCGAATAACAGCTTGGTCGTAGCACCATTTGAACTTGCTGATTACTTACAAACACTCGGTGTAGAGGCACATCCTATGCATATAGGAGGAAGCCGCACATTTGATTTTGGAAAAGTGAAATTCACTCAAGCTTTTCATGGATCAAGTTATTCACAGGAAGATGGCACTGTCGTATATACTGGAATGCCAGCGGGAATTTTATTCTCATGTGATGGGAAAACGCTATACCATGCAGGAGATACAGCTCTATTCTCAGATATGAAATTAATAGGAGAGTTTGCAAAACCAGATATTGCTTTCTTACCTATTGGTGACAACTTTACGATGGGGCCTGAAGATGCATTAATCGCAGCAGAGTGGATTGGTGCTGAAGTTACCGTTCCAATCCATTACAACACGTTTCCTGTGATTGAACAGGATCCTGAAGCTTCATTCACATCTAAACTCGGAAACAAAGGAAAAGTGCTCATAAGCGGTGAAAGCATAAGTGTATAATGATTCTAACCTCCCTTTCTATGCATATTGATGATAGTAAGGGAGGTTGTGTTTTTTATGAGACAAGAAAAAATAGCAAAAGTATTAATGTTGTTGGTGCTTCTCTATGTAGCGATACCTGTCTTATCGTTTGACGGACCTTTGATGCAACAACTTTTCTCGGCAGCATGGATGGGATTTGCGGGTATGCTTTTAGTTAGCCTTTTGTTTAAGAAAGATACACCAGAGAAAAGAGCTGTTAAAAAGCAAATTGTGACTACAGATTCAAAAATGAAAAAAAGGATACACATGGAAAGTTGAGTTTCTGTTCTAATGCCTGTATAATCTGTATTAGTCAAAGTGATAAAACAGATAGATACAGGTAGAAGGAACGGTGAATGTAATGCTAACCAAGCATGAACAAATATTACAGCATATTTTGGACCTTGATGTCGGATCAAAAATCTCCGTTCGGCAAATAGCAAAAGATCTGACCGTTAGTGAAGGAACAGCTTATCGAGCGATAAAAGAAGCGGAAAATCAAGGAATCGTGAGCACGATTGAACGTGTTGGTACGATACGAATTGAAAGGCAAGCAAAGAGCAATATTGAAAAGCTAACGTTTGCTGAAGTCGTAAATATTGTTGAAGGACAAGTACTTGGCGGACGCGCTGGTCTTCATAAAACCTTGCACAAATTTGTAATCGGAGCCATGAAACTTGAAGCAATGATGCGCTATGTTGATGCAGGAAGTTTATTGATCGTAGGTAACCGTGTAAACGCTCATGAACTTGGTCTGAAAGCAGGAAGTGCAATCTTAGTTACTGGTGGTTTTGATACAGAGGAAGAAGTGAAACGACTCGCAGATGATCTTGAGCTTCCTGTTATCTCTACGAGCTATGATACCTTTACAGTTGCGACCATGATCAATAAAGCCATTCATGATCGTTTGATTAAGAAAGATATCGTTTTAGCATCTGATATTTTAATTCCGATCGATGAGACGCATTATCTTTATCAACATGATAAGGTGCAGCGTTGGCATGAGTTGAATCAACAAACTATGCATAGCCGTTATCCGGTTGTAGATCAAGGTAATCGCGTAACGGGGGTAGTTACTTCTAAAGATATTATAGGGGTACCTGTTACCATGCAAGTAGAAAAGGTAATGACTCGTGCACCTTTAACCGTTACGGAAAAAACATCTGTTGCTGCTTGTGCTCATATGATGATCTGGGAAGGAATCGAACTCCTTCCTGTTATCGGAACTTCTCACAAACTGATCGGAATTTTAACAAGGCAAGATGTATTAAAAGCGATGCAGATGATGCAAAAGCAGCCTCAAGTAGGTGCTACTTTTGATGATCTTATTACGACAGAGTTAAAAGAGCAAAAAGTAGATAATGAGATCTCGTACTTTTGCAGGATTACACCTCAGATGACCAATCACCTTGGAACTGTTTCATACGGCGTTTTAATGACGATCGTGACGGAAACGGCGCGAAAAGCACTGAGAAAAATTAAAAAAGGCGACCTCGTTGTGGAGAATGTTACGTTTTATTATATCAAGCCCGTACAAATTGATAGTGATATTGAACTGATTCCACGAGTGCTGGAAGTGAGCCGGAAATTTGGAAAAGTAGATGTTGAGATCCATCATGATGGAAAGATTGTTGGAAAAGCTATGATGATGGCACAGCTTCTTGATCATCGTTCATAAAAAGTCCCTGTTTCAGGGACTTTTTATCCATACGTAATTAATTTTTCTGTGCTTCTTCACGTGCAAGTGTAAGGAAATGCTTGTACATTTTATAATTCATGATTAACAGTACAATTCCATAGATTAAGAAGATAAGTGCCACCCAAAGCTGAACACGTCCTTCAACAGCAGTGAGTTCGTTAAGACCGAAAGAAGCTAAGAATGAACCGAGTGCCATTTTTGCTTTTGTGCCTGTCCACCGCTTCAAGAACGGTTCTTTTGCGCGCACTTCAGAGACTTTATAGAACACATAAAGAGAAAAAGAAAGTATAATTAGGATAATAAAAATAGGCATTGAAAATTCCCCCACGTATTTACTCCACTATATTGTAAACGTTTAAAACCATAATTGCCACAACGACATCTAAAAGGAGTCTGCTATGAAAGAACAAATCTTACAAAGAATCAAACAGTATGAAAAGATAATTATTCATCGACATGTCAGACCAGACCCGGATGCGCTCGGATCACAAGGTGGGCTTTCTGCAATCATCAAAGCAAGTTATCCTCAAAAAGAAGTGTATGTTGTAGGGGAAGAGGAAGCGGGCCTTACATTTCTAAACACGATGGATGTTATAGAAGATGGTGTTTATAAAGGGGCTTTAGTCATTATTTGCGATACTGCGAACTCACCTCGAATCAGTGATCACCGTTATTCACTAGGAGATTTTGTTATCAAAATCGATCATCATCCAAATGAAGATCCTTATGGTGATTTGATTTGGGTGGATACTGAAGCAAGTTCTACATCAGAGATGATCATGGATCTTTACCTTTATGGATCAACGTCTGGATTAAAACTTGATCAACATGCAGCAAGACTAATCTATGCTGGTATTATTGGTGACACTGGTCGCTTTTTATTTTCAAACACGACTCAAAAAACACACCATTATACAGCAGCGTTATTAGAGACAGGATTCTCACCTTCAGAAATTCACGAAAATTTATATAAGATATCTGAAAAACTCGTTCGGTTGAACGGTTATGTTCTTCAAAATTTTTCGATTGCAGACAATTGTGTAGGGTATATCCACTTAAAAAAAGACACGTTAAAAGAGTTTGGAACAACTCCAGGTGAAGCATCCCTTTTAGTAAATTCTTTTTCACATGTTGAAGGCTTGTTGGCGTGGGTGTTTTTTGTGGATGAACCAGATCAGATAAGAGTTAGATTGCGGTCGAAAGGTCCTGTTGTTAATAAGATAGCAACTAAATTCAACGGCGGAGGGCATCCGAGAGCATCAGGAGCAACGGTATATACCGAAGACGAAACGATGTCTGTACTAGCTGAACTTCGAAACCTCTGTAAAGAATATCAAGCCAAATAAAAAAGGCCTCATCGGGGGGCCTTTTTATGCTTTAGCATGATATATTTAGTTAGCTTTTTCAGGGATAAACCAAGAGCCAACATCTGTTACATCTTCATGCACTTTTAAGTTTAATTTTGCAAGCTCTCTCTTGATTAGGTCTGCTACTTCTTTCGTTTCTGCAAAAGCAGAAAAGCCATTCTGTAATTCCTTCACCTTTTCACGGGCAAGTTCTTTTCGATTGATAATCATGTAGTTCCCCCCAATAATCACTCTTGAAATATTCTTTACACATATTTTATACAATTGAAGGAGGGATTGCCATTTCTTTGCCCAAAGATTCATAAAAACGTAATATTTCGACCATTATTTATGCATAATCATTCACTGATTTTAGCTGAGATATAGATTCGAAGAACACCCGTGTATAAATACAAATGATCGATCTTGACTTCATAAGCTTGCTCATCGTCATCGAGTCGGTACGTTTTATTTTCAATAGCTTGTACGAGTAAGGAATGACTTTTTGCAAGTGTTTCTGTATCTTCTCCTATAAGATGCTCAAGGTCGTCTTCAACTGCTTTTGCCAAGTGCAGCCTAGTTAAGTTTGATAACTTTGAAGAATCCTGGTTTGAAAATCTTGCATTCACTTCATGTAGTTTAAACTTCTTAGCAAGTTCTTTGTTTGCTTTTTCATCATCCGAAGTTAAGATTTCATTCTTCTTTTCTAGATCATTTATTTCTACCTGCTGGTTCTCGATTCTAACAATCAGCCTTTCATGAGCCAAACCGCCTTGTATTAAAAAAAAAGCCCAACCGATAATAAATCCGATCGCTATCCCAGCAAAAAAACGCTGGTAGCCTTTTCGTTGATATAGCGGGGGAATCCTCATCAGTTGATGTTCTCCTGGCTGAGCCATTGAATCAATTGCATGGCAGAATTAGCACCAGCAATCGCTACGAAAATATAAGTTAATTGTTTGAAAATCTCTATAGTAGCGCCGTTTTCAAAACTTCGCTCAAAGTTCGTGATCGTATCAAACGTTCCACCAATAGCAGCGACGATTGCCCATATTTTAAGTCTTTTCGCAAGTTCCATCATCTCTAAGATTGGTGCTTTTCCTACAAGAAAAGCGGCAAGCCCGCCGATTAACGCTCCACCCAACAATACACCGAAAGCTATAGCAAAATCTAATATGATATTAGCAAAGAATTCACGTACCATGAGACAACCTCCCCTCTTAATCAATGTATGGGAAGTAGATGAAGTGTATGCTAATTTGAGAGAAAATGAATAATCGCTCGTTAATCACAACTGTTTCATTAACACATGCGAACTTCTGTACTATAATGGAATGCAAACAGGTGCGTAAAGGAAGTGATGGTATGGGATTTGTCCCACTGCATATACATAGTGAATACTCGCTTCTTGAAAGCTCTTGTCGAATCGAAGAGCTTGTTCAATATGCAAAAGAGCTTGGATATACCTCGTTAGCGTTAACAGATAAATCCAATATGTATGGTGCATTAAAATTTTATACAACCTGTGTAAAAGCTGGCATCAAACCTATCATTGGTTTAGAAGCAGAAGTTGGAAGAAATCAAACAGATACAAAAGAGAAGATAAGTTCACACCATAAACTTCTTTTATATGCCATGAACATAGAAGGCTATGAAAATCTATTGAGACTTACAACGCTAATGCAGACTAAACTGGACGGAGAAGTGTCACCACTTTCTTATGAAGAAATCTCAAATCATGCTGAAGGCCTTATTGCTGTTTCATCAGGAATAGAAGGTGAGGTTCAGCAGTACCTTGCTCATGAAAACCTTGATGATCAAACATTAGATCGATTGCTTCAATTCTATAAATCGTGCTTCAAAGACCGCTTTTACCTTGGAATAGAAGATCATGATACAGGTATAGAAAAAACAATAAATCTCCAATTGCACAACCTTTCAAGGAAATATCTTGTCCCTCTCGTTTGTATGCATGAAACGTATTATATGAAAAGAGAGGATGCAGACGCGCATGATATCCTGCTTTGCATCAAACAAGGCGAGAAGAAAAACAATCGTGATCGATTTAAACTGCAGACCGATGAATTTTATTTTAAATCCCCAACAGAAATAGAACGTCTATTTTCCCATGCTGAAGAGGCGTTAGATACAACGGCTAAACTGGCAGAAAGATGTTCGCTCGAACTCCATCTTGGTAACATCGCTTTGCCTAAATACCCTGTTCCTAATAATAAGAACAGCTATGAATATTTAACAGAGCTCTGCAATAAAGGACTTTTGAATCGATACGAAACGATAACACCTGAAATCAAAGACCGATTAACATACGAACTCAATATTATTAAAAGCATGAACTTTGAAGATTATTTCTTGATTGTTTGGGATTTTATGAAATTTGCACACGACGAAAAGATGATTACAGGACCAGGAAGAGGTTCTGCAGCAGGTTCATTAGTCGCTTACGTTCTTAAGATTACGAATGTTGATCCTATTCATCATCAACTGATCTTCGAGCGCTTCCTAAACCCTGAACGAATTACGATGCCGGATATTGATATCGACTTTCCTGATAACCGTCGTGATGTAGTACTCAGTTATGTTGCGCATAAATATGGTACAGATTATGTCGCACAGATCATTACCTTTGGGACATTAGCTGCAAGAGCGGCGATAAGGGATGCGGGCAGAGTAATGGATTTTGCTCCAGCACTTATTGATCTTACCGCAAAGAATATTCCATCTAGACCAGGAATAACGTTGGAAAATGCGTTGAAAGAATCAGCGGGCTTGCAACAGGCGTACAAAAATGAACCTGATGTGAGAAAACTCGTTGAGATCGCAATGACACTTGAAGGTTTACCGAGGCACGCATCAACCCATGCTGCAGGCGTAGTCTTGTCGGGAGCACCACTTGTTCAAAAAGTACCTTTACAAACCGGTCATGACGGTATACCTCTTACACAATATAGTATGGAATGGCTCGAAGCTGCAGGACTCTTGAAGATGGACTTTTTGGGCTTGCGAAATTTATCGCTCATTGAAAACATCTTATGGGCGATCGAAGAAAATGAAAATGTGAAGATTAGTTTAAATGATATTCCATTCAATGACGCTAAAACATTTGAGCTTCTTGCAAAAGGTGATACGACTGGGGTGTTTCAGCTTGAGTCTGACGGGATGAGAAAAGTTCTTCAGCAGCTTAAACCGACAGAGTTTGAAGATATCGTGGCGGTGAATGCTCTCTATCGGCCTGGTCCGATGCAAAATATTCCTGACTATATTGCTGGCAAACATCGTCTAAAGACTGTGCAATACATGCACCCTGATCTGGAACCGATTTTACAATCAACATATGGTGTGATCGTTTATCAAGAACAGATCATGCAGATTGCAACCAAAGCAGCTGGTTTCACACTAGGAGAGGCAGATTTGCTTAGGAGAGCAGTAGGCAAGAAGAAAAGGGATATTCTTCTGCGTGAGAGACAACACTTTGTTGCAGGGTGTCTAAAGCAAGGCTATGATGAAAAATCTGCAGATGCTTTGTACGACTTGATCGTACGTTTTGCTGATTATGGATTTCCTAGGAGCCATGCTGTTGCATACAGTGTGATCGCTTATCAACTTGCCTTTTTAAAAGCGAACTATCCAGCCTACTTTATGGCGGCTCTGCTTTCAAGCGTTATCGGGAATCATGATAAAGTGAATCAATATATTAAAGAATCCGAGCAAAGAGGGATTCCTGTTCTTTCACCATCCATAAAAAAAGGCAGCGAAATTTTTATTTCAAATGGAACTACTATCACATTTGGTCTTTTGGCAATAAAAAACGTTGGGTACAATGCAATTAGGATGTTAATGACAGAGAACGAAAAAGAAACGTTTCATGATCTGTTCGATATCTGTTCAAGATGTCCTCAGAAAGTTGTGAATAAACGTACACTCGAATCACTAATTTTTGCAGGAGCTTTGGATGAATTGGGACAAGATCGAGCAGTGTTGCTAGCTTCATTAGAAACTGCGATTGAATATGGAGAAGAGTTTCAGGAGATCTCAAGAAAGAATCAGATGTATCTTTTTGATGATGATATTAATTTGCCTAAACCTTCCTATGTTTCCGTTCAATCTTTTCAAGAAAGTGAAAAAATTAAGTTTGAAAAAGAAGCTTTAGGCTTTTTCTTTTCTTCACATCCGCTGCAAAGATATCGAACGACCTTAAACAGCTGGAAAGCGGTTAACATCAATGAGTTAAAAGAAAAAAAATCATCCGTTCGTCTAGGTGTTCTAGTGGACAAAGTACGAGCGATCAAAACCAAAAAAGGAGAACTCATGGCCTTCCTAACGATCAGTGATGAAAGTGGTGAGATAGAAGCCGTCGCTTTTCCGAAAGTTTATGAAACATACCATTCTCTTCTTCAGAAAGGACAACAATTGTTTATAGAAGGAAGTGTGGAGCACCGTAACGAATCACTGCAGATTCTTGTGAATAAATGCAAACTGCTCGAAGATTTAAAGTCAAATGAGCAACCGACCCTATTCATTAAAATAGATAAAGAACATCAGTCGTCTCAGCATCTGAATGCGATGAAGGCCATTTTAGACGAATCAAAAGGTTCTACATCTGTTGTTTTGATCTATGAAGAGAATAGACAAAAGGTTCAGATTTCACAAAAAGTAAATGTTTCTGAAAACTTGTTATTAGAATTGCAATCTGTTATTGGTGAGGGTAATGTCGTATTTAGAAGAAATTAAAAACCTTTACAGCTTGTTAACTTTTGTTATAATGGATGAGTCAATATTAGTGGTCTGACCACCTCCTAATTGGCTTATCAACCTTAAATATAAAATCATTAGGAGATGAAAAAATGTCTACATTAAGAGAAGAAGCACTACACATGCACCGCACACATCAAGGGAAATTAGAATCGAAATCAAAGGTACCTGTACGTAACGCGAAGGATTTAAGCTTAGCGTATTCTCCTGGTGTGGCAGAGCCGTGTAAAGATATTTATGATGACAAAACGAAAGTCTATGACTATACGATGAAGGGTAACACAGTAGCTGTTGTTTCTGATGGAACAGCTGTATTAGGTCTCGGTAATATTGGGCCTGAAGCTGCACTTCCTGTTATGGAAGGAAAAGCAGTACTATTTAAGAGTTTTGCTGGCGTTGATGCGTTCCCGATCTGCTTGAATACGACAGATGTGGACAAGATCGTTGAAACGGTGAAATTGCTTGAACCTACATTTGGCGGTGTGAACTTAGAAGATATTGCAGCACCCAATTGTTTCGTAGTCGAAGAGCGTTTAAAGAAAGAAACGAATATTCCAATCTTCCATGATGATCAGCATGGTACAGCTATTGTGACGCTAGCAGGTCTTGTTAATGCTCTTAAATTAACAGGACGTGAAATGTCTAAGATTAAGGTCGTTGTTAACGGAGCTGGTGCAGCTGGAATCGCAATTATTAAATTGCTAGATCGTTTTGGTGTGAAAGATATCATCATGTGCGACACAAAAGGTGCGATCTATGAAGGTCGTCCGTTCGGAATGAACTCTGTGAAAAAAGAAGTTGCAAACTTTACGAACCGTACGAAACAAGAAGGAACACTTGCAGATGTAATCAGTGGTTCAGATGTTTTTGTAGGTGTTTCAGTAGAAGGTGCATTAACAAAGGCAATGGTTGAGTCGATGAATCCTGAACCGATTATCTTTGCTATGGCTAACCCGAATCCTGAGATCATGCCTCATGAAGCACGTGAAGCAGGTGCGATGGTCATTGGAACAGGGCGATCTGATTTTCCTAACCAAGTAAATAACGTGTTGGCGTTTCCTGGTATTTTCCGTGGTGCGCTAGATGTTCGTGCAACACACATCAATGAGGAAATGAAAATTGCAGCGGTACATGCGATCGCAAATCTGGTTAACCCAGTAGAATTGACGGCGGATTATGTAATTCCAGCACCATTCGATCCGCGTGTAGCACCTGCTGTTGCTGCAGCTGTAGCTACTGCTGCTATGGAAACAGGAGTCGCAAGACTTCGTGTGAATCCTGAAGACATCGCTGAAAAGACTAAGAAACTAGCTATTATCGGAAAAGATGAATGAAACCGGTAGAGGAGAGAGGAATGTCTGTCCAGCCTACCGAAAAAGTATATATAGAAATTCTTAAACAAATTAAAGCGATTATCGTTGAGGACGGTCTTCAAGCGGGTGACAAGCTCCCATCTGAAAGGGAGCTGAGTGACCGCCTGAAGGTTGGAAGATCATCTGTTCGCGAAGCACTGCGATCTCTAGAACTTTTAGGTCTGATTGAGACAAGAAGAGGCGAAGGGACATTTATTCGTGAAGCAACCGGACACCGGCTCGTTGAAGTGCTAGCTTCGTTTATCTTAAACGATAATAAAGCTAGACACGATCTTCAGGAAACAAGACATATAGTTATTAAAGACTGTGTGGAGCTTTCAGTACTTAGAGCTGGATCTTCTACTATTTCTAAACTGGAAAATCTTATTGAACAGATGGATACGAACGAACAAGAGCAAGTTCATAAAGCTTGCAAACAATTTGAAAAAATTGTGATCCAAGCATGCGGCAATCATCTTCTTTATCGTTTATATGTAGAACTAACGGGTTATGGGTCTTCATTGCAACGAGCAAATTCGTACTGGTCACGAGCATTTTGTGAGGAAGTCCTGACACTTCTTCAATCAAAAGATGCTGTGAAGCTGACGAGTTTGTTATCAAAACAAAACGATGCTCTAAACGCAATCGAATAGGTGGTGTTATTCATTTATGATTAAAGGATTGTTTGTAAAAAAGAAAAAATATGCCACGATACCAACTGGTAAAGTTAAACAAGACGTTCCAGAAGGAATTATGAGTAAATGTCCAGAATGCAAGCACATCATGGTAACAAAAGAGTTAAGAAAAAACTTGCTTGTATGTCAAGGCTGTCAATATCATTATCCAATGTCATCACAAGAACGAATAGCTGCTCTGATTGATGAAGGAACCTTTACAGAATATGATGCAGACATGATCTCTGGAAATCCTTTAGAGTTTCCAGATTATGTGGAGAAACTTGAAGGTGACCGAAAGAAAACAAAAATTAATGAAGCCGTTGTTACAGGTGCCGGTCAGATTGATGGCCGTGATGTAACATTAGCTGTTATGGATTCTCGCTTTAGAATGGGTAGCATGGGTTCTGTTGTAGGTGAGAAGATCACACGTGCGATTGAGCACGCGATTGATCAAGAAACACCGTTTATCATCTTTACAGCATCTGGCGGAGCTAGAATGCAAGAGGGCGTATTAAGTTTGATGCAGATGGCTAAAACGAGTGTAGCTCTTAAACGTTTGAGTGACAAAGGATTGTTGTTTATCTCTATCATGACACACCCGACAACAGGTGGCGTTTCCGCAAGTTTCGCATCTGTAGGTGATTACAATTTTGCTGAACCTAAGGCTTTAATCGGGTTTGCTGGCAGAAGAATCATTGAACAAACGATTCGTCAGGAATTACCGGATGATTTTCAGACAGCAGAGTTTTTATTAAAACATGGGCAGTTAGATAGAGTCATTCATAGAAGTGAAATGAAGAAAACATTGAGTACGTTAGTAAAGATTCATACAGAAGGGAGGGTGTAAAGCATGGCAGCAGAACTAGAATTTGAAAGACCGATACACGAACTGGAGAAAAAAATCGCAGAGCTTAAGTCATTTATGGATGAGAAAGATATTGATTTAACAGACGAGATCAAGAGGCTAGAAGAAAAATTGTCTAACCTTGAAAACAGTACGTATTCAGAGATGAAGCCATGGGATCGTGTTCAAATTGCCAGGCATGCTGAACGCCCAACTACCCTTGATTATATTAACTATCTTTTTACGGATTTCATTGAATTACACGGAGACCGTCTTTTTGGTGACGATGAAGCGATCGTTGGAGGCGTAGCTTTTTATAAGGAGCTACCTATAACGATCATCGGACACCAAAGAGGGAAAGATACGAAAGAAAATCTTCGTCGTAACTTCGGTATGCCTCATCCAGAAGGCTATCGCAAGGCACTGCGTTTAATGAAACAAGCCGAGAAGTTTAATAGACCTATTATCTGTTTTATTGATACAAAGGGAGCGTATCCAGGAAAAGCAGCTGAGGAAAGAGGACAGAGTGAGGCGATCGCTCGTAATTTAGTTGAGATGGCTGGGTTAACTGTTCCTGTTATTTGTGTTGTGATCGGAGAAGGTGGAAGCGGTGGAGCATTAGCTTTAGGTGTAGGAAATTACGTACACATGCTCGAGAACTCAACCTATTCTGTTATCTCTCCAGAAGGCGCTGCTGCCATTCTTTGGAAAGATGCTTCAATGGCAAAGAAAGCAGCTGAATCTATGAGAATCACTGCTCCAGACTTAAAAGAATTAGGAATTATTGATGAGATCATTGAAGAAGTTAAGGGTGGAGCACATAAAGACGCGAAGCAGCAAGCGGAATTGATCGACCAGGTTTTGGAAAGTTCTTTACATTCGTTGCTGTCCATGTCTAAAGAAGAGCTCATAAATCAACGTTATGAAAAATATAAAAAAATCGGACAATTTGGGTTTGTAAACGATTCCATTGTTGTTAAATAAGGAATGTGCCTTTCTGCTTAGGGAAAGGCGCATTTTTTTGCCTATTGTTGTCTATTGTGTTCAACATTTGAACATGATATTTTAATAAGACGAGAGAACTAGAGAGGTGAAATGTTTCATGAAGCGGATAGGAGTTCTAACAAGTGGTGGCGATTCACCAGGCATGAACGCTGCGATTCGGGCGGTTGTTCGAAAAGGAATCTACCATGACTTAGAAGTTTATGGGATATACAATGGTTATGCAGGACTAATTTCGGGGAATATTAAGAAACTAGAATTAGGATCTGTTGGAGATATTATACATCGTGGAGGCACGATGCTTCATTCAGCACGTTGTTTAGAGTTCAAGACACCAGAAGGACAACAAAAAGGGATCGAGCAGTTAAAGAAATTCGGTATTGAAGGATTAGTCGTTATTGGTGGAGACGGATCTTTCCAAGGTGCTAAGAAATTGTCTGAACAAGGTTACCCAACGATCGGTGTACCTGGTACGATCGACAATGACATTCCGGGTACAGATTTTACAATCGGTTTTGATACAGCTTTAAATACGATTATCGATGCGATCGATAAGATTCGTGACACGGCTACTTCACATGAGCGTACTTATATAATTGAAGTAATGGGACGTGACGCTGGTGACTTGGCTCTATGGGCTGGACTTGCAGATGGTGCTGAGACGATCCTCATTCCAGAAGAAGATCATAAGATGGATCAAGTCGTACAAAAGCTGCAACGAGGACATGAACGCGGTAAGAAACACAGTATCATAATTGTAGCTGAAGGTTGTGGAAGCGGCGTTGATGTTGCTAAAGAGATCGAAAGGCTTACAGACTTCGAGACAAGAGTTACGGTTCTGGGTCACATTCAACGTGGTGGTTCCCCTACAGCTTTTGACCGTGTACTAGCAAGCCGTCTAGGTGCGCAAGCGGTTGAACTCTTATTAGAAGGCAAAGCTGGGCGTACAGTAGGTATTGAAAATAACAAACTTGTGGATTATGACATTACAGAAGTATTATCTAGAAAACATTCGATAGATCGACAAATGTACAAGTTATCACAAGAATTATCCATATAATCTGCTTAATGCATCGTACGGCTGCAGGTTGACTGCAGATGCCTTACGATGCCTTTCTGCGAAAAAAGAAAACCAGGAGGCTATTTACATGTTGCGCAAAACAAAGATCGTTTGTACGATAGGACCGGCAAGCGAAAGTATTGATAAGTTAAAAGAATTAATGAATGCTGGGATGAACGTTTCCCGTCTAAATTTCTCCCACGGTGACTTTGATGAGCATGGTCAACGAATCATCAACATTCGTGAAGCATCTAAAGAGCTTGGAAAAACAGTTGCGATCCTTTTAGATACGAAGGGACCTGAGATCCGCACTCAAACGCTTGAAGGCGGAGTTGCTGAACTTGTTGCTGGAAACGAACTAATCGTTTCTATGGAAGAAGTAGTTGGTAACGACAAAAAGATCTCTGTAACATATCCAGGTCTTGTTGAAGACGTACATGTTGGATCAAGAATCCTGCTTGATGACGGACTGATCGAACTTGAAGTAACAGCGATCGGCGAAAAAGAATTGACTACAAAGATCTTAAACTCTGGTACATTAAAAAATAAAAAAGGTGTAAACGTACCTAACGTAAGCGTGAAACTTCCTGGTATCACAGACAAAGATGCAAAAGATATCGAATTTGGTATTGAACAAGGTGTTGATTTTATTGCTGCGTCATTCGTACGTCGTGCAACAGATGTTCTTGAAATTCGTGAGATCTTAGATCGCCACAATGCAAACCATATTCAAATTATCCCTAAGATCGAGAACCAAGAAGGTGTAGACAATATCGATGAGATCCTTGCTGTTTCTGACGGTCTAATGGTAGCACGTGGTGACCTTGGTGTTGAGATTCCGGCTGAAGAAGTACCTCTAGTACAAAAGATGCTGATCAAGAAGTGTAATGAGCTTGGAAAGCCAGTTATTACCGCAACTCAAATGTTAGATTCTATGCAACGTAACCCGCGTCCTACGCGTGCTGAAGCGAGTGACGTAGCGAACGCAATCTTCGACGGAACTGATGCGATCATGCTATCAGGTGAAACAGCTGCTGGAACTTATCCAGTTGAAGCGGTTCTTACCATGCATAAGATTGCTAGCCGTGCTGAAAGTTCGTTGAACTATAAAACACTATTATCTTCAAGAAGCAAAGAGAGCAAAACGACAATTACAGATGCAATCTCTCAATCTGTTTCCTTTACAGCTCTTAACCTAGATGCAGATGCAGTTATTACTGCTACTGAAAAAGGTCAAACAGCTCGTATGATTTCAAAATATCGTCCAAAAGCTCCTATTATCGCAGTAACAAGCAACGAAGATGTTTGCCGAAAGCTTGCACTTGTTTGGGGAGTAACTCCAGTTAAAGGTGAAAAAGCTGGAACAACAGATGAAATGTTCCAAATTGCAATCGATTCAGCGCTTAAAGCAGAAGCTGTTCAACATGGAAATCTTGTAGTGATCACGGCAGGTGTACCAGTTGGTGAATCTGGTTCTACAAACTTAATGAAGGTCCACATTATAGGTGATGTGCTTGCTAAAGCTCAAGGAATTGGACAATCATCCGCTTCAGGAAAAGTAGTTGTAGCTAAAACAGCTCAAGAAGCGATGGATAAGATGACTGAAGGTGCAATTCTAGTAACGGTAGGAACGGACCGTGATATGATTGGTGCGTTCGAAAAAGCATCTGCTGTTATTACAGAAGAAGGCGGATTAACAAGCCATGCTGCAGTATGTGGAGTATCACTTAGTATTCCAGTAATCGTTGGTTTGCAAAATGCAACTGAAATCTTTAAAGATGGACAAGAGATTACGATTGATGCTTCTGTTGGATACATCTATGATGGAAGAAAGAACGTTATCTAATGATACGAAAAGAGAAGGGTGAAACCTTCTCTTTTTTCATTCGTAAAAAAGGGAACAGGCTTGACCCCTTATTACATGTTTAACGAAAGCGGTGGTTTATTTGTTTCGTAAGCTTTTACCGATCTTTATTCTTATTCCTGCCATCGAGGTAGGACTCTTTATATTGGCTGGACAATATATAGGAATTCCTGCGACGATTGCTGGGATATTTATCACGGGTATACTAGGCGCTTATCTAGCAAAAAGAGAAGGTGTACAAACGCTTCAACGTGTGAAGGTGCAGCTTGAAAGCGGACAGATGCCAGGAGAGGCAGTTCTTGATGGGGCATGTATCCTTGTAGGTGGAGCATTACTCTTAGCACCTGGATTTCTAACCGACATTCTAGGTTTCTTCTTACTTATCCCTCCACTAAGAAAGCCAGTGAAGTTGTGGATGAAAGCGAAACTCTTCCAAAAGATGCAATCAGGACAGTTTTACTTCATAAAAAGAAGGTAGAGACACTAGTTACTGCCAGAGTCAACATAGCAGATCAAATGAGGCAGTTTCTAAAAGATTTTTGCTTTCAAGTCTGTTTATTTATTCTACTATGACGGTTGATTGGAGTGGAAGGTGCGAGACTCCTGCGGGACAAGCGGTCAGGTGAGACCCTTAAGGGCGCAAGGCGGCAAGGGGCTCACCGCCTGCCCCGCGGAAAGCGAGCAACCTGTAATGGAAATCAACTACTATCAGAAGCATCTATGAATACGAAAACATAACAAAAAGAACGATGCGCACTTCCAGCATCCGTTCTTTTTATTTGTGTATAGGCTTCATAACAAATTGATAGAGCTCATGAAAGAACTTTGCTTCATAAAGTGCACGAATAATGACTAGGATAACAGGTCCTACGATAAGGCCGACAAATCCAAGAAGCTGAAAGCCAGCAAATAAAGAAACTAGAGTCGCGAGAGGATCAAGTCCGATCGTTTGTGATAGAAGCTTTGGTTCCATGATCTGTCGCTGAATAACGACAACACCATACAAGATGGATAGTCCGATCGTTAGCGTGTAATTTCCTGTTAAGAAGCAATAAGCGATCCACGGCAGAAAAACAGCACCTGTCCCAAGGTATGGTAAGAGATCGATCGCTCCGATGAGTACAGATATAGTTACAGCATAGTCAATACGCATCACTAAGAGACCAACTAATACGATACAGGCTGTTATGGAGATTAAGGTTAGCTGAGCTTTTAAAAAGCCAAATAGAGCTTTTCGGAGTTCTACATATACCGTTGTGACAGTATGGATTAACTTTTCAGGGAAGATCGCATTAAGGAATCCTGTTAGACGATACCAATCCTTACTAATAAAAAAAGCAGCGAGAAGTGAAAAGATAAAAACCGTTAAAAAAGTTGGAAGACTTACGATCATTAGAGAGACACTATTAATCACGGCCTGTGTCATACTGGACGCATTTGTGGTAATGCCGGTTCCGATCTTCTCGATATTATCCATTACCGTTTCTTGCTGATCCGTTCCTAACTTGCTATAGATGGAGAGTAAATCTTGATATAAAGGAAGTACGTTCGTTTTAAAAGATCGTTCAAAATAAAAGACCAGCTCTTGTATATATGCGGGCAATTCATGTGCAATATAGGCAAAACCAGTCATCATCTCTTGAATGAGCAAGGTTAGTAACAAGACAATCACACCTAAAAGGCCTAATATAGAAAGAATGACAGCAAGAGCTCTATTCACTTTGAATCGATCCACGATAAAGTCTACAAAAGGGTTGATCATCAGTGCTATGATTGCTCCTGCGATAAATGGATAAAGAATAGCAGAAACATAATAGCCAGAAAAAATAAGGGCAACAGCGAGGAATAGAATAAATCCAATACGCAACAAGCGATGTGTTAGTTCAGCATACAAATTTTTCACCTGCCTTTTCACTACATATCATCTTTGAGAAAGGAATGAAACTATGGGACCTCTACTTTTTTTATTAGGACTATTGATCATTGGCTTACTTGCAAAAAATCAATCATTAATCATCGCAGTGGCATTTTTGTTAGTGTTAAAATTTACCGGTATGGGTGACAAATGGTTTCCTGCTATTCAACAAAAAGGAATAAATTGGGGTGTGACGATCATAACGATTGCCGTATTAGTACCGATTGCATCCGGTGAGATAGGATTTAAACAGTTGTCTGATTCATTGCGTTCTTATTATGCGTGGGTTGCTTTACTATCTGGAATTTTCGTTGCAGTGATCGCAAGTAAAGGACTTCATCTGCTTCAGAATGATCCTCATATTACGGCAGCTTTAGTCTTAGGAACGATCCTTGCTGTTGCTCTATTTCAAGGAGTGGCTGTTGGGCCATTGATTGGAGCAGGAATCGCTTATATGGCCATGAAATTAGTAGGAATGTTTTCAGGTTCATGACGCTTTCAGCACGAAATAAGTGATATCCGTTCACAAATATCAGATTATTGTTTATAATTGATGTGTATGTCCCATTTCCTTTAAATAGTCTTTCATTTTTCAAGTCTCAGTTTCGAGATTAAAAAAGTTGGGAATGTAACCATGAATCCAGCTTTTTTATTATAAGGAAAATGTAAGCTCTTTCTATTTTTTAAAAAGTGAAACAATTAAAGGAGAAGAGAGAATAACAGAAAAAAAGGAGAGATAGCCATGACAGCTACAAGAGGATTAGAAGGAATTGTTGCAACGACATCTTCTGTCAGCTCTATCATTGACGATGTATTAACCTATAGAGGATATAGCATTGATGACTTAGCTGAACATGCAACTTTTGAGGAAGTTGTATACTTGCTTTGGAATGGTAAACTGCCTTCCCAATCTGAACTAGAATCTTTTAAATCAGAACTTGCTGAAGCTAGTGAGCTGCCTGCAGAATTGTTGGAACAAATGAAATCGCTTCCTTTGAAGAATACACATCCAATGACTGTATTGCGTACGATCGTGTCAACATTAGCGATGTATGATCCAGAAGCAGAGGATATGTCTACAGATGGAAACTACAAAAAAGCCATCCGTCTTCAAGCTCAGATGTCATCACTTGTAACGGCATTTGCACGCATTAGGGAAGGAAAAGATCCAATTGCTCCTAAAAAAGAACTTAGCTATGCAGCTAACTTCCTATATATGCTTACAGGTAAAGAGCCTGATGAAATTTCTGAAACAGCTTTTAACAAAGCATTAGTTTTACATGCTGACCATGAGCTGAATGCATCTACGTTCACTGCACGTGTTTGTGTGGCTACTCTTTCTGATATCTATTCAGGAATTACAGCTGCGATCGGTGCTTTAAAAGGACCACTTCATGGTGGTGCAAACGAACAAGTAATGAAGATGCTTTCTGAGATTGGTGAAGAAGCAAACGTAGAATCATACTTGGACAACGCGATTGAGAACAAACAAAAGATCATGGGCTTTGGTCACCGTGTATACAAGAACGGAGATCCACGTGCAAAACATTTGCGTGAAATGTCTAAACAGCTAACATCTATCACAGGTGAAGAAAAATGGTATACGATGAGCGTAAAGATTGATGATACATTGAAGCAGAAGAAAGGCTTGCTGCCAAACGTAGACTTCTATTCTGCTAGTGTTTATCACAGCCTAGGTATCGATCATGACCTATTCACGCCGATCTTTGCGATCAGCCGTGTTTCTGGCTGGATTGCACATATCTTAGAACAATACGAAAACAACCGTTTGATTCGCCCTCGTGCTGAATATATCGGACCTGACATGCAGCAATATGTTGCTCTAGAACAAAGATAATATAAAAACGATAGGTTATATCACAAAAAGAGAAGGGATTCTTCTTCTCTTTTCCCTATGTTTTTTAGTAGACTAGTATAGTACATGCAATACAAGAATTAGGAGGAATTTAGAAATGTCTAACGGAGAACGTATTACAGTCGACAATGGTGTATTAAACGTACCAAATCAACCGGTGATCCCTTTTATCGAAGGGGACGGAACGGGTCCTGATATTTGGGCTGCTGCTTCACGTGTATTAGAAGCTGCTGTTGAAAAAGCATATAACGGTGAGAAAAAAATCGTTTGGAAAGAAGTATTAGCAGGAGAAAAAGCATTTAACCAAACAGGTGAATGGCTTCCTGCAGAAACTCTTGATGTGATTCGCGATTACATAATTGCGATTAAAGGACCTCTAACAACGCCAGTAGGCGGAGGAATCCGTTCTTTAAACGTTGCTTTAAGACAAGAGTTGGATCTATTTACTTGTCTTCGTCCAGTTCAATACTTCAAAGGTGTGCCTTCACCAGTAAAACGCCCTGAAGATACAAACATGGTTATTTTCCGTGAGAATACAGAAGATATCTATGCTGGTATCGAGTATGCAAGTGGATCTGATGAAGTTAAAAAATTGATTCAATTCCTACAAGATGAAATGGGAGCGAACAAAATCCGTTTCCCTGAAACTTCAGGTATCGGTATTAAGCCTGTTTCTTCAGAAGGTACACAGCGTCTAGTTCGTGCAGCGATTCAATATGCGATCAACGAAGGACGTAAGAGTGTAACGCTTGTTCATAAAGGAAACATCATGAAATATACAGAAGGTGCTTTCAAGAACTGGGGTTATGAGTTAGCTGAAGCTGAGTTCGGTGATAAAGTATTCACGTGGGCTCAGTATGACCGCATTGTTGAAGAAAGCGGAAAAGATGCTGCAAACAAAGCACAAGCAGATGCTGAAGCTGCAGGAAAGATCATTGTTAAAGACTCTATCGCTGATATCTTCTTACAACAGATCTTAACTCGTCCAGCTGAGTTTGATGTAGTAGCTACGATGAACTTAAATGGAGATTACATCTCTGATGCTCTTGCTGCACAAGTTGGTGGTATCGGTATCGCACCAGGTGCTAACATCAACTACGAAACAGGACATGCAATCTTTGAAGCAACTCATGGTACTGCTCCAAAGTATGCTGGTCTTGATAAAGTAAACCCATCATCTGTTATTCTTTCAGGTGTATTGATGCTTGAACATCTAGGATGGGGAGAAGCAGCTAAATTAGTACTTTCTTCTATGGAAAACACAATCGCAAGTAAAGTTGTTACTTACGACTTTGCACGCTTGATGGACGGCGCTACAGAAGTTAAATGTTCTGAGTTTGCTGACGAACTAATCAAAAACATGTAATCTAACTGACCCCTTTTTATAAGGGGTTTTCTCAACATCATTTATGGTTATTAAAACTGTTCCTGGAGGGAAAGACATGGCTAACAAACGAAAAAAGATTTCGGTTATTGGTGGAGGATTTACAGGAGCAACAACGGCTTTTATCTTAGGACAAAAAGAAGTTGGGGATGTAGTTTTAGTTGATATTCCTCAAATGGAGAACCCTACAAAAGGTAAAGCGCTCGACATGATGGAAGCAAGTCCTGTTCAAGGATTTGACGCGTCTATTACCGGTACTAGCGATTATGCAGATACAGCTGAATCTGATGTAGTGGTTATAACAGCAGGAATTGCTCGTAAGCCTGGGATGAGCCGTGATGACCTCGTGAACACAAACGCTGGGATCATGAAGAGCGTAACGAAAGAGATCGTTAAACATTCTCCTGATTGCACGATTATCGTATTAACAAATCCAGTTGATGCGATGACTTACACGGTATTAAAGGAATCTGGTTTCCCTAAAAGCCGTGTCATTGGCCAATCTGGAATATTAGATACAGCACGTTTCCGTACGTTTGTTGCTATGGAGCTTAACGTATCAGTAAAAGATGTTACTGGTTTTGTTCTTGGTGGGCACGGAGATGATATGGTCCCACTCGTACGTTACTCTTATGCAGGTGGAATTCCGCTAGAGAAATTAATCTCTAAAGAACGTTTAGATGCCATTGTTGAGCGCACCCGCAAAGGTGGAGGAGAAATCGTTAATCTATTAGGTAACGGATCTGCCTATTATGCACCAGCTGCTTCCTTGGTTGAGATGGTAGAAGCGATCGTTAAAGACCAACGTAGAGTACTTCCTTCAATCGCCTTTTTAGAAGGTGAGTATGGTTACGATGGTATCTGTCTTGGCGTTCCGACGATTCTTGGCGGTGGCGGTCTAGAAGAAATCATTGAACTTGAGCTGACAGCAGAAGAGAAAGCAGCGCTTGATCAATCGGCTGAATCTGTTAAATCAGTTATGAAAGTTTTAGCCTAAGTGTGTGAAGAGTGTGTGAGAGATTCGGGCATATCCCCGGATCTTTTCTCCTATTAATATTGAAAGCGTTATCATCAAGAGGGGGGTCATTAAATGCTGATCGGAAAAAAACGAAAACTTGGAAGAAAAATAGAGGAGATCCAAGCTGGTGAAAAATTAGAGATGCAAGAAACGATTGAAGATAAAGATCTTCTTTTGTATTTAGGCTTAACAAATGACAATAACCCATTATTCATCCAACACGATTATGCAACATTGACACCATACAAAAAGCCAGTCGTCCCTCAGGTAATGTTAATGGGAATGGTGACATCGGCTGTATCAAAATATTTGCCGGGTCCTGGTAGTTCTATCGTGGAATCCAGTTTTACATTTATTAAACCTGTTTATCATTATTCGAAATTAACCTTTTTATTTGAAATCACCGAAGTAAATCGAGACAAGCATATTGTGCATATGAACGTTAGAGCGGAAAATGAGGAAGGGATCGAAGTGTTAAAGTGCACTTTGCAAGTTTGTCCTCCATATGCTCCAAAATCAATTACCTCTAATACGATGGAAAATTTTTAAACCTTTCATTAGAAAGGTTTATTTTTATGCCCATTTGAACCTTATAAGTTAGCTTTGTCCTCTTTATAATTACATATATAAGATCTTTTATCCGATTCACAACATAAACTCCCATTTATTTCTATCATCCACTTCATAATTAAGGAAAAAACGTAAAATAAACTTCTCAATGTAAAGGGAATGTAAAGGATATGTAAATCCACTATGAAAATTTTGCGTTTTTTGTACACACTATAAAAAAAATAGTATGATGAATTTGTACAAGTCGTAAAAAGGTGGGAATATGATGAGCCAAAAGTTACTCGTAGTAGAAGATGAAATTTCAATCTCAACATTGTTGCAATTTAACTTAGAGCAAGCAGGATTTCAAGTAGTTACGGCAATGGATGGCAAGAGTGGATTAGAAAAAGCAGTAAGCGAAGAGCCTAATCTAATCCTATTAGACCTTATGCTGCCTGAAATGGATGGAATAGAAGTATGTAAAGAACTCCGTCTAAGAAAATTAAATATTCCTATTCTCATGTTAACGGCTAAGGATGATGAGTTTGATAAGGTGTTAGGCCTTGAGTTAGGTGCGGACGATTATATGACGAAACCGTTCAGTCCGAGAGAAGTAGTTGCAAGGGTAAAGGCAATCCTTCGTAGGTCAACATCAGTCAATACAGAATCAGAAAAGAAAAAAGAAGAAGTAGAACACCTTAAAATTGGTAAAGTTGATATTTATCCTGAAAACTATGAAGCATATTTTAAGGAGAAAGCATTAGAACTTACACCAAAAGAATTTGAACTGCTCGTCTATCTTGCTAGACACAAAAGTCGTGTACTTTCGAGGGAACAGCTTCTTTCTGCAGTTTGGAACTATGATTTTGTAGGTGATACACGAATTGTTGATGTGCATATCAGTCATCTAAGGGAGAAAATCGAGAATAATACACGCAAGCCGATTTATATTAAAACCATAAGGGGATTAGGTTATAAGCTAGAGGAGCCTCAATAATGCATGATTTTAAAAACCGAGTACTTACCTTTTTCCTACTCGGTATTTTATTGGTTTTTATTCTATTAGCTCTAATAATGGGGAACATTGTTCACCATAGTGTGAAAGATAAGCGCATGGAATTTTATAAAGGTGAATTAAGCTTAATCGAACAAGTTCTTAAGACAGAAAAATCTGAGACAACCATAACGAACTTATTAAGAACGGCTTCTAAAGATCTTAAAGGTGAGATTTATGTCCTCGATTCGGATTGGAATGTAAAATACACATCTGACGGAGACAGTCCACGAAACATGTCTTTGTATTATCCAAAAGAAAAAAAAATGAATGATCAAAATCTTGTTCTTAAGAATGATAACGGTAAATTGTTTTACACGTTAAAAAAGAAAGATGAGTCAGGATATCTACAGTTTGCAATTCCTGAAGGTGCAGCGGAGTCTGAAGAGAGATCGATTTGGATCATGATGTCGATCGGTTTTCTGATCTGTTTTATCATCATTCTTTACGTGTCTCTTAAAGTGATCCATAAGATTGTCAGACCTGTTGAAGAAGCTACTCAGACTGCGAAAGAGCTTGCAAAAGGTAATTTTAAAGCGAGAACGTATGAGTATTTTGGAGAAGATATCGGAGAGTTAAACTACTCACTAAACGTTTTAGCACGAAACTTAGAGAAAATGACAAAATCCCAAGAATCTCAACATGATCGCTTGATAACATTGATCGAGAATATGGGAAGCGGACTTATTCTTATTGATAAAAATGGCTATATCAACTTAGTAAACAAAACGTTCAAAGAACTGTTTAAGGAACATACAGATTATTGGACGGGGCATCTTTTCTATGAAGTATTTCCATACACATCCATCAAGGATATTGTGAAAGAGACGTATTTAACTGAAAAAAAGGTCAGAAGAAATACGGTGATTCCTATCCACATCGATACAAAACATTTCGACGTCTATAGTGCACCTGTCATGAACGCAAGAGGGAAGCTTAAAGGAATCGTGCTTGTTTTTCACGATATTACAGAGCTTAAAAAACTCGAGCAAGTAAGAAAAGATTTTGTAGCTAATGTCTCACATGAACTTAAAACACCAATCACTTCTTTAAAAGGTTTTGCTGAGACTTTATTAGATGGTGCAGGTGAAAATGAAGAGTTTAGAAATAAATTTTTAACGATCATGTTAAACGAAAGTGATAGGCTGCAGGCGCTTATCCAAGACTTGTTAGATCTTTCTAAAAGTGAACAAGGTTTTCGCCTAGAAACTCAATCTATTGATCTAGGTGCTTTAGTAAACGATACCTTTGAGATTCTTCAGCCTAAGGCTGAAAAGAAAGGTATTATTCTATCCGTAGATTTTAGAGGGCAGACTGTTATGGATGGAGATTCCCCTCGATTGAAGCAGATTATCATTAACCTTGTTTCGAACAGCTTAACGTACACGCCTGTAGGTGGCCGAGTAAATGTAATAGTGGAAGAACTAAAAGACCATGTGAAGTTATTGGTCAAAGATACAGGAATCGGCATCAAGGAAAGTGAGATTCCTCGTATATTCGAACGTTTCTACCGTGTAGATAAAGCTAGAAGCAGAAATTCAGGTGGAACTGGATTAGGGCTTGCAATCGTCAAGCATCTTGTAGAAGCTCATCACGGAACCATTGAAGTTCAGAGTAAGCCAGGAGAAGGCTCTCAGTTTACGATTCTGTTTCCGAAGAAGTTTGAGTTATAAGATTTACAATTCTTTTACACACTTGTTTTCTTTAGTTAACAGTTCAATCTTATGATTAAAGTATCCTTTTTCAGTACCCCCTTAGCGAGAGTCCTTTACGGATTCTCGCCTTTTTTATGGCCAAGAGCTCTTCTGTTCCTACTTTTTTATTTCTGGTTGTCATCGTGATACAATAGGTGATAGAAGAAATGTCCTCAGGAGGTTACGGACTTGGCAAAAACAAATAAATTAGTACTTATTGATGGAAATAGTATTGCATACAGAGCTTTTTTTGCTCTGCCTCTTTTAAACAACGATAAAGGTGTTTATACAAACGCTGTCTACGGGTTCACACAGATGCTCCTAAAGATTTTAGAAGATGAGAAGCCTACACATATCCTCGTTGCTTTTGATGCCGGGAAAACGACTTTCCGACATAAGACATTTGGTGAATATAAAGGCGGCCGTCAGAAAACCCCGCCAGAATTATCAGAGCAGTTTCCTTTTATCAGACAGTTGTTAGATGCATTTAAAATCAAACGATATGAGCTTGAAAATTATGAAGCAGATGACATTATTGGAACCCTTGCATCTTATGCTGCCGATGGAAACTGGGATGTAAAAGTATTTACGGGTGATAAAGATTTACTTCAACTCGTTACGCCTGATGTTGAAGTCGTACTTACTAGAAAAGGAATCACTGAGGTTGAGGCTTATACCGTAGAACAAGTGAACGAGCGCTACGGAATTACACCTCATCAAATCATTGATATGAAGGGCCTTATGGGAGACCCTTCCGACAATATTCCAGGAGTACCTGGAGTTGGTGAAAAGACTGCGATTAAATTGATCAAACAATTTGGGACGATTGAAAAAGTTCTTGATTCAATTGATGAGATCTCAGGTGCTAAGCTTAAAGAGCGATTAACAGAGAATAAAGAGCAGGCCATTATGAGTAAAGAGCTTGCTACGATAACGAAAGAAGCTCCTATTGAAGTCAGTCTGGAAGAAACAAATTACGATGGTTATGAAACGTCTTTTGTATTTCCTCTTTTCAAAGAGTTAGGATTTAATTCATTGCTCGAACGATTAGGCGGAGATGAAGAAATTCTTCAAGATGAGGAAAAAGAAGAACTAAACTTCAAAACGGTAACGAAGATTGAAGCTGACATGTTAGAAAGTCCTTCATCCCTAATCGTAGAAACGTTAACTGAAGATTATCATAAAGCAAAAATTCATGGTTACGCTGTAAGTAATGATGCTGGAACATTTTATATTCCTTCAAGTGTTGCTGATCAGTCAGAAGAATTTCATGAATGGCTGCAAGATCAGAACCAAAAGAAGAGAATGTTTGATGCTAAAAGAGCACATGTAGCCTTACACGGACAAGGGATCGTCTTAAATGGTATTGATTTTGATATTCAGCTTGCTTCATATCTTCTGAATCCTTCTGAGTCCTTAGATGAAGTAGCTGATGTTGCGAAGCAGTATGGCAAGTCTAATGTTGATGTGAACGAAGCAGTATATGGTAAAGGTGCTAAGAAGAAGCTTCCAGAAGATGAAGCTGTTCTCGCTGAGCATCTCTGTAGAAAAGCTCATACTGTCTTTCAATTGAGTGACCTACTGGATGAGAAGTTAAAAGAAAATGAGCAAAGTGATCTATTCTATCAGTTGGAGATGCCTTTAGCTCTCGTATTAGCCAAGATGGAAGAGTTCGGTGTAAAAGTAAAATCAGATACTCTTCAAAAGATGGGTGCTGACTTAGATATACAGTTAACAGCATTAGAAAAAGATATACATGAACTTGCTGGAGTTTCATTTAATATAAACTCACCTAAACAGTTGGGTGAAATATTATTTGAGAAGCTGAACTTGCCTCCTGTTAAGAAGACAAAGACGGGTTACTCGACTTCTGTTGATGTATTAGAGAAGTTAGAAGGCAAACATGAGATCATTAATAAGATCCTTATTTATCGTCAGTTAGGTAAGTTAAGATCTACTTATATTGAAGGTCTGCTAAAAGTAGTAAAAGAAGATACGGGTAAGATTCATACACGCTTTAATCAGGTTCTCGCGCAAACGGGAAGACTGAGTTCTATCGATCCGAACCTTCAAAACATTCCGATCCGTTTAGAAGCAGGAAGAAAAATCAGACATGCCTTTGTTGCATCACAGCCTGGATGGAAAATTCTTGCTGCTGACTATTCACAGATCGAGCTTCGTGTTTTGGCTCATATCTCTCAAGATGAAAACTTGATGGAAGCATTTAAGACGGAGATGGATGTTCATACGAAAACGGCCATGGACGTTTTTCATGTAGAAGAAGGCGAAGTTACGTCAGAGATGAGAAGACATGCTAAAGCCGTTAACTTTGGAATCGTATACGGAATCAGTGATTATGGCTTATCGCAAAGCCTCGGAATCACGAGGAAAGAAGCTGGAGAATTTATTGCATCCTATTTGGATAGTTTCCCTGGTGTTCAGCAGTACATGAAAGACAGTGTTTCTGAAGCGAAACATAATGGTTTTGTTTCAACTCTGCTTCATAGAAGACGTTATCTGCCTGAGATTAATAGCCGAAACTTTAACCTTCGCAGTTTTGCGGAGAGAACAGCAATGAATACACCGATTCAAGGAACTGCCGCAGACATCATAAAAAAAGCGATGGTCGATATGGATCAACGTTTAATAGATGAGAAACTTGAAGCAAAAATGCTGCTCACTGTGCATGATGAACTAATTTTTGAAGTGCCAGAGAATGAGCTGCAAAAACTTGAAGAGGTCGTTTGCGAAGTGATGGAATCAGCAGTAGAACTTGATGTTCCATTAAAAGTAGATGTGAACTGGGGAGATTCCTGGTTCGAAGCAAAATAATAAAGAAACAGCATCCTATAGATTCAGGGTGCTGTTTTTCTAATAAGGTTGGTGAAAGAATGCCTGAGTTACCTGAAGTCGAAAATGTCAAAAACACACTGAATAAGTTTCTTCCGGGGAAGAAGATTACTGATGTAAAAATATATTGGGAAAATATTATTAAACATCCTGGGACAGAAGAATTCATTTTAAAGCTAAAAGGTCAAACCTTTCAAAATGTGTATCGAAGAGGTAAGTTTTTAATTTTTCATCTCGATGAAGATGTATTAGTATCTCATTTAAGGATGGAAGGGAAGTATGGATTGAATCAAAGAGATGAGCCTGCAGATAAACATACGCATGTTATTTTTCAGTTCTCTGATGGGACGGAACTCAGATATCGAGATGTGAGAAAGTTTGGGACGATGCATCTATATCCAAAAGGAACAGAGGAAAGTCACGCTCCATTAAAGACTTTAGGTATAGAACCATTATCAGATTCCTTAACAGCAGCACTTCTGAAAAAGCTGTTTGCTAATCGAAAACGCAACATAAAATCGGTATTGTTAGATCAGACTCTTATTGCTGGTTTAGGCAACATTTATGTCGATGAAGTATTATTTCAGGCTGGAATCCATCCAGAGACCTCAGCAAATAAATTAACGCAGCCCCGATTAAAAAAATTGAAAACCGCAATAACAGAAATTCTTTCTGAGTCTGTGAAGCACGGAGGAAGCTCGATTCGATCTTACACGAACGCGGTAGGTGAGACAGGTGGCTTTCAGCTGAAACTATTTGTTTACGGTAGAAAAAATGAAGCATGCCGCGTATGTGGTACTGAGATTGAACGATTAGTTGTAGCAGGTAGAGGCACTCATATTTGTAAGACTTGTCAAAAATAAACCATTTCTGTGCTCCTTTCATATACTACGTTTACCGTTAACTGAAAGGAGTACAGGAACAATGGTGGCTTACTCATTTGTTTTGTTGGCACTAGCCGTCAGCCTGGACAGTTTTGGAGCCGGATTAACGTATGGAATGAAATCCATTAAAATTCCTTTTCGCTCCATTATCATCATCGCAATTTGTTCAGCTGTTACCTTTTTACTTTCGATGTTGCTGGGATTTACGTTAGAACAATTTATTTCACCTAAGACAGGTGAGATATTGGGAGGCGTGATTCTTCTAGGAATCGGAATCTACTCTCTATGGCAGGTTTTCTTACCAGAGAAAGAGAACGTTGAGTGTTTGGAAAAAGAACCTAAGAACATTGTGCTTTTTGAAATCAAATCGTTAGGAATTGTCATACACATTCTAAAGAAACCAGTTATGGCTGATATTGATAAGTCTGGATCGATCACAGGCTTAGAAGCCGTATTGCTTGGAATAGCATTATCGCTTGACGCATTTGGAGCAGGAATAGGCGCCGCACTCATCGACCTGTCACCTTTATTAACAACCATTACCATTGCGTTGATGAGTGCTTTGTTCTTATGGGGTGGTATGATACTAGGATTATATCTTTTTAACAAAACAAACTGGATGAAGGGACTGTCCATTCTGCCAGGAGTTTTACTGATCGTAATGGGATTATTAAAAATGTAACACTGGAGGATAACTCGTGATTATTGGATTAACAGGAGGCATCGCTACAGGAAAATCAACAGTAAGCAACATCATTAAGAGCCAAGGAATTCCTGTAGTTGATGCCGATATTATTTCTAGAGAAGTTGTTATGCCAGATAAAGAAGCATATGGTAAGATTGTTGCCAGCTTTGGTGATCAAATATTAAATGATGACAAGACAATAAATAGAGCAGGATTAGGAGAAATCATCTTTAACGATTCAGAAAAAAGAACGATATTGAACGAGATCGTTCATCCTGCTGTAAGAAAAGAAATGAGACGGCAAGCAGATGCTTATCAACGTTTAGGTGAGTGTTTAGTGGTCATGGATATACCACTTTTATTTGAGAGTAAGCTAACACATATGGTTGATCAAACGTGGTTAGTCTATGCTGCACCAGAAGTGCAGCTTCAACGTTTGATAAAACGTGATCAGTTTTCAGAAAAGCAAGCATTGTCTAGAATCCGCTCTCAGATGCCGATTACTGAGAAAAAGGAACTGGCGGATGTTGTTATCATGAATAATGGTTCTCTGTCAGAATTAGAAAATGATGTTCTTTTATTACTAAAACAAACAAAAAAACAGACCTGAATATCTTTTCAGGTCTGTTTTTGTATATAAGCCCTTTTTCAGCCTAATTTAAAGAAAAGTATGTTCTTTTCGAGTGTTAATATGATATACTAATTACAGATAGATACATGATAGAGTATAACACATTGGAAGGAGCAGCTTCATGAAAGCAAAAATTGCAATTAATGGCTTGGGGAGAATCGGAAGAATGGTCTTCCGCAAAATGATGGAGAACGATGAATTTGAGGTTGTAGCTGTTAATGCCAGCTATCCAGCCGAAACTCTTGCTCATATGGTTAAATACGATTCTATACATGGAACGTATCCTGGAGAAGTTGTTGCTGGAGAAGATGCCCTTTTTGTTAATGGAAAAACAGTTCAGTTAGTTAACTCTCGCGATCCTCGTGAATTACCTTGGGGAACGTTAGGCGTTGATATTGTTATAGAAGCAACAGGTAAATTTGTTTCACAAGAATCTGCGGGTCTTCATATTGAGGCAGGTGCAAAGAAAGTAATTATTACTGCACCAGGGAAAGACGAAGACATTACAATTGTTATGGGAGTAAATGATAGCGATTACATTTCTTCAAAACACCATATTATTTCTAATGCGTCGTGTACAACGAATTGTTTAGCACCTGTGATTAAAGTGCTAGATGATCAGTTCGGAGTACAATCTGGCATGATGACGACTGTCCATGCGTATACGAATGATCAGAAAAATATTGATAACCCTCATAAGGACTTAAGACGTGCACGTGCATGTGGAACATCAATCATTCCAACGTCTACAGGAGCTGCAAAAGCCATTTCAAAAGTATTGCCTCACTTAGAAGGTAAACTGAATGGTATGGCACTCAGAGTTCCAACACCGAATGTTTCTTTGGTTGATGTTGTTGTAGAATTGAAGACTTCTGTATCGAAAGACCAAGTTAATCACGCTTTTCAATCTGCTTCTGAAGGTTCAATGCGTGGAATTTTAGGGTACAGTGATCTGCCGTTAGTATCAATTGATTATAATGGAAATGAAAACTCATCAATCGTAGACGGATTATCAACGATGGTGATGGACGGAAACAAAGTGAAAGTCCTTGCTTGGTACGACAATGAATGGGGTTATTCATGCCGAGTAGTAGATCTAGCTAAACATGTAAGTGTTGCTTTAAATATGCCGGTACAAGAAAAAAATGTTTCTGTATCATAAAAACTTTAGCAAAAATAGATAAACGAGTAAGAGCTGGATGACACATCAGCTCTTTTTGTGTTTCAACGAACCAGTTTATTTCGATTGATCTTTATCCTTAAAAAACAATAAAAAATTGATTCGAAAAAATTTGCCCATAGTTATTGCAAATAAATTTTAAAAGAAGTATACTATGATTCGTGAACTTCAAATAAAGCAAACAAAGGCATTGAATGCTACTTAAAGGGTTAGGACCTCTTTGGACTAACTTGCCCCCGTGGTAGATGTTCGATACCGCATGCTTGAAGGCATGATTATTTTTAAAAGGGGGACTATGCTAATGGATACAATGGGAAGACACGTAATTGCTGAGTTATGGGGTTGTGATTCTGAAAAACTAAATGACATGAAATTTATTGAAGAGACATTCGTTGACGCTGCATTGAAAGCAGGTGCAGAAATTCGTGAGGTTGCTTTTCATAAATTTGCTCCACATGGAGTAAGTGGAGTTGTTATTATTTCTGAATCTCATCTAACTATTCACAGTTTTCCTGAGCATGGTTATGCAAGTATTGATGTATATACGTGTGGAGATCGAATCGATCCTAACGTAGCTGCTGATTACATTTCAGAGGCACTTGGCGCTAAAAAGCGCGAAAACTTGGAAGTTCCTCGTGGAATGGGTCCAATTTCTGTTGCCAAATCAAAAGTTACTGCTCAATAATTTAAAACAGAATGTACGTGAGGTGTGAGAAATCACACCTCTTTTTTATTTCACTCATTATAGGGAATAATAGGTTACAAACTATATTGCTTTGGAGGACTACTATGTTTAGAAAACTTCAAAATCTAATGGAAAATCATGCGGAAACGAGTGAACAGCATGTGGACGAAAGACTTAGAACCCATTATTTTAAAGCTAATAAACCAGAAGTAATGAAAGTGATCAAACAGATCCTAGATGAAGACACCAATTTTCAAGAACTTGGTTTTTCAGAAGAAAGGGGAGAAGTTACGTTTGAAGTCAGACAGCCCAAGAGTGCGTTTGTTGTTATCAGTGTAGTAACAGTTAGAGCGAATCGAACTGCTGTAGATTTGAACGTTTCAACAGAATCTGCTCTTCCTTTTAATTTTGGTAACAATCAAAGACTAATCGTTAATATTTATGAGATCTTAAAAGAAAAACTAACGTTTGTAGGAACGTCAATGGCTGATAAATTGTAGGAATAGCTTGTCACATTCCCTCCTTTTCTTTAAGATAGATAGAGAATAGAAAATTTTTTGGGGATGATTACAATGAGGTGTCCTACTTGCCAGCACAACGGAACAAAAGTGCTTGATTCAAGACCTGTACATAGCGGAAGATCCATTCGCCGCAGAAGGGAATGTGAATCTTGCAGCTATAGATTTACTACATTTGAAACGGTAGAACAAACACCGCTTATCATTGTTAAAAAGGGCGGAGAACGAGAAGAGTTCAGCCGTGAAAAAATCCTTAGAGGGCTTATAAAAGCTTGCGAAAAAAGGCCAGTCCCCTTGGAAACGCTTGAAAATATAGTAGATAGCATTGAAAAAGAATTGAGAAACTCGGGTGCATCTGAAGTTTCAAGTACAGCCGTTGGTGAACAGGTGATGGAACATCTGTCTAAAACGGATGAGGTGGCTTATGTAAGATTTGCCTCTGTATACCGTCAATTTAAAGATATCAATGTTTTTATACAGGAATTGAAAGAACTAATTAACAAGGAGGAGCGTTAAAGCGTATCTAAGACTGCTTAACGCTCTTTTTATACAAATCATAATCCGTATTCTAATGTTTTAGAAAACGGCTAAATAAAATGAACATTAGACTCTGGCTGACGATACTAACATCCGTCGGCCAGCTTACTTTAAAGACTTTTTAACAAAGGGTGAAAACGATGACGGTACATTTTCAAGAAGTTGTGCCCGTTGATACGTATTCCGTCCAGTGCAAGGGTATGTTGCATGAAATAGATCATAAAGTTCTTACCATGTTATATCAGCCGTTGGTTGGCGCATTTGCACATAGTTTATATATGACATTATGGTGCGAAGTAAATATGGATCGGCAGACACAAAAACATCAGCACCTCATGAACGTAACTCAGTTCTCGCTAAAAGATATTTTAGCGGGAAGAAAGAAGCTAGAAGCGATCGGTCTCTTGAAGACGTTTAAGAAAGACGGTGATAGTTCAAGGGAGTACGTTTATGAGCTGCAACTCCCACTTTCGCCAAATGCTTTTTTTACTGATGGCTTTTTAAGCATATATCTTTTTAATCGTTTAGGAAAAGCGAAGTTTACTGAAGTGAGAGAGTCCTTTTATATCGCTCAAACGGATGTGTCGGATTATAAAGAGATTACTGCTTCGTTCAGTGATGTGTTTACTTCTTTACACCCATCTGAAATGTCATCGAAGAGTTATGCGGAGATTAACGAAAACGTTCTTCCAGAAGATGTCTCTTTACATGAAAAAGGCATTCATGGGAATGTTGTACTAAATGAATCCACCTTTGATTTTGAAGCGATGGTGAATCAGATCTCGTCTTTTATCGTGCCTAAAGAGGTGATCACTCCAAAATTAAAGGAAGCGATCTATAAGCTAGCATATATCTATCAGTTACAACCGATGGATATGAGTAAGCAGATTCAAAACGTATACTACTCGACAGGAGAAATTTCTGCAGAGAGCTTAAGAAAAGAAATTCAGAAATGGTATCGTTTTGAACATGAAGAAGGACTACCGGTTCTAGCGTTAAAAACGCAGCCAGTTCCACTAAAGGCTCTTCATGGCATGCAGCCTCAATCAAAAGAAGAGGAACTTATTAAATACTTTGAAGAAGTGTCACCATATCGTTTGTTAGAAGATTATTCAGGTACAACTCCTTCAGAAGTAGATTTAAAACTCGTTGCCTATTGTATGATCGATCAGAATCTAACACCAGGCGTTACGAATGTTCTTTTAGATTACGTATTATCTGAGAATGATATGAAGCTTGCAAAAGGATTGATCGAACGGATCGCTTCACATTGGGCTCGCAAAAGAGCTCAGACGGTCATTGAGGCAATGACTTTAGCACGCGATGAAAAACGAAAATACAAAGAATGGCAAGATAAGAAGGTGAATTTGGGCTCTTATAATAAGGGTAATAAGAAGAGTAACGTTACTGTTCCGGATTGGCTGAAACAGGATAAAGTATCTGCTGATCAGACTGTTGATGCAAACACAGATACTACAGAGGATGAGAACCGTAAATGGCTTGAGAGTTTGTTGAATAGTTCGAAATAAAGGGGGGAAATAATATGGAATCCATAAAGGAATCTGTTAAAAATATGCCGGGGTTTGATAAGTTTCAGGAAAGATTTGAGCAAATGAAGCAACAAGTACTTACAGATCCTGGAGTCATGCGTTTTCTGCGAGAGAACCCTGACATATCAGATGTCCATGCGGAAAAATTATTGTCCAGTTTTTACACCTTTAAGAACGAACAGCATGCTTGCCGCAATTGTCCGGGTTTAGAGAATTGTCCTAACCTTATGCAAGGGTATCGTTCTGAACTAACGAAAGTGAGACAAACGGTAGAACTAAGATACAAACCCTGTGAACTAAAGGTCATCGATGAACAAAAGAAATCCATGACTTCATTGATTAAGAGTTACTTTATACCGAAAGAAATCCTTGAAGCGAGATTTGATCGTTTGTACAAACATAGTATTGATGAAACAAGACGTAACGCGATCTCGAAGGCTTATGAATTTGTTCAGATGGCTGGTTCTGGTCATCAAGCAAAAGGAATCTACTTCTATGGAAAATTTGGTGTTGGTAAAACATATCTGTTAGGTGCTATCGCGAATGGTTTAGCTGAGAAGGGCGTCCACTCATTAATTATTCATACACCCGAGTTTCTTCGCGAAATGAAATCTTCCCTTTCTGACGGAACTTTTGATTCTAAGATGGAACTGTTAAAGACCGTTCCGGTTCTCATGCTCGATGATCTTGGTGCTGAAAACATGACGAACTGGGTCAGAGATGAGATTATTGGCGTTATACTTCAATATCGAATGATGGAAAAACTGCCTACTCTCTACACGTCTAACTGTGATTATGATATGTTGCAGCAACATTTATCGTATTCTCAAAAAGGCGGACTTGATGAACTGAAAGCTCTCAGAATCATGGAGCGGATCAAACACTTAAGTACTCCAATTTTTATGGGTGGAAATAAAAACTTTAGAGAAGATTATTAATACAGTTTCTGCTCTTTTGAAGGGCAGGAGCTTTTTTCTTGAAAACACAAAGCTGTCTCTTCTACTAAAATATGATAGGATAAGAACAGACAAGATCTTAAGACATTGTATTCGGAGGTTACCGATGAGTATAGAATCTATTTTACAAAAAGCTTTAGATGGCGAACGTTTATCGGTAGAAGATGCCGTTAAACTTTATGAAAGTGATGAAGTAGAACGCATGGGAGAAGTTGCGGATATTATTATGAAAAGGTGGCATCCTGAACCGATTACCACTTTCGTAATTGGCCGTAACGTAAACTATACAAATTTTTGTGATACATATTGCAGATTCTGCGCGTTCTATAGAGCGCCAGGAAGCAGCGAAGGTTATGTGTTGGATGATGAAGTAATCTTCCAAAAGATACAAGAGACAGTTGATGTAGGTGGTACAGAAATTTTGATGCAAGGTGGAACAAATCCTAACTTGCCATTCAGCTACTATACGGACTTGTTAAGAGAGATCAAAAAGCGCTTTGATATCACGATGCATTCATTTTCTCCAGCAGAAGTATGGAAGATGGTTGAAGTGTCTGGTCTATCTCTAGAGGAAGTGCTCCGGGAACTGAAAGAAGCCGGGCTTGATTCTCTTCCGGGAGGCGGAGCAGAAATTTTAGATGACCGCACCCGTAAGAAGATTAGCAGACTTAAAGGCTCGTGGACAGAGTGGATCGATTGCATGAAAACGGCAAAGAAAGTTGGACTGCACTCTACTGCTACTATGGTCATTGGATTTGGTGAAACATTCGAAGAACGTGCACTTCATCTACAACGTGTTCGTGATGCACAAGACGAGACAGATTGTTTCTTAGCTTTCATCTCTTGGACGTTCCAACCGGATAACACGAACATGAAGGCTGAAAAGACAACTCCGAGAGAATACTTAAAGAATGTTGCGATCTCTCGTATCTTCTTAGATAATATACCTAACTTCCAATCTTCTTGGGTTACGATGGGACCTGAGGTTGGTAAAAAATCTCTTCACTATGGCTGCAACGATTTTGGCAGCACGATGATGGAAGAGAACGTTGTTTCAGCAGCTGGAACGACTCACAAAGTAAACACGAACTTAACGTTGCGACTGATTCGCGAAGCGGGTAAGATACCAGCGCAAAGAAATACAAAATACGAGACACTTCGTGTATTTGAAGACGAAGAAAAAGCTGAAAAAGATTTTGTGATGCAAAACTAATTGGGAACACCTGACATGGATTCATGTCAGGTGTTTTTTATTTAAGGATACCGTTATGACTTTTGTCACAGCGGTATTTGTTTTTTGGAATTATTCTTTACATGTAAGACGTGAGGAGGAATGACGATGCCGCAGATTCAAAGAAATGTAAAGAAAGAAATAAAAACAAAAAAAGAAAGAGAATTGTTAGGCACTCTTCTATCAGTGATGGGTGTAGGGCTTTTTATCGTATTATCATGGGCGGCAATCTATTTGCTGTACCTTACTCGTTAGGAGGTTGAAACATGCATATTCATAGATACGAAAAGATTTGGCTCTGGTCTGGCACAGTTTGTTTAACGCTTTTTCTATTAATTGTAGGTGTATCAGCTTTTGCTATGGGGAATCAGCCCCCTAGTCATATGGAAACAATTGATCCAGAAAAAGTTGTAATGACTCCTCCTTTCGATCATCCAGGTTTAACTAAGATTGGCGAAAAAGAATATGAAGCGGTTATGCTTGCGCAAGCTTTTACGTACACACCCTCTAAAATATTTGTACCTAAAGGGTCTACTGTACATTTTAAAGTAACAAGTACAGATGTGGTTCACGGTTTTGAAATTCCAACAACGAATGTAAACATGATGATTACACCAGGGTACGTCAGTGAGATCTCTTATACGTTTACAAAACCGGGCAAGTATCTCATTTTATGCAATGAATATTGCGGAGCAGGCCATCAAGTCATGGCAGTGACCTTAGAGGTGACAGCATGATTGATAAAAGAGACGCCAATTTAAGTTTAGCTTTTTTGACAGTTAGTTTCATTGCTCTTTTTATTGGGGCAATAGCAGGATTGTTGCAGACGTTTGTAAGGAGTGGTGCCGTTGAACTTCCGCTTTCTATCGGATATTATCAGCTGTTAACGGCTCATGGGGTATTGTTGGCACTTATTTTTACGACTTTTTTTATCTTAGGCTTTTTATACGCTGGAATAAGCAAAACGATGGGAACTCTTTACGAAGTACCGAGACGAACAGGGTGGCTTGGGTTTGTTATGATGACCTTTGGTACGGGATTAGCAACTGTTTTTATTCTTTTAAACAAAGCAACGGTTCTTTACACGTTTTATGCTCCACTCCAAGCATCTCCATGGTTCTATATTGCTCTCGTTCACGTTGTAGTGGGAAGCTGGTTGTGTGCTTTTTCGATGTGGAACCAATATTACATTTGGAAAAGCAGAACGAAAAACAAACTTTCACCTCTTTTTACTTACATGGCCGTTATGACAATGGCATTATGGTTTGTTGCAACTCTTGGTCTAGCAGCAACGGTTCTTCTTCAATTTATTCCATGGTCGATTGGCTGGGTGGATAAGATTGATATTTTAATTAGCAGAACTCTCTTTTGGTATTTCGGACATCCGCTCGTATACTTCTGGCTGCTGCCAGCTTATATGTGCTGGTATGTAGTGATTCCAAAAATTATTGGCGGAAAGATATTTAGTGATGCTTTAGCAAGACTCTCCTTCGTACTGTTTTTATTATTTAGTATTCCTGTAGGGTTTCATCATCAATTGCTGGAACCTGGAATCTCGCATACGTGGAAGTTTTTCCAAGTAATCTTAACGTTTATGGTTATTGTACCTTCTCTAATGACTGCCTTTTCTATGTTTGCCGTATTTGAAACTGCAGGCAGAAAGAAGGGAGCAACCGGTTTGTTTGGCTGGATTAGAGTATTGCCTTGGAGAGATGTACGATTTTTTGCCCCTATGATGGGTATGTTGATTTTTATCCCGGCAGGAGCCGGAGGAATCATCAATGCTAGCCATCAGTTAAACCAAGTAATTCATAATACGCTGTGGGTAACGGGGCATTTTCATTTAACAGTAGCATCAACAGTTGCACTCACTTTTTTTGGCATCTGTTACTGGCTCATTCCTTACCTTACAGGACGGACGTTAACGCCGATAATGAATAGGCTGGGAATCATTCAAACCATCATGTGGACAATAGGAATGGCGATTATGTCAGGTGCGATGCATATTGTCGGTTTGTTCGGTGCACCGCGGAGAACTTCTTATACGACTTATGCTGATCATTCGCAGGCTGTTGATTGGATTCCTTACCAGATTGCAATGGCAGTTGGAGGAACCATCCTCTTTTTAGCTATTATACTATTGATGTATATTGTTTGGTTTCTCGCTTTCAAAGCGCCTAAAGGTTTGATGGATTTTCCGGTAGGAGAGGTAGAAGAAAGTGCAGTATCCACACCGGTTATTCTTGAAAACTGGAAGCTTTGGGTGGGCATTTGCGCAATGTTGATCCTTATCGCTTACACCATTCCTTTTTGGCATATGATTGAGCATGCCCCACCAGGATCACCAGGTTATAAGTTTTGGTAAGAAGCAGCTTGTAGACACAGTCGTCTACAAGCTTTTCTTTTTTTGTTCATGTACAAATACATAGTTGATTTGGCGCAAAAAATCAGCAGTATCTTTATTGTTTACACTTAATTGTTTTTGAAGGACACTCAGCACACTTTTATCAAACAAACTATTAGTTAAGCTGGTCTTAGAATCCTCTTGATAGAGAACCCCTTGAGTTTGAAAGTATTCCTTAGCTTTTTTTATTTCTTTAAAAGTATGAATACCAGAAAAACCATTGGATTCATGAAGCAGCAAAACCTCTTTTGAAACAGCCAAGGATAATGAAGTATGAAGAGACGATAATGGATCTGCCTCTTTGTAGAAAGGAACAAGAATACGTGCTTGATTTTTAACAAACGGTAAATAAAGGGACGGCTCATCGGTGATTAAGATCTTTTCTTGAAAATAGGGATGAAGTTCTTGCAAAAGTAGTGGCAAGGTATTTGTTTTGTGACTTCCTGTGTAGGTTTCCGTTAAGATGACTGCGGCTGTCATTTAAATAACCTCCTTCTACCAAGAGCATAATTAAAATACATTTTAAGGGATGTATCAAAAGTCACACATTATTCACAGGTGGTGTGATAAAAATCACACTGATTCCTTTACTTGTGGATTATAATGGAAACAAGTAAAGCGGGGAGGTTATATGGATGGGTGCCTGCACGCAACAGTCAAATTTTTGTTCTTATCAAAACACAGATGTGTTTTCAAAAAAAACATTTCAATATCTAGAGAACCTAATGTATTCCAAAAAAGTTGAAAAAGATCATCATCTGTTTGTCGATAATGATCCTGCCGATCGTCTGTACTACTTAAAGCAAGGTCAGATTAAAATTACTAAAATGAACGAAGAGGGAAAAGAACTTGTCTTATATATTTTTCAAGCTGGCGATCTAATCGGTGAATTAGGGATCTCTGCTGAATCGCGATACAGCTACAGTGCAAAAGCAACAAGAACATGTGAAGTGGGAATTATTCAGCAAAAAGATCTTGAGACAATAATTTGGCAGCACGGCGAATTCGCCGTTGAATTCATGAGATGGATGAGTAATATGCATGCGATCACTCGATCCAAGTTTAGAGATTTAATGCTCTATGGAAAAAAGGGAGCGTTATGCTCGACATTAATCAGGCTTGCAAATTCTTATGGAACAATGACACCTGAAGGAATTGTATTATCTCAGCATTTTACAAATACAGATCTTGCGGAACTAATTGGTACATCAAGAGAAACAGTAAACAGAATGTTAAGCCAGTTTAAAAAAGACGGAGCCGTTATTATTTCAGACGGAACGATTAAAATAACTTCTTTGGAGTATTTGAAAACAGCCTGCAGCTGTGAAGATTGTCCAATCGAGATATGCAGAATATAAATGAATGATTAAGAGGCTCCTAGAGGGGGTCTTTTTTGTTTAACTTCATTATCTGTGTCCTGTTTCCGAAAGACAAGTTTGTCAAGTTGATTGAGTGTTAGTTGCGTGCCTAGAAGATGAGATAGCAAGGATACTTTCAATAGCCTACATTCCGCCCCTCTCAAAAAGCGGGGGTTTGAAAAGGAAATCAACTATTGATAAGGACTCCTTTTAAACAGGTTCTTTTATTTCTAAAAATAATTTTCGTAATTTTCCTTATATTTAAAATTTTGTGTATAATATAAGAATATTTAGAATAAAGGGGGAAATATAGGGATGGAAATGAAACGAAAATTTAAAATGGGATTAATAGGATTGTCAGCTGCGTTCTTAGTTGCTTGCTCTTCGGGGTCTGGTGATAAGTTGACGGTGGGAACTGATGCAGCATACGCCCCCTTCGAATCCTTAGACGGCGATAAAATTGTTGGATTTGACGTTGATCTGCTAGATGCGGTGATGAAGGAAGCAGGATTGGAGTATGAATTAGAAAATAAAGGATGGGATCCGTTATTTATCGCTCTTCAGAATGAAGAAGTTGATGCAGGAATCTCTGCTATCACGATAAATGACGATCGTAAGAAAAGTTATGACTTTTCTTCACCGTACTTTGAATCGATTAACATGATTTTAGCAAAAGAAGGAACATCGATTAAGAGTGCAAAGGACTTAGACGGAATGAAGGTAAGTGTGCAGAACGGAACGACCGGACAAGCAGCACTCGAAAAGATGTTTGGTAAAAGTGAAAACATAAAGAAATATGAAAACAATGTATTAGCGATACAAGCTCTATTAAATGGTGAAGTAGAAGCTGTAGTTGCGGATAACGCTGTGGTACAAGAGTATGAAAAGAACAATCCTGATAAAAAACTCGTAACAATCAGCGATAAAGAAAATTTCGAGAGCGAATTTTATGGAATTATCTTCCCTAAAGATGGTGAACATCAAGAAGAGATTAACAAGGCGATGAAGAAAATTATTGATGATGGAAAATATGCTGAGATCTATAAAAAATGGTTTGGTGAAGAACCAAATGTAGATGTGCTGAAACAATAACATTCTCAGGAGGTCTTCATGGAATACTCTTTACAGATTATCAGTGATTACATGCCCTTGTTTTTAAAAGGAACATGGGTAACCGTACAGTTATCATTTTTGGCGATTCTATTCGGTACAATATTAGGTTTATTCATTGGGCTCGGCAAAATGGTGAAGAACCCATTTATTAATCTCCCTTGCATGTGGTATATCAGTTTTTTTCGAGGCACACCGTTGCTGGTTCAGATCCTTTTGATCCATTCAGCGCTCATGCCACTGTTCATGAAGCCGCCAAACGTTTTCATTTCAAGTGTTCTGGCTCTCTCGCTTAATGCAGCTGCTTATATCGCAGAGATATTTAGAGCAGGGATTCAATCGATCGATAAAGGGCAGATGGAAGCGGCTCGCTCGCTCGGTATGAATCATGTACAAGCTATGAAGCATGTTATTCTGCCACAAGCGTCCAGAAGAATGATCCCGCCTCTAGGTAACGAGTTTATTGTACTGATTAAAGATTCATCACTCGTTTCCATTATTGCTACCCCGGAATTAATGTATTATGCGAGAGCGATGATGGGTCAATATTACCGTCCGTGGGAGCCTTACATGACAGCTGCCTTCATGTACTTAATCCTAACGCTAGGCATGGCATTTATCTTATCAAGAATCGAACGGAAATTTGTTTATTGAAACAACCCTATCTACAGGGTTGTTTTTTCTTTTCTAAGTAACATGTTTTAGGACCTCGTCCCATATAGTGTATTATTGAGGATTTTATATGGGGGGGACTTATTTGGTCGCGATTGCTTTTTCACACCCATCAGATGGTATAGCTGTTTTGAAGAAAATGATTCGTATGGCAGCTGAGCATAAAATAAACCCTTCCTTTGCCAAATTATCTGAAGCTTCTTCTAAAATTCTTGAATTGCACATACAGGAGAGAAAAACGTTCATATTGGATGTGTTAACAGAATTTACTCGAAACAAAGTAGAGGATATTTGTTTGAAGGAAATGATTGAACAAGCATTTTGTTACAGCGATTCAGCAGAACAAAGAGAGATCTTATCTATCACGAAAAGCATCATTCTCGGAGAGATCGAAGGAATACCTGATGTTAAACACCTACCAAGCTTAAATGAACTGATCCGAAAGCAATGGGAATCGATTATTGATGCTAAAACAGATTTCTTAGAATTTGAATCCTTTATAAAGTTTAGGTTGAAAGAATATTTAGCGACCTTGCTGAAGATTGTTGAATGTGCTATTGATGAGTACAAGTTAGAACTTGAATACCAAATGTTCGTAGAGCAGTTAAGGACATGCATAGCGAAACAGAGATTCTTTACTTCAGCGGATATCGTCATTGTTTTTGAACAAGAGCAAATACTCCTTTTTGATGAACATCAAAAACAGTTAACACACACTGAACTGGTGATGTTCCACGAAAAGGCACTGCGGCTAACGAATGTAACGAACCTCGACGATAGACTCTTAGGTCCATTAGTTGGAATCTCACCAAACTCCGCTAGGATTTATGCTTATGATATTGATCATCCATTGCTTCAAACGGTGAAAAACATCTTTCAAGAAAAAGTCACGATTACACCCATTGATAGGATGTCCTACAGAGAACATTGGTCTTACCGTAAAAAAAAGTCATAAACTTACAGAGTCCTCTTGCTTTTTGAAAAACGACTGCATATAATAGGTGTATAATTTTATCATTCAATCTGTATTGATAAGGACACGAAGCATATTTTTACGGTTCATAGAGAGGGAAGTCATGGCTGAAAGCTTCCTAACACGGAAAATTGCTTTACCACCTTGGAACTTCAGCGGTGAACATTTTTAGTAATCGCTGACGGTCGCAGTCCGTTACACTGTCCGAGTGCCGATTGGCTTGTTTAAAGTTGTCGGAACAAGGGTGGAACCACGAGATAATCACTCGTCCCTTCTATAGGGACGGGTGTTTTTTGTTTTCAATCAGATAGACCCCAAATTAAAAAGGAGATGTTTTACATGTCGTCAATTTCAATCAAATTCCCTGACGGTTCAGTCAAGGAATTTCCTAAAGGCGTTACTTCTGAACAAGTTGCAGAGAGTATTAGCCCTAGTTTAAAGAAAAAAGCAGTTGCAGGGAAAGTAAACGGACAATTATATGATTTTTCACGTCCTATCGAAGAGGATGCATCGATCGAGATCGTGATGCAGGATTCTAAAGAAGGTCTTGAAATGACAAGACACTCGAATGCCCACTTGCTTGCTCAAGCGCTTAAGCGTCTTTACCCAGACGTGAAACTTGGGATAGGACCAGTTATTGATAACGGGTTCTACTATGATGTAGATATGTCTCATAACTTAACACCAGAAGATCTGCCTGCGATCGAGAAAGAAATGAAGAAGATCGTAAACGAAAACCTTCCAATCGTCCGTAAAGAAGTTAGTCGTGAAGAAGCGCTTGAGATTTACGAAAAATTAAACGATCATTTAAAGCTTGAGCTGATCCGTGACCTTCCTGAAGGTGAAAAGATCACGATCTATGAGCAAGGTGAATTCTTTGACCTTTGCCGTGGGCCGCACGTTCCTTCAACTGGGAAAATCAAAGCGTATAAATTAATGAGCATCTCTGGTGCATACTGGCGTGGAGACAGTGACAACCAAATGCTTCAACGTATTTATGGTTCTGCTTTCTTAAGCCAAAAAGATCTTGATGAGTATCTTCACTTTATTGAAGAAGCTCAAAAACGTGATCACCGTAAACTAGGTAAAGAACTAGAGTTATTCATGTTCTCAGAAGAAGCACCAGGAATGCCTTTCTATCTTCCTAACGGTCAGACAATCCGCACTGAGCTTGAGAATTTCTCTCGCGAACTTCAACGTCAAGTGGATTATGACGAAGTGCGTACTCCGTTCATGATGAATCAGCGTCTATGGGAACAATCAGGTCACTGGGATCATTATCATGAAAACATGTATTTCTCTGAAGTAGATGATACAAAATTTGCGATGAAGCCGATGAACTGCCCAGGCCACATGCTAATCTTTAAGAACAAACTACATTCTTATAGAGATCTTCCGGTACGTATGGCTGAGTTCGGTCAAGTACACCGTCACGAATATAGTGGCGCACTAAACGGTATGATCCGTGTTCGTACGTTCTGCCAAGATGACGCGCATATCTTTGTAACGCCACAGCAGATCGAAAGTGAGATTAAAAACGTATTTAAGTTAGTCGATAAAATCTACAGCACGTTTGGATTTGAATATTCTGTAGAACTTTCAACACGTCCAGAAGATTCTATGGGTGATGATCGTTTATGGGAACAAGCTGAAGGTGCATTGAAGAACGTTCTAGAAGATCTAGGGATGAACTATCATCTGAACGAGGGAGATGGAGCGTTCTACGGTCCGAAGATCGATTTCCATATTAAAGATGCTCTTAAGAGAAGCCATCAGTGTGCAACGATTCAGCTGGACTTCCAGATGCCAGAAAAGTTTGATCTAACGTATGTTGATGAAAACAACCAAAAGGTTCGTCCAGTTGTTATTCACCGTGCGATCTATGGTTCGATCGACCGTTTCTTAGGAATCTTGGTTGAGCACTTTGCTGGAGCGTTCCCTACATGGCTCGCACCAGTACAAGTGAAACTAATTCCAGTATCAGATGTTCATAATGAATACGCGTATAAGCTTCAAGAAGATTTGAAGCAGCATGCAGTACGTGTTGAGATCGATACTAGAAATGAAAAGATGGGCTACAAAATCCGTGAAGCACAGATGAAGAAGATTCCTTACATGCTTGTTCTAGGCGATAAAGAGATCGAAGACAATGCTGTTAACGTTCGTAAATATGGTGAGCAAAAGTCAGAGACTGTTTCTTATGAAGATTTCCGAGACAAGATTTTAGCTCAGATTAACGAAAAGAGATAAGGTTATTGAGAGAGCGGCCAATATTTAGTTGGCCGTCTTTTTTTGTTGGGAAATGAAAAGTGGACAGTAAAATGCCCAAAGTTGACAGTAAAACAGAAAAAGTAGACAGTAAATGAACAAAACCGTAGTGGTGAATAAAAAAACTCTTGCATTCCTTTCGTAAACGAAGTAAAATTAATTTCGTTGCTGTTATTACATTCGTTGTTTGACACGCATATCTCCATTGTGTTATAGTATGTAAGGTTAATAAAATAAGCAAAGCATCAAACAAGCAGAAGCACCCGCTTCTCACCTGACTCGACGCCAACTAAGGCTGTTGATGGGTAGATGGATATTCAGGCATGTCAAAGTACATAGCCGGTTTACTATGTGTGGGTGATCGTTGCGCCGACGCTTTTTTTATTTGCAGAAATAACAAGTTGAGTGTTTTAAAACACTCACTGAAAAAATTTGGAGGTGACTTACTATTAGTAAGGACATGTCTGTCAATGAAGGTATTCGTGCCCGTGAGGTCCGCTTAATCGGTCCTGATGGAAGCCAGCTTGGCATTAAAACAAGACAGGAAGCTTTAGACCTTGCTGTAAACGCAAATCTTGACCTTGTACTCGTTGCTGCAACTGCTAAACCGCCAGTATGTCGTATCATGGACTACGGTAAGTTTAAATACGAGCAACAACGTAAAGATCGTGAAGCACGAAAAAATCAAAAGGTCATTACGACTAAAGAGATTCGTCTAAGTCCAACAATTGAGGAAAACGATTTTAATACAAAGCTTAAAAATGCCCGTAAGTTCCTTGAAAAAGGTGACAAAGTAAAGGCAAGTATTCGTTTCCGTGGACGTGCAATCACTCATTCTCAAATCGGAAAAACGGTATTGGAGAAGTTAGCGAAAGAATGTGAAGATCTTTCTACGGTTGAAACAAAACCGAAAATGGAAGGTCGTAGCATGTTCCTTATCCTTGCGCCTAAAGCCGAAAAATAATTTTTACCAGGGAGGATAACCATTATGCCTAAAATGAAAACTCATAAAGGTGCTGCTAAGCGCTTTAGAAAAACTGGATCAGGTAAATTAAAGCGTGCGAGTGCTTATACAAGTCACTTGTTTGCTAACAAGTCTACTAAAGCTAAGCGTAAGCTTCGTAAAGCGAAACTTGTTAACAGCGGTGACTACAAGCGTATCCGTACATTGTTAACTTACAAAAAACGTTAATCATACGAAAAGTTGATTTAAAAATAGGAGGTTTTTAATATGCCAAGAGTAAAAGGTGGCTATGTAACACGTCGTCGTCGTAAAAAAGTCCTTAAGCTAGCTAAAGGCTATTTCGGTTCTAAACATAAATTATTTAAAGTAGCTCAACAACAAGTATTCAAATCTTTAATGTACGCTTACCGTGACCGTCGTCAAAAGAAGCGTGACTTCCGTAAGCTTTGGATCACTCGTATCAACGCTGCTGCTCGTACAAACGGTCTTTCTTACAGCCGTTTAATGCACGGTCTTAAACTTGCGGGTATCGACATCAACCGTAAGATGCTTTCTGAAATTGCTATTACAGACGAAAAAGCTTTCGCTGAATTAGCTTCAAAAGCAAAAGACAGCCTAAAAGCTTAAGTAGAAAAAAAGAAAAGATCATTTCCTCATTAGATGGAGATGATCTTTTTTCATTCTGAAGGGAAACAACAAGGTGTTAATCATATATTTAATCATTTTAAACGTAGCCGCTTATTATGTTATGAAAAGAGACAAGTTATCTGCTAAAAAGGGCGAATGGCGTACACCTGAGGCGAGGCTTTGGCTGATCGCTGTTATTGGTGGAGCACCTGGTATGTGGCTTGCTATGAAAAAGTTGCGTCATAAGACTAAGCATCCCTCGTTTCGTTACGGGCTGCCTCTTTTAAGTATGTTTATAACGGTTTTAGCAGGCTGGTTTATATAGAAACTATTCTTGCTGAAGATATCGTTTGTCTCTTAAGAATAACCTCCAGAAAATATAGAAACCTGGTGCCAGGATGGCGAGGCCAACGATATACATAATCATCAAGGAATAAAATGTTTCTGGTGCAGTAAACGCCTCATAGATCGTTAAATCAGGATATACGATATAAGGCAGATGAGCTAATCCATAACCTACGCTTGCAAGACCATATTGTAAAACAGTTGCTAATAGTGTAAGACGCGGCCGTCCAATTCCTGGGCGGTTTTGTTTTGGCCACCAGAGAGAAAAGTATGCAATAAGAAAGGCGACCAATGAAAGAATAAACCAGATTCTTTGATCCATTAGATTATCGATGAGCCAGCGCGATTCTGGTGTTATGAATAGTAATGTGAAAAGCGCGGCGAGCAGGGTCAGTGGTCCTAACAGAATCGCATTGCTCCGATATAACCTATATGCATCCTCTTTTTTAGAGACTCTTGCGTAATCTGCTAAAAACAGTGATGAAAGATACAACTCAGATGTAAGGCCGAAGAGCACATACAAATAGAGTGTTGGACTTGTGAGCAGCTTTGAAAGCAATAAGCTCTGTGTATCTCCATCAACAGCGATAAATCCACCTTGTGAGATAGGCAGCACGGCAATCAGCAGGGATGGAATAAGCAGGCCAGAGATGCCTGAGATGATAAACATCGTTCTGCGATATCCTTGAACGGAATACGAGAACACCATAAAAGCACTTCGGATAGCAAGTAAGAAGAGAATCAAAGAAACTGGAACGAGCATGACCGTTCCGAGAGTGTATGCACCCTTTGGAAAGAAACCAACGAACGCAACCACTAAAAGAACTAAGAACGTGTTAGTAATTTCCCAAGTGGGGGACAAGAAACGATTCGCGATTCTTCCAGCCATCGTCTTATGATTGTTATAGATCATCGCCCAGAATCCAGCCCCAAAATCGATCGAACCGAATATGCTATAGATAAAAATAAAGGTCCACATCATCAGAATCGCTAAAACTTCTTCGCTCATCCTTCATTCCTCCTTTCTAACTCTGTAGTTTTTCCATATCTTTTGAGACAGGGTTTCGTTTGAAATAAGCTGTCAAAATCAAAACGGTTAACACGCTGAGTAGCGCATATAAGCCTAAGAATAACAGGAAGAGCACGCCGAGATCTTCATTCTTAGTCGCAGCTTCGGCCGTCGTTTGAACGCGATAGATGGTCCATGGTTGTCTTCCGCTACAGCTAAATACCCAGCCAAACTCAATACCGAGCATAGATAGTGGCCCGGATAAAACAAGCGACCATAACAGCCACTTTGGAAATGGTTTTCCTTTTCTTTTAACGAAGAACCACCAATAGGCTAATGCCACTGCTGCAAGTCCTAATAAAAGTGTTCCGATCCCGACCATTAAGTTAAAGAGCGTGTGTACATAAAAAGGTGGCCATGTTTCTCGAGGAAACTCATACAGTCCTTTTACTTCAGTATCGAATTTTCCAGCAGCAAGCCAGCTGAGTGCCCAAGGTATTTCGATTCCGTACTTAACTTCCTCGGTCTTCGGATCGGTATATCCCCCTATTGCAAGTGGTGCATATCTTTGAGTCTCGAACAGCCCTTCTGCAGCTGCTAGTTTTTCAGGTGAGTGTTGGTGCAGGATCTGCGCTGAATGATGCCCGGAAACAGCAGAGACAAAGCTCATCAAGAGAGCAACGGTAAGAGACATGAACAACCCTTTTAAATGGTATGCGCGTTCACGGTCAGGTCGCTTCTTTAAAAGTTTAAAAGCTGCTACAGAAGCAACGGCAAAAGCGCCGGTCATATAAGCCGTTATGGCAACGTGAAAGGAAGAGGATAGAAAGCTAGGATTGAAGAAAGCATCCCAAGGGGAGACATCATAGATTGTCCCATCTGGTTTTATCTTAAATCCATCCGGTGTATTCATCCACGTATTAACGGCTGAAATTAAGATGGCGGACGCAACAGCCCCAAGTGCTACAAAGAATACTGAGATCAAACGGAAATATCTCGGTAATCTGTCAGCCGCATATACGTAAATAGACATGAACAAGGCTTCTAAAAAGAAAGCAAAAATCTCAATCTGGAAGGGAAGGGATATAACCTTTCCTACAATTTCCATAAATCCTGGCCACAACAAAGATAATTGTACGCCGACGATCGTCCCTGATGGGATAGCCACCCCTAACAAAACAGCAAACGCCTTTGTCCAGCGCTTAGCCATGATGGCGTAATCATTGTCACCTTTTACTTGATGTATGATTTCGGCGATAACGATCATCAAAGGAAGACCCACACCAAGTGTTGCAAATATGATATGAAAACCAAGTGATGTGCCAAAGAACGCTCTCGCAAGTACAACTGTATCCATGATCGGACTCCTCCTAAGAAACTAAGAACTATGTAAGCAAACAATCTATATATAAGGTGTCAAAAAGAAGTAGTGTTTATGCATGTGAACATTCTGTCATACAGAGCTCGTCTTATGTCATATGCTGACTTAAAGGGGGGATGAGTGCGTGTTAGACAATAGTAGTGTGTTCATCGAGGTGCTCAAGTTTAGTGGAATCTTTGCCCCTTTATTGTTCATTCTTCTCCAAGCGTTTCGACAGTTCTTTTTTCTTCCGGTGGGCTTGATCTGTCTTACAGGCGGTATCTTATTTGGAGCTGTTGCAGGCGCGTTCTATTCAGTTATCGGAATCACGCTCTCGAGTGTTATTTTCTACTGGGGAATGAAAAGTATGCCGAAACTGATGAAAAAAGTAAAAAAGCTGCAAAAAAAGTGGATTGGAAAACGTATGCCGTTTTCGGTAGGTCAGATCGCTATTTTAAAAATGATTCCCTTTATGCATTTTCATCTCTTGAGTCTATGTTTGATCGAAATTTCGTCAAATTTTAAAGAGTATACAAAGGCTAGTATCATATCAAACGTTCCGATCGCTATTCTTTATTCTTCGTTCGGTTCGGTGTTGCTTTCTCTATCGCTCGTTACTTCTGCAGCTATTATTATCATCTTGTCTGTACTGTTTTACTTATTGAGAAGAAAAGAATGGGTGATCAAATGGAGTGAGTTCTTTGAGGAAGAAAAAGAAGAACAGCAAAAACAACGCATGCCTGCATAAGGTGTGCTTTTTTTATTAAAATTTTTTTAGCATAAGATGTAGCTCTTTGAGTAGTTGGTTTCCACTCCAGGTTGCTCGCTTTCCATGGGGCGAACGGTGAGCCTCCTGTCTAGTTGCAGTGACTAGCCCCTCGAGGTCAAAAGGTAAACGGACAAGAAGGCAAAGTGCGCCTTCCAAGCCCATTTACCTTTTGCTTGTCGGGACTGAACGAGTCACTTCCACTTTTCAGACTGCCGCTTTGCGCCGTTAGGAGTCTCCACCTGACCGCTCGTCCCATAGGAGTCTCGCACCTTCCGCTCCAACCAACTTGCAAATGAAGTTATTTAGTAAAATCAAAGCACCCATCTTAACAGGTCTTTTTCAATATGGAATCCTTTGTAGTAAGAACAACTAAAAATTCACCCTCGAATGTAGGACTAGATAACGTTATAATAGCTTAGGAATGAAAGGCGGGGATGAACGTGAAAATTGAAGAACTCTTTTCCATGCAGAACGAATTGAACACGCGCATTGTAAAAGAACATAATCTCGATAACTCATCGTTATTTGAACAGAGAAGATTAGCATTCCTTGTTGAGCTTGGTGAACTAGCGAACGAGACAAGATGCTTTAAATATTGGAGTAAACGTCCTGCTTCTGAAAAAGAAGTAATTTTAGAAGAATATGTAGACGGACTACATTTTGTCTTATCGATAGGACTAGATTTGCGCTTTAAAGAGGTTGAAATGACCAATGAGGTTGATCTTGGCGAGAAGATGGACAAGATAGATATTAATACTTTATTTTTAACCCTATATCAATCAGGGTCTAAATCTTTATCAAACGAAGAATTCCAATCATTTTTTGACACATTTTTAGGGCTCGGTGTGAAGCTCGGTTTCTCTTTTGAAGAGATAGAAGGAGCTTATTTTGAAAAGAATAAAGTGAATCATGAACGTCAAGATACTGGGTATTAATCAAACTAGCCTTAAACGATGATAAAATAAAAAACCCGGAGAACCGGGTTTTACTTCAAGCCGTCTGAAAGTGTGTTTAAAATTTCTTCTTTCTTTTGCTGATCAGAGTTTTTCCAGATCACTTCAAAAAGAACACCAAGACCAGGGAGCATTTTTTCTTCTCCACTCTCGATGGCATCTACGATCGTATCTTGTAACTGCTCTTTGTTGTTGCCAGTAACGTTATGCAATACAGCTTTTCTTAAGTCTAGATTCATGGATATGCACCTCTATTAATTTTTTTCTTTTTTTATTGTGTACGTTTTGAGCATGTTTTATGAGAAGAAAGTAAAATATTTATGATTTAAAGGAGAACAATTGAATATGAAGCACATTGAATCAGAGTCCAACGCTTCCTTGAAGCAATGGAAAAAACTTCATACAAAAAAAGAACGTGAAAAATCAGGGACATTCTTACTTGAAGGTCCTCATCTTATAGAAGAAGCAATCTCGTCTGGAGCAAAACTTCATCATGTGATAGTTGAAGAAAATTTTGAGATCAATGAAGCGTGGTTAAAGGAAAAATTCACGCTTTGGTCTGTTACCGCTAAATTGATGAAACAGCTATCTGAAACTGAGAAACCACAAGGTATCATTGCCGTTTGTGAAATGATGGATACATCTGAAGAACTTATCAAAAAAGGTGGACGGTACCTCCTAATCGATGGCGTTCAAGACCCAGGAAATCTCGGAACGATTATTCGAACAGCTGATAGTGCTGGCCTTGATGGCGTATTTTTAGGTGATGGTACAGCAGATCTTTATAATGGTAAAACTGTTCGATCAACGCAAGGATCTTTATTTCATCTGCCGATCGTTAAAGCGAATTTGTTAGATATTATTGAGCGCTGTAAGGAGCATGATCTGCCAGTATTATCGACTTCACTTCATAAATCTGTGGATATGCGAGAAACACCTGAAGTAGATGGATTTGCTTTGATCATGGGCAATGAAGGTGCTGGTGTGCAGGAGATTCTTCAACAACAATCAACGTTGAATGTGAAAATTCCGATCTTCGGAAGTGCGGAGTCCCTAAATGTTTCTGTAGCAACGGGTATTCTTTTGTATGAATTACAGCGAAATCGAACGTAATTTGTGACATAGCGTTGCATTTATAGAATTTTTTCATATATAATGAAAAAGATGAATGGAATAGTATTAAAAACGAAGATGGAGAAAAGTAGGTAATGATTCCGCCAAAAAGGGAGGAAATGTCTTAGACTGTGAGCATTTCTTTGGTAGGTATTATTGAATTCACTCCTGAGTTGTCACCTGAACTGTTAAGTAGGGCTGACCGGTGAAGAGCCGTTATTAAAATGAAGTGAACAGTGTATTTTTCATTGTTAAATTGGGTGGTACCGCGAACTCCTCGTCCCTTATTGGATGAGGAGTTTTTTATATTTTTAAGGAGGGGTTGCACGGTGAAAGACCGTTTAGAAGCTCTAAAAGTTGAAGCGATCGACCAGATTAAACAAGCTCAAGATCTAAAAGATCTGCAAGCTGTTAAGGTAGCTTATTTAGGAAAGAAGGGACCCATTACTGAAGTATTAAAAGGGATGGGGAAATTGTCTGCTGAAGAAAGACCTGTAATTGGCGCTTATGCCAACGAAGTTCGTGACAGCATCCAGCAAGAACTAGATAAAAAACAAAGCGAGCTTGAGAATAGAGCGATCGCAGAAAAACTTTCGAAAGAAACGATCGATGTTTCATTACCAGGAAGGCCTGTAAAGAAAGGAAATCCTCATCCGCTAACAGCAGTTGTTACCGAGATTGAAGATCTTTTCTTGAGCATGGGCTTCACGATTGCTGAAGGTCCAGAAGTAGAAACAGATTATTACAATTTTGAAGCGCTAAACTTGCCGAAGGGGCACCCTGCTCGAGATATGCAGGACTCATTCTTCATTACAGAAGATATCCTTCTTCGTACACAAACATCACCTGTTCAAGCGCGTACGATGGAAAAGCATGAAGGAGAAGGACCTGTGAAAATCATTTCTCCAGGTAAGGTTTATCGAAGAGATAACGATGATGCTACACACTCTCATCAATTCATGCAGATCGAAGGACTTGTAGTGGACCAAAATGTTCGTTTAAGTGATTTAAAAGGTGTGCTTGAAACGTTCGCGAAGAAAATGTTCGGTGAAGATCGTAAAATTCGTCTTCGTCCAAGTTTCTTCCCTTTTACAGAACCATCTGTTGAAATGGACATCTCTTGCTTTAAGTGTAGCGGAAAAGGCTGTTCGATCTGTAAACAAACAGGTTGGATCGAGATCTTAGGAGCAGGTATGGTTCATCCGAACGTACTTGAGATGGCTGGTTTCGATTCAAAGAAATACACAGGTTTTGCATTTGGTATGGGTCCAGAGCGTATCGCGATGCTCAAATATGGAATTGATGATATTCGTCATTTCTATGCGAACGATATCCGGTTTTTAAAACAATTCAAAAATGCATAACTTGAGGAGGGGACTTATATGCTAATCTCTTATAACTGGCTAAAAGAATATGTAAACGTAGAAATCTCACCGTCTGAACTCGCAGATAGGATTACAAAAAGCGGGATTGAAGTCGAGATGGTCGAGTCACTAAATAAAGGAATCAGTGGAGTTGTGGTTGGATATGTGGAAGAATGCATCCAGCATCCTAACGCTGACAAGCTTAGAGTTTGTAAAGTAGATGTAGGTCAAGGTGAAGTCTCACAGATCGTCTGCGGTGCACCGAATGTAGCTCAAGGGCAAAAGGTTGCGGTTGCGGTACCTGGTGCCGTCCTTCCGGGTAACTTTAAAATAAAAAAAGCAAAACTTCGCGGGGAAGAATCTCACGGAATGATTTGTTCGCTTACAGAGTTAGGTGTAGATACAAAATTAGTTCCAAAAGAATATGCAACAGGAATCTTTGTGATGCCATCTGACGCAGAGCCTGGAAGTGATGCTTTAGAATATTTAAATCTGAATGATCATGTACTGGAACTTGGACTTACACCAAACCGAGCTGATTGTTTGAACGTAATCGGTGTAGCAAATGAAGTAGCTGCGATTTTAGAACAAGAAGTAAGACTACCAAACACATCGATCAAAACAACAGATGAAAAAGCAGAAGATTATATTTCTGTTCACATTGAATCGCTTGAAGACAATCCATATTACGGAGCGATGATCATCCAAGATGTTAAAATTGGTCCTTCTCCGCTTTGGATGCAGAATCGCCTGATGGCATCTGGCATTCGTCCGATCAACAACATTGTTGATATCACAAACTATGTACTTCTTGAGTACGGTCAGCCATTACATGCCTTTGACTATAACCGTTTAGGTTCAAAAGAGATCGTGATCCGACGTGCAACAGAAGGTGAACACATTCAAACGCTTGACGATCAGGATCGTAAGCTTAAAGAAACTCATCTTGTGATCACAAACGGAAAAGATCCGATTGCAGTAGCAGGTGTTATGGGCGGAGCTACGAGTGAAGTCCAATCTGACACAACAAACGTACTTTTAGAGGCAGCGTATTTTGCTTCAGGTCGTGTAAGAGCAGCTTCCAAAGATCTAGGCTTACGAAGTGAAGCAAGTTCGAGATACGAAAAAGGCATAGACCGTAACCGTGTTTATGCAGCAGCAATGAGAGCGGCTAGCCTTATGGCCGAGCTTGCTGGAGGCAAAGTTGCTGAAGGAATCGTTGAGGCTGGTAAGCGAGAAGTTAACACATACAGCGTCAAGATGGATGTATCTAGAATGAATAATCTTTTAGGAACAGAGATCACATCTGAACAAACTGCGTCTATCTTTAAGCGTTTAGGTTTTGGTTATAAAGAATCTGACGGACAGTTCGAAGTAATCGTTCCTTCCCGCAGACCAGACATTACGATCGAAGCGGATTTGATTGAAGAAGTAGGACGTATCTATGGATATGACCGTATCCCAACTACGTACCTTTTATCAGAAGCGCGTCCCGGTGGCCTAACGAAGAATCAGGCACAACGCCGTAATATCAGAACGTATCTAGAAGGTGCGGGGCTATATCAAGCTGTGACTTACGCATTGACTACTCCTCTAAAGTCTACTCATTTTTCATTTAGCGATGAGAAGGTATATCCGATCTCAGTTGCGCATCCGATGAGTGAAGAGCGCAGTACGTTAAGAATGAGTTTGTTGCCGCAACTTTTAGAAGTACTTCAATACAATAGAAATCGTTCGATGGAAGACCTCGCTATCTATGAGATGGGCTCAGTCTTTATCAATCGCCAAGAAGTATTAACAGATCTTCCTGAAGAGTATGTGTTCGTCTCTGGCGCAGTTACAGGTGTGTTTAACGAGCATCTATGGCAAGGGGAGAGAAAGACTGCTGATTTTTATGTGTTAAAAGGGATTCTAGAAGGTCTCATGGGTGAATTGAACCTTTCTGAACGTATCACGTATGAAGCTGGAGAAATCGAGAACATGCATCCAGGAAGAACAGCGATCGTGAAACTTGATGGCATTTCTGTAGGATTTGTAGGTCAGCTTCACCCAGCTCTTCAAAAAGAGCTGGATGTAAAAGATACCTATGTTTTCGAGTTGAACGCAACTAGTCTTTTAGAGAAGGAAACAGATCAGATGGTCTATCAAACATTGCCGCGTTATCCTTCGATTACACGAGATATTGCTCTTGTTGTTGATCAAGAACTTCCAGCAGGAGACCTAACAACTGTGATTCAAGCTGCAGGTGGAGAGCTGTTAAAAGAAGTAAATCTTTTTGATCTGTATGAAGGAGAAAAGATGGAAGAAGGCAAGAAATCACTTGCATTCTCACTGAAATATTTTGATCCAGAACGAACGTTAACAGATGAAGAAGTTGTAACGGCGCATAATCGCGTATTAAAGAGCTTAGAAGAACGCTTTGGCGCTCAGTTAAGAAAATAATTGTTGAAGAAGCTGGTTCATCAAGAGATGGCCAGTTTTTTTGTCTTTATTATTAGGCTGTTTTTGCATATTTTTCCATTCTTGAAAATGGTGTCAATGCGAACTGGACACTTTTATGTGAAAAGGGATTATTTTTATGTGATGGACTTCATTTTTTATGTGATGAACCGCATTTTTTATGTGATTATAACTTTTTAGTAACCAATTGCGGATGCTCGCTCTGCGAAAAAGAGGATGATTCCTTATGGATTCATCCTCTCCGCCCCTTAAATGTTCTTTTTACGTAATAAATTTAGCGCTTTTTGAGTATTTGCAAAATGCTTTTTGGTTGCTGTATCAAAAACAGACTGTCCGAACTTCTCAACAAGTTCTGCCGCCTTCACATCCACGTGGGGACCTGCTCCTTTTGGTATAACGGTATTGAAGCGGTTCCCGAGTTTATCCATTTCTTTCAAGAAGCTATATCTCGCCAAGATGGAAGCAGCAGCAACAGCTAGGTGGATCGATTCACCTTTTGTAGCAAAATAAAGCCCTTCTTTTAAGAGGTTCTTCTCTCTTGTTAAGTAGTTAAAGTAAACACCAGGTTCACAGAACTGGTCGACTAATATACCTTCGATCTCTTCACCTTCAATTTTTGCTTTTACGTTTTGCAGAGCTCGGTTATGAAGGATCGCCTTAATCTTACCTTGCGTCATCCCTTTTTGCTGAAGTTCATTATACTTCTCATTATTCAGTACAAGAAGTGAGTATGGAACCGTATGGATTAGTTCTTTTGCGATTTGAATGATCTGTTTGTCATTTAAGTGCTTGGAATCCTTCACACCAAGTTCTTTTACGAGTTCAAGATTATCTCTAGAAACGTATGCAGCAGCTACAGTCATCGGTCCAAAATAATCTCCTGTTCCAACTTCGTCACTTCCGATCATCGATAATTCTGCTGCGTTCTTTGGAGGGGCATACTGATGAGGCGGTTTCACCGTTTTGCTTTTCGCTTTTGGAACGGAAACTTCACCTGAGTACTTTTGAGAAGCAGCTTCAGCTCCCTTACCTTGGAAAAGGACTTTGCCCGACTGGTATGCTGTAACGGTGCAATCTGAGAGTTTGGCTGAAAAAACTGCTCCAGGCGGGGTTTTTGCTGATAGAACAGATGAGAGTTCTTTTTTCATTTGAAGTATTTCTGAATTTGTCATCTTTTTAACAAAGTGAGACATGATAGTGATCCTCCTAAAAATGAAGAGATTTCCAAATATATCAAAAAAACGCTACAATAGAACAGAAATATTTTCAACTGTGAACGATATTTGATAAGATAAAGATTAGAGTATTCATTAAATGAATGATCCTTTGTATGTTAAGGAGGTTATTTTGTGGCGGAAGAGAAAAAGAAAAACCGTACTACGGTCGAAATCTATGGACAACGATATGTAATTGCAGGGACCGAATCCTCCAGCCACATTCATTTAGTAGCTGATAAAGTAGACTTAAAAATGAGAGAGATTCAATCTCATAACCGGTTTCTCGACACGAAACAACTAGCTGTACTTACAGCAGTAAATACAATGAACGAATATTTAAAGATTAAAGAAGAGCTGAAAAAATTGCAACAGCGAATTGGAAAAGAGGAAAGTTAGTATGTTGGATTTGATTTTAATTATTGTATTAGCAGGTGGATTTTTAATCGGGTTAAAACGAGGCTTCATTATGCAGCTCGTTCATTTGATCGGATTTATAGCAGCCTATATCGTTGCTTATCTGTATTATGATGACCTTGCGCCTAAGTTAGAGTTGTGGATTCCATATCCTTCTTCAAATGATAGTTCTGTATCCTTCTTAATGAACAGCATATCACTTGAACAAGCTTATTATAATGCGATAGCCTTTGCTATCCTGTTCTTCGCCACAAAGATTATCCTGCAGATCCTTGGGTCTATGCTCGATTTTCTTGCAAACTTACCGATTCTTCATACGTTCAACAGGTGGCTCGGTGGTTTACTAGGTTTTGTAGAAGTTTATTTGATCGTGTTTATTTTATTGTATATCGCAACATTAGTTCCGATTGAAGCCTTTCAAGCTCATTATGAAAATTCATGGATCGCACAGGGAATGGTCAAAAACACCCCCGTATTTTCTGAGTCAGTAAAGGAAATGTGGATGAAACATATGGCATAACTTCTCCCAAAGCGGAGAAGTTTTTTCTTTGCGGTTTATAATCATTTGTCCTTGAATGTAGTTGACTTCCGCTTCAGGTTGCATGCTTTCCGCGGGGCAGGCGGTGAGCCACATTCGTACGTTTCTCGTATAAGTGTCTCACCTGTCTAGTTGCAATGGCTAGCCCCTCGAGGTCCAAAGTTAAATGGCTTAGAAGGCAGAGTACGCCTTCAAATCCATTTACCTTTTGCTTGTCGGGGCTGAACAAGCCATTTACACTTTTCAGACTGCCAGCCTGTCCCGCAGGAGTCAGCAACCTTAAGCTACAATCAACTTTGGTCTATGAAGCAAAAGTGTAAAGTGTTAATAGGGATAATAACACAAATAATAAAAGCCATTATCATACTAGCATGACAATGAAAATAGAGGTGAGCTCATTATGGTAAATAAAAAAGAGGTAGTACGCGCACTTGAACAGATTGCTTTATACCTTGAGATCTTAGGAGAGAATTCGTTTAAAGTTTCCGCATATCGTAAAGCAGCGAACGCTCTTGAGAGTGATGAGCGAACGATGGATGAGATCGGGGATGTATCGAAACTAAAAGGAATAGGCAAAGGAACAGCTTCTGTAATAATTGAAATGTTAGAAAAGGGTGAGTCGGAACTTTTAGTTGAACTTCAGGAAAAAGTACCGTCTGAACTGATAACACTGTTGCAGGTACCTAATCTTGGAGGTAAGAAAATCGCTAAACTTTATTCTGAGTTAGGTGTAACGAATATTGAATCTCTAAAAGAAGCATGTGAAAATGGAAAAGTAAGAGAATTGGCAGGGTTTGGCGCTAAAACAGAAGAAAAGATTTTAGTATCTTTAAAAGATCTTGGGAAAAGACCAGAGAGACTTCCTATAGCATACATGCTGCCCATTGCAGAAAAAATAGAATCTCAGTTAAAAAGAATGAACAATATTGAGAGATACTCTAGAGCAGGAAGTTTAAGACGCTACCGTGAAACGATCAAAGACTTGGATTTTATTGTTTCAAGTGAACATCCGAGTGAAGTGAAGAAGCAACTCTTGAAACTGGATGGAGTTATCGACGTGATAGCAAGTGGAGATACGAAGGTTTCTCTCGTACTTGATGAGAAACTCTCTGTATCCGTAGACTTTCGTATCGTAAAACCTCATCAGTTTGCTACCACGCTGCATCATTTTACGGGCTCTATGGAGCATAACGTTAAGATGCGTCAGCTTGCAAAGGCAAGAGGCGAAAAGATCAGTGAATATGGTGTAGAAAATATAGAAACTGGTGAAATTCTTACATTTGACACGGAAGAGGATTTCTATGCTCATTTTTCTTTAAGCTGGATTCCACCTGAAGCGAGAGAATCTGGTGAAGAAATAGAGCTGTTTAAGGATGGTCATGATCTAATTCAGTTATCCGATATAAAAGGAGATCTTCATCTGCATTCTACTTGGAGTGATGGGGCGTTCTCGATCGAAGAAATGGCTGAGGAAGCACGAAGTAAAGGCTATGAGTATATGGCGATTACAGATCATTCTCAATATTTACGAGTAGCAAACGGTCTAACTCCTGAGAGAGTGCGCATGCAGAGACAAGAGATTAATAAGTTAAATAAACGGTATTCCGATTTTAAGATACTCGCGGGAATTGAGATGGATATTCTACCAGATGGTACACTTGATTATGATGATGAATTGTTAGGAGAAATGGATTTTGTCATTGCAAGCATTCATTCTGCGTTCTCTCAAGATCAAAGCAAAATCATGGATCGTTTGAAGACGGCGTTAACACATAAAAAAGTTGATCTGATCGCCCACCCAACAGGGCGTCTGATCGGACGCAGAGAAGGATATGACGTGGATGTTGAAACTCTGCTACAGCTTGCTTATGAAACAGGGACCGCTGTTGAGTTGAATGCAAATCCTAATCGTCTTGATCTTGCTCCACACTGGTTAAGAAAAGCTCAGGAACTTGGGGTTAAGGTAGCGATTAATACAGATGCACATTATAAAGACACGATGAAACATATGGAGATTGGAGCAGCGGTTGCCCGAAAAGGTTTTGTTCGAAAAAGCAATGTGTTGAACACAATGACATTAAACGAACTTGAAACCTATTTAAACCGAAAAAAATAGCTCTAGGTCCTGAATTCAGGAGGAAGAATATATGCAAGAAAAAATGCTGCGTGTTTTAGAACTAAGAAAAGTGATCGAGCGTCTAAAAAAGCATGCAAGCTGCTCACTTGGACTAAAAAGAATCGATTCTTTGATGCCTTTTACGGAACTTGAAGATGTAAATGAGGCTCAAGATGCCACAGATGAAGGAGTGAAGGTTCTCCGATTAAAAGGACAAGTCCCATTCGGTGGAATCCTTGATGTTTCATCAAATGTTAAGCGATCAAAGATTGGCAGTCTGCTAAACGAAGAAGATTTAATGGATATCGCTTCTACTCTTTATGGTGGAAGACGGTTTAAGCGATTTATCGAGGGCTTGGTAGAGGATGGAATTGAACTGCGTATCCTAAAGAATGCAGCAGAAAACATCATTCCTCTTCATGAGCTAGAACAAGAGATTAAAAGCTGTATTGATGACAATGGACATATGATGGATAGTGCTAGTCCAGAACTTCGTGCGATTCGTCAGCAGCTGCGTACGTTTGAGACGCGAGTAAGAGAAAAGCTGGAATCAATCGTCAGATCATCCAGTTATCAAAAAATGTTATCTGACTCGATCATAACGATTCGTAACGACCGATTCGTAATTCCTGTAAAACAAGAGTACAGAGGTAATTTTGGCGGAATGGTCCATGATCAATCAGCGAGTGGAGCCACTTTGTTTATTGAACCTCAATCTGTTATGACGGTTAACAATCAAGTGAAAGAAGCAAGAGCGAAAGAAGCACGTGAGGTAGAAAAGATTTTAAGAGAACTGACTGCTGAAGTTGCGGAGCATGCTGATGATATTCTGTTGAACGTAGATATTTTAGCAGAGATGGATTTTATTCTAGCAAAAGCTAGATTCGCCAATGAGCTAAAATGTACACGGCCGATTATGAATGACAAAGGTTTTATTTCACTGAATAGCGGCAGACATCCTCTGCTCGATCAAGAAACAGTTGTTCCAACGAGCGTGATGTTAGGTGGCGAGTATCAATCACTCGTCATAACAGGTCCCAATACAGGTGGTAAAACGGTTACCCTAAAAACAATCGGGCTGCTTACACTTATGGCGCAATGTGGCCTTCAGATACCTGCTGGAGAAGAATCAGAAATGGCTGTCTTTAAGACTATCTATGCTGATATTGGCGATGAACAGTCTATTGAACAATCATTGAGTACATTCTCATCACATATGGTTAACATCGTAGATATTTTAAACAAGATTGACTTCGAATCCCTCGTTCTTTTTGATGAACTTGGAGCAGGGACAGATCCTCAAGAAGGTGCAGCCCTCGCTATTTCGATTCTAGATTTCGTTTTTGCGCGAGGAGCACGTGTGGTAGCGACAACCCATTATAGCGAGTTAAAAGCATATGCATACAACCGACCTGGTGTTATGAACGCCTCTGTAGAATTTGATGTGCAGACGTTAAGACCTACATATCGTTTATTAGTGGGTGTGCCAGGCCGAAGTAACGCGTTTGAGATCTCTAAAAGACTCGGGCTTCGTCAAGATATCATTGATTCAGCTCGTTCTCAGATCAGTGAAGATGAGAACAAGATTGATAATATGATTAAGTCTTTAGAAGATAATCGTAAAAAAGCAGAAAAAGAGATGGAAGAAGCAGAGAATAGAAGAAAAGAAGCAGAGTCAATTAAGGGTGACCTAGAAAGAGAACTCGAACTTTTTCAAAATGAAAAAGATCGATTGTATGAAAAAGCAAAGCAGGAAGCAGAAAAGGCGATAGAAAAAGCACGTGAAACAGCAGAAGAGATCATTCATGAGATTCGTGAACTTCAAAAATCTGGCGGACAGATCAAAGAACATAAACTGATTGAAGCGAAAAAGAGATTGGAAGAAGCTGTTCCAAAATCAAAAGCCAAAAACAAGAAGGTAAAAGCTGTATCAACAAAACAAGAATACGTTCCAGGTGACGAGGTAAGAGTACTTACTGTAGGTCAAAAGGGACATATCGTTGAAAAAGTAAGCAACAACGAATACCAAGTTCAGATTGGAATCTTAAAGATGAATGTATCTGAAAAAGATTTAGAGTGGGTAAAACAAAGTAAACCGAAACCTGAACCTCGTTCATTCGTAAAAGTATCAGGAAACTCTGATTCTTCTCGTCCTGAACTTGATCTAAGAGGGAAAAGGTATGAAGATGCGATGCTAGAGGTGGATCGATATCTGGATGAAGCACTTCTAGCTGGTTTCAACCAAGTGTATATCATCCATGGTAAAGGGACAGGTGCACTTAGAAAAGGTGTTCAAGAACTGTTAAAAACGCATCGAAATGTTAAATCCACTCGTATGGGTGCAGCTGGTGAAGGCGGAGGCGGAGTAACAGTCGCTATATTGAAATAGTATAGGGATTAAACCAAGCCGTTTACAAAGGGGTTTTGTTGAATGGATTTTATGAGTAACGCTTTTATTAAAACAGCAGCTAACTATAGCGTTGTTGTGCTATGTCTAGTCGTTTTTTTGGCTGTGTTTGAACTGGTTACGCGTTATAAAAACTGGGTTGAGATCAAGAAAGGGAACTTTTCCGTTGCTATGGCTACTGGAGGGAAAATTTTTGGTATCGCGAACATCTTTCGTTACTCGATCGCTCAAAATGATTCCATACTAATGATGATAACGTGGAGTGCCTATGGATTTATCCTGCTCTTGATCGGTTATTTTATCTTTGAATTCTTAACCCCAAAGTTTCAGATCGATAAAGAGATCGAGAACGATAACCGAGCAGTTGGTTTCATTTCGATGATCATCTCAATTGGTTTATCATTTGTAATCGGTGAAGGAATCGAATAGCTGAAGGGAAAAGATATGGAAACGTTATTTAAAGTGTTGTTTGTATTAAGCGGAGTATTCATTGCGGCAGGACTTATCTACTTATTCTTCTTTGCTTAAATCTCAAAACCAGTTCTTCATTCGGAGAGCTGGTTTTTATTGTTTTCTTAAAGACTGTTCTCTATAGTTATTAATCTTTAATGATTACTAAAAAGAATATTCCTTTTATTGTTTCTATTTTCTTCTGTGCGAGTTGATTGTAGCGCAAGGTTGCCGACTCCTGCGGGACAGGTGGGCAGGTGAGACACTTAAAAGTGAAACGTTTGAATGTGGCTCACCGCCTGCCCCGCGGAAAGCGAGCAACCTGGAGCGGAAATCAACTACAATCGAGAGCATCATTGAATATGCACAAAAACTATTTTTAGAACCGTATTATTGAATTATTTATAATTTTTAAAAAAGTATATAAAATTGTATACGTTTTCAATATAATAGGAATAAAGATATAGAAATTTTGAAGGAAGGCGTGAATTAAAGGAGGAGATGCAAGTGGAAAGACGGTGGCTCAACAGTTACCCTAGTGAAATTCCGGGACATCTTGATTACGACAGCAAACCTTTATTCGCGTATTTAGAATCAGCAGCAGAAGAAAAAAAAGATAAAACTGCTGTACATTTTTTAGGTAAGACATTAACATTCGGTGAACTTCAAGAATGCAGTTTACGCTTCGCACATGCATTAACAACGCTTGGTGTAAAAAAGGGTGATCGTGTTGCCATCATGCTGCCCAACTGCCCGCAGGCAGTCATCGCCTATTACGGCACGCTTTTTATAGGCGGAATCGTTGTACAGACGAATCCTCTTTACACGGAGAGAGAGTTACGTCATCAGTTATCTGACAGCGGGGCAAAAGTCATTGTAGGATTGGATCTTTTGTTTGGAAGAATTTCAGCCGTTCGAGGAGATACGAACCTTGAACACATCATCATGACGTCTGTGAAGGATTATCTGCCTTTTCCTAAGAATTTGATCTATCCATTTATTCAAAAGAGGCAGAATCCAACAGTAGTCGTTGATATTACGTACAATCATGAAGTTCATTCGTTTAAAGATCTGCTGAAACGTTCTCAACCAGTCAAGCCTCAAGTAGAGGTTGATCCTGATGAGGATCTTGCATTGTTGCAATACACTGGGGGTACAACAGGGCCAGCAAAAGGTGTGATGCTGACACACAAAAATCTCGTCACGAATGCGTTACAGTGCAATACATGGATGTATAAAAACAGAGAGGGAAAAGAAAAAATTCTTGGTGCTCTGCCTTTCTTCCATGTATACGGGATGACGTGTGTAATGAATCTTGGCATCATAACGAGAGCAGAGATGATCATTCTTCCAAGGTTTGATCCAGCGCAAGTTTTGAAGACGATTCATAAGGAACGACCAACGCTATTTCCAGGCGCTCCGACTATGTATATCGCACTTCTGAATCATCCAGATCTAAAAAAATACGATCTTTCATCCATTCAGGCTTGTATAAGCGGATCCGCTGCTCTGCCTCTTGAGGTGCAACAAAAATTCCAGGCAGTCATTTCAGGTTCGCTAGTAGAAGGGTATGGACTTACAGAGGCTTCACCTGTTACTCATGCGAACCTCATATATGGTGAACAGGTAAGAGGCAGTATCGGATTACCTTGGCCGAACACTGAAGCAGCAATCATCTCGGCTGAGACAGGGGAATGGGCAGAGTCGGGTGAGATCGGAGAGTTAGCTGTAAGAGGACCTCAGGTTATGAAAGGGTATTGGAATCAACCCGAAGAGACTGCATCTGTATTCAGGGAAGATTGGTTGATTACAGGGGATATGGGTTATATGGATGAAAAAGGTTACTTTTACATCGTGGATCGGAAAAAAGACTTGATCATCGCAGGTGGATTTAATATTTATCCTCGTGAGGTAGAAGAAGTTTTATATGAACACGAAAAAGTAAAAGAAGCTGTAGTAGTCGGTGTGCCTGATGCTTACAGAGGAGAGACTGTCAAAGCTTTTGTTGTTTTAAAAGAGGGAGCAGAGTGTACGGAAGAAGAGTTAAATAAATTCTGCAGGGAACATCTGGCATCTTTTAAAGTACCTAGGCTTTATGAGTTTAGACAAGAGCTTCCTAAGACGATGGTTGGAAAAATTTTAAGAAGAGTTCTTTTGGAAGAAGAACGTGAGAAGGCAAAACAAAGCTCTTAAAAAGCTGCCACCCGGCAGCTTTTTCTATGTGAACATTTCACTTTTAAAAAATGAAAAAACGTTACCTCCAAGTTAAACTTGTAAAATGTATAGAAAAAATGACATAATGAAATTGACAGAAAAGAAAGATTTGTTTTACAATTATGAATGAACAATCATTCATTTTTAAAAAGATGATTGTGTTATACAAAAAGAGGCGATAGAAATGAAGCGTAAAGGTCCAAAATACGAAAAAATAATTGATGCAGCTGTGAATGTGATTGCAGAACATGGCTACCATCAATCCCAGGTTTCAAAGATAGCGAAAGAAGCAGGTGTCGCTGACGGCACCATCTATCTATATTTTAAAAATAAAGAAGATCTGCTTGTTTCTGTTTTTAATGAGAAGATGGGGACCTTTATCGAAAAAACAGAAAACGAGCTAAAAAGTAACGACTCAGCGATTGAGAAGCTTAGAATTCTTGTTGAGATGCACTTTAAGCAACTAACTGCTGATTTTGAACTATCAATCGTAACACAGCTAGAACTTCGGCAGACAAACAGACAACTTCGTGCAAAAATCGGTGAAGTATTGAAGAGATACTTAGATTTAATCGACTCTATCTTGAAGGATGGAATGCAAGAAGGTGTTTTTGTTAAGAACATGGATTACAGATTGGCTCGTCAGATGATCTTTGGAACGATTGATGAAACAGCAACAAACTGGGTGATGAACGATCATCGATATGATCTACCTGCTCTTGCTGGCCCCGTACATCAGATGCTTGTAAACGGTCTTTCCGTTCGCTCTGTACATCCAGATGATTGATTTTCAAAAAAGGAGGGAATGCAAAGTTGGAATTCTTACAAATTGAAAAACAAAATAAAGTGGCAACGATCAAACTTAACCGTGCGCCAGCTAATGCATTATCAACAGGAGTTATTGAAGAAATTAATAAAGCTTTAGATCAGATCGAAAATGATAACTCTGTTAAAGCAGTTGTTATTTTAGGAGAAGGACGCTTCTTTTCAGCAGGAGCTGATATTAAAGAGTTTACAGAAGTTCCTGATGAAAAAGGTTTTGCAGAGCTTGGGAAAAAAGGACAGGATGTTTTTAACCGAATCGAACAGTTCTCAAAACCAGTGATCGCTGCCATTCACGGAGCAGCACTTGGTGGGGGTCTTGAACTTGCGATGAGTTGCCACATAAGACTTGTGGCAGAAGACGCGAAACTTGGTCTTCCAGAGCTCACACTAGGACTGGTTCCGGGATTTGCAGGAACTCAAAGGTTACCGCAGCTTGTAGGAGTACCCAAAGCTTGCGAGATGCTCCTTTCAAGTAAGCCGATATCAGGAAAAGATGCTGTCACATTTGGTTTAGCAAACAACTCTTATCCAACAGAAGAACTTTTTGAAAAGGCTTACAAAATGGCTGAAGAATTTTCTATGAAGAGTGCTGTCTCCATTAAGTACACATTAGAATTGTTGAATTATGCGAGACATGGACTCTATGAAAAAGGTGCAGAGAAAGAGCAGGAACTGTTTGGAAAAGCTTTTAAAAGTTTTGATGGGCAAGAAGGAATTTCAGCATTTATTGAAAAAAGAAAGCCTGAATTTCAGGACCGATAACTAGGAGGGTAAACGATGAACATTTTTGTTATTTTAAAACGTACTTTTGATACAGAGGAAAAAATTTCGGTTTCTAACAACAAGATCTCTGAAGATAGTGCAGAATTCATTATAAATCCATATGACGAATATGCGATCGAAGAAGCAATCACATTAAAAGATGCCCACGGTGGCACTGTTACGGTTGTCACGGTTGGAGACGAAGATTCTGAAAAAGAACTTCGCACTGCACTGGCAATGGGAGCAGATCAAGCGGTTCTTATCTCAAACGAAGACTTGGACAGCCAAGATCAATTTACGACTTCGTCAGTTTTGGCAGCTTACTTTAAAGATAAAGAATACGATATTATTCTAGGCGGAAACGTTGCGATTGATAACGGTACTGGTCAAGTTGGACCGCGTCTTGCAGAACTACTAGATATTCCACACGTAACAACGATCACAAAGATTGAAATAAACGGTACGACTGTAAACATCGAACGCGATGTTGAAGGAGATCTTGAGAAGATCGAAACTTCTCTTCCATTATTGGTAACAGCACAACAAGGATTGAACGAGCCGCGTTATCCTTCGTTACCAGGAATCATGAAAGCAAAGAAAAAGCCTCTTGAAACGCTAGAATTAGATGATCTTGATATTGATGAAGATGAAGTTGAAGCGAAAACAAAAACAGTAGAAGTGTATCTTCCACCTAAAAAGGAAGCTGGAAAAATTCTATCAGGTGAAACACCAGAGCAAGTAAAAGAACTTGTATCTCTGTTAAGAAACGAAGCGAAGGTAATATAAGGAGGAGTCATCATGGCAAAAAAAGTTTTAGTACTTGCAGAATCCCGTGACGGTGCGTTACGTAATGTTTCATTCGAAGCAATTGCAGCAGCAAAAGAAATTTCTGGCGGCGGAGAAGTTTTCGCAGTATTATGCGGTGACTCTGTGCAGTCATTAGCAACTGAGTTAATTCACTATGGAGCTGATCGTGTACTTACAGCGGAAAATGAAAAACTAGCAAACTATACACCAGATGGTTATTTCCAAACGTTAAAGCAAATCATCGATGATGAAAGCCCTGAAGCTATCGTGTTCGGACACACATCATTAGGGAAAGACCTTTCCCCTAGACTTGCTGCTCGTTTAGAATCTGGACTGATCTCAGATGTTACTGGACTCGAACAAGCGGGTGAGAATACGGTATTTACTCGCCCTGTATATTCTGGAAAAGCCTTTGAAAAGAAATTAATCTCAGATGGTCTAGTATTCGTTACGATTCGTCCAAATAATATCGCACCATTAGAGAAGGATGAATCTCGCTCCGGGGATGTGACATCTGTTTCTGTTGATATTAAAGACTTAAGAACGATTGTTAAAGAAGTTGTCCGCAAAGCATCTACTGGCGTAGATCTAGCAGAAGCAAAGATTATCGTTGCTGGCGGTCGAGGCGTTAAATCTGAAGATGGTTTCAAGCCTCTTCAAGAACTTGCAGATGTACTTGGTGCAGCTGTAGGAGCTTCACGTGGTGCTTGTGATGCGGATTATTGTGATTATTCATTGCAGATTGGTCAGACAGGTAAGGTTGTAACCCCTGATCTGTATATCGCTTGTGGGATCTCTGGAGCTATTCAGCATCTAGCTGGAATGTCCAACTCTAAAGTAATCGTGGCGATCAACAAAGATCCAGAAGCTAGCATCTTCTCTGTAGCAGACTATGGAATCGTTGGTGACCTTTTTGAAGTCGTTCCATTATTAACAGAAGAGTTTAAAAAAGTGTTAGTATAATAGAACGCAAAATGAATGAAAACGTCCGCTTTTCTGGGCGTTTTTTTCAATTTCAGAACGAGGAGAGTGTATGATGACTACAATCGCATTCATACGACACGGTGAAACCGATTGGAATACTGAAAAAAGAGCTCAAGGCTGTAAGGATATACCGCTTAACGACAACGGAAAGGATCAAGCAGAACGTTTAGCAAATAGATTTGCAGATGAAAAATGGGATGCAATATATGCCAGTCCACTACTTCGAGCATTTCATACAGCTGAGGCTATCAGTGGAACAACAGGGTTGAACGTGATAGCCGATGAAAGGCTCCGTGAGATCTCTTTCGGAGAAACAGAAGGTACCACTGAAGTCGAACGAGTTGAACGCTGGGGAGAAAATTGGATGGAGCTCGATTTAGGCAGAGAAACAAATGAGGATGCGGATTCTCGATGGAAAGCAGCTTTAGAAGACATTATACAAAATCATAAGGGTGAAAAGGTTTTGATCATTACTCATGGCGCCTTGCTTGTAAGGATTTTCAAAGAGCTGCTGCAGGATGATACGGATCGCTGGTATGGTCTAAATAACACGTCATTTTCGGTCTTTAACCTAAAAGCAGAAAACGATTGGACTTGTGAATTATTTAACTGTCAGAAACATCTTGAAACGAGTGCAACAATATAACGTTTGTCGAATTAAAAACTTGGGTACCATAAACGTGAGCAAACTATTAGCAACTGTAACATTTGTGGGATATACTTTGTTTACACTTTGTTATTTAAAAGGAGGGCCAAATAAATGGCTATTGTTAATGCATCAGATCAAACATTTAATACAGAAACGAACGAAGGTTTAGTACTTGCTGATTTTTGGGCACCATGGTGCGGACCTTGTAAAATGATTGCACCTGTTCTTGAAGAAGTAGATCAAGAAATGGAAGAAGTAAAAGTTGTTAAGCTTGATGTTGATGAAAACCAAGAAACAGCTGGTAAATTTGGAGTTATGAGTATTCCAACCCTACTTGTTTTCAAAGACGGTCAAGTGGTAGATCAAGTTGTCGGTTTCCAACCGAAAGAAGCTTTAGTAGAACTACTAAACAAACATAAATAAGGTTTATTCCAAAAAAGCCCGTTCTCGGGCTTTTTTTTTGTATTTTACATACTGTACAATATTTTCTAGGAAATATTGTCGATAAATGAAAATATATGGTTCCTAAATCATGATAGTATTATGATCAGGTTGATACATGATATGATAGTAGAAAAGACTGCTGAGAGTGAAGGGGGGAAGAAATTGACCTCTATTTCTGTAAAACAAAAATTAATGTTGCTACCAGATCAACCTGGCTGCTATCTTATGAAGAATGAGTTCGGGAAAGTTATTTATGTTGGTAAGGCGAAAGTGTTAAAGAACCGTGTTAAGTCTTATTTTTCTGGGACACACGATGGCAAAACACAGAGACTTGTAAGTGAGATCAGAGATTTTGAATACATTGTAACTTCTACTGAGATGGAAGCATTAGTTCTCGAGATGAATTTAATAAAAAAACATGACCCTCGTTACAATGTGATGCTAAAAGATGATAAAAGCTATCCATACTTAAAGATTACAGCTGAAAAACAGCCACGACTTCTATATATACGAAAGATTAAAAAAGACGGCGGAAAATATTTTGGTCCGTTCGTGAACGCTTATGCTGCACAAGAAACGAAAAAGCTTTTAGATCGTATATTCCCGCTCCGAAAGTGTGACACGATGCCTAAACGAGTGTGTCTATATTATCATATCGGTCAATGTTTAGGTCCTTGTGTATATGATGTAACCGAACAAGAAAACAAGAAGATGGTTGACGGCATCGTAAAATTTCTTAATGGCGGTTATCAGGACGTTAAAAATGAGTTATCGGAAAAGATGTTAGAAGCATCTGAAGCATTGAACTTTGAACGCGCAAAAGAGCTTCGAGATCAGATACAGCACATTGAAGCTGTTATGGAAAAGCAAAAGATGATGACGGCAGATTTAGTCGATCGAGATGTCTTTGGCTACCATTTTGATAAAGGGTGGATGTGTGTCCAAGTCTTCTTCATCAGGCAAGGTAAAGTGATCGCCCGGGATATTTCTGTCTTTCCGTTTTATGGAGAAGCGAATGAAGATCTATTAACCTTTATTGGTCAGTTCTATCTGCAAAAGAATCACCTTCTGCCTAAAGAGATCCTGCTTCCTCAAGAAGTAGATGCTAATCTTGTATCGGAACTTCTTCAAGTGAAAGTATTGCAACCAAAAAAAGGACAAAAGAAAGAGCTAGTAGAGTTAGCTACTAAGAACGCGTCCTTAGCTCTTCACGAAAAATTTGCCCTGATTGAGCAAGATGAAGCGAGAACAATCAAGGCCGTTGAGAATCTTGGAGAAAGGATAGGAATTGCTGCTCCTTATCGTATTGAAGCGTTCGATAATTCAAATATACATGGAACAGATCCTGTTTCAGCGATGGTTGTTTTTGTTGATGGTAAACCTTATAAAAAGGATTATCGAAAATACAAGATCAAATCTGTAGAAGGACCAGATGATTATGCTTCTATGAAAGAAGTTGTTCGTCGCAGATATACAAGAGTGTTAAGAGAAGAAGGAGAGCTTCCTAGCCTGATTCTGATCGATGGCGGAAAAGGGCAGATATCAGCGGCTCAAGATGTGTTAGAAAACGAGCTTAACTTATTTATTCCTGTAGCAGGTCTATCGAAAGATGAAAAGCATAGAACCTCACAGCTATGGATCGGTGATCCTCCAGAGATGATACACCTAGCTCGAAACAGCCAGGAATTCTATCTGTTGCAACGAATCCAAGATGAAGTTCATAGGTTTGCGATCTCTTTTCACCGAAAAGTTCGTTCCAAAAGTATGTTTGAATCAACATTAGACAGCATTGCGGGTATCGGTGACAAACGAAAGAAGATGCTACTTCGCCACTTTGGATCATTAAAGAAGTTAAAAGAAGCTTCTGTTGATGAGATTCAAGCAGCAGGTGTACCTAAACCAGTAGCAGAGCTTATAGAAAAAGCATTTTTATCAAATGAGTAGTTGCAGCCAACGAGTAACTTTGTTAAAATAAATCCAACTTTATAAATATGCCATGCTTCGTATGAAGTGATGGTAGAGGAGCAGGAACCAATAGTAACCCATCTGAAGAGAAGAAGCTCTAGTGATGATGGTGGAAAGGGGATTCTTGCCGAAGTGTAAAAGGGCTTCTAGTCTTTTATGCTGGACCTGTATTGAATAAATACAGAGCTGTCACACAAGTCCCCCCAGGGTTTGTGTGGAGGACTATCTCACGAGGGGGAACAAACTTGGCTTGCTACGGATTATAGCAACAATAGGGTTTTTCCTTATTGTTGCTTTTTTGTATTTACTTTCAAATTAAGTGACCTGAAAGTATACGTGCAAACTAAGTAGACGTGGTCATTCTAGCGTCAACAAAGTCTTCTAATAAAAGAGATAGAATCTTACAACATGAAGGGATTGGAGTAAATGGGGAGAATCGTACAAAAATTTGGTGGAACTAGTGTTGGCTCAGTTGAGCGAATACAAAATGTGGCAAAGCGAATCATCCATGAAGTAGATGCAGGAAATGAAGTCGTGGTAGTTGTTTCAGCGATGGGTAAAACAACGGATGAACTTGTAAAGCTCGCGACAAATATCAGTCAGAACCCTTCTAAACGGGAGATGGATATGCTCCTTACGACGGGAGAACAGATTACGATCGCCCTATTGACGATGGCTCTGCATCAAGAAGGATATAAAGCCCAATCATTAACAGGATGGCAAGCGGGTATTCAAACAGAAGATACCTTTTCAAATGCAAGAATACTAGACATCGATTCAAAGCGCATCTCTTCACTGTTAAAAGATGGTCATATCGTCGTTGTTGCTGGATTTCAAGGACTTATTCCTGAAACAAAGGATATTGCCACTCTTGGTAGAGGTGGATCAGATACAACAGCCGTTGCCCTAGCAGCAGCGCTTAATGCAGATCGATGTGACATCTATACCGATGTGACCGGTGTATATACGACTGATCCCCGTGTAGTAAATTCAGCTAGAAAACTACCTTCGATCTCTTATGATGAGATGTTAGAGATGGCCAACCTCGGTGCAGGTGTCTTACATCCGAGAGCGGTTGAGTTTGCTAAAAACTATAATATTTTATTAGAAGTAAGGTCAAGCATGAGTGAAGAACGCGGAACATTAGTAGAGGAGGAAGTTTCTATGGAACAAAATTTAATGGTTAGAGGTCTTGCGTTTGAAGGAAACATAACAAAAATTACCGTCTCTTCCGTTCCTAATGAAATACATGCATTAGCGGAACTATTTACAATTTTGGCTTCGAACGGCATAAATGTGGACATCATCATTCAAAATGTATTAAATGAAGAAAAAACGAATATTTCGTTCTCGATCGAATCAAATTCATTATCTGCTACCCAAGAAGTACTTGCTGCACATCAATCAAAATTAGGATTTGAATCAATCAGTTATGAACAAGGTCTGGCAAAGGTGTCAATCGTTGGTTCAGGCATGATCTCAAATCCAGGTGTAGCAGCTAAAATGTTTAAAGCTCTGTCAGATGAAGAGATTATGATCAAGATGGTTAGCACCTCTGAGATTAAAGTATCCACTGTTGTGAAACAAGAAGATATGATTAAATCGATAGAAACGCTGCATGATGTGTTTGAGTTAGATGCTCGTGTTCCTGTTCAGAACACGTAAGTCCAAACATTGAAAAAGCCGGCAATCCGCCGGCTTTTGCTATTCGATCGTATCTTTTTTATCCCATTGAACGGTGATAAAAACTTTGTTTCTTTTCATTGATTCTAAAGCTTCTGTTGTGCATTTTTTTTGTAGCTGAACTTGTTCAGCAAGGAAGCCTGCTTCTAGGCTGAACGTTTGATGAGTGAAGTTTTCCATTCGCTGCATGATCAGTTGAGAGTTTAAAGAGAAATTCATCTCTGTTTTCGAAGCTTCAATCATTTCAAGTGTGCCCCAGCCAGCTTCAACAAAAAAAGCGTGAACTTCTTCCATCGTATGTAAAGGATATTTTCTAGCCAAGTGTCTTCCTGCCCAATAGAGAATATTTCGTTCTTGTTTGCCAAGAAGTTCAGGCAATAAGTCGCTTCGTAGGATCTCATACCCAAAAGCTGAAACAGAAAGCTGTTCTACAGGGGTGTTTTCATCCTTTGTCTTTTGTTTAAACATTCTGCATCCCTTCTTTCTCATTTTTATTATAACGGGAAAGCGGTTTAAACTCTATAGCAACTATCGGTATTTGTCGAAAATCTTAAAGCTTTAAAAGCGTTGGTGTATAAAGAAAATTTACGTGTTTAGTTGTTAGCGTTTTCTTGACGGTGTCAAACGATGGGAGTAAAATGGACATGTTGCTAGTTAATTAAGCTAATTGTTTAACACTCATCCTCTAAAAGAGGAAACTTAAAACGCTTACATGTGGAGAGGAACAAAGATTAGCAGCCAGAGAGAGGCTAAATTTGAAGGGGGCAAGAGAATGGCTGGCAGTAGAGATTTTATTAACAGAAGAATTCATTCATTATTAGGAGTAATTCCGATCGGGATTTTTCTCGTGCAGCATTTAGTTGTAAACCATTTTGCGACGAGGGATGCTGAAGCATTTAACAAAGCAGCACATTTTATGGAAAGTTTACCGTTTCGTATTTTCCTAGAAACGTTTGTGATCTACTTACCAATTTTGTTTCATGCCGTGTATGGACTTTACATTACGTTTCAAGCTAAAAACAATGTTACCCGCTACGGCTATTTCCGCAACATGATGTTCCTCGTTCAGCGTGTAACAGGCGTTATCACATTAGTTTTCATCGCTTGGCACGTATGGGAAACACGTGTACAAGCTGCGTTCGGACAAGAGGTAAACTTTGATATGATGGCAGACATCTTAAGCTCTCCATTCATGGTTGCCTTCTATCTTGTAGGTGTTTTATCAGCAGTATTCCATTTTGCTAACGGATTATGGTCGTTCTTTGTCAGCTGGGGCCTTACAGTTTCGCCTCGTTCACAAAAAATTTCAACATACGTAACAATGGGTGTATTTGTTGCACTTGCAATTGTTAGCGTAAGAACAATCTTTGCATTCATTTAAAAGGGGTGAGACAAATTGAGTAATCAGAAAATTATTGTTGTTGGCGGAGGTCTCGCCGGTTTAATGGCTACAATTAAAGCAGCTGAGGCTGGTGTAAATGTTGACCTCTTTTCAGTAGTTCCAGTAAAACGTTCGCATTCTGTTTGTGCTCAAGGTGGCATAAACGGTGCTGTAAATACAAAAGGTGAAGGAGATTCACCATGGGAGCATTTTGATGACTCTGTATACGGTGGAGACTTTTTAGCAAACCAACCTCCAGTTAAAGCCATGTGTGACGCGGCGCCTGGAATCATTCATCTAATGGACCGTATGGGTGTAATGTTTAATAGAACTCCTGAAGGATTACTTGACTTCCGTCGTTTCGGAGGAACACAGCATCATCGTACTGCATTTGCCGGTGCAACAACGGGTCAGCAATTATTGTACGCACTAGATGAGCAAGTTCGCCGCCACGAGGTAGCAGGTCTTGTCACGAAATATGAAGGATGGGAATTCTTATCTGCTATTATTGATGACGGAGGGCAATGTCGTGGAATCACTGCTCAAAACTTGAAAACGATGGAGATCGTAAGTTTCCCTGCGGATGCCGTTATTATGGCGACAGGAGGACCTGGTATCATTTTCGGTAAATCTACGAACTCTGTTATTAATACAGGTGGAGCAGCATCAGCTCTTTATCAGCAAGGTGTTTATTATGCGAACGGTGAGTTCATTCAAATTCACCCGACTGCCATTCCTGGTGATGACAAGCTTCGATTGATGAGTGAATCAGCACGTGGTGAAGGTGGACGTGTTTGGACATATAAAGACGGAAAGCCTTGGTACTTCCTAGAAGAGAAGTATCCAGCATACGGAAACCTTGTTCCTCGTGACATCGCTACACGTGAGATCTTCCACGTTTGCGTTGATCTAAAGCTAGGAATCAATGGTGAGAACATGGTATACCTTGATCTTTCACACAAAGATCCTAAAGAGCTTGACATTAAACTTGGTGGAATCATCGAGATCTATGAAAAGTTCATGGGTGATGATCCTCGTAAAGTTCCAATGAAGATTTTCCCTGCGGTTCACTATTCAATGGGTGGAATGTGGGTTGATTATGATCAGATGACGAACATTCCTGGTCTCTTTGCAGCAGGTGAGTGTGAGTATCAATATCATGGTGCTAATAGATTAGGAGCGAACTCACTACTTTCAGCTATTTTCGGTGGTATGGAAGCTGGCCCATCAGCTGTTCGATATATTCGAGGATTAGAAAAAACAGTTGAGGATGTACCTTCTACTGTGTTTGATAACCAAGTGAAAAAAGATCAAGAAGTATACAACAACATTCTTTCTATGGATGGAACTGAGAATGCTTATGTGATCCATAAAGAACTTGGAGAATGGATGACAGATAACGTAACGGTTGTTAGATACAACGATAAATTAAAACAAACGGATGAAAAGATCCAAGAATTGATGCAGCGTTACAAAAACATCAATATTAACGATACATCTAAGTGGAGCAACCAAGGTGCATCATTTACGCGTCAGCTATGGCACATGCTTCAGCTAGCTCGTGTTATAACGCTTGGTGCTCTAAACCGTGATGAAAGCCGTGGAGCTCATTACAAACCAGACTTTCCTGAACGTAATGATGAGCAATGGTTAAAAACAACAAAAGCGAAATTCAATCCAACAACGAACGGACCAGAATTTGAGTATGAAGAAGTAGATGTTTCGCTTATCCAGCCACGTAAACGTGACTATTCTAAGAAGAAGGCAGGGGTGTAAGCATGAGCACAAAAATGGTGAAATTCGTCATCTCAAGACAGGATAACCCAGAAACTGCCCCATATTTAGAAGAGTTTGAGATTCCTCATCGTCCAAATATGAACGTAATATCTGCTCTTATGGAAATTCGTAGAAACCCTGTTAACGCAAAAGGGGAAGCTACGACTCCCGTTACTTGGGAGATGGGTTGTTTAGAAGAAGTTTGTGGTGCATGTTCAATGGTAATCAACGGAAAGCCAAGACAATCTTGTACGGCTCTTGTTGATCAATTGGAACAGCCAATTCGTCTTGAACCAATGAAAACATTCCCGGTTGTCCGTGATTTGGCGATCGATAGAAGTAGAATGTTTGATGCACTTAAACGAGTTAAAGCTTGGATTCCGATCGATGGTACGTATGATCTTGGGCCAGGTCCTCGTATGCCTGAAACAAAGCGTCAATGGGCATATGAACTTTCGAAATGTATGACATGCGGTGTTTGTTTAGAAGCATGTCCGAACGTGAATACAAATTCAGACTTTATCGGACCTGCACCTTTATCGCAAGTTCGTCTATTCAATGCTCACCCAACTGGTGAAATGAACAAAGAAGAACGTTTAAACGCGATCATGGATGACGGTGGGCTTGCAGAGTGTGGTAACTCGCAAAACTGTGTACAGTCTTGTCCGAAAGGAATTCCTTTAACAACATCAATCGCTGCACTTAACCGTGATACAAGCTTCCAAGCTTTCAAGAACTTCTTTGGCAGTGATCGTTAAAGTATCATAAAGAGCTTCTCTCATCAGGGAGAAGCTTTTTTAAAAACCAAATAACTGAATAGCGATTCATTAAATATCTGTATAAGAAAGGCGGTAAAGAATTTGGCTAGGCAAGATTACATATCAAATATGGATGAGTGGCAGAAGGGCTTTTCTTTTTATCACGAATTGCAAGTACGTTTTGGTGAAATTGACGGATTCGGCCACGTGAACAATACGAACATCTTTACTTATATGGAAGAATCACGAATCGCGATGTTTAAAGAACTGGGTCTGATGACAGACTGGGGTACTCGAGACTCAGAAGAGATTCCAGTGGTGGCAGATCTTCAGTGTGACTATTTGGCTCAGATTATGTACGATGAAAAATTAAAAGTTTATGTGAAAATTAATGAAGTAGGCTCATCTTCCATCGACATACATTACTTTGGGATAAACGAGAAGAAGATTCCTGTATTTACAGGAAGAGGTGCTATCGTACAGATTTCTAGACAAAATGGACGTCCTGTAAAGTGGAATGAAGAGCTAAAAAACCAACTAAATAATTTTTCTAAAGAAGCCCATGTATGAAAATGGGCTTTTTTTTATGGTTTATCCGTAATATTCTTCATACTTTTTAAATGAACCAAGTCACTCCCCTCTGATTCTTTACATACTATATGTTGACTAAATACTTCCAATATTCGTTGGCGGTTCCTAAACCCTAGCAAGGAGGGGTGAATTCATTGAAAGATAAACACTACCGACCGAAGCCTCTACTTACAAAAAGAGAGAGAGAAGTTTTCGAACTACTAGTTCAAGATAAGACCACAAAAGAAATTGCGGAACAATTATTCATTAGTGAGAAAACTGTTCGTAACCATATTTCAAATACCATGCAAAAGCTTGGGGTTAAAGGACGCTCTCAAGCCGTTGTAGAGTTATTGAGGCTTGGAGAACTCGAGATTTAGTCAGAAAGCGGCTTTCATTGTGAAAGCCGTTTTCAGTTTGGCTTTGCTGCAGGTAAAAAGTGTAATTGATTTTTCTAACCTTTTTCCGCTATGATGAAGGTTATGATGTTAATGGTTTATGGACCTAAATGAAAAAGGTGAAAAAATTCATGAACAAAAGCCTGCAAGTAAAAAAAGTTCTTAATAATAATGTGGTTATTGCTATTGATTCCTCTGATGAAGAAAGAATTGTTATTGGCAAAGGAATCGGCTTCGGCAAGAAACCAGGTGAAGAGATCCTTCCTAAGCAAGTGGACAAGTTATTTGTATTAAAAGATGAAAACGAACAAGAACAATATAAAACCTTATTAGATTCGATAGATGAAAAGATTGTAGAATTGATCAATGATGTAATTGTTCACATACGAACTCGTTTTGAGAATGAGTTAAACGAACATATACATGTCGCGTTAACCGACCATATCACATTTGCGATCAAACGATTAGAACAAAGTATGGATATCAAAAATCCATTTCTAACTGAAACACAAACACTATATCCAAAAGAATATACGGTGGCTGAAGAGGCGATCGAAATCATCAATAAGTCGCTGGGCATTCATCTTCCTGAAGGTGAGGTTGGTTTTGTGGCATTACATATTCATAGCGCCATAACCAATAAAAGTGTAACGGACATAAAGAAGCATTCAGAGCTCATCAATACTTTAATGCAGATGATTCAACATTCACTAGACCTATCAATTGATACAAAGAGCATTAATTATTTACGTCTTGTACGTCATTTAAGGCATGCGATAGAACGTATCTCTATGGGTGATATCATGGAGGAACAAGAAAAGTTAGCAAAAGTGTTGAAAGAAGAATATCCTTTATGCTACAATTTGGCGTGGAAGTTGATTAAGGTTATGCAAAACACCTTACAAAAACCCGTGCCACATGCAGAAGCAGTCTATTTGACAATGCATTTGCAAAGGCTTTCGCGTTATGACAATGAAGACAAATGATAACTGAATATAGAACAACTCGTTTTTACGTGTTACTGATTCGATCAGGCATAAGTAAGAAACAAAAGTGTAGCAGATGCTTAATTAGGATATATTAATTCTGATTAGGGATTTACTCATGTTTCTTATTTATGTCTTTTTTTGTTTGATGCGGAAGTAAATGGAAGGGTTATCATAATAAAAAGGAGGACTTCCTATGTGGAAAAAACTATTTGGTGTTCTTCAACGCGTAGGTAAAGCACTTATGCTACCGGTTGCGATCTTACCAGCTGCAGGTCTGTTGCTTGCCTTTGGTAACGCGTTCAAAAACCCAGCGTTGATTGAAAGAATACCTGCATTAGATGCAGCATGGTTCCAGCTTGTTGCAGACGTAATGGAAAAATCGGGAGACATTGTTTTTGCCAATTTATCGTTACTGTTTGCCGTAGGTGTTGCCGTAGGTCTAGCAGGCGGTGAAGGTGTAGCAGGATTAGCTGCTATTATCGGTTACTTGATCATGAACGTAACCATGAGCGTTATTGAAGGTGTAACACCTGATATGATCGGAAAAGATCCTTCTTTTGCGAACGTACTAGGTATTCCTACACTTCAAACTGGAGTGTTTGGAGGTATCATCGTCGGTATTTTAGCCTCCTATCTTTATAAGAGGTTCTATAACATCGAACTTCCTCAATACTTAGGGTTCTTTGCCGGAAAACGTTTTGTACCGATTGTTACTGCAGTTTCTGCTTTAGCACTAGGTATTGTAATGACGTTCATCTGGCCACCTGTTCAGCATGGACTTAATACGTTCTCTGAAAGCATGATCAATTCGAACTTGACGGTTGCAGCATTTATCTTTGGAGTGATCGAACGTTCATTGATTCCTTTTGGACTTCATCACATCTTTTACTCGCCGTTCTGGTTTGAGTTTGGCTCTTATAAATCTGCAGCAGAAGGACTTGTTCGCGGTGACCAAGCGATCTTCTTTGCACAATTAAAAGATAACGTTGAATTAACAGCAGGTACATTTATGACTGGTAAGTTCCCGTTCATGATGTTCGGACTTCCAGCTGCAGCATTGGCTATGTATCACGAAGCACGACCTGAACAAAAGAAAATAGTAGCAGGTATAATGGGTTCTGCCGCGTTGACTTCTTTCTTAACCGGAATCACGGAACCACTGGAGTTTACTTTCTTATTTGTTGCTCCAGTATTATTTGGAATTCATGCGATTTTCGCAGGTCTTTCTTTTATGGTTATGCACTTGTTAAATGTTAAAATAGGTATGACTTTCTCTGGTGGTGTAATTGACTACTTATTGTTCGGAGTACTTCCTAACCGTACAGACTGGTGGCTAGTAATTCCTGTAGGTCTCGTATTTGCAGTGATCTATTACTTTGGTTTCCGTTTTGCGATTCGTAAATGGAACCTTAAGACACCAGGACGAGAAATCGTGGATGATGAAGTTGAAACAAATGTTGGACCGTCCAATAAAGATTCACTCGCAGCGAATATTTTAGAGGGATTAGGGGGAGAGTCCAATATCTCTAACCTTGATGCTTGTATTACTCGATTAAGAGTTTCTGTAAATGATCCTAAGGAAGTAAACAAGGCTCGATTGAAAAAACTCGGAGCATCTGGCGTTCTTGAAATGGGTAATAACATTCAAGCGATCTTTGGAACTCGATCAGATACGATCAAGAGTGAAATTCAAGATATTATCAATGGTAAGACTGTAGCTAAACCGAAAAATTCAGAGAAAACTTCTGAACAAGGAAAAGTTATGGAAACAAACAATGAAGGTGCTACACCAACTTCATCCATTTCTACAGATGATGATCGTTTTGTTTCTCCGATTAAAGGGAAAATACTTCCGATCACCGAAGTTCCTGACCAAGTTTTCTCAGGAAAAATGATGGGTGATGGATTTGCCATCGAACCAGCAGAAGGCTTGGTGGTTTCACCTGTTAATGGTAAGATAATGAATATCTTCCCGACAAAACATGCCATCGGTATTGAGTCAGATTCAGGCAAAGAAATTCTCATCCACTTTGGTATCGATACAGTGAAACTGAAAGGTGAAGGTTTCGAGAGCTTTGTTTCTGAAGGCGACAGAGTTAAGATCGGTCAAAATATCTTAAAGGTTGACCTGAACTTTGTTAAGGAAAACGCACCATCCGTAATCACACCGATTGTATTCACGAATCTATCGGATGAAACAGTTTCCGTCGAAAAAACAGGAACTGTGGCTATAGAGGAAGAAAATATTATTACATTCAAAAAATAAAGGGGTAATTATCATGGCAGAAAAAACATTCAAAGTAACTAGCGAATCAGGAATTCACGCACGTCCAGCAACAACTTTAGTTAACCAAGCAGGTCAGTTCAGCTCAGATATTACACTTGATTACAACGGAAAAAGCGTTAACTTAAAATCAATCATGGGCGTTATGAGCCTTGGAATCCAACAAGGATCTTCAATCGTGATCAAAGCAGAAGGTTCAGATGCAGATGAAGCAATCGCAGCATTAGAAAATGTAATGAAAAAGGAAGGGCTTGGTGAGTAATGTCTGAAAAAATTTCAGGTATTGCAGCATCAGCCGGCATCGCAATCGCAAAAGCGTTTGTTCTTCAAAACCCTGAATTAACGATCGAAAGAAAATCGATCTCAGATTCTGCGAGTGAGATCGAGCGTTTTGAAGCAGCGCTAACCGTTTCTAAAGAGGAACTTTCTGTAATTAAAGAAAAAGCGAACGAAGAGTTAGGCGAAGATAAGGCAGCGATTTTTGCTGCCCATCTTCTTGTATTGAGCGATCCAGAACTAGTTGATGCTGTAAAACAAAAGATTGAGAATGAAATGGTTAATGCAGAAGCAGCAATGGACGATGTGTCATCCATGTTCATCAATATGTTTGAATCCATGGATAACGAATACATGAAAGAGCGTGCTGCAGATATTCGTGACGTTTCAAAACGAGTTTTAGCTCATTTATTAAATGTCACGTTTGCAACACCTGCAAGCATCACAGAAGAAGTTGTCATCTTAGCTGAAGATCTAACTCCTTCTGACACGGCTCAATTAAACCGTAATTTTGTTAAAGGATTTGCAACTGACATTGGTGGGAGAACTTCTCATTCAGCAATCATGTCACGTTCAATGGAGATTCCTGCAGTAGTGGGAACTAAAACAATTACGGAAAACGTTGAGAACGGTGTAATGGTGATCATCGACGGTTTGGATGGACACGTAATCGTAAATCCGACTGAAGATGAAATCACAACATATGAAGAGAAACAAAAACAATATCAAAAGCAAAAAGCGGAATGGGCAAAGCTAGTGAATGAAAAAACATTCTCAAGCGATTCTGTTCAAGTTGAGCTTGCGGCTAATATTGGAACACCAGCAGACGTAAAAGGTGTCCTGGAAAACGGTGCAGAAGGCGTTGGTTTATACCGTACAGAATTCCTTTATATGGGTCGTGACCAACTTCCGACTGAAGAAGAGCAGTTCAAGGCATACAGTGAAGTGCTCCAAAAGATGGAAGGTAAACCAGTAGTCATCCGTACACTTGATATTGGTGGGGATAAAGAGCTTCCGTATTTAAATCTTCCGAAAGAGTTAAATCCTTTCTTAGGATTCCGTGCGATTCGTCTTTGCTTAGAAGAGCAAGAAATTTTCCGTACACAACTTAGAGCCCTTCTTCGAGCAAGCCAATATGGGAACTTGAAAATCATGTTCCCGATGATTGCAACACTTGGAGAGTTCCGTGCTGCTAAAGGTATTTTGTTAGAGGAAAAGGAAAAGCTCGTTTCAGAAGGTATAGAAGTATCCGGATCCATTGAAGTAGGTATCATGGTGGAAATTCCATCAACAGCCGTAATGGCAGATACTTTTGCTAAAGAAGTTGATTTCTTCAGCATCGGTACTAACGATCTGATTCAATATACGATGGCTGCTGATCGTATGAACGAACAAGTTTCTTACTTGTATCAGCCCTACAATCCAGCGATCTTAAGATTAGTAAAAATGGTTATTGATGCAGCTCATAAAGAAGGTAAATGGGCTGGTATGTGTGGAGAGATGGCAGGCGATCCAATCGCAATTCCAATTCTTCTTGGCCTTGGCCTCGATGAATTCTCAATGAGTGCTACATCTGTACTTCCTGCTCGTAGTCAGATTCTTGGTCTGTCTAAAGAAAAGATCAGTGCACACATGGATAAAATTCTACAAATGGAAACAATGGAAGACGTTGTAAAGTTTGCAGAAGAAAATTTCTAAAGTAGAAAAGACTATGGGGAAATTTCCATAGTCTTTTTCTATAGATGTTTGAGTGAGTAGTTAATTTTCACTCCAGGCTGCTCGGTTTTTAGAACTTTACATTAACGAATGGTCTTGCAATTTCATAAAAATATTAGCAGAATAGAAAACAGTGATTTAACGCCAGTATGTATATAGAGATGAGGCGATGTTTTTGAATAGACCCATTGGAGTCATTGATTCAGGAGTGGGAGGTTTAACGGTAGCAAGAGAGATCATGAAGCAGCTACCGAAAGAAGAAATTATATACTTAGGAGACACGAAAAGGTGTCCTTATGGTCCGAGGCCATTTGAAGAGGTTAGGACTTATACATGGGAAATGATTGACTTTCTTTTAGAACAGGAGATTAAGATGCTCGTTATCGCTTGTAATACAGCTACTGCAGCAGTATTAGAAGAAGCGAAGAGAAAGTTAGACATTCCGGTCTTAGGTGTTATCCATCCTGGTGCCCGTTCCGCTTTAAAAGCGACGAAGAACAATCATGTCGGTGTAATCGGGACAGTCGGAACGATCAATAGTGGTGCTTATAAACAGGCACTAACGCAGATTCGTAACGATGTGATCGTAGAAAGTTTAGCGTGTCCGTTGTTCGTTCCGCTTGTTGAACAAGGAAAGTTATCAGGTGAAGAGACATTAAGTGCAGTTTCAGAAACATTATATCCGTTAAAGGATGTTTCCATTGATACTTTAATCCTGGGATGCACACATTACCCGCTGTTAAGACCGGTCATTCAGCAAGTGATGGGTGAACACATCACGTTGATCTGTTCAGGTGCAGAAACTGCGCGTGAAGTTTCTGTCATCTTAGACCATAGCAGACTTCTAAATACAACAGATGCTAAACCGATGCATCGATTTTTAGCTACAGCAGAGAGCGATCATTTCCTGCAGATCGCTAACCATTGGCTAGACCGCAAGATTGAAAAAGTAGAATGTATGAAGTTGTCATAATGAGAATATTGAAGCGATAAGAGTAGGATTCTTTTAGGGATTCTGCTCTTTTTCTTTGATTAATGCCAACCTCTTTTATTTTTTGTACAAGTGGTCTAACGGGAGAGGGTAGCTCGTATACATAGTAGTACAAACCACTTGAGGAGGGAAAGTATGCGCAAAATGATGAAGTCAGGAGCACCGCTTATCATATTATCAGCTTCATTGCTGGTATCAGGTTGCGGACTATGGGGAGAGAAAGCAGGAAATGAGCTTGATCCCCCTAAAGTGAATTACGTGAAAGAAGGTCAGTCACTTGATAAGAAGGATAAAGCAGCAAGTGCAGAGCAAACGAATAAGCGGCAACTGTTTTTATTCGACAGCAACGGGATGGTTGTCCCACAGGTACTGGCTCTTCCAAAGAACGATGAAACTGCTAAACAAGTACTGCAGTATCTTGTAAAAGATGGGCCTATAAGTAATTTGCTTCCTAACGGTTTTCAAGCTGTTCTGCCAGCAGATACAGAGGTGTTATCGGTAAATATCAAAAAAGGAACAGCTACAGCAAATTTCTCTAAGGAGTTCACAGAGTATAATGCAGCGGATGAAATGAAGATTCTGCAAGCTATTACATTTACACTTACTCAGTTTGACAACATAAAGAAAGTTAAAATACAAATCGCAGGAAAGAACCAAAATTCAATGCCTGTTAACAATACACCAGTTGGTGATGGTGTGAGTCGTGTTGACGGTATAAATCTCGAAAATGGCAGTGTGGCAGATATCACGAATAGTGAACTCGTAACGCTTTATTTCTTGGCACAGACACAAGACCAAACGTATTATGTACCTGTAACACGCAGGGTTGCAAAAGAGGGGACAGATAAAGTAACAGCTACGATCGAACACCTAATTGATGGTCCTTCAGCTGAGAGCAGCCTTCTAACAGATTTTAGAACAGATGTAAAATTGTTGAGTACACCTGTCGTCAAAGATGGTGTTGTTACACTAAACTTCAATGGGGCTTTGCTGGATAACAAAGAAGAAAGCATGATTGCAGATGAAGTATTAAACTCAATTGTTCTTTCTCTTACAGAACTTTCCGAAGTGAAGAAAGTAGCGATTAAGGTGGATGGGAAGTCAAAGATCTTTAATGAAAAAGGGAAAGAACTCACCGCTCCAGTTTCAAGACCTAAAGAAGTGAATACAGGTGAATTTTAAAATCAAATAGGTTGTGATACAGTAAAGAGGCGAGATAATCGTCTCTTTTTTTATTTGTCCATGTTAATAATATGGATTCACATATCAATTCATTAAGTTAAGATCTACTTTTATCGGAGGAATAAACCACATGAAAATTTTAGTTGCAACGAAAAATAAAGGTAAAGCTAAAGAATTTCAGTCGATGTTTGGAAGTCTTGGGGTTGAGATTTTCTCTTTAAACGATATTGAAGGAAGTCCTGACGTTGAAGAAACAGGTATCACTTTTGAAGAGAACGCAATTTTAAAGGCTGAAACCATTTCTAAGCAAATGAATATTCCTGTTATTGCTGATGACTCTGGATTAGAAATTCATGCGTTAGAAGGACGACCTGGCGTTTATTCAGCTAGATATGCAGGTATACATAAAAGTGATGAAGATAATATGAAAAAAGTACTACAAGAACTTCAGGATGTTGATGATAGAGATAGAAGTGCTCAGTTTGTATGTGCTTTGGCTTTTGCTAGACCTCAAAAAGAAACGCTAGTTGTAAAAGGGGAGTGCAAAGGTCAGATTTTAAGAGAAAAGAAAGGAACGGAAGGTTTCGGTTATGATCCGATTTTCTTTCTCCCTCAATTAAATTGTTCGATGGCAGAGTTAGCAAAAGAAGAAAAGAATAAAATTAGTCATAGAGCAATAGCTTTGGAAAAACTAAAAAAACTGATCAATGAGGAGGATCTCTTATGGGAATAGCCTTAATCGTTAGTGATAGTCACGGGTTAACAGACGAGTTAGAAACGTTAAAGAGCCGCTATCAAAATAAAGTAGATCTTATGATTCATTGCGGGGATTCAGAGCTTTCGACAGCATCTAAAGAAATGTCAGGATTTGTTACCGTTAAAGGAAATATGGATTATTTAGGTGATGATTTTCCTAACGAAGCCATTGAGCTGTTGGGAGATACATGTATATATATAACACATGGCCATTTATACGATGTGAAAATGTCATATCTTTCACTTGCATACAGGGCAGAGGAAACAGGAGCAACCATTGCCTGTTTTGGGCACTCACACGTAGCTGAAGCCTTTGAGCGTGAGGGAATGATCTTCATCAATCCCGGTAGTATCAGGCTGCCTAGAGGTTCATTTGAAAAGACGTATGCGTTATTAGAAATTGAAAACAACAGGATTTCAGTAAGTTTTTATTCACTCGACGGTATACGTATCGATCAGTTAAGTCGAACATTCAAGAAAAAAACAGTAAAAAAATAAAAAAGTTGAGAAAATGGGTTGACTGTAAATTAGATATCATGTATATTTAGTTATGTCGTCGCGACAAGGTCTAAAATTGTCTGCGGGTGTAGTTTAGTGGTAAAACAAGAGCCTTCCAAGCTCTGGTCGTGAGTTCGATTCTCATCACCCGCTCCATTTGTTTTTCTCACGTTCAAATGGTCCATGAAAAGTTACATCTAAAGTTAACAGATCTTAAAATTAAAATGCATGATAAAAATACATTTGTATCCACAGTCGACGGGTGGAACAAATCACTGTGTGCCCGCAGCGCATGGTAATTGCGGAAAGCGCCATTGCTATGCGAAAGGGGCTCCAATACATATGTCCCAGTAGCTCAGCCGGATAGAGCATACGCCTTCTAAGCGTACGGTCGGGAGTTCGAATCTCTCCTGGGACGCCATAATACTTACATAATAACAACTTTTCGACACGCTTGATGTCCTCTATTAAAGGATATCGAGCGTGTTTTTTATTTTGTTTGAAAGCGCTTTAAAAATGTTTACAATGTGACGCGTTAAAGCTTCAAAACCTGATGGGCATGGGAATGAAAGCGTGTACAAAATAACTGAAAAGTCAGAATTCATTAAAAAATCCAAAATTCGTGGTTGATTCTTTAATAAGATGGGCGTAATATTGTCAACAATTATTAAAATATTTTTAAAAAATTCAAATAATTCAAATTGACACGTAAAGGAGGATCACGATGCAGGAGCAATGGGTTTATGTTAATGGTGAGCACGTATTAAAGGATGACGCCAAAGTCTCGGTTTACGATCATGGGTTTTTATATGGAGATGGGGTGTTTGAAGGTATTCGAGTTTATAACGGAAATGTATATCGACTAGATGAACATCTTCAGCGTTTATACGAATCAGCTCAATCCATTATGCTGACAATTCCACACACTAAAGAAGAGCTAACAGACATCATCGTTCAAACGCTCCAGAAAAATAAATATCGTGATGCTTATATTCGACTAGTTATCTCACGAGGAAAAGGAAATTTAGGATTGGACCCTTTTACATGCGGCCAACCGGGAGTCATTGTCATTGCAGAACAGCTTGCACTATTTCCTAAAAAACTTTATGAAACAGGTTTAGAAATCATAACGGTGGCAAGCAGAAGAAACCGTCCGGATGTATTAAGTCCTAAAGTTAAATCGTTAAACTACCTAAACAATATTTTAGTTAAGATCGAGGCTAGCCTTGCAGGAGTAAGTGAAGCATTGATGCTGAACGATCAAGGGTATGTGGCGGAAGGTTCTGCTGATAATGTGTTCATCATCAAAGGGAATACCATTAAAACGCCTCCAGGATACTTAGGAGCTCTAGAAGGGATCACTCGAAACGCAATCGTCGAGATCGCAAGAGCACAAGGCTACAACATGGTTGAAGAACCATTCACGAGACATGATGTTTATGTAGCTGATGAAGTATTCCTAACTGGAACTGCCGCTGAAGTTATTGCGGTAGTAAAAGTAGATGGAAGAGTAATCGGAAACGGAGCACCAGGTGAACATACGAACAAACTTTTAAAATCCTTCAGAGAGAAAGTAGTTGAAGAAGGAGTTAAGGTGTATTCGAACCAAGCCGTTCAAGCTGGATAAAAGAAGTATAGGAGTGTTTCAGATATGCGCAGTAATATGATCAAGCAAGGAATCGATAGAGCCCCGCACAGAAGTCTTCTCCACGCAGCGGGAGTTGCACCAGAGGATATGGATAAACCTTTTATCGGTGTTTGTAATTCCTATGTTGATATTATTCCGGGGCATATGCATCTAAACAAAGTAGGGGAATGGGTAAAAGAAGCCATTAGAGAAGCTGGTGGAATTCCGTTCGAGTTTAATACGATCGGCGTAGATGATGGAATTGCGATGGGTCATATCGGTATGAGATATTCGCTTCCAAGTCGAGAAGTCATTGCAGATGCAGCGGAAACGGTGATTAACGCCCATTGGTTCGACGGGGTTTTCTACATACCAAACTGTGATAAGATCACCCCTGGTATGTTGATGGCTGCTGTAAGGACGAATGTTCCAGCAGTGTTTGTTTCAGGTGGTCCGATGGAAGCCGGAAAGTCTATGGCAGGAAAATCCTTATCCCTTGCCTCGGTATTTGAAGGGGTAGGTTCTCACTTAGCTGGAAAGATGACGAGAGAAGAACTATTAGAACTTGAAACGAGTGCTTGCCCGACTTGTGGATCATGCTCAGGGATGTTTACAGCCAACAGCATGAATTCCATCATGGAGATGCTAGGAATTACACTGCCGGGTAATGGAACGATCGTAGCTACCTCAGACGAAAGAAGAGAACTGATCAAAGAGGCTGCAACGTCACTAATGAATCTTGTGAAAAACAACATAAAACCTAGAGATATCATTACAAAAGAAGCCATCGATGACGCTTTTGCGTTAGATATGGCGATGGGTGGCTCAACGAACACCGTTCTTCATATGCTTGCGATCGCAAATGAAGCTGAAATCGATTATGACTTATCTCGGATAAATGAGATTGCAGAAAGAATTCCATATCTATCAAAGATTAGCCCGGCTTCAGATTACTCGATGCAAGATGTTCACAGAGCTGGCGGTGTCAGTGCGATCATCAATGAACTCTGTAGAATGGAGGGGGCGATCCATAACGATCGGATAACGATAAGTGGAGAAACGTTAGAGCACCGAGTCCAGCATGCGGAAATTTTAGATGATGATGTTATTCGTAGAAAAGATAACGCATATTCACCAGTAGGCGGTTTATCTATACTTTATGGAAACATTGCACCAGATGGCTGTGTGATTAAAGTAGGTGCAGTTGATCCTTCAATAAAAACATTTCAAGGCGAGGCTATCGTCTATGAATCTCAAGAAGAAGCGATCGAAGGCATCAATAATGGTGAAGTAAGAGAAGGGCATGTCGTTGTCATTCGATATGAAGGACCGAAGGGTGGACCAGGTATGCCGGAGATGCTCTCTCCAACTTCAGCTATCGCTGGAAGAGGATTGAGTACGAAAGTAGCACTAATTACGGATGGGAGATTCTCTGGGGCGTCTCGAGGAATCTCGATCGGTCATATCTCGCCAGAAGCGGCGCAAGGTGGACCAATCGCGTTCGTAAACAATGGTGATCCAATCTTAATTGATCTAGTAAATAGAACAATTCATGTTTTATTAACAGAAGAAGACTTAAAAGAACGAAAAGAAGGCTGGGTGAAGCCTGAACCAAAGATTAAAAAAGGTTATCTCGCACGCTATGCGGCGCTTGTAACTTCAGCTAATACTGGAGGAATCTTAAAAATTTAAAACAATAAAACGATGACGGAGAACAATGGTAGATGTGGGATAAACAGAGAGCCGGTGGTCGCTGTGAACCGGTTATTCCTAATACCAGGACATCCCTCCTGAGTGTCCTTTTGAACGTTTCTTAGTAGGAAGGGCCAAGCGATAAGACCATTATTTATCGCTTGTTATCAAATGACGATTATTTCGTCTTGAGGCATTTCTTGCGTAAATGAGCAAGAAATGTGAATAAGGGTGGTACCGTGGAAAATAAACTTTTTCACCCCTTTGGATAGGATTGACCTGTCCATTTGGGTGGAGAAGTTTTTTTGTTGGTTTTTATAGACGTTGTTGCCCTTTAGTTATTTCTCATACCATCAACTTTTTCGAGAGCAACAACTGATGCCCCAATAGTCTTTTATTAAATAAAGGTTCGAAGTTAAAGGAGGAATGAAAATGAAGGCCAGTTGGGTGGCTGAGAAAAAATCAGTCGAAACTTCATTAGTCTCTGGTGCTGAACTATTTATTCAAGGGTTGCAGAATGAGAAAGTTGAAGTTCTGTTTGGTTATCCCGGAGGAGCGGTACTTCCGATCTATGATGCCCTCTACAAATCAGAGATGAAACATGTTCTAACGAGGCATGAACAAGGAGCAATTCATGCTGCGCAAGGTTATGCAAGAGTAACAGGAAAACCAGGCGTGGTGTTAGCGACTTCAGGACCAGGTGCAACCAACCTTGTTACAGGTATCGCAGATGCGATGATCGATTCTATTCCTCTTGTTATCTTCACAGGTCAGGTAGCAACGACAGTGATTGGAACGGATGCTTTTCAAGAAGCGGACATCGTCGGGATTACAATGCCGATCACAAAACATAATTATCAAGTTCAACGGGCAGAAGACCTGCCGAGAATTATGAAAGAAGCCTTTCATATAGCGAACACCGGAAGAAAGGGACCGGTACTGATCGATATCCCGAAAGATGTTGCTGTTAAAGCGGCGGAAGTTAAAGAAGTTGAGGGTATTCACCTTCCAGGTTACCAGCCGACGTTAAAACCTAATATTCTTCAAGTAAAAAGGTTGAACGAAGCGCTATTGCAAGCAAAACGACCTGTCCTTTTAACAGGTGCGGGGGTACTAGCGGCAGGTGCTGAAAAAGAGTTGGTCGCGTTCGCGGAATATCACCAGATACCGGTTGCTCAAACCCTTTTAGGTCTTGGTGGATTTCCTGCTGAACATCCGCTTTGTTTAGGAATGGCAGGAATGCATGGAACATACGCAAGCAACATGGCACTTTATGACTGCGATCTTTTAATAGGCGTTGGAGCTAGGTTTGATGACAGGTTGACTGGTAATCTAGATCATTTTGCAAAAAAAGCAGTGGTTGCACATATTGATATTGATCCAGCTGAGATCGGAAAAAATATACCAACTGAGATTCCTATTGTGGGGTGTGCGAAAGAAACCCTTGCGGCACTTAATCTGACAAGAGGAGATAAAGGGGACTATAGCGATTGGGTCATTCAACTGACGCAGTTTAAGAGAGAGTTTCCTCTTACGTATAAGACGGATGCATCAGAATTGAAACCACAAAAATTAATGCAGATCCTTCATGATGTTACGAAAGGAGAGGCTATCGTTTCAACGGATGTAGGCCAGCATCAAATGTGGGCAGCTCAATATTATACGTTTTTAGAATCGAACAGATGGATAACGTCTGGAGGACTTGGAACGATGGGATTTGGATTTCCTGCAGCGATCGGAGCGAAAGTTGGAAAGCCGGAGCTCCCGGTAATAGCGGTTGTTGGCGATGGCGGGTTTCAGATGACGCTTCAAGAACTCGGAGTTCTCCAAGATTGGGAGCTTCCGGTCATCGTAGTTATTGTGAACAATAAATCACTTGGGATGGTTAGGCAGTGGCAAGAGATATTTTATGAAAAACGATTCTCACACTCTTTGCTTGATATCCAACCTGACTTTATCAAACTAGCATCAGCCTACGGAATTGATGGAGTACGAGCTGAAACAGAAAGTGACGTAAGAGAAGCTCTGACACAAGCTCTTGCGTCCAAAAAACCATTTGTTCTCGATTGTGTTGTTACTGCTGATGAGAATGTCTATCCGATGATCGCTCCAGGAAAAGGACTACATGAAATGATTGGAGTGAGAGGATGAGACGGATCATTTCAGCGACGGTTCTAAACGAAAGTGGAGTGTTGAATCGTTTGACCGGATTGCTGACAAAACGCCAGTTCAATATAGAGAATATCACGGTTGGACATACAGAGGATCCAGCCGTTTCAAAAGTAACACTAACGGTCTGGGTTGAAGATGATCGCAAAGCAGAACAACTTGTAAAACAGCTTCATAAGCAGATTAATATTTTGAAAGTTCGTGATCTAACAAACATGGCTCTTGTCTCTAGAGAACTTGCGCTCATCAAAGTTCTCACAACGCCTGATACGCGGAGTGAAATCAAAATGCTAATCGAGCCATTTCGAGCGACCGTCCTTGATGTTTCACTCGAAAACGTAACGCTTGAAGTTACGGGAGATGGTGAGAAGATTGATGCGTTGATCGAATTGCTCCGTCCATACGGGATCAAAGAGATTTCAAGGACAGGTGTTACAGCCATACCTCGCGGCACACAAAAGAAAGTACTTGAGCTTCACCCCTATTCTATTATGTAAAGGAGAATGATGATAATGGCAAAAGTATATTACGAAAACGATCTTTCTAACGATGTATTAAAGAATAAGAAGGTAGCGGTAGTAGGTTATGGGTCTCAAGGGCATGCTCACGCTTTAAATCTAAAGGATAGCGGCTATGATGTTGTAGTTGGTGTTCGGGAGGGACGTTCTTTTGACGAAGCAGTTAAAGATGGATTTGAAGTATATCCCGTTCGTGAAGCAGCTAGGCTTGCGGAAGTCGTAATGGTCCTACTACCAGATGAGAGGCAGCCTGAAGTTTACAGAAATGAAATTCTACCTGAACTTTCTCCGGGCAATGCACTCGTTTTTGCTCATGGGTTCAACGTTCACTATCATCAAGTGGTACCACCTCAAGATGTGGATGTATTCTTAGTTGCTCCTAAAGGTCCTGGTCATCTTGTTCGTCGTACATTTGAATCAGGTGAAGGTGTTCCAGCGCTTTTCGCGGTATACCAAGACGCTACAGGCACTGCTAGAGAAACGGCGCTTAGTTATGCTAAAGGAATTGGTTCTGCTAGAGCTGGAGTGCTTGAAACGACTTTCCAAGAAGAAACGGAAACAGACCTTTTTGGTGAACAGGCCGTGTTGTGTGGTGGGTTATCTTCACTTGTGAAAGCAGGATTTGAAACGCTAACAGAGGCTGGATATCAACCTGAAGTTGCCTATTTTGAATGTTTACACGAATTAAAATTGATTGTTGACCTCATGTATGAAGGTGGTCTAGAGGGAATGAGGTATTCAATCTCAGATACTGCTCAGTGGGGAGATTTTCAATCAGGACCACGTGTTATTGATGAAAGAGTGAAAGAATCTATGAAATCCGTTCTGAAAGATGTTCAATCCGGAGAGTTTGCTAAGGGGTGGATCTTGGAGAATCAAGCGAATAGACCTGTGTTTCATGTGGTGAACAATCAAGAGAAGAACCATCCTATTGAAAAAGTAGGGAGGGAACTTCGAGCAATGATGCCGTTCGTAAAATCAAAACAAAAAAAGGAGGCCGTTGCTAGTGCGAAAAATTGAAATCTTTGACACGACTTTGCGTGATGGAGAACAAACAGCAGGAGTCAATCTTAACACAGCCGAAAAACTTGAGATCGCTAAAAGGCTAGAAATGCTAGGGGTCGATGTCATGGAAGCGGGCTTTCCAGCTGCATCTAAAGGTGATCTTGAGGCTGTAAAAAAGGTAGCATCAATTGTGAAAAATTCAACCGTTACAGCTTTGGCGCGATCAAATATTTCGGACATCGACCATGCTTGGGAAGCTCTGAAAGATTCTGCTGAACCAAGACTGCACGTTTTTCTAGCAACATCGCCTATTCATATGACATACAAGTTAAAGAAAACACCTGACCAAGTCGTTGAGACGGCGGTTGGTGCAGTCAAATATGCACGACAAAAGTTTCCTGTCGTGCAATGGTCTGCAGAAGATGCGTGTCGGTCAGATCTCGTATTTTTATCGCGCATTGTTGAGAAAGTAATCGATGCTGGTGCAACGATTATCAACATACCAGATACGGTTGGTTTTACAAACCCCGAGGAATACGGAAAGATCTTTCGATATCTAATAAACCATGTACCTAACATTGATAAAGCTATTCTCTCTGCTCACTGCCATGATGATCTAGGGATGGCTGTTGCTAATTCTTTATCAGCGATCGAGCATGGAGCGAATCAGGTTGAATGTACGATCAACGGAATCGGTGAGAGAGCAGGAAATGCCTCATTAGAGGAGATAGCAGTAGCATTGGCGATTCGTGAAGATTTTTATCAAGCGAAAACTCGTTTAAAGCTAAATGAGATCAGCCGTACGAGTCAGCTTGTTAGCAGGCTAACGGGAATTGCTGTCCCGCCGAATAAGGCGGTGGTTGGAAAGAATGCTTTTGCGCACGAATCAGGAATACATCAAGACGGTGTGTTAAAAGAAAAGTCGACATACGAGATCATCACACCTGAGCTTGTTGGAGTTCCTTCTAACCAACTTGTGCTCGGAAAACATTCTGGGCGTCACGCATTTAAAGATTATTTGCATAAGTTAGGTTTTCATCCAGATGAGAACAAGGTTAAGGTTCTTTTTGAAGATTTTAAACACCTAGCTGATAAGAAAAAAGAGATGACAGAAGAAGATATCTTCGCTCTGCTCATCGATCATAAAATACAACCTGAAGTGCCGTTATATCAATTGAAAGATATTCAAGTGAACTATGGTACAAATCAGATTCCTACTGCGACGTTAAGACTGTTGACTCCAGATGGAAAACTGATTCAAGATGCTGCAACTGGTTCAGGTAGTGTAGAGGCCATCTATAATACGCTTGGAAAGATGCTTCCTTCTTCTATCAAGCTGAATGATTATCGAATTCAATCAGTGGGAGCAGGGCGTGATGCTCTTGCTCAAGTGTTTGTTCAGATCGTTAGTGATGGTCATGAGATCAACGGAAGCGGAACGGCACAAGATGTTTTAGAAGCATCAGCTAAAGCCTATGTTCACGCCTATAATAAGCTTCAGCTTCATGAGGAAAAGAAGAGCTATCAAGCAATGAGTATCTAAAAATAGGAGGGATGTTAGATGAAAAAGAGAATAGCAGTTTTACCAGGAGACGGGATCGGTCCAGAAGTGATCAAAGGTGCTCTGCAAGTGTTAGACGGTGTAGCGACGCGTTTTGGTCATGAATTTGAGACGATTGAACAAGTATTTGGAGGTGCTGCTATTGACCAGGATGGTAATCCACTTCCAGATTCCACACTAAAAACTTGCAAGGACAGTGATGCTGTTCTGTTAGGAGCGGTTGGTGGACCGAAATGGGATCAAGGGAAGGTTCGGCCGGAACAAGGGTTACTCGCTTTGCGAAAAGCGATGAACGTGTTTGCGAACGTAAGGCCGGTTCTGGTTTATCCTGGCCTTGAACATCTATCACCTCTTAAATCAAATAAGGTAAAAGGTGCTGACTTTGTATTTGTTCGCGAACTGACCGGTGGGATTTATTTTTCAGAGCCGAAAGAACGGAATGAGAAGCGTGCGGTAGATACATTGTCATATACGCGAGAGGAGATAACGAGAATCGTTGAAAAAGCATATGAGTTAGCTTCTTCTCGCAGAAGAAAAGTAACATCTGTTGATAAAGCAAACGTTCTTGAAACGAGCAAGTTGTGGAGAGAAGTCGTAGAGGATGTAGCTAAAAAGTATTCAAACATCGAAACAGAACACTTGCTGGTAGATTATGCTGCCATGAGGATGATCAGTAATCCTACGAGTTTTGATGTGGTTGTTACTGAAAATATGTTCGGAGATATTTTGTCTGACGAAGCTTCTGTTCTTACAGGCTCGTTAGGAATGATGCCTTCAGCTTCACTTAGTGAAAACGGTCCTGGTCTATATGAGCCTATTCATGGATCAGCACCTGATATCGCTGGAAGCGGTAAAGCAAATCCAATCGGTATGATCCTAAGTGTCGCGATGATGCTTCGTCATTCGTTCCAACTTGAAAAAGAAGCGGAAGCTGTTGAACTTGCCGTTTTTGAAACACTGCAGGCAGGTTATCGTACAGGAGATATTTATGGAGGAAGCGGTACTCTAGTGTCAACGAAAGAAATGGTCAATCAAATTCATTTTAGAATGTTGGAAGACTCAACAAGTGCAACTCTTCTAGAGGTTTATGTGTAGGGAGGTAGATTTCGGTGAGTAGAACAATAATTGATAAACTTTGGGATAGCCATATTGTCGTAAAAGAAGAAAATAAACCAGATCTTCTCTACATTGATCTGCACCTCATTCATGAAGTGACCTCACCTCAAGCGTTTGCAGGTCTACGAGAAAAAAATAGAACTGTCAGACGGCCGGAACTTTGTTTTGCCACGATGGATCATAACATTCCGACGATCGATCGGTTCAATATTAAAGACGAAACGTCACGTTTACAAGTTCAAACGCTTGAAAAAAACTGCGAGGAATTCGGTATCCAACTTGAGGGATTAAACTCCGAACAACAAGGAATCGTTCACGTTATTGGACCGGAACTTGGGTTGACACTGCCAGGAAAAACAATCGTCTGTGGAGATAGTCATACCTCCACACATGGTGCTTTCGGAGCACTTTCTTTTGGAATTGGAACTAGCGAGGTTGAACACGTTCTTGCTACACAAACGCTGTGGCAGAATAAACCAAAACAGATGAACGTTAAGATCGAAGGAGAGTTAGGGTTTGGTGTTACAGCGAAAGACATCATCTTATGGTTTATAGCGAAATATGGAACGAATGTCGGTACAGGTTATATTATTGAGTTTTCAGGTAGCACAGTTAGAAATTTTTCGATGGAAGAACGAATGACGCTTTGTAATATGTCGATAGAGGCAGGAGCGAAAGCATCGGTTGTTTCACCTGATGAAGTTACTTATTCATATATATCAGGTAAGCCTTACGCTCCAAAGAATCAAAAATTTCTGGAAAGTTGTAAGAGATGGAGTGAGCTTGCGAGTGATGAGAATGCTGAATTTGATCAAACGATCGAGATTGATGCTTCAGAGATCGAACCAATGGTTACATGGGGAACGACGCCATCCATGTGTTTGCCGATCAGCGGGATGATCCCTGCAGAAGAAAATTCTTCATCTATAGAAGAGAAGCAATCGTTACGAAATGCTCTCCATTATATGGGCTTTAAAGGAAATGAAAAAATAGAAGATATCTCTGTGCAGCATGTGTTTATTGGATCTTGTACGAATTCAAGATTAAGTGACCTTCTTGAAGCTTCTAAAGTTGTTGATGGCAGAAAAGTACATCCAGAAGTTCGGGCGATCGTAGTTCCGGGTTCACAAGCTGTAAAAAAAGAAGCAGAGATTCTAGGATTGCATCAGATTTTTTTAGATGCAGGGTTCGAATGGCGTGAGTCGGGATGTTCAATGTGTTTAGGTATGAATGATGATATTGTTCCAGAAGGGGAGAGATGTGCTTCTACCTCAAATCGTAACTTTGCTGGCAGACAAGGAAAAGGTGCAAGAACACACCTTGTAAGCCCGATTATGGCAGCGGTAGCAGCTTTAAAAGGAAAATTCACGGATGTTCGTTCTATACTTCCTAAAAAAGAACAGGAGGTAGATCATTATGCCGGGGTTTAAAACGCATTCAGGCAGTGCGGCAGTTCTAGATAGAAATCATGTTGACACAGATCAGATCATTCCGAAGCAATTTTTAAAAAAAATTGATAAAGCAGGTTACGGTGAGTATTTGTTCTTTGATTGGAGATACCACTCTGATGGTACAGAGAATAAAGATTTTGAACTTAACTCGGAAGAAACAAAAGAAGCTACCATTTTAGTTACAGGAAAAAACTTTGGTTGTGGTTCGTCAAGAGAGCACGCGCCTTGGGCATTGAAGGATTATGGTTTCCAAGTAATCATCGCTGAAAGCTTTGCGGATATCTTTTTTAACAATTGTGTAAAAAACGGCATCTTGCCGATTCGGCTCTCGAAAGAAGAGATTAATAACTTACAGAGAGAAAGCTCTAAAACCCTTATCCAAACGTTAAGAGTAGACCTTGAAAAACAACTTGTAGAAAACGAAACGGGGGAGGTTTTCCGTTTTGAATTTGATCCGTACTGGAAAAAGATGCTTCTTAACGGATGGGACGAAATATCAGTAACTCTTCAACAAGAAGCTCTTATAAAAAAATATGAAGATGAAAGGATTGTGAACTGACAATGGGGATTTAACAATCACAGCGGAACATTTATTTCACGCTTTGGAGGAAGTCTCAAAAATCGCACACCGTACGCCGCTTAAACAATCATCAACTCTTAACAAGTGGACGGGTGGAAAGGTGTATATGAAGCTGGAGAACCTTCAGAAGACCGGTTCGTTTAAATTGCGAGGAGCTTATTACAAAGTTTCCACGTTAAACGAACTAGACGGTGCAAGAGGTGTCATCGCTGCATCAGCAGGAAACCATGCACAAGGTTTAGCGCTTTCATGTTCAATGCGAGGAATAAAATCTAAGATCTTCATGCCGGAAAATGCACCGCTTTCCAAGATCGATGCAGTAAGATCGTATGGAGCAGATATTGTTTTAGAAGGTGACAATTATCAGGCGGCGTATGAAGCGGCAAAAAGAGAGGAAGAAAAAAGCGGAGGAGTGTTTGTTCACCCTTTCGACGATTACGATGTGATCGCTGGACAGAGTACCGTTGCTCTCGAGATGCTGCAGCAAAAACCTGAATTAAAAACGATTGTTGTACCTGTCGGGGGCGGAGGTCTATTGGCTGGGATCGCATTAGCGGTTAAGTCGATCAGACCTGATGTCCAAGTAGTTGGCGTGCAATCGGCAAATGCTAATGCGGTCTATCAAGCCTTCACAGGTACCACGAGAAAAACGTTAACTCGCTGTACATCGATCGCAGATGGAATAGCGGTTGTAAAGCCCGGAGAGATCACCGTTCCTGTGATATCAAAGTATGTGGATGAGATGGTTACTGTCACTGAGGAACAAATCGCATATGCGATGATGTTTATGCTTGAGCGCGAAAAGGTGGTCGTAGAGGGAGCTGGAGCTGCCAGTTTAGCGGCAGTGATGTTCCATAGCCGTCTTGCGTTGGACCAAAAAGTAGGCATTATCATTAGTGGTGGTAATGTAGATCCCGTTAAATGGTCATTATATAAAGGAATGGCTGATAAGGTAAACTTAAAAAGAATTAGTTAATGATTGGGCTTACTCAGAAGGCGAAACTTTTGAGTAAGTTTTTTTGTGTATAGAACATGGGTTAAAGAAACCAGGGTTCTAACTTCCTAGTTACCTTGAGTTCATCTGGCGAACCTGCTATTCTTTAGTCAAACATTAATGGAAGCGGAGAGTTGTGATGACTAACGAAAAGAACAACAAAAACAATATCGTTCGGTTTCCTAACTTAAATGGACGTCTTTTAGAAAAAGGAATGGATTCGTTAAAAAGTAAAAAATACGATGAGTCTTTATCATGTTTTGAACAATTGCTTCAAGCAGATCCAATGCACGCACAAGGTAATCTTGGACTTGTTTTAAGTTTGGTTGAACTAGGACGTTTGCACGAAGCAAAACAAAGATGTGACCGTATGCTTAAAGAAGGAATAGGAGAATATTACGACGTACTTCAAATTTACTTAAGTATATTAGTCCAGTTATCTGAGTACATAACCGTTGTTTCCGTGATCGAAGCCGTTCTTGAAGAACAAAAGATCCCTGCTGACAAAGCAGAAACGTTTTATCAGCTTCTCCAGTTCAGCCGAAAAGTTATTGAGCAAGAAGGTGTGCCTGAAGTGAAGAGAGATCCTGAACTTCCAACAGCGCCACCAGCAAACCCTGACTTTCAAGCGTTAAAAGAGATGCTTTCAAGTGATCAGGCAGACCTACAATGGATGGCTGTGCAACAGTTAAAACGCCTTGGACCCGATATGATCGTTCCGATGTTTGAGTCGTTTTTAATTGATGAAAAAAAACATCCGGCTGTAAAAAGCTTAATCCTGCAATACCTTAAAGAAAACCAAGTAGATAAAATCGTAAAGATAGAGAAATACGGACAATTGACTGAAGTGGACATCGCAAACCTAACGGATTTAAATGAGAATCGCTTTTATAATGAAGTAAAATCTTTGATTAAAGATGAACTTGAGCAAGAGAACCCATCACTACTCGAGATCGCACTCGCCGTGTGGAAGGATTATTCACTCGCACTTTATCCTTTCTCTCCGACTCCAGAAAATAAGATCCTATGGTTTGAAGCCACTGTTATGGCGGCAAATATTCTCTGTGGAATGGAAGAAGAAATGGAACTTGAAGATGATGAATTACAGAAAGCAGTGAAGGTTCTCGTCGAATTGGAAAGATTTTATATGCAGACTTGATGAGAAAGTGATGTAACTTGTTGAAATACAGAACACCTATGCTATAATGGAATGGTTGTAATCTATATGATATTTATGGAAATACCGATGTTGGAGGGAACATTTAATGACTGCTAAATGGGAAAAGTTAGAAGGTAATCAAGGTGTCTTAACGGTAGAAGTTGAGGCAACTGAAGTAGATACAGCGCTTGACCAAGCGTTCAAAAAAGTTGTAAAACAAGTAAACGTACCAGGATTCCGTAAAGGGAAAATGCCACGTAGACTTTTTGAACAACGTTTTGGAGTAGAGTCTCTTTACCAAGACGCTCTAGATATCCTATTGCCAAAAGCATATGGAGACGCTGTACAAGAAGCTGGTATCGAACCAGTTGATCGTCCAGAAGTTGACATCGAAAAAATGGAGCAAGGAAGCAACCTTGTTTTCACAGCTAAAGTAATCGTTAAACCAGAAGTTAAACTTGGTGATTACAAAGGTCTTGAAGTTGAGAAGACTGAAACTGAAGTTACAGATGAAGATGTTCAAAACGAACTTACTTCCCTACAAGAACAACAAGCTGAACTAGTTGTTAAAGAAGAAGGTACAGTTGAGAATGGTGATACTGTAAACATCGATTTCGAAGGATTCGTTGATGGCGAAGCTTTCGAAGGCGGAAAAGCTGAGAACTACTCTCTTGAAATCGGATCTGGATCTTTCATCCCTGGTTTTGAAGAGCAATTAGTTGGTGAAAAAGCTGGTGCGGAAAAAGAAGTTAACGTTAACTTCCCTGAAGAGTACCATGCTGAAGAACTAGCTGGTAAACCTGCTGTTTTCAAAGTAAGCATTCACGACATCAAAGCTAAACAACTTCCAGAGCTTAATGACGAGTTCGCTAAAGAAGCTGAAGGTGATGCTGAAACTTTAGAAGATCTTAAAAAAGAACTTCGCACAAAGCTTGAAGAGAGCAAAAAGCAAGAAGCTGAAAACAAAACTCGTGAAACAGTAATCGAAAAAGCTTCTGAGAATGCAGAAATCGATATTCCTGAAGCAATGGTAAACACTGAGCTTGATCGTATGGTTCAAGAATTTGGCCAACGCCTTCAAATGCAAGGTATGAACCTAGACCTTTACTACCAGTTCTCTGGTACAAGCGAAGAAGCACTTCGTGAGCAAATGAAAGAAGATGCTGGAAAACGCGTTCGTACTAACCTAGTACTTGAAGCGATCGTTGAAGCTGAAAACATCGAAGTTTCTGAAGAAGAAATCGATGCTGAACTTAGCAAGATGGCTGAAATGTACCAAATGGAAGTAGAACAAATCAAACAAATGCTTGCTATGCAAGGCGGAAATGATGCAGTAGCAGCTGACTTGAAAGTACGTAAAGCAATTGATTTTCTTGTGGAAAACAGCAAAACTGCTTAATTCTATAACTGAATAAGTTCATAAATCTTAGCAAGGCGCGATCCTTATGTATCGTGCCTTGTTTTGCCATACATATTAAATTTCTATTAAAATACACATCCTATCTGAAAAATAGGTTTTAAATCTTGTGGTATTGTTCATACTTATATAGAGCGTTACCATACATATTTATTAAGCGTTATTATTTCCGTTTTAATATGGAAGTGTGATACAATCCATTATAATCAACGGAATGCTTAAGTCGTAGAAAAGATAATCAGACTTTCCTTCAGAATATATCTGGATTTTAGTCAAGCGTTTCATCCATATTCTCGTTTTAGGGGTGATATCATTGTTTAAATTTAATGATGAAAAAGGGCAATTGAAATGTTCTTTCTGTGGTAAAACACAAGATCAAGTAAGAAAACTGGTTGCTGGACCAGGTGTATATATTTGTGATGAATGTATCGAACTCTGTACTGAAATCGTAGAAGAAGAATTAGGTACAGAAGAGGATGTAGAACTAAAGGAAGTACCAAAACCAGTAGAAATTCGCAAAATTCTTGACGAGTATGTAATCGGTCAAGCTCAGGCTAAGAAATCCCTTTCTGTAGCCGTTTACAATCATTACAAACGTATAAATTCTACTCAAAAATCGGATGAAGTTGAACTGGCGAAAAGTAATATTGCAATGATCGGACCAACAGGAAGTGGTAAGACGCTTCTTGCTCAAACGTTGGCTCGTATCCTAAACGTACCTTTTGCTATTGCAGATGCTACATCTTTAACTGAAGCTGGATATGTGGGTGAGGATGTAGAAAACATTCTTCTTAAATTGATTCAGTCTGCTGATTATGATGTAGAAAAAGCTGAAAAGGGTATTATCTATATCGATGAAATCGATAAGATTGCACGTAAATCGGAAAACCCTTCTATTACAAGAGATGTTTCCGGTGAAGGCGTTCAACAAGCTCTTCTTAAAATTCTTGAAGGTACAGTAGCTAGCGTACCGCCGCAAGGAGGAAGAAAGCATCCTCACCAAGAGTTCATCCAAATTGACACAACAAACATTCTGTTCATTTGTGGTGGAGCCTTTGATGGTATCGAGCAGATCATCAAACGCCGACTTGGTAAGAAAGTGATCGGATTCAGTTCTGAAACGAAACAAGCTGATCTAAAAGCAGGAGAATACTTGTCTAAAGTTCTTCCTGAAGATTTACTTCGCTTTGGTTTGATTCCTGAATTTATCGGTCGTTTGCCGGTCATTTCAAACCTAAACCCTCTTGATGAGGAAGCGTTGATCGAAATCTTAACAAAGCCAAAGAACGCACTAGTAAAACAATATCAAAAGTTATTGGATATTGATGGTGTCGAGCTTGAATTTACCGATGAAGCTCTTCGAGAAATTTCTGCTCAAGCTATTGAACGTAAAACAGGAGCGCGTGGACTTCGTTCGATCATCGAAGGAGTTATGCTTGACGTAATGTTTGAGCTGCCTTCTCGTGATGATGTTGTTAAATGTATCGTAACGAAAGATACAATCTCTGATAAAGTACCACCAACTCTTGAATTAGAAGACGGTACGGTTATTGAACAATCAAAAAAGACTCCAAAAGAGAGTGCTTAATTTTGAGACCAGCTTATGCTGGTCTTTTTTGTTTGGGCTAAACCGCATCAGGAAAAGTTTGGGTTAAAGACTTTTACTACTTCAATTTTAAAGTTCTTCCACTAAAGACTATTTCTATAAGATTATTGGTTTTGGATGGTTTTGCATTCTTACAAGTTGATTGGAGCGCAAGGTGCGAGACTTCTAACGGCACAAAGTGGCAGCACGAAAAGTGGAAGTGACTCGTTCAGCCCCGACAAGCAAAAGGGAAATGGGCGAGGACGGAGCACTTTGCTCATCACAGACCGTTTACCTTTTGACCTCGAGGGGCTAGTCACTGCAACTAGACAGGAGGCTCACCGCACGCCCCATGGAAAGCGAGCAAGTGTGAGCGGAAATCACTACTTTCATTATTGTCAGTGTATTGTGAAATGGTCTTTTTAAAGGTTGACCGTTTAGTTCATCACCTCCTCGGAGATACTATGATTATCACTACATAGGTACCGGGAGGAAAAACAATGAACTGGACTGGCATAGCTTTACTTATTCAATTATTCTTCGGGATTATTATCGGGCTATATTTTTGGAACTTACTGCGCAACCAACGTTCTCAAAAAGTGAGTGTGGATAAAGAATCAAGAAAAGAAATGGAACAGTTAAGAAGAATGCGTGCGATCTCTCTATCAGAACCTCTGTCTGAACGTGTTCGACCAGGGAAATTCGAAGATATCATCGGACAAGAAGATGGAATAAAAGCGTTGAAAGCCGCTTTGTGTGGGCCAAACCCACAACATGTTATCGTCTACGGTCCTCCAGGAGTTGGAAAAACTGCTGCAGCACGATTAGTATTAGAAGAAGCGAAACGAAATCAAACATCACCATTTCGTTCTACGGCTGTCTTTGTAGAACTTGATGCCACGACCGCTCGTTTTGATGAGCGAGGTATCGCGGATCCTTTAATTGGGTCTGTTCATGATCCAATCTACCAAGGTGCTGGAGCTATGGGACAAGCGGGCATTCCTCAGCCGAAGCAAGGAGCTGTAACGAATGCACATGGCGGAGTTCTTTTTATTGATGAGATCGGTGAACTGCATCCGATCCAGATGAACAAATTATTAAAGGTATTAGAAGATCGTAAGGTTTTTTTAGAAAGTGCTTATTATTCGGAAGAGAACGCCAACATACCGCATCATATTCATGATATCTTTCAAAATGGTCTGCCAGCAGATTTCCGAATGATCGGAGCAACTACTCGTATGCCAGAAGAGATACCGCCTGCTATTCGATCTAGGTGTTTAGAAGTGTTCTTTAGAGAATTGCAGCCAGCTGAAATCGAACAGATCGCTAAAAGAGCGGCTGATAAGATTCAGTTAGGAATTGATGATGAATCATTATCATACATGGCTCAATATGCTAGAAATGGCCGTGAAGCTGTCAATATGATTCAAATTGCAGCAGGTCTTGCCATCACAGAACAACGTAAAAACATTACAAAAAGTGATGTAGAGTGGGTAACTCATTCAAGCAGAATGGCTCCACGCCCTGAAAGGAAAATTGGTGCAAAACCAAAAATAGGCTTAGTGAATGGTCTAGCTGTATATGGTCCTACAAGCGGAGCGCTGCTAGAGATTGAAACGACTGTATTACCTGCAAAAAAACAAGGTTCTATTACGATTACAGGTATAGCAGAAGAAGAGAGTATCGGAAATCAATCTAAGTCCATACGAAGAAAAAGTATGGCTAAAGGATCAGTGGAGAACGTTATTACTGTTCTTCGGTACATGGGAGTAGATGCGTCCATGTATGATATCCACGTGAACTTTCCGGGTGGAGGTCCGGTAGACGGCCCATCAGCGGGGATTGCGATCGCCTCTTCCATCTATTCAGCCATTCACAATATTAAAATTGATCACGAAATTGCTATGACTGGAGAGATCAGTATCCATGGTAAAGTGAAACCAGTTGGTGGTGTCATGGCGAAGATCCTTGCTGCAAAAGATGCAGGTGCAAAACGTGTTCTTATACCGTTTGAGAATAACCAAAAGATTTTTGATACGATTGAAGATGTAGAGATCATCCCAGTAAAAAAGCTTTCAGAAGTGTTTCAACACGCATTTTTAGATGACAGTGAAGAGCAATCGGTCCCTGCATCTGCTGCCTTAAACTCCCCTCCTTCTTCTGTATAAGGAGAAGCAGGGAGTTTCTTTTTGTTCAGAAATTAGGCCTATAAAAATTTTATAACAGCCAATGAGAACGTTTTGTTAGGAGTTTTCTAACAATCCGAAGCTTACATTAGACAAAGTTAAGCATTATCGGTAGAATTGTACAAAGACTAAGCATATAATTAATGATTACATAGCAGTTTTGGAGGTGTTTTTAATGGGGGAAAAACGAGTTCTTCCGCTCCTCCCTCTTCGCGGATTGTTGGTCTATCCAACAATGGTACTTCATTTAGATGTAGGAAGAGAAAAATCGATTCAGGCGCTTGAAAAAGTGATGCTTGATGACCAGATGATCTTTCTATCTACTCAAAAAGAAGTTTCTATTGAAGATCCAGCACAAGAGGAAATTTATCATATAGGAACGTTGTCAAAAGTAAATCAGATGCTCAAACTGCCCAATGGCACGATCAGAGTACTTGTTGAAGGTATTAAACGCGGAGAAATTACTTCGTTCACGGACGAGAAGACCCATGTTGAAGTAGAAGTGGAACTAACGGATGATATTGAAGTGAAAGAAGCCGAAACGGAAGCTCTTATGAGAGCTGTTCTGGCTCAATTCGAACAATACATAAACATATCGAAAAAAGTAACACCTGAAACACTTGCCTCCGTTCAAGATATTACTGAACCTGGACGTCTGGCTGACGTTATTTCTTCACATCTTTCATTAAAGATCAAAGAAAAACAAAAAATTCTAGAGATCTTTGATGTGAAAGAAAGACTTGAACACTTACTGGACCTTTTAAACAACGAAAAAGAAGTGCTAGGTCTAGAAAAGAAAATCGGACAACGCGTTAAAAAAGCGATGGAAAAAACGCAGAAAGAATATTATCTGCGCGAACAGATGAAAGCCATCCAAAAAGAACTCGGTGATAAAGAGGGCAAGGTTGGTGAAGTAAGTACGCTCAAAGAACGTATTGAATCATCTGATATGCCTGAGACTGTCATGGAGCTTGCAAAAAAAGAACTCGATCGCTATGAAAAGATGCCGAATTCTTCTGCTGAAAGCTCTGTTATCAGAACATATATCGAGTGGCTTGTTAATCTACCTTGGAAACAAGAGACGATTGATAATCTGGATATTCCACATGCAGAAACGGTTCTTAATGAGGATCATTATGGTCTAGAAAAAGTGAAGGACAGAGTTTTAGAATATCTGGCTGTTCAAAAGCTGACAAATTCACTAAAAGGACCGATTCTTTGTTTAGTTGGACCACCTGGGGTAGGTAAAACATCATTAGCAAGATCGATCGCTCGTGCCATCGGCAGAAATTTTGTAAGAATTTCTCTTGGTGGTGTAAGAGACGAAGCTGAGATTAGAGGACATCGAAGAACATATGTGGGTGCGATGCCAGGCCGTTTGATTCAAGGGATGAAGAAAGCGGGTACGATTAATCCTGTGTTCTTGCTTGATGAGATCGATAAGATGTCAAGTGATTTTAGAGGTGATCCTTCCTCTGCGATGCTTGAAGTGCTTGATCCGGAACAAAACAGCACGTTTAGCGATCACTATATCGAAGAACCCTATGATCTTTCTAAAGTCATGTTTGTAACGACAGCCAACTCTCTATCAACAATCCCAGGGCCATTATTAGATAGAATGGAAGTTATTTCGATCGCTGGTTATACAGAGGTTGAAAAGCTGCATATCTCTAAGAATCACTTGATTCCCAAACAACTGAAAGAACACGGACTAAAGAAAAGCCAGATTCAGTTTAAAGATGATTCTATCCTAAAGCTCGTTCGCAATTATACACGCGAAGCGGGTGTACGTAATCTTGAGCGTCAAATTGCAGGATTATGCAGAAAAGCTGCAAAACAAATTGTTTCAGCTGAAAAGAAAAAGGTTATCCTTTCTGCTAAGAATCTTGAAGATTATCTAGGTAAACCGCGTTTCCGTTATGGTCAGGCAGAACTTGAAGACCAAATTGGTGCGGCGACAGGATTAGCTTATACGACAGCAGGCGGAGATACTCTTTCTATCGAGGTAGCCTTATCTCCAGGTAAGGGTAAACTGATCTTAACCGGTAAGTTAGGTGATGTTATGAAAGAATCTGCTCAAGCTGCATTAAGCTACGTACGCACGAAAGTGGAAGAGTTGGGAATCGACCATGATTTCTACGAGAAAACAGATATTCATATACATGTTCCTGAAGGAGCAACACCTAAAGATGGTCCTTCAGCAGGAATAACGATTGCTACAGCATTAGTATCAGCACTAACGAAAAAACCAGTTAGAAAAGATGTAGGGATGACCGGAGAGATCACATTGCGTGGACGTGTACTGCCTATTGGTGGTTTGAAAGAAAAATCATTAAGTGCGCACCGAGCAGGGATCAAAACAATCATCCTTCCGAAAGAAAACGAGAAAGACATTGAAGATATTCCGCAATCTGTAAAAGAGGGATTATCTTTTATAACCGTATCTCATTTAGACGAGGTATTAAAAGTTGCATTAGCAGGTGATAGAAAGTGAAAGTAAATACAGCAGAAATCGTAATATCAGCAGTCGGTCCTAAGCAATATCCGGAAGGTAATCTTCCGGAGATTGCTCTTGCCGGCCGCTCGAATGTAGGGAAATCGTCTTTTATTAATAAGATGATTCATCGCAAGAATTTAGCACGTACGTCTTCAAAACCAGGGAAAACGCAAACGTTAAACTTCTATATTCTAAATGAAAGTTTTTATTTTGTGGATGTACCAGGTTACGGATTTGCTAAAGTTTCAAAAACAGAAAGAGAAGCATGGGGCAAGATGATCGAACAGTATCTTGTTGAACGTGATCAGTTAAAAGCTGTTGTTCAGCTTGTAGACCTTAGACATGCTCCTTCAAAAGATGATGTACTCATGTATGATTGGTTAAAATATCATGAGCTTCCTGTTATCGTGGTGGCAACGAAAAGTGACAAGATCCCAAAAGGAAAATGGGACAAGCATAAAAAAGTAGTCAAGGAAACATTAAACATGGATCCAAACGATAAAATCGTACTCTTCTCATCTGAAACCGGACAAGGAAAAGATGAAGCGTGGGGCGTACTGAATTCTTATCTAACTAAGTAAGTACCACTTTAAAAGTTTCTCTGTTTTCTATGAAGTAGTTGATATCCGTTCCAGGCGCTCGCTTTCCGCAGGGCAGGCGGTGAGCCACATTCGAACGTTTTACTCTTAAGTGTCTCACCTGCCCGCCTGTCCTGCAGGAGTCTCGCGCCTTACACTCCAATCAACTTGTCAATGAAGAGAAGTAAAAAAGTCAAAAGACAACCTATTAAAAGCCAATCTCAAAGAAAACCCCCTGTGTTTCACATGAAAACACAGGGGGTTTATCTATTTTTTCATTTTAAAGAACATAAGGTAAGCCCCGATGACCATTAGGATAATAGGCCAAAAATCTTCCGCTCTCACAAATATATTTTCTACAGAAGGGGTATTACTCTTAAAGAAGAGCAACCAAAGAGCTAAAAGGGACAACAACAATCCCGGAATAAGTCCCTCTTTTGTTTTTCGATACTGAATGAGAAAGGATATACCCGCAAGTAAAACGATAACCTGAAGTGGTTCTGGCCATGTTGCAACTTTTCCTGCTGCATGAAAATGTACGCCTAGCCCCGTCAAGAATACACCTGAGAAAATACTTGAAGAATCCTTTCCAGAACCAGATTGGAATAGAAGAGCAATACCGATGATAATTAGTATGCTTGGCCAAGTCAGATAGGGTTGGAGCAGTTCGATATTCATTCTATTTGCAAAATAGAATAATCCAATTCCGAGTAAAATGATGCCGCTGAATGTGTTTCTTTGTTTCATAATGCCTCCATCTTAAACGTAAACCTTTGCTAAATTGGTCGATTTTTGTTATTTTTAATATTGGTGCTAAGTTTTAGTAATTATGGTTATCCTAAAACTGCTATACACAGCACCAAAAAGATAATAAATACATCATAGCATAAACGTTTAAATTCTGTTCACATTATTGGATATTCCGTATTTTAGGACATGTTATAATGAATAAAGAACATACATAATTAAGGGAGGTGAGCGCATGCATATTCTAGTGGTTGGACTTAATTACAAAACGGCACCCGTAGAAATTCGGGAAAAAGTTTCTTTTCAGCCAGCTGAATTAGCGGATGCGATCTCTACACTCCGAAAACAAAAAAGTATACTTGAATGTGTAATCGTTTCTACGTGCAACCGTACTGAGATCTATGCAGTTGCCGATCAGCTTCATACCGGAAGATACTACATCAAATCTTTTTTGGCGGACTGGTTTTCAATCGATAAAGAAGAACTTTCACCATTCTTGAGCATCAGAGACGGAGAAGCAGCAGTCGAACATCTATTCCGTGTAGCTGCTGGTTTGGATTCTATGGTGATCGGTGAAACACAAATTCTTGGTCAAGTAAGAGATGGATTCTTGGAATCACAAAAACTTGATGCAACAGGAACTATATTTAATAAACTCATGAAACAAGCGATTACATTTGCTAAGAGATGTCATTCAGAAACGGATATCGGGGAAAATGCGGTATCGGTTAGTTATGCAGCTGTTGAACTCGCGAAAAAAATCTTTGGTGGTCTACAAAATAAAACCATTCTAATCGTTGGTGCAGGTAAGATGGGTGAGCTTACAGCGAAACATCTGCATGCGAGCGGTGGAAATGAAGTACTTGTAATCAACCGTACTTTTGAAAAAGCGCAAGAGGTAGCTAAAAAGTTTCATGGTATAGCACATCCATTTGAAGATCTTGAAAGTTTGCTCATAAGAGCGGATATTGTGATCTCTTCTACAGGAGCTAGTGAATTTGTCATTACAAAGAAAATGGCAGCACCAGCTGTTAAAAAACGAAAAGGTCTTCCATTGTTCATGGTAGATATTGCTGTGCCTCGTGACTTAGATCCTGAGCTTCATGATTTAGAGAGCGTTTTTCTGTATGATATCGATGATTTAGAAGGTATTGTAGAGTCTAACCTTGCTGAACGAATGAAAGAAGCGGAAAAGATCGAAATTATGATCGAAGCCGAAATTGTTGCTTTTCAATCATGGATTTCAATGCTTGGTGTAGTTCCGTTAATTTCTGCTTTACGAGAAAAGGCGTTAAACATACAAGCGGAAACCATGCAGAGCATCGAACGCAAGCTCCCGGATCTTACTGATCGAGAAAGAAAAATTTTAAGCAAACATACGAAGAGTATCGTGAATCAATTACTTCGAGATCCTGTGACAAGAGCCAAAGAGATGGCTGGCGAACCAGGAGCTGAGGAACAGTTGCAATTATTTACTGAAATCTTTGGACTTGAAGATTATTTGGATAAACAGAAGCAGTTGGAAACAGCATTTGCTGCAAACGTCGAAGAGAAGTCTTCACTAACAGATGAAGTTGTTCCTTCGGCTGTAGTAAGAACTTAAGCTCTCGTTTCCCTCGGGCTCATGGAGTGTGAGCAAAATGAATTGGATATATGATCTGACTATTGTTCTATATGCACTTAGCATAATAGGCTATTTTATAGATTTCCTTCAAAACAACCGGAAAGCAAACCGATTTGCTTTCTGGTTGCTTTCTATTGTCTGGGTACTTCAAACGGTCTTTTTTGTGTTAAGGATGCTGAAAGACCAACGGTTTCCTATATTAACACCCTCGGAAGGCTTGTTTTTTTATGCATGGATCCTCGTGACGTTTTCGGTTGTCATGAGCAGGTTTTTCCGGGTTGATTTTTTGGTGTTTTTTACGAACATTCTAGGTTTCTTGCTCGTTTCGATCCACTTGTTTGCTCCAACAGGCCAAGCTAGTGCAGTGATTGAGAAGCAACTGATCTCAGAATTATTAATCATTCATATAACGATGGCTTTTATCTCTTATGGAGCATTCTCACTCTCTTTCATATTCTCGTTCATGTATCTTCTTCAGCATGGCATGTTAAAACGAAAGAAATGGAGTAAAAGACTGCAGCGTTTTGGCAGTCTATCGTACTTAGAGAAGCTTTCTTTTCGATTGAATACGGTCGGAGTACCGTTGCTCTTGCTTAGTCTAATATTAGGAGTGGTATGGGCATTCTGGAAAATAAGTGACTTTACACTTCTTGATGCCAAAGTCATCTCGTCATTTATTGTCCTTTTAGTTTATAGTACTTACCTCTATCAAAAGGTGGGAAGAGGTGTGCAAGGTAAAACGCTAGCGCTATGGAACACTGCGGCGTTCTTAGTCGTACTGATTAACTATTTCTTAGCGTCAACGTTCACTGAATTTCACCTTTGGTATAAGTAAAGAATAGGAGATTCATATCATGAGGAAAATTATAGTAGGTTCAAGAAGAAGTAAATTAGCGATCACACAAACAAACTGGGTGATCGAACAATTAAAGAAGTCAGGAATGCCTTTTGAATTTGAAGTAAAAGAAATAGTAACAAAAGGTGATATCATTCTTGATGTTACACTCTCAAAAGTAGGCGGAAAAGGCTTATTTGTAAAAGAGATCGAACAAGCGATGTTAGATAAAGAGATTGATATTGCCGTTCACAGCATGAAGGACATGCCATCTGAACTGCCTGATGGGCTCGAGATCGGCTGTACACCTAAACGTGTAGATCCAAGAGATGCTCTAATATCTGAAAAGTATTCTTCGTTAAGAGAGCTTCCTGCTGGTGCTATTGTCGGAACAAGTTCATTAAGAAGAGCAGCACAGATTCTGAACAGACGCCCGGATCTAGAGATTAAATCTATTCGAGGTAATATTGATACCCGTCTTAACAAGTTAAAGTCTGGTGAGTTTGATGCGATCATTCTAGCTGCTGCAGGACTTGAAAGAATGGGCTGGTCAACAGATGTTGTTACTGAATACTTAGACATAGACTTGTGTCTTCCTGCTGTAGGACAAGGTTCATTAGCTATCGAATGCAGAAGTGAAGATCTAGAAGTGAAAGAATTGTTAGCTACACTGAACGACGATTATACGTTTGATACGGTATCGGCAGAACGCTCTTTCTTAAACACGCTAGAAGGAGGCTGCCAAGTTCCAATTGCAGCATTCGCAACGATGGACGACAACCAAGAGGTCTCTTTAACGGGTCTTGTTGCAGATCCTGAAGGAAAGATCGTGTTAAAAGAAATGAAGTCAGGCAAAGATCCGTACCGCGTAGGTGTAGAGTTAGCTGAAGAATTAAAAACATTAGGTGCGAAAAATATATTAGATACAGTTAAAAGGGATTTAAATTCATAATGAATACATCTATAGGACCACTAGCAGGTAAGCGAATACTTGTTACCCGGCCGAAAGAGCAGGCAGCGCCATTAATCTCACTCATACGAGAGAATGGCGGACTCCCTCTTTCTTTTCCTATTGTCACTATAAAAGGCGTTAAGAACGATGGGTCCTTGTTAAACAATCTAACGTCTTACCAATGGGTCATTTTCACGAGCAAAAATGGAGTAGATCATTTTTTTCAACTGATTTCTGATTATAATCTCACTTTGGGAGATGTTAAGTTTGCCGCAGTTGGTGAGAAAACAGCTGAATCATTAAGAACGAGAGGGATTACATCTATTCTTATACCCAAACACTTTCATGCAGAAAGCTTAGTGAAGATGCTAAAAAAACACGTCTTACCTCATGAAAAAATTTTATTTCCAAAAGGAAATCTAGCTCCATCTTTTATTAAAGAAGAGCTGAGGGGTACAGCATTAATAGATGAGTTAGTTGTTTACAAAACTGAATCAGAAGATCATTTAGATTGGTCGCTCGTGAATCAAGCAGATTGTCTTTTTTTTATGAGTCCTTCTGCCGTAACTTTCATGAGTAGAGGGTTGGACACAGAAGAAGTTCTTAAAAAACCTGTGATCTGTGTTGGACCAACAACGAAAAAGGCCGCAGAAGAATGCGGATATCATCGTGTGCTAATGCCTAAGCAATTTACCGCAGAAGATATGGTGAACTGTGCCATCTCTTATTTTCAAGGAGGAAGTTAATATGAATTTTCAGCGTCATCGTCGTTTAAGAAAATCAGCATCCATGCGTTCACTAGTGCGTGAAACGCATCTTCATGTTTCAGATTTTATCTATCCATTGTTCTTTGTCGAAGGAGAGAACATTAAAAAAGAAGTCCCTTCTATGCCGGGTGTGTATCACCTATCATTGGATCTTCTTCAAGAAGAGGTAAAAGAAATCGAAAGCCTTGGCATTCAGTCTATTATCGTTTTTGGTGTGCCCGCTGAAAAAGACGATTGCGGAAGTTCAGCTTATGATCATAATGGAATCGTACAAAAAGCTATCTCACAAATTAAAGAAGTTGCTCCATCACTAACTGTCATTGCAGATACTTGTTTATGCCAATTTACAGACCATGGACACTGTGGCGTGATCGAAAATGGTGAAGTGTTGAATGATGAAACGTTAACTTTGCTCGCAAGGACAGCTGTATCTCAGGCAAAAGCTGGAGCAGATATCATCGCACCTTCAAACATGATGGATGGTTTTGTTGCAGCGATCAGACAAGGACTTGACGAAGCTGGCTTCTATGATGTTCCGATCATGTCTTATGCAGTAAAATATGCATCATCCTTCTATGGTCCTTTCCGTGATGCAGCGCATAGCACACCACAGTTCGGGGATAGAAAAACGTACCAGATGGATCCGGCTAACCGACTTGAAGCCCTACGAGAGGCAGAATCAGATGTTGCTGAAGGCGCTGATTTCTTAATGGTTAAGCCAGCTCTTTCTTACCTAGATATTCTAAGAGAATTAAAAGACAGATATCCTCTTCCACTTGTAGCTTACAACGTGAGTGGAGAGTACTCCATGATCAAAGCGGCTGCAATAAACGGATGGGTAGACGAGAAAAGTATTGTACTAGAGAAATTGATCTCTATGAAACGAGCAGGAGCAGACTTGATTATTACGTATTTTGCCAAGGATGCTGCAAGATGGCTGAATGAAAAATAAGAAAAGAGGTGTTGGTATGAGAAGCTTTGAAAAATCGATTGCTGCTTTTCAAGAAGCGAAAGATGTTATGCCTGGAGGAGTTAACAGTCCTGTTCGTGCATTTAAATCTGTAAAGATGGATCCTGTATTTATGGAACGCGGAAAAGGATCTAAGATCTATGATATTGATGGTAATGAATATATCGATTATGTTTTGTCATGGGGACCGTTAATTCTTGGACATGCTGACGATCAAGTAGTGGAGGCACTTAAGCGAACTGCTGAACTGGGAACAAGTTTTGGTGCACCTAATGAAATGGAAACGAAACTTGCAAAGCTTGTGATCGAACGTGTCCCTTCAATTGAAGTCGTGCGAATGGTTAACTCTGGTACAGAAGCTACGATGAGTGCTCTTCGTTTAGCACGAGGATACACAGGACGAAGCAAAATCGTTAAATTTGAAGGATGTTACCATGGACACGGGGACTCCTTATTGATTAAAGCAGGCTCTGGTGTTGCGACGCTTGGTCTGCCTGACTCTCCAGGTGTGCCAGAAGGTATCGCACAGAATACGATTACGGTTCCATACAATGATCTAGAGAGCTTACAAGTAGCTTTTGATCAATTCGGTGAAGATATTGCTTGTGTGATTGTTGAACCTGTTGCAGGCAACATGGGTGTAGTTCCTCCGCAAAAAGGGTTCTTAGAAGGCATTCGAAAAATGACTGAACAACATGGTTCTCTATTGATTTTTGACGAAGTAATGACAGGTTTCCGAGTAGATTATGAATGTGCACAAGGACATTTTGGAGTAACACCTGACCTAACTTGTTTAGGTAAAGTAATAGGTGGAGGTCTGCCTGTTGGCGCATATGGCGGGAAACGAGAAATCATGGAACAGATTGCGCCGAGCGGACCGATCTATCAGGCAGGAACGTTATCAGGAAACCCTCTAGCGATGGCTGCAGGTTATGCTACGCTTTCACAACTTACAAAAGAGAGTTACACATATTTTCAAAAACTTGGAGATCAATTAGCTAACGGAATCTCTGAAGCTGCGGAGCATTACGGAGTGGCACATACGATCAACCGTGCAGGAAGCATGATCGGTTTCTTCTTCACGAATCAAGATGTTATCAATTACGAAACAGCTAAGCAATCTAATTTAGATCACTTTAACGCTTGCTTTAAAACGATGCTTCAAGAAGGGATCTCGCTGCCTCCTTCACAATTTGAAGGATTATTCTTATCTACTGCTCATACAGAGGAGGATATTAATAAAACAATTGCAGCGTTCAAAAAGGCTTTTTCAAAATTAAAATAGTCATGTTTATTGTAGCGTCCGCTTACTTATAGCGGGCGCTATTTTTGTTTTTTTAGAACCTCTTATCTAATAAAAATCATATTTCGTCCTGTTCACTCATACACCTATATTGTATAACTATATGCAACCTGAAAGGAGGAGAAGGGCATGAGTCAATCGAAGCTGCGTTTCTCCATTGAGGAGTCTGTTTGGCTAAAGAAGGGACAGGAAGTAGCTGAAGTTTTGTCGATGTCACTAGATCCTGAGATTCATATCACTGAGGAAGCCGGACAGGTTTATATCAAGGGAGCCCTTATTTTAAATGGCAGATACCGGTCAGAAAAACAAGACCAGAATGAGGGAGTAACAGATCAGAATACGCTCTCTGAGAGTATGTCCTACCGCTCTCTTACTCAGCTGAATGTGGCAGAAGATGGGATGACAGAACTTGTGCACCGTTTTCCAGTCGATATCACCATTCCGTCTTATCGTGTAGATGATTCAAATCAGGTAAAAGTGGACGTCGAATCGTTTGAATATGAACTTCCAAATTCAACTTGCTTTGAACTTTCTGCATCGATTTGTATTTATGGAATTAAAGATGAGAAGCAGCGTGAAGAAAGTCCTGCATATGATCTTCCAAAAGAAGTGGTTCGAACAAGTGCCGTAGAAGAAAAATCATTGCAGAAAGAAGAAAAACAAGATATTTTCACTCCTTTCCAGTTTGAAGCACGTCAAAGTGGGGGTGTACCTTCACAATCCTCACATCTTAATGAATTTGCAGCTAGGTTTGATGAGAAGGAAGCAGATGTTCGTGCTGAAAAGTCAACACCGTTTGAATTTAAGCCGCATTTTGAGGCACAGGATGATCGAACGATGGAAGCTACATTCGATACTTTAAAAGCTATTGCTTTCTCGATGAACGATACAAGAAATAATGATTCTTCATCTTTAGAAACGGCTGATATAGATGAAGAGCATTCAGAATTTTATGGAGAAGTAGAAGAGATGGAAGAAAATAATGAAACAGAAGCTTATGATCATGTAGAAGGTGATTATGAGAGCTATGATGCTTCTTATCAAGATGCTGAGGATTTACAATCAAACAATCCTCAATACGATCAAACTTATCAAGATACGAATAGACCATACACTTACAATCCATATCAGCAACACGAAGCTTACCAGCAACAAACTTCATTCCAAAATCAAGGTGGATATCAGCAAGAAGAGGAATACCAGCAACAAGAAACATATCAACAACAGGAAACTTATCAGCAACAAGATGCTTATCAACAGCAATCCAATCAGTATGGAAATTATCAATATCAGCAAAATGCATCACAACGTCCTTCATACGAATATGGAGAGCAATCGTATGAAGCTGAGCAAGAATACGAGAATGTGAACTACAACGAAGCAAAAGAAGATCAAGAAAACTCTTATGAATCCTATGATACGAGTTATGAAGAATATGAAGCTGAAGCAGAACCGATGCAAATGAATAAAGAGCGAGAAGAACCTAAAGATGAAAATGCTCTTTATTTAACAAAGATGCTCTCTGCTAAAGAAGACTGTTTTTCTAAAATGAAAATGTATATTCTTCAACGAGGAGATTCTTTAGAACACATCTGTGAGAGATATGATATCTCATTGAATACACTCATGCGCATGAATCAACTGCAACAAGGTGAGGTGTCCGAGGGGCAGATCATATATATCCCAGTCAGTTCACGTTAAGTTGAGGTGCTATTATGGAACTGATCAACACCTTAGAAAAAGAGTATGAACTTTATGGGATACGGTGGAAAGAAAGACCGTATCTGATCATGACTGATTATGGAGAAAAACGAATTCGTTATTGGAGTGAAAAAGATAATCTAAATTGGCACATTAGATGGCGCGATGAGTCCTCGAAAGGCTCTAGCGCCGTGCCAGATCGTATGATTCGTACTAAAAGCGGTGAAGCTGCCATAAAATATGGAAACAGGTGGATTACTGTTCATGATCATACAAAAGAATGGTATGGATGCGAAGATATTGAACGTTGGGGCCAATTCATTGGTACGTTGCTAAATACGGCAATATCTTCGGATAACCAAGGTGTTTTCGTGAAACAAACCAGACAGCCTGTTTTTGATCTAAATCAGTGTATAACGCGCGCTCAAAAGTATTTAGAAGCGAACTTTCAATGTATGGTTACAAGTATAAAAGAAAGTAAACAACGATTGGAGTTTTCTCATGCTATCAAAAATAATGTGAGAAAACATCCATTGCCTGTTCTTGATGGAGAGCTAAGTATAAAGAATGGAAGGAAAATTTTTCATTTCTTATTTTATCAAGGCAGTGAAACTTTACCCATTAAGGGATATCTGCCACTTCGTAAGTTTTTAGTTGAGTGGCTGGAACAAACTTCACCTTCTTCATTAAAACTTTTGTTAACGGAGGTGAATAAGCATTTTTCTTTGGAAAGTGAGCAAGGATTATTACTTTTAGCTGAGGTTGTTACACCTTGGGAACTGTATGACTGTTTAGATCGACTTGATAACAGCTCACTTGAAAGAATGATAGACGGCTTGAAGAAATATGAAGTTTGCTGGGAAAATAATCGAACATTGGTTATAACGGTAACTGAATGGTTTGATGAAAAAAGAAGGAAGGTGGCCCTATGACAACGGAAAAAGATACATTAAATTACGGGCCCGTCCTTTTTCATTATGATCTATTTCCCGAGAAGTTAGAGCAGCACGGGAAGGTTAAGAAGGTCATAACGAAAAGGGGTACATTTGCACTGAAAGAAGCAGAGATGACAGAGGACGAAAGAAGCTGGTTTACGCATGTGATTCAGCGTCTCTCTGAGATTGGTTTTCATCAGGTAGTTCCTCTCTATCCAACTAAGTTTGGTGATTATACGGTCCAGTTAGGATCGAGGACGTATTATTTAATGCCATGGTTTGCGTCTGATGAAAGAAATGAGAGAGCAAAAGACGAGGTTCTTATCGATCATTTAGGAAAGATCCATGCGTTAACACTAAAAGAGCAGGACTTTTCGAATGAAGTGGTCGAACATTCGTATCAGTATCTTATGAACAGATGGGAAAATAGGCAATATGAGATGGAGAGATTTACAGAAGAAGCAGAACAGAAAACATATATGTCTCCCTTTGAACTAACCTATCTCAGTCACTTTCATCAAATTATGAGAATGACAGAAGAAGCAAAAAGAAGATTAAAAGAGTGGTATGAAACGTGCCAAAGAGAAAAACGTTACCGGAGTGTACTTTGTCACGGGAAGGTTTCAAGAAATCACTTAATCTTTAACCCCACTGGGGAAGGTCATCTACTCAATTTTGAAAAAGCCGTTCTGGATACACCGATCAGAGATTTAGCGGTATATTTTCGAAGAGCGGCACATCAAAAAGAATGGACTCCTGAAGAAGGAAAATCGTTATTAGATCTGTATGAAAAACATGTACCGTTGCTAAACGAAGAAAGAGGATTATTAATTAGTTATTTATCTTATCCTGAACCTGTGTTTAATGCAGTGGATCTCTATTGCATGAAACGTAATGATTATTCTCAAATTGAAATGGTGCATAGGCTTGAGAGCAGAATAAGAGCGATGAAGAAAATCCGGGATTTCTGTGATGCGATTATGATGGCTCCACCACCTGCACCAATGGAACCGGCAGATTCTATTCCAACAAAAATTCACATAAATGATGACGGAGATCACATATAACGACTATATGTGATCTTTTTTTGTTATATTAAAGAACATCATAAGCGAAACACACATGGAGGATCACTAAGGTTAAAAGAATGATAAAATCAACAGCAGATGGAAATAGTATCGTCCTTAAAAGCTGAAAGACAATAAGTGGCGCAGTCAATTGTCCGATTGTTTGTTTAAGTGTTATAAACCACCCTGGAAAACGTGTTTTTCGAAAATATTTTCTAGACAAGACAAGCCCTCCATTCGCCCATTTTTTATACTTTATGCAGCAATATGATTAATGTGAAAGACAGGCTGTCACAAAAGAAGGGTTAAAAACATAGAATAACTTTTACAAGTTACGGCAATACTATTGACTAAAAACAGATAAGTTGTATAAAATATATTCAGATTCTATATTGTCGCGTAGACAGGGAATAGTACAACATAACACCTTTTAGAGAGAGGATTCATCTGCTGAAAGAATCCTTAAGGATAGTTAGTTGGAAGTCGCCCTTGAGCATCTTCTCTGAAACTCGAAGTAGGAGAAGACGGTCCATCCGTTATTCATGAGTGTACAGCAAGTTTATTTAGACTTGCCGTAAATAAAGGTGGTACCGCGGAGTCCTTTCGTCCTTTTTGACGAAAGGGCTTTTTTGTTTTTTAGAAATAAAGGAGGAGAATAGAATGACAAACGAACAGAAAGAACTGACGATGCCAACGAAATATGATCCGAAGGCTACAGAAGAAAATCGTTATGATTTTTGGTTAAAAGGCAAATTTTTTGAAGCGAAGAGTGAGGAAGGGAAACAGCCGTATACGATTGTGATTCCACCTCCTAACGTAACAGGGAAACTGCACCTCGGCCATGCATGGGATACAACACTTCAAGATATCTTAACTCGAACAAAACGTATGCAAGGATATGATGTTCTTTGGCTGCCTGGAATGGACCATGCGGGTATTGCGACACAAGCGAAAGTTGAAGGAAAGCTTCGTGAAGAAGGGATTTCTCGATATGACTTAGGTCGCGAAAAATTTCTAGAGAAATCTTGGGAATGGAAGGACGAGTATGCAGAGTTCATTCGTAAGCAATGGGCGAAACTAGGACTCGGTCTAGATTATTCACGTGAACGCTTTACATTAGATGAAGGATTGTCTGAAGCTGTTAAAGAAGTTTTCGTTACACTTTATGAAAAAGGTTTGATCTACCGTGGTGAGTATATCATCAACTGGGATCCGAAGACCAAAACTGCTCTTTCTGATATTGAAGTTATCCACCAAGATGTTCAAGGTGCGTTCTATCATATGAAATATCCATTAGCTGATGGATCTGGACATATTGAAGTAGCTACAACTCGTCCTGAGACGATGCTCGGTGATACAGCGATCGCCGTACATCCGAAAGATGAGCGTTATCAACATTTAATCGGCAAAAAAGCGATCCTGCCAATCGTTGGACGTGAGATCGAAATTGTTGGAGATGATTATGTTGATATGGAATTTGGTTCAGGCGCTGTAAAAATTACACCTGCGCATGATCCGAATGATTTTGAAATCGGAAACAGACACAACCTTGAGCGTATCCTTGTAATGGATGAAGGCGGTCAGATGAACGACAATGCTGGTGCTTACCAAGGACTAGACCGATTTGAGTGTCGAAAGCAGATCGTTAAAGATCTTCAAGAGCAAGGTGTATTATTCAAGATCGAAGAGCATATTCATTCTGTTGGTCACTCTGAGCGTAGTGGAGCAGTCGTTGAACCATATCTTTCTACACAGTGGTTTGTAAAGATGCAGCCGTTAGCAGATGAAGCGATCAAGCTTCAAAAAGGTGAAGATAAGATTAACTTTGTTCCTGATCGCTTTGAGAACACGTATATGCGTTGGATAGAAAACATTCGTGACTGGTGTATCTCTCGCCAACTTTGGTGGGGTCACAGAATCCCTGCATGGTTCCACAAAGAAACGGGAGAGATCTATGTTGGTAAGACAGAACCGAAAGATCCGGAGAATTGGGAGCAGGATACAGATGTTCTAGACACGTGGTTCTCATCTGCTCTGTGGCCGTTCTCAACGATGGGGTGGCCTGACGAGGAAGCAGCTGATTACAAGCGCTACTTCCCAGGAAACGTACTAGTAACAGGTTACGACATCATTACGTTCTGGGTTTCAAGAATGGTCTTCCAATCGATCGAGTTTACGGAACAAAAGCCGTTTAACGATGTACTGATTCACGGTCTCGTTCGTGACTCCGAAGGAAGAAAGATGAGTAAATCACTAGGCAATGGTGTTGATCCGATGGATGTTATCGAGAAGTATGGCGCGGATGCATTGCGTTTCTTCTTATCTACAGGAAGTTCACCAGGAAACGACCTTCGTTTTTATTGGGAAAAAGTAGAGTCTACTTGGAACTTTGCTAATAAGATCTGGAACGCGTCTCGTTTCGCATTGATGAACATGGATGGCATGCAATACGATGAGATTGATCTGAGCGGAAAAAAATCGTTAGCAGATCAATGGATTCTGACTCGATTAAATGAGACGACAGAAGGTATCACACGTTTGATCGATGCTTACGAATTCGGTGAAGTGGGACGTCTGCTCTATAACTTTATCTGGGATGACCTATGTGATTGGTATATTGAAATGGCTAAACTTCCACTCTATGGAGAAGACGAGGAAGCGAAGAAAACAACTCGTTCTGTTCTAGCTCACGTGTTAGATCAAACGCTTAGATTGCTTCATCCTTTCATGCCTTTTATTACAGAAGAAATCTGGCAGCACTTGCCTCATAAAGGCGAATCAATCACGATTGCTGAATGGCCAGAAAAGCGGGAAGACCTTCATTTCCCTGAAGCAGCAAAAGAGTTTGCGCTTATTACTGAAGTGATCCGTTCAGTTCGTAACATTCGTTCTGAAATGAACGTTGCACCTAGTAAGCCGATCGAACTGCAGATCAAACCAAAAAATAAAGAAATTCTTACAGCTCTTGAATCAAATCGTCACTATTTAGTTCGCTTCTGTAACCCCGGTGAACTCATCATCTCAGATGAAATCTCAGCACCTGAGAAGAGCATGAGCACAATTTTAACTGGTTTAGAAATGTACCTTCCACTTGAAGGGTTGTTAAATATTGATGAAGAAATTAAGAGACTTGAAAAAGAAGCAGAAAAATACGCGAAAGAAGTAGAACGCGTACAGAAAAAATTAAGCAATGAAGGTTTTATGAAGAAGGCGCCTGAAAAGGTTATAGAAGAAGAGCGTGCAAAAGAAGCGGATTATCAAGAAAAATATGATAACGTATTGGCACGTATTAAAGAACTTCAAAGCTAACACATCATCTATATGAGGCGAATCCTTATTTCAGCAGGGATTCGCCTTCTTTATGGTTAAGGAAAGGCGGAATTAACGTGGATACATATCGAGAAGCATTAGAGTGGATTCATAGTTTGTTAAAATTTGGTATAAAACCAGGACTGAAACGAGTTGAATGGCTTTTAGAACGAACTGGAAATCCTGAAAAAAAGATAAGAAGTATACATATTGCTGGGACGAACGGTAAGGGATCGACTGTAGAATATATTAGAAGCATCATGAATGAAGCGGGTTATTCGGTAGGTACATTTACATCTCCTTATCTCATTTCCTTCAATGAGAGAGTTTCGCTGAACAGAATACCTATTTCAGATGAAGAGCTGCTTCATTATGCAAGAATTGTAAAACCGCTCGTTGAAGAAGTTACTTTAACGGATCTAGGCAGTCCTACTGAGTTTGAAGTGATTACCGTCATTTCTCTGCTTTACTTCGCTGATAAACAACCTGATATCGTTGTATACGAAACGGGTCTTGGAGGTCTATACGATTCTACTAACGTGATAACACCTATTCTATGCCTCATCACAAATATAGGGTTTGATCATATGGGCATACTCGGTGAGACGCTTAAAGAGATAGCCTTTCAAAAGGCCGGGATCATCAAGCAGGATGTACCCGTTATTACAACAGCCGATCAATCTGAAGCACGTGAAGTCATCCAACTGAAAGCGAAAGAAATGAATGCAGAGAACTACTTCCTTGCTCGTGATTTTTCTATTGAACTTATTGAGAGTACAAATAGTGGTGAAAGATTTATCTATACAGATACAGAAAGTAAAAAAAGTATGGAATTTGACATTTCTATGAAGGGAACGCACCAGATCAAGAATGCAGGATTAGCGGTTGCAGCTGTTAAGTATCTAACAAGATCTCATAGGTTCGAAGTTTCGCTCTCTAGGATAACGGATGGACTACGTAGGGCAAATTGGGCTGGAAGATTTGAAAAAGTATCACATTCACCCGATATAATAATTGACGGAGCTCATAATGAACAAGGTGTTGCAGCGCTTAAACAAACGCTGAACAATCATTATGGAGAAAAGCGAATCTTTCTTTTGTTTGCGGCTTTAGAGGATAAGGCGTATGCAACGATGTTGCAGGACTTAGTCAGTGTCGTTTACGAAGCATGTTTTACGACCTTTGATTTTCCAAGAGCAGCATCTGCAGAACAATTATTGAGAGAAAGCCCGCTGGAAAATTCATATAGCATCCCTTCTTGGAGTGAGGCATTACAGCATGTAAAAGACCAATTACAGAAAGATGATGTTCTCATTATTACAGGATCGCTATACTTTATTTCAGAAATTAGAAAAACATTTCAAAATTTGGAATAACATTTATTGTAATTTTTAGAACTTTTGATAAAATAAAAGATAATGAATTTGTCCTAGTAAAAAAGATGTGTATTTTAAACGTTCATTATATGAAAGGGGGGACAAGGTAATGGCTTCTCGAATGGCAAATCACAACAAACGAATGCTTCTTACAGTGGCATGGATTTTCCTATTTCCACTCGCAATTTGGACGGCTGTTCAGATGACGAGTAATCAGCCTAATATCAATGTAGTCGATCTTGGTATCATAAGTTTTTTAGCGATCGTTGTATCTTGTTTCCCGATCAAAGTAATGAATACGAACATCTCCTTCATGTCAGGTATTAATCTAGCTGTGTTTCTATACTATGGGCTGACTGTTGCTTTATATATGACATTGTTGTCTGTTTTAGCCATGTTTATTTCACTAAAGGTTCATGTCATAAAAGAATATTACAGATATATGGCGAACACCCTCATGTTTTCGTGGTTAATCATCTGCGAAAGCACTGTCTTTCATCTCTTAGGAGGTGAAGTGGGACCGTTTGCAGGAGACGAATCTATTAATCTGATTCCTGTAGTGGCCTATGTATTAACGGGGTTAGTCTTAAATCACGTTGGTCTTTACTTCATCGTAAAAGTACTATACGAAGAAGATGTTGCTTTTTTTGAACGTGATGCAGTTTGGGACTTTGTATCTGAAGTTCTAGCTATTCCTGTAGGTCTCATGCTATATGTTCTATACTCTCAACTGGGGCGCCCAGGAATCTTCTATGTCGGTCTACCTTTTCTATCATTATCTATCATTATTAACCTCTATCATGTTAGTCAACAGATTAACGATGCTCTTCAAAAAGCGAGTGAGATCGGGCAGCAGCTTTCTGAACATTTAAAGGTAAACCATATACTAGATGTTTTTATAGAAAGACTAATTGGTTTTATGAATGTTGATTTTGCTTTCATATATGATGCTGATGCAGGTGAACATCTGAAAATCATTCGTCAATATGAAAGTGAAGAAGGGATTCTCACCACAGTACCTATAAAAAAACACGAAGCGATCAGTGGAAGAGTTTGGTCGACAGGTAAGAGTATCCGTTATAGCAAATTGAAGCCATGGAGACAGATATCAGACGTTTTCTTTCAAGGAAAAGCACATTCTGTACTCTCCGTTCCGATGATCAGAAATCAAAAGATCGTAGGTATTATCACTTTTGCTTCAAAAGAAAAGCACGCTTTTCAAAAGCATCACTTGATCATCCTTGAGATCTTAGCAAACTATTTAGCAGTAGCGATCGATAATGCAAGAAACTACGAATCCACAAAGTTAAAAAGTGAACAATGTCCTTTAACGGGTTTATATAATTACCGATATTTCGAGAGCATTCTAACCGAAATGTACCAGAACTATGAATATTTCAGAAAGCAGTTCTCAATTATCTTATTGGATATCGATCACTTCAAAAAAGTAAATGATACATATGGTCACCAAAGCGGAAATGAAGTATTGATCCTCTTGGCTAGAAGGCTAGAAGAATTTATTGGTGATCGAGGAACGGTCGCAAGGTATGGTGGAGAAGAATTTATTATCTTGCTGCCTGAATCAGGAGACAGAGCAGGTATCCAAGTAGCTGAACAACTCCGTTCTGTTATTTCAGATCAAGGATTTGATATACATAATGACCTCACCGATCAATGTAGACATACCATCTACATAACAGCTAGCATCGGTGTTGCAACCGCTCCTCATCAAGGAGAAGATGCACTCACATTAGTACGAAACGCAGATCGCGCCATGTATACAGGCGCAAAACAACAAGGAAGAAATAAAGTTGCCGCTTATATCGGTTAAGAATCTAGGGAGTATTACCCCTAGATTTTTTTATGTTCCTACCTTTTTCTTGTTCTATTAAAAAGAAAAAAGCATATGTTTTAGTAGATGATAGAGAGGAGCGGATGATATGAAACAAGAGATATCCATCTTAATCAATGGTAAAGAAACGAACTATAGTGAAGATCAAACACCTGTTAACGAGCAACCCGTTCATAATGATGAGGTTGCTGCTGCCATCGAGGAAGTGAACAGAGGAGGATATACGATTCTGGCAACTTCTCTCAAGAAACGTGAAAACTTTTTCAAAAGAAAGAACGAACTGGTGTTAAACAAGAGGACAAGCTTCCTTGTTCCGAATAATGGGAAAGGCTTCCCTATGCAAATTGTTGCAGCAATAATGGGGGCTATCGTTACGGGAACCATTTTAGGGATATTAGTCTTAACGGTATTCTCTTCAGATATTACGGAAGCTGGAGATAAAGTGACAGAAACTTCAACAGTTCAAACAGAAAAAGCAGCTGATACTGGCAAATCTGTAACGATAAGGCCGATAAGATTAGATTTCTCGGCACTGCAAGCGGGTGTTTTCTCATCAAAGGATCGAGCTGAAGGAGTTGTGAAATCAATAGAAGAAAAAGGGTTTTCAGCAGTTATTTTTAAATCGGAAGAGAAGTATTCTGTAATTGTTGGCATTGGTAATGAGAAGCATCAATTAGATAAATTTAATGATGCTTACCAAAAAGAAATGGATAAGCCGCTTTTTAAATCGCTCTCGTTTTCTTTTGATCAATTGAAAACACCAACAAAGTTAGATGAAACCTATTTTACGAATGGTCAGATTCTACTTCAAAATACACTCACCCTTTCACAGATGCCAGAAGCAAGTGGATCTGGTCTTGATCGCACACTGAGCGATTTTAACAAGTGGAAAGAGTATGGAAAAGGGCAAAAAGGCAAGTGGAGTGAACGTACAACGAAAGCAGCATCAGATTTTGAAAAGCAGCTTGAAGGTGCTTTTCTAGCGTTAAAGGATTCAAAAAAGGGAGAGCTGAACTGGGCTTTTCAGCAAAAAGTAATGGATAGCCTGCAGTCATACACGAAGCTGCTTGCAACATTAGAGTAAAAGGCTGTTTTCGTAAACTTTGTTGTTTGTGGAAGTAGTTAATTTCCGTTCCAGGAGCTCGCTTTCCGTGGGGCAGACGGTGAGCCACATTCGTACGTTTCACTCTTAAGTGTCTCACCTGTCTAGTTGCAGTGGCTAGACCCTCGAGGTCAAAAGTTAAATAGACCATGAAGGCAAAAAGCGCCTTCCTTGTCCATTCACCTTTTGCTTGTCGGGGCTGGACGAGCCACTTCCACTTTTCGGACTGCCCGCCTGTCCCACAGGAGTCTCGCACCTTCCACTCCAATTACCTTTCAAAGGAGACAAGGATTTGAAAGCAACGGTCTTTTAGAAATGAAAAAACTAAAGGAACTTAGGGTATGGCTCGATTGAGTCATACCTTTTTAAGTGTCGGACAAGATTGAGTATAATCGGCTAAAACATAATGTCTTGATTAATAGGTTTTTAAGAATTTTGTCGGAATTCGTCAATGAATTTAATCATTTGCCCACATAAAATCCGGTAAAGAACCGAAAAACTAATAGAAGTATGTTTTTCGGCGTAATTTGTCTAATTTTAACAAGTTTGCTATTGTAAATCTGTACGTAATTATACACCAATGAATTAGATGAAAGGTGATTACATGAAACGCCTCATATTAGCCTCTGCTTCACCTCGAAGATATGAACTTCTGTCATTAACGCTTCTTCCATTTGAAACGTATCCAAGTACACTTGAAGAAAAAATGGATCTTTCCCTTACTCCAAGTCGATTGGTTGAATCACTGGCTGAACAAAAAGCTGCTGACATTTTTACTCAAAAACCAGATTGTGTGGTCTTAGGTGCAGATACAATTGTATCTTATCAGAATAATCGTCTTGGCAAACCGAAGGATCGGATTGAAGCTGCCGAAATGTTAAGGATGCTCTCAGGTCAAACACATGAAGTTTACACGGGAGTCTGTTTAATAGATCAAACAAAAAAAGTGATTTTCTCTGTTAAGACAAGTGTTACTTTCTACACTTTAGATGAAAATACGATTGATTGGTATTTAAACACCGGTGAACCATTTGATAAAGCTGGCAGTTATGGAATCCAAGGGTCTGGATCGCTATTAGTTGAGAAAATCGATGGTGATTACTTCAATGTTGTAGGATTACCGATCTCTAAGGTGGTTCGATCACTAAAAGATTTCGGATTTTCATTCACCGAGTCAGTCACGACGACTGAATAATAGGGGGGACGTAAGTGGTTACGAAGCCGCTTATGATAAAAGATTACCCATTACAGGAGAGGCCGCGAGAAAGACTTTTAAATGATGGTCCTGAAGCGCTCTCCAACTATGAATTGTTAGCTATTCTTTTAAGAACGGGTACGAAGCAAATGTCGGCTATCCAGCTTGCCCATCATATCATTCAGCAATTTGAAGGATTAAGGCAGCTAAAAGAAGCAACAATTGGTGAATTGAAAGAGATCAACGGTATAGGATCTGCAAAAGCAGTGGAACTGATGGCTGCTATCGAGCTTGGAAAACGTATCAGCCGTCTTCAGTTTGAAGAAAGGTACACGATACGTTCACCTGAAGATGGAGCTCGATATCTGATGGATGAACTGCGTTTTTTACAGCAAGAACACTTCGTTTGTTTGTATTTAAACACTAAAAATCAAGTGCTTTATAAAAAAACAGTATTTATAGGAAGTCTGAATACCTCTATTGTACATCCGCGAGAAGTATTTAAAGAAGGCTTTAAACGCTCTAGTGCTTCAATCATATGCTTTCATAATCATCCGAGCGGTGATCCTGCTCCAAGCAGGGAAGATATTGAAGTAACAAAAAGATTAGTAGAGTGCGGAAAGATGTTGGGAATTGAAGTGTTAGATCACATCATAATCGGTGATCAAAGATACGTAAGTTTAAAAGAAAAAGGATATGTTTAACATTGTCTTTTGTTTCTTTTTTAGCGTATAATCAAACTTATGAGTTTTGCTTGATGAAAGGAGTCTACATAAATGTTTGGTGGATTTTCAAGAGATTTAGGAATTGATTTAGGAACTGCAAACACACTTGTTTACGTGAAGGGCAAGGGTGTTGTTGTGCGTGAACCTTCCGTTGTTGCTTTGCGTACTGACACAGGTTCAATTGAAGCAGTAGGTAATGCTGCAAAGAATATGATTGGACGTACTCCTGGTAATATCGTTGCCGTACGACCAATGAAAGATGGAGTTATTGCTGATTTTGAAACAACAGCTACAATGATGAAATATTTTATTCAGCAAGCCCAAAAAAACCGCTCTGTTTTCGCACGTAAACCTTATGTGATGGTCTGCGTACCATCAGGAATTACTGCAGTTGAAAAACGTGCGGTAGAAGATGCGACTAAACAAGCAGGAGCTCGTGAAGCTTATACGATTGAAGAACCTTTTGCTGCTGCGATTGGTGCAGATCTTCCTGTATGGGAGCCAACAGGAAGCATGGTCGTTGATATCGGTGGAGGTACGACTGAAGTTGCAATTATTTCACTAGGTGGAATTGTTACAAGCCAGTCTATCCGCATTGCTGGAGATGAAATGGATGACGCAATCATTGCTTACATTAAAAAGACTTACAATCTTATGATCGGTGAAAGAACAGCTGAAACACTTAAACTAGAAGTCGGTTCAGCTGGTGCGCCTGATGGTATCGAGGATATGGACATCCGAGGTAGAGATTTGTTGACAGGTCTTCCAAAAACGATTACGATTACGGCGGAAGAAGTTTCCAGTGCGTTGCGTGATACTGTTAATAGCATCATGGATGCTGTTAAAGTAACTCTTGAGAAAACACCACCTGAACTTGCTGCTGACATTATGGATCGTGGTATTGTTCTAACTGGTGGAGGTGCTTTATTAAGAAACTTGGATAAAGTAATCAGTGAAGAGACGAAGATGCCTGTTATCGTGGCTGAGAACGCGTTGGATTGTGTAGCAGTTGGGACTGGCCGTGCGCTTGAAAACCTGCACCTTTTTAAATCCAAGGCTGGTATAACTTCTAGATCTAAATCCAAGTAAGTAGGTGTATTTTCATGCCACATTTTTTTTCGAATAAACGCCTTATCATTCTACTAGTCAGTATTATTATTCTAGTAGCTCTGATTGGTTTTTCGATGAAAAAAAGGGAAAGCCTAACCTTACCTGAACAGTTTTTAAAAGATTCTGCAGGACTAACACAAACGATTTTCTATAAACCCGCTAATACACTAGCGGGTTTCTTTGAGAATTTAGCTGAAATGAAGCAGCTCTACAAAGAGAATCAAATGTTAAAAGCTAGGTTAGATGAGTACGCAAAACTTTATGTACAGTATGAGGAAGCTAAAAAAACAAACGAAACACTAAAAGCACAATTAGACAAAGAAGAAGATCTCACCGATTTTAAAGTGAGAGAAGCGACTGTGATCGGCCGTTCCCCTGACCAATGGAACCAATTCATCTACATTAATAAAGGGGAAAAAGATGGTATTAAACCAAAGATGGCAGTCATTTCACCGCAAGGATTTATTGGAAAAGTTACTAATGTGTCCTTGTTCCAATCAACGGTTCAGTTGATCAGTGATAATGACCGTACGAATCGTTTCTCTGCCATCGTTCAAGGTGAGAAGAACATCTTTGGAACGATCGAAGGTTATGATGCAAAAAAACAGGCGCTAGTGTTTAAAAAGATTCCTGTAGATGCAAAGATCAAGAAAGGCCAAAAGGTTATTACTTCTGGTCTTGGAGATGTCTTTCCGCCCAACCTGCTCATCGGAGAAGTAATTGATATTGAACCAGATGAAGTGGGCTTGACGCAAACGGCATATTTAAAGCCTTCAGCAGATCTTTATGATATTGATCATGTGATGGTGCTTGAACGTGAAATGCCTGCAGTGGATGAAAGTTTAAGAGAAAAGGAGGAAGAATGATGAAAAAAGTCTTTCTTCCTTTTCTTATCTATTTAGCTTTTATAAGTGAAAGTTCTTTAGTACAAGCTTTCTTGCCTCAGGATAATAGTATGGATTGGCAGCTGGTTCCTCGTTTTTCAATGGTATTGATCTTGTTTGTTGCCATATATGTAAACACGACATACGGACTTTTGTATGGTCTTGCTTTCGGTCTGCTCACTGACCTTTTGTATACAGACATCATTGGTGTGTATTTGTTTTCAATGGCTGCTACAGCATACATTACATCAATTTTTTCAAGATATTTATTTGGGAACTTGATCGTGACGTTGCTTCTGTCCGTAGTAGGGGTTTCCATTTTAGAGTTTTTTGTATACGGTTTGAACAGTCTTATAGGAATCAGTACTCAGATGTTAGATGTATTCTTGTATAAAAGATTGTTGCCTACCCTCATCTTAAACGGTTTCTTTGCGATACTCATTTATTATCCGTTTGTAAAGCAGTTGAACCAAATAAAGGATACTCTAAAAGAAAACTAACTTCTGCAAAGAGGAATTTAGACCTAGCTGTCGAATGTTAGTACGTTGAGGTGAACAATGGCAATGGTACAAAAACTCCAGCACAACGTTACAATTAAAGGAACAAAAGACGGCCTCGTTTTATTGTTGGATGATAAGTGTTCCTTCGATCTATTAGTCGAGGAGCTTAATGATAAATTAAACGCCGGAAGCAGCCAAATGTTAAACGGCCCTGTCATATCCGTTAGAGTAAAAGCAGGGAATCGTTATTTGACAGCTGAACAAGAAGAGAAATTAATAGAAGTCCTTAAACAAAAAGAAAATCTTATTCTAGATCACATTGAGTCAGAGGTTATTACAAAAGCTGAAGCAGAAGAGATGAGAAAAGATGCTCAAGTAGTAACCGTTTCAAGAGTCGTCAGATCAGGTCAGGTGCTTGATATTCAAGGAGACTTGCTTCTGATCGGCGATGTTAATCCTGGTGCAACAGTTATGGCAACAGGAAACATTTATATTCTTGGTTCGCTAAAAGGAATCGCTCACTGCGGCACAAAAGGCAACGAAGAAGCGATCATTGCAGCATCCGTAATGAAACCTTCTCAACTCAGGATTGCTCACCATATTAATAGAGCGCCAGACTCTTATCCCGAACTAGGAAATGAGATGGAGTTTGCTTACATATCCAATGAAGAAAAACAGATTCGTATTGATCGGATCAGTGCTGTTCATCGACTAAGACCTAAACTGAACAGTTTGCTATAGAAAGGGGAATGAAGCATGGGAGAAGCGATAGTCATAACGTCTGGGAAAGGTGGAGTCGGTAAAACGACGACTTCTGCCAATTTAGGGACTGCTCTAGCTCTTTCTGGAAAAAAAGTTTGCCTTGTAGATACAGATATCGGGTTGAGAAACTTGGATGTATTGATGGGACTTGAGAATCGCATCATCTATGATCTTGTTGATGTTGCAGAAGAACGCTGCAAACTTAAACAAGCATTAATAAAAGATAAGCGCTTTGAGTGTTTGTACCTGCTCCCAGCAGCTCAAACAAAAGATAAATCTTCCATTACCCCTGAACAAGTGAAAAAGATCGTTCAGGAATTAAAACAAGATTATGATTATGTGATTATTGACTGTCCTGCAGGTATCGAACAAGGTTTCAAGAATGCCATTGCAGGTGCAGATAAATCAATTGTTGTAACGAACCCTGAAACTGCTTCTATGCGTGATGCTGACCGCATTATCGGGCTTTTAGAACAAGAGGATATGGAACCGCCTAAACTTATTGTGAATCGTCTGCGTAATCATCTTGCTAAGAACGGTGATATGTTAGATGTGGATGAGATCGTTTCGGTACTTTCCATCGAACTCCTTGGAGTCGTGATCGACGATGAGAACGTGATCAAAGCTGCGAACAAAGGTGAACCCGTTGCGTTACAGCCTGACTCGAAGGCTTCAATCGCGTACCGAAATATCGCAAGAAGAATATTAGGTGAGTCTGTTCCGCTTCTATCTTTAGAAGAAGATAAAGGTTTCTTTGGAAAGATCAAGACATTATTAGGTATGAAATAAGCATCGGCTTCTCGCTGATGCTTTTTTTTTATTGGCTTATTTCTATGTAGATTTGAAAGTGGTTGATTTCCGTTCCAGGATGCTCGCTTTCCGCGGGGCGACCGGTGAGCCCCTTGCCGCTTTGCGCCATTAAGGGTCTCACCTGACCGCTCGTCCCGCAGGAGTCTCGCACCTTACACTCCAATCACCTTGTCAAAGATGTTTTTGAAAACTTTTTAACACACGCTTTGTTGTTTCTAACTGCTGTTATTTACTTTTCAGGATGCTTGTTTTTAAACCTTGAGCCATCTCGCATTTAGGTGTAGAAAGCATCTGTGCTGTCTTGTTTTCAAACAAACATACTAGAGAGAGCCTTCGCATGCCCCTATGAGAAGCTAGGAAAGTGGTGTTACACTCCATTCATTCCAATCTCGATGTATTTGGAGCTTTTGGATTTCTTCTTTTGCAACATATGCAAGTTGATTGGAGCGGAAGGTTGCCGACTCCTATGGGACGAGCGGTCAGGTGGAGACTCCTAACGGCGTGAAGCGGCAGGAGGCTCACCGTTCGCCCCATGGAAAGCGAGCAACCTGGAGCGGAACTCAACTACTTACTAAAGCAGTTGAGTTCTCATAAACTTTTAATTTTCATGCTGCACAAATCATCAAACCATTTACTCATATCTCCAACGGACAAGTCATAGGATGTACATATATGAGAAAAATGGAGGAACGGTTATGAAAAATAGAGCAGATGAAATCCGAAAGAAGTACGGTAATATTTCTAAGAACGGCAGTTCAAAAGAAAGTAGCAGCTCGGTTATCCCATCCAGGGACGTACCGGAAAAATCTCATCCTCTATTCAACCGTCATGCCATGTTAATGCAGATCATGTTTTCAATTATCTTATTCTTAATAGTAGGAATCGCATTTAAGAATAATAATGATCATACCGTACAGGCACAAAAGTTTATCAAACACGTCTATCAAGATGAGTTTCAGTTTGCGGCTGCAAAAGATTGGTATGAAGATAAATTTGGGAAACCGCTAGCCTTGTTCCCAAAAGATAAGTTACAGAAAGAAAAGAAATCAGAAGAAGTCAGTGAAGTATTTGCTGTTCCTGCAGATGGGAAAGTTTACGAGACGTTTAGTACAAACGGCAAAGGAATTGTTATCGAAACAGGTAAAGAAGAAGATGTTGAAACAGCGAAAAGTGGTTACATTGTTTATGCTGGGAAAAAAGAAGATCACGGATATACGGTAATTATTCAACACGCAGATGAACAAGAATCGTGGTATGGAGATCTTAAGGAAATTGATAAGTCCATAAAACTTTACAATTACGTAGAGAGTGGAACGCGATTAGGTAAAGTGTCAGAGAGCAAAGATGGGAAGTCGGGTAAATTTTATTTTGCGATAAAAAAAGACAAGAGCTTTATTGATCCTAGTAAGGTGATTGATATTGATTAAATTAATAATCGAATTCATACGAAAAATAAAGATCAATCCCGCCTTTTGGGTTGTCATTTTTGGTGCAGTCTATACAGGGCACTTTAGGGAGATCATCGTTTGGTTTTTCGTAGTTCTAATTCATGAGATGGGTCATTTTGCTGGTGCCCGTCTTTTTAATTGGAGAGTTTCAAGAATAGACCTTCTTCCATTTGGAGGAGCGGCAGTAGTTGAAGAACATGGAACACGTCCGTTTCATGAGGAGGTGTGGGTGGCTGTTCTAGGTCCGCTTCAGCACATTTGGCTTACAGGCGTTGCTTATGTCTTAAATCTGTCGAACATCATCTCTCCTGATGATTTCTATTGGTTTTTTATTTTGAATCTAACGCTTTTCTTATTTAATCTTCTTCCAATATGGCCACTGGATGGTGGAAAAGTGTTATTTGCGTTTGTCTCGAAATGGGTTCCATACAGGGAAGCGCAACAGAAGTTTTTAATAGGTTCCGGGGTATTGTTACTAATTTGTAGTGTTTGGCAGATTTCATTACAGCCATCACACTTAAACCTTTGGGTAATCTGTCTTTTCTTAGGGTTAGCTCATATTCTTGAATGGCGCAGCAGACATTATGTTTTCATGCGATTCTTGCTGAACAGATTACAACAATCAAACGTTAGAGATACCCGTACGCTTATCGTTCCTCCTACATGGTCACTCTCAAAAGTCACCCATCAACTAGTAAAAGGAGTTTCGCATTCTATCGTCATCAAGAACTTTAATCCTACAACAATCAATGAAAAGCAACTCTTAGAAGCTTATTTTCATAATCATTCTCCTGAGTGTGCAATTGGAAAAGTTTTTCGTTAGAATAGATACAGAGCAAAAAACAGGGAGATGTGAATGGAACGATGCAGCGTGTAGTAATCAATGCGATAGGAATGGAAAAACGAACGGCTTTAATGGAGAATGAAAAACTGATTGAATGTGCCGTTCATAGACCAACCAAAAGTCCGTCAACAGGAAACATCTATAAAGGTAAAGTACAAAAAGTATTACCGGGTATGCAAGCAGTGTTTGTAGATATTGGAACGAGCAAGAATGGCTTTCTTCATAAAGACGATCTGCCTGCTTATCAACAGCTTTCTGGTGAAGAGCAAAAGAAAGTATCCATATCAAATCTTATAAAAGAAGGGGAATCTATCCTTGTACAAGTCGTTAAAGAAGAGACTGGAGATAAGGGTGCCAAATTAACGGCCCTCATCTCGTTTACAGGGCATCTGCTCGTTTATTTTCCTTTCACGCCTCACATTGGTATATCAAAAAAAATAAAAGAATCTCATCGCGCAAAGCTGCAGGCCTGGGGAGATTCTGTCATAAATAGTAACGAAGGATTGATCATTCGAACGGGTTGCGAAGAATTTCCTGAAGCAGAAATGAATCAAGAGCTTGAGAGCCTGAGAAGACAGTTAAATGAAGTACAAAAGAACTTTGATGCCAAAAAAGCACCTGCCCTAATTGTACAACCATATTTTTTCTATCCACTTTTAGAGAGATGGCTCAATCCTCACGTCGAAGAAATTTTAGTGGATGACTATAATACTTATCATCATGTCAAAGAGTATGCGGCTTCTTTTCAAAATCCATTCAAAGTTAAGTTGTACAACGAAAAAGAACCCCTTTTTCGTAAATTAGGAATTGAAACAGATATAGAAAAAACTCTATCACCGCTTATATGGTTGAAGAATGGGTCTTCTCTATATTTTAATGTGACAGAAGCTCTAACTGTGATTGATGTAAATACTGGTAAGTTCACTGGAAAAAAAGATCGCTCCAAGACTATAGTTGAAACAAATAAGATCGCTGCAAATGAAATTATGAAACAGCTTCGACTACGTAACATTGCTGGCATGATCGTCATTGATTTTATTACCATGCAATCAAACGAAGACAAAGAACAAGTCCACAAAATTATGCGTGAAGCTTTAAGAAAAGATTCTGCTACTATGATTTTGCATGGCTTTACGCAAATGGGTTTGTTTGAGATGACTAGAAAAAAAGAAAGACCTTCAATACTTGAGACTCTTGCTACAAAGTTTGATCGCCATATGATGGATGGATATATTCTTCGCCCTGAAACCTTTTATTATGAGATGGATCGTTTAATGAAAGAATACACATACGAAGACAATGACGCCTTATGGATTGATGTGCCACGCCACTTTTCTGATTGGTTGAAGAAAAACCCTGAAAAACTGAAGCATCTAGAAAAACAGCATGAAATTTCTGTGATTGTATCTATCGGTTCGTCAAACCGGGAAATGGTAGTCAGACAATCAGGAAAAATAGATGAAATAAGAAGCAGGATGTTGAAAGATTCACATTGACATGAGGGTGCCAAACATGGTATCCTTTTTTCGTTAGTGTTTGGAGCACCCGCTCCAACCGCACAGACCAGGTTTTAAGTATTTTATATACACCTGGGATGGCGAGTCTGAGTATAAGAGGAGGTGCACGTTGATGTACGCAATTATTCAAACTGGTGGTAAGCAAGTTCGAGTTGAAGAAGGTCAAGCGATCTATGTTGAAAAACTAGATGTTGAAGCTGGAGCGTCAGTAACATTCGAGGATGTATTGATGGTAGGTGGAGATAGCTTGAAAGTAGGAGCTCCTTTAGTTGAAGGTGCTACAGTTACGGCAACAGTTGAAAAACATGGCCGTGGCGAAAAAGTGGTTGTCTACAAGTTTAAGGCGAAGAAGAACTATCGTCGTAAGCAAGGACACCGTCAACCATACACAAAAGTTGTGATTGAAAAAATTAACGGGTAATTCTCATGATTCTAGTTTCTATATACAGGAACAAAGATCAAGACATACTTTCGTTTACGATGGAAGGACATGCTGATTACGCTCCACATGGCCAAGATTTGGTTTGTGCAGCAGCTACAGCGGTGTCGTTCGGTACGATCAATGCAATAGAAAAACTTTGCGGCTATGAGCCAGAAGTAACTACTCATGAAGATGGTGGTTTTCTAACGTTAAACGTACCGGGGAATCTTAATGATTCTATACATCAAAAAACACAGTGGCTTTTGGAAGGCATGGTTGTATCCCTTGCTTCAATTGAAGAAGGATACAGCGAGTATATAAAATTGACTGAACATGAAGGAGGTGCAACGAATGCTTAAATTAAACCTTCAATACTTTGCCTCTAAAAAAGGGGTAGGTAGCACAAAGAATGGTCGTGACTCACAGTCTAAGCGTCTAGGCGCTAAGCGTGCTGATGGACAATTCGTTTCTGGTGGTTCAATTCTTTACCGTCAACGTGGTACTAAGATCTATCCTGGTACAAACGTAGGTAAAGGCGGAGATGACACACTATTTGCTAAGGTAGACGGAGTTGTACGTTTCGAACGTTATGGCCGTGACCGCAAAAAGGTAAGTGTTTACCCAATCGCGCAAGAAGCGTAAGAGGGAGATGAAAACTCTAACCAGATTGGTTAGAGTTTTTTCTTTGCTTTGTTAGAGTATTAAGTACTGCGCTAAATTTGTTGGTGTAAGGTATAGCCCTATTAAAAGGAAAGGCTAGGAGTGCGATGATGTCAAACAAATGGACAACTGTCGATCTTTTGCGCCACGCCAGGCATGACTGGCTTAACCAGCTACAGCTTATTAAAGCAAACCTATCACTTGGCCGCACAGAGCGGGCAAAAGAGATTATGAATGAAGTTATTGAACTATCACGGGAAGAATCAAGAATCTCTAACCTGAAAACCCCGAATTTATCGGAGTACTTATTAACATATAACTGGTTGAAGCATCCGGTGAAATTGTATGGAAAAGTAAATGGTGAAAGCGGGGATTTCAGCTTATTTGAAGAGGAATTGTTACATACGACGAAAGAAGTATGTGATGTGTTGAATAATTCCATTTCGGGTTATGATGAATACTCACTTACTGTTACATTTGATCCTGCAGCTCTTCGAGTTTGTTATACCTTTCAAGGGATGCTAACAGATGAGAAGGATACGTATGAAGTATTGAGAAATATTTTTTCAACACATAAAAGCATGTTACTCATCGAAAGCTATAATCAGGAAAATAAGTGTTATTTTGATATTCAGTTAACTTCCTAATGGAAGGAGGAGAATGAAATGTTTGTCGATCAGGTCAAGATTTATTTAAAAGCAGGTGACGGCGGAAACGGTATGGTTGCATTTCGCCGTGAAAAATACGTTCCAGACGGTGGTCCTGCAGGTGGTGACGGAGGAAAAGGAGCAAACGTAATTTTTGAAGTAGAAGAAGGATTACGTACGCTAATGGATTTTCGTTACAACCGTCATTTTAAAGCCCCTCGAGGTGAACATGGTATGTCTAAGGGCATGCATGGAAAAAAAGCGAACGATATGATTGTTAAAGTTCCTCCGGGCACTGTCGTGACAGATGCTAACACAGGAGAGACGATTGCTGACCTTGTGCATCATCAGCAACAAGCGATCGTCGCTAAAGGCGGTAGAGGCGGCCGTGGAAACACTCGTTTTGCTACTCCTGCAAATCCGGCTCCAGAAATTGCTGAGAACGGTGAACCAGGTGAAGAACGAGAAGTAACATTAGAATTAAAAGTCTTAGCTGACGTAGGATTAGTAGGGTTCCCAAGCGTTGGGAAATCAACTTTCTTATCCATTGTTTCAGCTGCAAAGCCGAAAATTGCCGAGTACCATTTTACAACGATCACTCCTAACTTAGGAGTTGTTGCTGTTGAAGATGGAAGAAGCTTTGTAATGGCTGACCTTCCAGGTTTGATCGAAGGTGCTCACGAAGGTATTGGACTTGGTCATCAATTCTTAAGACATATTGAACGAACACGTGTTATTCTACATGTTATCGACATGTCTGGAATGGAAGGGCGAGATCCTTATGATGATTTCGTGAAAATTAACGATGAACTTAATCAGTACAACATGCGATTGATGGAACGTCCACAGATAGTTCTAGCAAACAAAATGGACATTCCAGGTGCTGAAGAAAACCTTGAGATTTTTAAAGAAAAAGTGGGAGAAGACGTTAAAGTATTCCCAATTTCTGCGATTTCACGTCAAGGTATCAGAGAAGTACTTTTCACAACAGCAGATACTCTTGAGGTAACACCTGAGTTCCCACTGATTCATGATGATGGTGGGGAACAGCAAAGAGTTCTATACAAGCATGAAAAAGAAGATGCTGGTTTCTATATTACTCGTGACCCTGCAGGTATTTTTGTTATCAATGGTCCGAAGATTGAAAAGCTGTTCAAGATGACAGACTTTTCTCGAGAAGAGGCAACAAAGCGTTTTGCAAGACAGATGCGTACTCTTGGTGTAGACCAAGCTTTACGTGATCGTGGAGCAGAGCATGGCGATGTTGTTCGAATCCTCAAATATGAGTTTGAATTTATCGATTAAAAGTAGGCAGCCTACCGTGTAGGCTGTCTTTATTTTATACAAATGTCCGTGTGAGATAGACATAGGAAGCCAATCCTATTATAATAAAGGTAAGAAAGTCACCGGAGGAAAGCCAAATGAAAAATGACCAGCAATATTATATGGTAAGAGAAGATGTTTTGTCTGAATCTATGCAAAAAGCGCTGGAAGCAAAGTCTCTCTTAGAACGAGGAAAAGTAAAAACAGTAGCAGAAGCCGCAGAAAAAGTGGGTTTGAGCAGAAGTGCATTTTATAAATATCGCGATGGTATCTTTCCGTTTCATACGATGGTAAAAGAAAAGATCATTACACTTTCGCTCCACCTTGAAGACAGATCCGGTGCCCTGTCAAGCTTGTTAACAGTAGTTGCTTCGCAAGGATGTAACGTATTAACGATCAATCAGACGATTCCCTTGCAAGGGCGTGCTCATATTACATTGACGATTGAAACGAACATGCTTCAAGGAGATATGAAGGACTTGTTGAGCACTTTGAACCGGATGGAAACAGTGGAACGAGTTGAAGTAGTAGGAACTGGCGCATGAAAAAAATCCCTGGCTGATACAGCTAGGGATTTTTTTGCTTATAATAAGAAGCCTTTTTCCTTTAAGGCACCACAAACCTTATCAAGTTTCTCTTCAGAATCTGATGAAAGAGTGTGCATGTGGATGCCTTCTGTTAATTCACTTAGAAGGCTGGCATTTGTTTCTCTTAGGCGTTTGATCAAATCTTCAACATCCTTACGAGTTGAGAGTTTGAGTGAAGCTTTTATATCCCCATAGACAGGGTGTTCAACCGTCACATCTTCGACTGTAACTCCGTAATCTACGATTGTTAAGAGTTCGTTTGTCGTTTCTTCTGGTGGATGATTGGAAGCAATCACGCGAGAGTACTGTTTGTTTGAGTCGTTCTTTAGGTAAATATAACCTTGAGCTGTTGCCATTATCGGCTCACCGCTTGCTTTTAAAAGGGACATGTCTTGTACGATTACCTGTCTACTAACATTCGTTTTCGAGGCGAGAATAGAACCACTAAGTGGCTTGTCAGCGCTCATTAACCAAGCTATGAGCTGCGAACGTCTCTCATCACCTTTTAATTTCTCGTTACTCATCTTGTTATTACCTCACTAACGGATCTGAATGTATTTGTTATTTCAATAAGTGCTTTGCCAAGTAAAGTGATTTCTTCAGAAGTTGTTTGATGACTGGTCGATACTCTCACTAATTCATGAGCTTCACTCTCAGTTCTTCCAAGTGCAAGTAAAGTTTTAGAAGGTGCCTGCTGTCCATTCTTGCATGCTGATCCTGTTGAAACAGCGATTTTTAAACGATCAAGTTCTTGCATCATAATCTGACCTTCCATCCCTTTAGCTCGGATTGGAATGATGAAAGGAGAGCTGTCATCAAAGCCTTCAAAGACTATGTTCTTATTTATAAGTATAGACGATAAAAGTAGTTTTCGCATGTTAACAGCATGCTGATAGTGTTCATGCTGTAGTTGAAATGCCTCTTCTGCTGCTGTTACAAAAGCTGTTACTGACGGGAGATCAACGGTACCTGCTCGGAATCCCCGTTCATGTGTGACTTCAGCTAGAAGAGGAGCTATGTGAACGGATGGAGAAATGTATACAGCACCGGTTCCTTTTGGTCCGTTTACCTTGTGTGCAGACATAGTAAAAGCATCAATAGACATAGAACGAAAATAACTATTATCCCATTTTCCGAATGATTGAACACAATCGCTATGAAACAAAACATCACGTTCTTTTAATCGTTCACTGATCTCTTTAATATTCTGTACGATCCCTGTCTCACTGTTCACATGCTGAATGGTGACAAGAGTGGTATCTGGTCGAATTGAGGACAGCAGCGTATTAATCGATATCTTTCCATTTTTTTGTACGGGTATTCTAGTTATCTCATACCCACTCTTCTCTAAGAATTTTAGTACATAATCAACAGAAGGGTGTTCGATATTTGATGAAATAATGTGTTTACCTTTATCGTTTGCTCCATGTGCTAAAGAAGTAATAGCCAGAAAATTACCATCAGATCCGCCACCAGTAAAATAGATTCCCTCACTTTCTTTACCTAACAAGTCAGCTAAAGAACACCGAGCATGCTCCAATAAATCGCGAGCTGCCAGACCACCCTCGTGAAGACTCTCTGTATTTTGGAAATACGTTTTTGAAGTTTGTACGAAAGCGTTAAGCGCTGAATCAGACATTGGTGTAGTTGCTGCATAATCAAGATATATCAAGGTTTCCACCTCAGTTTTAATAAAATAGTTGTATCTAGTTTAAATCTATGTAAATATAGGTGTCAAGACACGTGTAAAGTTGAGGTGTTTTGTGTTTATGAAACATATAGAAGCAGATGTTTTAATTATCGGCGGAGGAATCGCTGGATTAATGGCTGCTGAATATTTAAGTTCGCATAAGAATGTGATAGTTATCACAAAGTTTTCTGCAGAGAAATCAAATTCATTTTTAGCTCAAGGTGGCATTTCTGCAGCAATAGATAAAGAAGACTCTTGGGCGGAGCATTTTTTAGATACTCTCAAGGCGGGGCACCATCATAACGACCAAGAGGCGGTCAAACAACTTGTGAAAGAAGGCGAGAGTGTCGTTCGTACACTGACTGAATGGGGAGTAAGTTTTGACAGACATGAGAACGGTTCTTTTATGCTGGGTAAAGAAGGCGGACACCATCGAAACCGTATTGTTCATGCTGGAGGAGATCAAACAGGTAAAAAAGTGATTGAAGCTTTAATTCGGCGAGTAAGAAAAAAGGTTAAGATGGTCAGCCATCAATATGCAGTTGACTTAATCATACAAGATCAAAAGTGTATCGGTGTGTATTGTAAGGATGACGAAAATCAAACCACGATTTTTCAAGCTGAAAATACAATATTAGCAGGTGGAGGTTATGCGGGAATCTATGGAACGACCTCAAATGCATATGGATCGGATGGGAGCGTTCTATGCATGGCTTACCGAGCCGGCGTAGAACTTTCTGACTTGGAGTTTGTCCAATTCCATCCAACCCTTTTATCAGGAAGAGTACCAGCAGGATTGATCACCGAAGCTGTTCGCGGCCAGGGTGGAATATTGGTCAATTCGAGTGGTGTTCCATTTATGGAGGATGTTCATCCGTTAAAAGACCTTGCACCGCGAGATATCGTATCTAAGAGACTCTTTCAAGAGATTCACGTTAACGGTGAGAGAGTTTTCTTGGATATTTCTTCGATTAAAGAATTTAAAAGTAAATTTCCTGGGGTGACGATGCTTTGCGAGAAAGCTGGTATCGATTTGAATAAAGGATTGATACCTGTATCTCCTGGTGCGCATTTTACGATGGGTGGAATCGTTACAGAGCGAACTGGAAAGACCTCATTGCGAGGGCTGTATGCGATAGGAGAGTGCGCGAATACGGGTGTACATGGTGCAAATCGATTAGCGAGTAATTCTCTTCTTGAAGGAGCAGTTTTTGCAAAAGAAGCAGCAAAGAGTATTCTTTCTTCAGAGGTAACGGATACGCGGCCTGCAATTGTAAAAAGAAAGATGTCGACCGATGAGAAATCTATTCAGCTTCCAAAACTTTTGCAAGAAGAAGAGATTCGACGTCTTATGGATAAATATGCGGGCATCATCAGAAGTGAAAAAGAATTGAAAAATGCTGCAAAAACCCTAGACCTCCGATCGTGGAGAACAGAACTGCTCAAAGAACCCCTCACTGTTATCAAAAGGTTCAATATGCAGACCATCGCATGGTTGACAGTAACAAGTTGCCTGAAGAGAGAAGAAAGCAGAGGAAGTCATTATCGCAATGATTTTCCTTCTCAGAATAATGAATGGAACTCAAAAAAAATAATAAGGAGTTTGTGGCATGATGAATCCATTATTGCTGAAAAAACAGCTGCAGGAATTTTTAATTGAAGATATTGGATCAGGAGACTTGTCAGCGTCTCTTTTTGAAGATCATACAGAAGTAACCGCAACGATTATGGCGAAAGAAAATGGAATAATGGCTGGTGGACAAATTCTATCTATAGGATATGAATTGATTGATAGCAGTATACAAACGAGTACTTTTGTCAACGAAGGAGAAAAGTTTGATGCAGGAACAGTATTAGCTGAAATCACGGGTAGAAGACAGAGTGTTCTATCTGGTGAAAGAGTCATACTAAACCTTCTGCAACGTCTGTCAGGTATAGCGTCGATCACTGCTAAAGCAGTCTCTTGTTGTGAAGGGGAAACTCGTATTTGTGATACCAGAAAGACTACACCAGGATTAAGAATGTTTGAAAAGTATGCGGTCCGATGTGGAGGAGGATACAACCACCGTTTTGGACTTTACGATACCGTAATGCTAAAGGATAATCACTTAGCGGGATTTCCTTCTATTCAAGAAGCGGTTGAAACGGCGCGTAAAAAGTGTGGGCACACCGTAAAGATAGAAGTAGAAACAGAGACGGAAGAACAAGTGATTGAAGCCGTCTTAGCTGGAGCGGATATTATCATGTTTGATAATTGCAGCCCCGAAGAGATTAAACAAAGACTTACACATGTACCTTCAAGTATTATAACGGAAGCCTCTGGTGGGATTACACTGGATGAGATTAAGAAGTATAGTGAAACCGGTGTTGACTACATTTCTCTCGGTTACTTAACTCACTCTTATAAAGCACTAGATATTAGCATGAATATTAAAGGAGTTGTAAAACATGACTTTATTAAAAACGTTTTCTAAAACAAATGTATTACCAGATCGATATAGCACCATGTCAGTTGAAGAAATGGAAGCTAGGGTTCACGAGATTAAAAGCAGTTTAGGAACGCGTTTGTTCCTTCCTGCTCATCATTATCAAAAAGATGAAATCGTTCAATTTGCTGATGTTACAGGTGACTCTCTTCAGCTTGCAAAAATTTCAGCAGAGAATAAAGATGCTGACTTTATCGTATTCTGCGGTGTCCACTTCATGGCTGAAACAGCTGACATGTTGAGTACTGACAATCAAACGGTCATTCTGCCAGATCTGAAAGCGGGCTGCTCGATGGCGGATATGGCGAATATTCATCAGACCGAGAGAGCTTGGGTTGAACTTCAAAAGCTTTTCGGTGATTCGATTCTGCCACTTACTTATGTGAACTCAACAGCGGAGATAAAAGCGTTCTGTGGGAAGAATGGAGGGGCTACAGTAACTTCTTCAAACGCTAAAGAGATGGTAAGCTGGGCTTTCGGTCAAAAAGAAAGATTGCTGTTTCTTCCGGATCAGCATTTAGGAAGAAATACTGCATTTGATCTTGGTATAGCACTAGAAGATATGGCGATCTGGGATCCGATCTCAAACCGATTGATCTATGAAGGTACGGATATTGAACAAATTAAAGTGATCCTATGGAAAGGCCATTGTTCTGTTCATGAAAAGTTTACAGTGGGTCAGATTGCCGACTTTAGAGAAAATCGTTCGGAGTTCCAGATTATTGTTCATCCAGAATGTACACATGAGGTTGTAAGAGCTAGTGACTTGAACGGATCTACTCATTTTATTATTGAGACGATCAAACATGCAGCACCAGGAACAAGCTGGGCTGTAGGAACAGAGATGAATCTAGTGAACAGACTTGCTCAACAATTCAATGACAAGAGAATCGTTTCATTAAACCCGAATCTATGCCCGTGCCTTACGATGAACCGAATTGATCTGCCACACCTTTTATGGGCGCTTGAAAATATAGTAGACGGACATGTAGAAAACGTTATTAAAGTAGATGAAGAAACAAAAAAATATGCAATCACAGCATTGAATCGAATGATGTAGTGTTTCTCCCCCTGTCATAACCTCCTTTTATGAGGCATAAATTGATAAAGGAATAATGTCACTTCTAATACGATGTAGCAATATGCCCAAATGTTCATATACTGTAAGGAAATTTGGCAGGAGGGAGTTTTGCAGCGTGAGAATACACATTGTGCAAAAAGGGGACACACTCGACAAAATCGCTGAAAAATATGATGTACCTGTAAATGAATTAAGAAAAGCAAATCCAGGGTTCTCCAAAACAGATGTAATTGAACGGGGGGAAAAGATTAAAATCCCGATCAAGATGCCAGGTATGAAGAAAGAACAGCCTATTGTACCGGTTAAAGAAAAACCGGTTGCACCTGTACAAGAGGCTCCGAAGCCAGCACCAGTTAAGCCAGCACCAAAGAAACCAGCTCCGGTAAAACAAGAAATGAAACCAGCACCAATGAAACCAGCACCAATGAAGCCTGCGCCATTAAAACCAGCACCAACAAAGATGGAAAAGAAAGATGCTCCGATGAAAAAGGATGCACCGTTGAAAAAAGATGTTCCTATGAAAAAGGATTCACCAATGAAAAAAGATGTTCCAATGTTAAAAGATCAACCGATGAAAGCGCCGATGAAGCAGCCTATGGCACCTATTCATGATAAAGATTTCGCTGGAATGGTGGAGTCCTCAAATCTAGGGCATTATGTTCCAATGGGATACCCAAATCAGCAACCAAACATAGCGAATATGCCAAATATGGCAAATCAACCAAACATAGCAAACCAGCCAAACATGGCAAACCAGCCAAACATGGCAAACCAACCTAATATGCCAAACCAACCAAATGTGGCGAGCAAGCACGGGATATATGCAGGAAAAGACGGCTACGCGCCAAATAAACATCCATTTTTAATGGAAGAATCATCTGGAATGATGCAGAACATGTATGGTTCTATGCCGCCAATGTTTCCTAAACCACAAACCTATTCTCAAATGCCACAGGGCTATGGAATGATGCCGCCACAAGGGTTCAGCGGAATGCCACAACTCTATGGTGGCGGATACCCTCAAGGTGGTCAACAAGGTGGAGGTAGTATGCAGCAGGGTGGTTCAATGCCTTTTGGAGAGTATCCTGATTCAGATATGGATCAAATGCCTTCCGGGGAATATACACCTGGCGGTCAACAAATGCAAGATATGCAAATGGGAATGCAACAGCCAGGATCAATGGGCATGATGCCTATGGGTATGCCACAAGGATTTAGTGGAATGCCACAGATGGGTCAAACGGGAATGGGTATGATGCCTCAAGGAGGCGGAATGCCAGGAATGCCACAGATGGGTCAAATGGGGATGGGTATGATGCCTCAAGGAGGCGGAATGCCAGGAATGCCACAGTTGGGTCAGATGGGCATGATGCCACAAGGTGGGGGCATGCCAGGAATGCCACAGATGGGTATGATGCCACAGGGTGGAGGCATGCCAGGAATGCCACAGATGGGCATGATGCCACAGGGTGGAGGCATGCCAGGAATGGGCCAGATGGGTATGATGCCACAAGGAGGTGGAATGCCAGGAATGGGCCAGATGGGTATGATGCCACAAGGTGGAGGAATGCCAGGAATGGGCCAGATGAGTATGATGCCGCAGGGCGGAGGAATGCCTGGGATGCCTCAACAGATGCCACAAGGTATGCCTAACCCTTATACACAAGCTCAATATCGTGAAATAGATGAGAATTTTACGGAAGAAACGGAAGACGATGAATAGGGACGTAAGGGACGATTTCCAAGGGGATCGTCTTTTTTTAAAAAAGATGAATGAAATGAGTCTTGATGTGCTTGACTTTGGTTTTTTTCGAGAGAACGTTATCTGGATAAAAACCAAACAAGGGAAATTTGTTTTAAAAGGGTTCAACAGATCGGAAACTTGCAACAAACAATTAAAGCTCTCTAAACTGTATCATGGGCAAAAGCCAAGGATTATGGGCACTTATACGGCATTTCCAAATCAGAAAAAAACCGTTCAATTCGGAAAATACATTTGGGCAATCATGCCGTTTTATAAAGGAGAAGGTCTTCACTTTGGCAAAAAGGAAGATGTAAAAGCTGGAGTTGATGCGATCAGCCGTTTTCATTCTTTCTCAAAACATATACCGGTACCACTCTATGAACAATTGTCTTCATATTCTTTGTTTAAAAAATGGAGTGACAGATTGGACGCCTTTAAATTTCATGCACGATCTGCAAATTGGAATCATCAGATGCAACCTTTAATTTCTGAAATCATAATGTGGGGAGAATGGAGCTTAAATCATTTCGATCATGAAGCTGTAAAAACGCTGGAGAAAAAAGCATATAAGAAAAAAGAAATTACACATGGCGATGTTGCTCCACATAATTTTGTAAAGTATAAAGATAGAGACACGTATCTGATTGACTTTGACCTTTTTGCAGCAGTTCCTCAAGCTTTTGATTGGCTGCAGTATGCAAATCGAATCTTACCGTTTTGGTATTGGTCTTACGCTAAGATGGAGGAGCTTGGGAATGAAGATTTCTTAAAATGTTTTACTAAAAAGTGGTTTGTTATTTGCTTAGTATTTCCTACAGACCTCTATCGAGAATGGAATAGGGCTCTTAAAACGGGTGACAAGGAAATGATTGAAGCCGTAACAAGGTTTACGTTGCGAGATTTTTCTCACAGAAAAAAATTTGTTGAAAAGATAATGAAGAGGATGAGTTAACAATCATCCTACATTTAACAGATTAATTAGTGCCTTCTTCTGCCAAGCTAATGGTGAAAGGAGGTTTTTCCATTGAACTTTTTAGGGAAATCACTTACCGTAACAATCCTAGCAGTAGGTCTTGTAGGCTGTAATGGTGTAAATGAATCACAGGATAAGAATGACAACGATGTTCGACCGATTGGCTACTACTCCAATGAGGGAGATAATCGTGGTGATCTTGACCGTGGTAATGGATTCATAACTGATATGGCTGATCGAGATGTAAATGATCATACGGCAACTTACCATGAAGACTATGATGGTAAACTTGCTGAACGTATTGCGAAAAATGTCAATGACATCCGGGGTGTAGACGATGCTCACGTTATTCTTGAGGATAACAACGTCATTGTAGGAATAGACACGGATAATAAGAAGAGGACAGAACTAACTAACAAAGTTAGAGAGACCACTTCTAAATTGGCACCCAATCGTGATGTGAAAATTGTAGCTGATCGAGATATGGTTAACCGCATTGAGAACGTTGATAACGATCTGCGAGATGGCCGTGCTTACACGGAAGTTGAATCAGATGTTCGCGGAATCAGCAACGATATCGTAAATGCCGGCAGTGACCTTGGAAATGCGATAAAACGTCCTTTCGAAAACAACCGCTAGTATAAAAGAACTGTCAGAAGTTAAATCAACTTTTGTACAGTTCTTTTTTTGTTGTTTTTAAACGCCATCTACAAGTGTACAAAAAATACGTCTTCAACTGATGTTCACAAAGTAATCAAATTCACTTTTTATAAGGAATTAAGGGAGAGCCTATGATACAATAAGCAATAGAAACATACGCTCGTGTTTAGCGTTAGGGAGAGAAGAATTTGATTGAAAGTATTTCTGGAAATGTAGATTACATAACGGCAGAATATATTGTTATCAACAATAATGGAGTCGGATATAAAATTTTATGTCCAAACCCATTTATTTATAAATTAAACGATCAAAAAACGGTATATACGTATCAATATGTTCGTGAGGATATACTGGCACTTTATGGTTTTAAGAATAGAAAAGAACGCGACTTGTTTTTAAAATTATTGAACGTGTCTGGAATCGGTCCAAAGGGAGCGTTAGCGATTGTTGCCTTTGGTCAGCCTGAACAGGTAGTCAATGCGATCGAACAAGAAGATGAAAAGTTCCTAACAAAGTTTCCTGGTGTAGGAAAGAAGACCGCACGTCAGATGATTTTAGATCTGAAAGGGAAAATCTCTATCTTCGCAGATGTAGAATTCACGGATGGCCTTTTCGCAGATGTTGAACCAGAGAGTGATGAACTTGACGAAGCACTTGAAGCTCTTGCTGTCTTAGGTTATGGCAGAAAAGAAATCCAAAAAATTCTTCCGGATCTGAAAAAAGAAAAGATGTCAGCAAACGAATATGTTAAAGCGGCATTAAAGAAGTTAATAAATTCATAAGGACGTGAGGATGTATGGAAGAGAGAATTGTTTCTTCAGAGGAACGTCAAGATGAAGCAAATATCGAGTTAAGCCTGCGCCCTGAACTATTAGACGAGTATATTGGACAAACCTCCGTAAAGGATAATTTGCGGATTTTTATTAAAGCTGCAAAACTTCGCAACGAACCTCTTGATCATGTCCTGTTGTACGGTCCTCCTGGTCTAGGGAAGACAACGTTGGCATCGATCATTGCAAACGAGATGGAAGTTAACTTGAGAACAACAAGTGGACCAGCTATTGAACGGCCTGGTGACTTGGCAGCCATCCTAACATCGTTAGAACCAGGCGATGTGTTGTTTATCGATGAAATTCACCGATTATCTCGTGCCATAGAAGAGATTCTATATTCGGCAATGGAAGATTTTTGTTTAGATATCGTGATCGGAAAAGGAGAGGTTGCCAGATCTGTGAGATTAGATTTGCCTCCTTTCACATTGATTGGCGCGACCACAAGAGCAGGTTCTTTATCAGCTCCTCTCCGAGATCGTTTCGGCGTACTCGCAAGGCTAGAATATTATAAGCCGGATGAGCTGGGTGAGATCGTAAGGCGTACAGGTGATGTCTTTGGGGTAAGAGTAGATGACCTATCTGCTGAAGAGATCGCGAGAAGATCAAGAGGTACACCGAGGATCGCAAACCGTTTGTTACGTCGTGTGAGAGATTTTGTACAGGTTGAAGGTAAGGATACGATTTCTTTGCCAATCTGTCAAAAAGCTTTAGAGCTTCTGCAAGTAGACCGTTTAGGTTTAGACCATATTGACCATAAATTATTACTAGGGATCATTCACACGTATAAAGGCGGTCCTGTAGGTCTAGAGACCATTTCGGCTACAATAGGTGAAGAATCGATGACGATTGAAGATGTTTATGAGCCTTATCTTCTTCAGATTGGTTTTTTACAACGTACTCCACGTGGACGCATGGTTACAGAACATGCCTATCAATATTTTGGACTGGAGGCGTCCGCGGATTGAACCGACTGTTAATCGTTGCAGGAATCGTTCTAATTATTATAGGATTAGTAGGGACGTATATAGGTAAACTTCCTGGTGATATGGTTTGGAAAAAAGGAAACACGACCGTTTATTTTCCGATCATGACGTCCATTATCATCAGTGTTGTACTTTCCTTGATCTTCATGATCATAGGTCGATTTAAATAGAAAGTTATGCAACTTTGTTCTTGAAGTGGTTGATTTCCACTCCGGGTTGCTCGCTTTCCGCGGGGTGTGCGGTGAGCCTCCTAGCGCTATGCGCTTTTAGGAGTCTCACCTGTCTAGCTACAGTGGCTAGCTCCTCGAGGTCAAAAGTCAATCGGTCATGAAGGCAAACAAACGCCTTCTTAGACCGTTCGCCTTTCGCTTGTCGGAGCTGAACGAGCCACTCTCGCTTTTTGAACTGTCCCACTGATCCCGCAGGAGTTTCGCACCCTGCGTTCCAATCAACTTGTCATGATGAGTCGAGCAAAGGTTACTTAGAAAAGTGCTATATAGAAAGCAGGAATACATTACATGAACGTAAATGATTTTGATTTTCATCTACCTGAGGAATTAATTGCGCAAACACCGCTTGAGAACCGCACTTCCTCAAGAATGATGGTCCTAGATAGAACACAAGAAACAATTGAACACAAACATTTTTATGATTTGAAAAATTTTTTAAAAGCAGGAGACTGTCTTGTCTTAAATGACACACGTGTTCTTCCGGCAAGACTTTTTGGGCAAAAATCAGATACAGGTGGAAAAGTAGAGGTGCTTCTTTTAAAAGAAGAAGGCAATGACACTTGGGAAACGCTTGTAAAACCTGCAAAGAGAATAAAACCGGGAACGGAAATCTCTTTTGGGGACGGCCGTTTAAAAGCAGTTTGTACAGGTGAGAGTGACCACGGAGGCAGACAGCTTAAGTTTATTTATGATGGCATTTTTTTCGAACTTCTAGATGATCTGGGTCAAATGCCACTTCCGCCCTATATTAAAGAACAGCTAGAGGAGAAGGACCGTTACCAAACTGTTTATGCGGTACATCAAGGCTCTGCAGCTGCTCCGACCGCTGGGTTGCATTTTACAACAGAATTAATTGAAGAGATTAAATCTATGGGTGTACATGTTACGTTTATTACGCTTCACGTAGGATTAGGCACGTTTCGTCCTGTTAGTGTAGAAAATGTTCTAGAGCATGACATGCATGCAGAATTTTATCAAGTAACAAAAGGAACAGCTGAACTGTTAAATGGAGTTAAAGAAGCTGGAGGAAGAATTATTACTGTTGGAACAACGAGTACACGAACACTTGAAACGGTAGCAAATAAATTTGATGGCAAGTTTAAAGAAGATTCTGGTTGGACAGATATCTTTATCTATCCTGGTTATTCGTTTAAAGCGATCGACGGACTGATTACGAACTTCCATCTTCCAAAATCAACATTAATCATGTTGGTGAGCGCATTAGCTTCCAAAGATTTCGTTTTAAGAGCATATCATGAAGCCGTCGAAGAAAAGTATCGCTTTTTCAGTTTCGGTGACGCGATGCTTATACTTTAAGGGGGATATATTTTAAGATGAAACCAGCAGTAACGTATGAATTAATAAAAACGTGCAAACAATCAGGTGCAAGATTAGGGAAAGTTCATACTCCGCACGGAACATTTGAAACACCTATCTTTATGCCAGTGGGAACATTAGCAACAGTAAAAACGATGAGTCCTGAAGAACTTAAAGAGCTTGGAGCAGAGATCATACTGAGTAATACGTATCACCTGTGGTTACGCCCAGGACATGATATCGTAAAAGAAGCTGGTGGTCTTCACAAATTTATGAATTGGGATCGTCCGATACTTACGGATTCAGGCGGGTTTCAAGTATTCTCTTTAAGTGATCTGAGAGAGATCAAAGAAGAGGGTGTTCACTTCAGAAACCATCTGAGCGGTGAAAAGCTTTTCTTAAGCCCTGAAGGTGCAATGGAGATTCAGAACGCGCTAGGTTCTGATATTATGATGGCGTTTGATGAGTGTCCGCCTTATCCTGCAGAATATGATTATATGAAAGCTTCTGTTGAACGAACAAGCCGTTGGGCAGAGCGCTGCTTAAAAGGACATGCCAGACCAGAGGATCAAGCCCTGTTTGGTATCGTGCAAGGTGGAGAATACGAAGAGCTTCGAAAACAGAGTGCTCGAGATCTTGTGTCGCTTGATTTTCCGGGTTATGCAGTCGGAGGTTTATCAGTAGGTGAACCGAAAGATGTGATGAATCGTGTCTTAGATTTTACAACGCCTCACCTTCCAGAAAACAAACCGCGTTATCTGATGGGCGTAGGCTCTCCTGACTCACTTATTGATGGAGCGATTCGTGGAATCGACATGTTTGATTGTGTACTGCCAACGCGTATCGCTAGAAACGGAACATGTATGACAAGTGAAGGAAGGCTAGTGGTTCGTAACGCGAAGTATGCTAGAGATTTCCGTCCGATCGATGAAAAGTGCGACTGTCATGTTTGCCGAACTTACTCTAGAGCTTATATTCGTCACCTTGTAAAAGCGAACGAAACATTTGGTTTTCGATTAACAAGTTACCATAACCTATATTTTTTGGTAAACTTAATGAAGCAAGTAAGACAAGCGATCATGGAAGATAGACTTCTTGATTTTAGAAATGAATTCTTTGAAATGTATGGGTTCAATAAACCGAACGCGCGTAATTTCTAAAAAATGATAAATATTTTACTTATAGAAAGGGGTGAAATAGTATGGGAAATCTTGGAGGAATATTACCGATTATCTTAATGTTTGCAATTTTTTATTTTCTGTTGATCCGACCGCAGCAAAAGAGACAAAAAGCGGTTCGTGAGATGCAGTCTAATCTTAAAAAGGGCGACAAAGTTGTAACGATTGGTGGATTACACGGAACACTAGACAGCATCGATGATAACATCGCTGTTATTCGTTCGAACGATGGCGCAAAGTTAACATTCGATCGTAATGCGATCCGTGAAGTAAAAGAAGAAGCAGTATTATAACAAAAAGACCCGTTCATACGGGTCTTATTTATATGTTTGCTTATGGCTGCTTAAGTTGACACCCATGATGCCACCAATGATCGCTAATAAAAGAAAAAGAGCATGATACATATACTGAGAAGAGTTGAACGTGCTTTGATAGCCTAAGTATTGCACAAGAAAAACAAAAAAAGAAAACAAGAGACTTGTACCCCCACCTAACAACCAACCTTTACTCTGACCCTTCTTACCTGAAATCAATCCACCGATAAATAATGATAAAAAAGAAAGACCTACTGTCACCCATTTTAATGACGCTTCTGTTAGCCCTGTAAACCGCAGCAATAGTGAGAGCACTAAACTGCAAAGCATGATCATTAATAGAACAGCAATCAGACCCCGTCCCATAGAAGAAACCATGTGTTTAATCCCCATCTTTGATCCTCCTTATCCCTAGAAGCTTTCTATATACTTTATTCATACGACGGAGAGATTAGAAGTACAAGCAAGTATTTTCCCTTTCGTTTCCATTGGTTTTTATTTGGCAAAACCTGCGTATCATGTTTTTTCATATCTGTGCCACACTAAGTAATGGAATGAATATGTTACGTACAATGGAAGGAGGGGAATCATGGAACTGTATACCGTTATATTTAGAACGCTTTTTATTTACTTTTTAATCATGGTTATCTTTCGAATGATGGGGAAGCGCGAGATGGGGCAATTATCCATCATAGATTTTGTTGTTTCAATCATGGTCGCAGAATTAGCTGTTATCTCAATCGAAGATCCTACGATTCCCATGTTGAATTCCCTCGCGTCCATCTTTGTCTTGTTGGGTATCCAGCTTATATTGGCTCTCGTCTCATTAAAGAGCAGAAGGATGAGAGAAATCGTTGACGGTAAACCTTCACTAATTATTAAAGAAGGTCAAGTGGATGAACATGAGATGAAAAAGCAGCGTTACAACTTTGATGATCTATTAACACAATTACGTGAGAACAATATTAGAAGCTTGAACGAAGTTGAATTTGGAATCTTAGAAACAACGGGAAAGCTTTCCATTATAAAAAAAGATGAGGAATCCGAAAATACACCGATTCAAATGATCATGCCACTCATTTTGGACGGAAAGATCTTAGAAGATAATCTTGAAAAGATGGATAAGACGTCTTTTTGGTTAAGACAAGAGTTAAAGAAGGTAGGGTTTAAAGAGATAAAGAACATTTCGTTCTGTACACTAAATGAAGATGGGACATTATTTGTCGACGAACTGAACAGCAAAAAATAAAACAGCCGAATTGGCTGTTTTAGATCCATCTTTTAATGAAAGGTATGTGTTTAAGATCTTCTTTACCTAAAAGTTTAAAGAAGACGAGAACAAACAAATAAATACCGCATGTTGCCGTTACGCACATGGTTAGACCTTGTATGGGAGAAAATTGCGGCATCATGTACTGATATAGATAAACCGCTCCTCCTCCTGTTATAAAAATCGAAAGTAGGCATAAGACAAAATCTTTTACCACAATCGTATAACTGATAGCTTTGATGACTGTAGCAAAATGAAGCAGAGTAACGACGACGATACTAATCACGATTCCAAGTGCTGCTCCCATAATCCCAAACTCGGGTCTGGTAGCTAGAGCAAAAATCGCTGTTAACTTAACAAGAGCACCAATGAGACTGTTGATCATGGCAGAACGAGCCAGATTCAAAGCCTGAAGTACGGCTTGTAACGGACCTTGAAAATAAAGGAAAAAGAAAAAAGGTGTCATGATCTTTACATAGGACGCTGAAGCTGGTGAATCATACATTAAGTCCATGATCGGAACCGCGTATACATACATGATTACGGCTGCAATACCACCAGATAACATGGAGAGCCTGAGTGCTTGATTCAGACGATGTTCAATTAGGTGGTATTTTTTTTGTGCGTTCGCTTCACTGATAGCAGGTACTAAAGAGATCGAAAGAGAATACGTAATGAACGTTGGCAGAAACAATAGAGGGATAACATAACCTGCAAGTTCTCCGTATTGCGCAGTGGCCACAGCCGTAGTGATACCAGCAATCGCTAAACTGTTTGCCACAACAATTGGTTCAAAAAAGTAGGAAACAGAACCGATCAATTGACTCCCTGTTGTTGGAAGAGCAATATTCAGGAGGTCTTTCATCGTTTCCTGACCTTGCTTCAACTGCTTGAAAAATCCTTTTCGGATGCGCATTTTCTTTTTCACCTTAAACATCGAAAACATATAAAGAAGTGATGCGAGCTCACCGATAATAACAGAGATCATCGCGCCAGCTGCCGCATATTCTACGCCGTATGGAAGAAATAGACCGGTTAATAATGCTACGAGAGCAATTCGCACCACCTGTTCGATGACCTGTGAATAAGCAGAAGGTCTCATGTTCTGCAGACCTTGAAAATACCCTCTTAATACCGAGGAGACCGCAATGACAGGTACTACAGGTGCGATAGCGAGCAATGGCCAGATCGTACGATGATCGGTAAAGAAGTACTCCGCTAATAACGGAGCTGCAATAAACAAAGCGATCGTGATCACAATGCTCAAAATTCCTGTGATGGCCAAAGATACGATCAGAATTTTTCTAACTTTCGAACGATCTCCTGTCGCATCTGCTTCTGCCACTAGTTTTGATATTGCGATCGGCAGACCTAGCCTTGTTAACGTTACGGCTAATAAGAACGTAGGCACTGCCATCATATAGAGGCCGACACCTTCGTGACCCATGACACGAGCCATGACGATTCGATTAACGAAACCAAGAATTTTGGTTACTAGACCTGCCAATATGAGCAGAATCGTTCCTTGCACGAGTGTTTGTTTTGTCATCTTAACCTGTCCCTTCTTGGACAATCTTATATATCACTATATGCAAGTAGTGTGAACCGTCATGACAGCTTGTTTTATCTCGAAAGGAGAGAGTGTAAAATGGAGAATACACATTTTTCGGAATGGAAGACCGAAGTCAAACCAGCAGTACTAAGTAAAAAAGAAGAATTTCATTATTTGGGGTATGAAAGTGTAACAGAAGAGGAAATATGGGAATGTGTTCAATCAAAATTAAAGAAAAAGAAAGTTGAGCCTCGTCTCTACGCATTGGTTGACACCATTTTAGGTCTTTCACTAAATGATTTTATGACGTGGCTCACAATACGCTCATATAAAGAAGAGGGGCTGACTCAAGAGTAGAAACTTACTTTTGGGCAGCCTCGTTCTATTTACCAGGTTCGCACTTTGGAGAGGAAGCAGCCTGAAGTGGACATAAGGCGTTATTTATTATGTTTTATTTATGAACATTCACAGGACAAATTGACAGAAAAAAACAACAATCGCTATAATGGGAAGGGTTAGTATTCGTACTTATACATAGTGTTGTTTTTTGATACAGCATGAAGGAGGTTTCTTGAAGTGGTAAAAAGGAGTAAGATCGTCATCTTTTTTGTTGTGCTCGTCATGTTCGCAGCACTAATTGGGCTTACAACAGAAAAGATCGTAAAAGGTACAAAGCTTGGACTAGATCTCCAAGGCGGATTTGAAGTACTTTACGATGTTGAACCTGTGAAAAAGGGTCAAAAAATTACACAGGAAACATTAAAGAGTACGGTTGAAGCATTGAACAGCCGTATTAACGTGTTAGGGGTCTCTGAACCTGAGATTCAAATCGAAGGAGACAACAGGATTCGTGTTCAGCTTGCTGGTGTAACCGATCAGAACAAAGCACGTGAACTATTATCTACACAAGCAGAGTTAACATTCCGCGATGTGGATGATAAGGTGCTTTTAGATGGATCGGATCTAGAAGGAAATGGTGCAAAACAAACGTTTGAATCACAAAATAATAAGCCGATCGTTTCCCTTAAGCTAAAAGACGCAGATAAGTTCGCTAAAATTACGGAAGAAGTTCTTCAGCGTCAGCCCCAAGGTGAAAACATCATGGTTATTTGGTTAGATTATGAAAAAGGGGACTCATTTAAAGAAGAACAGAAGAAAGAACTTGCTGGAAAACAGCCAAAGTATATTTCTGCTCCTTATGTAAATGAAAAACTTACCCAAAAAGATGTAACCATTACAGGCCAGTTCTCTGTCGAAGAAGCACAGAGCTTAGCGAAAATTTTAAACGCTGGAGCTTTGCCAGTGAAACTTGATGAGGTGTATTCTACATCAGTTGGAGCGAAATTCGGAGAGAAAGCATTAAATGAAACGGTATTTGCTGGCTTTATCGGAATTGCCGTGATCTTTTTATTCATGCTGATCTTCTATCGGGTGCCTGGGATCATTGCTGTTATCACGCTATCCATCTATATTTGGTTGATCTTAGCTATTTTCTATCTGATGAATGGAGTTCTAACGCTTCCGGGTATCGCAGCTCTTATTCTAGGAGTGGGTATGGCGGTTGATGCTAACATCATCACGTATGAACGGATCAAAGAGGAACTTAGAAGCGGGAAATCTGTATTAAGTGCCTTTAAAGCTGGAAATCGTCGTTCATTTACTACGATTTTTGATGCAAACATTACGACGATCCTTGCAGCAGCTGTTTTGTTTGCATACGGAACAAGCTCAGTAAAAGGATTTGCATTAGTTTTAATTATTTCAGTTCTGGCTAGTTTCATCACGGCCGTTTTCGGAACAAGACTTTTCCTAGGGTTATGGGTACAGTCTCGTGTAATGGATAAGAAGCCAGGTTTGTTTGGTGTAAAGGAGAGTGACATCCGTGAGCTTTAAATACGACTTTGTAAAAAACAGAAACCTTTACTTCATCATCTCGACTCTCCTGACAGTTATTGGAATTGTATTCTTGCTTACAGTTGGATTAAAGCTTGGTATTGATTTTGATAGTGGATCGCGCGTAAATATTCAAGCGAATGAAACACTTACCAATGAAAGTGTAGAAGAAGAGTTTAAGTCTCTTGGTCTTGAACCTGAAGCGGTCGTACTTGCAGGAAAAAATGATCAAGCAAATGTTTCCTTTAAAGGAGCTCTGTCAAAGGACGAAGTAGTGAAAATCAACAGTCACTTTGAAGAGAAATACGGTGAAACGCCGAGTATCAGTACGGTTACGCCAACGGTTGGCCGTGAGCTTGCACAAAACGCTTTTTATGCCGTGCTCATTGCTTCTGTTGGTATCATCATCTATGTAGCTTTCCGTTTTGAATGGAGCATGGCTGTTGCCTCAGTAGTCGCGTTATTGCATGATGCATTTATGATTATTGCAGTATTCACCATCTTCAGGATAGAAGTGGATCTTCCATTCATTGCAGCGGTTCTTACGATTGTTGGTTATTCGATTAACGACACGATCGTTACGTTCGACCGAATCCGTGAGAACATGAAACTTGAAAAAGTAAGAACACAAGAAAAACTGGCTGAAATCGTAAACAGAAGTATTTTCGAAACGTTGGGTCGCTCGATCAATACCGTTCTAACGGTTATTATTGCAGCAGTTGCACTGTTGATCTTTGGAGCTGATTCGATCAGAAACTTCTCAATCGCTTTGTTGATCGGTCTTGCTTTTGGTGCGTATTCTTCCATCTTTATTGCTTCTCAGTTGTGGTACGTTATGAAATCACGACAGATGAAATCAAAGAAGACACGACCAGTTGAAGCAGAACCAGAAATTTAACGTAAATATCATTCATAAATTGTCACCTCTTATCCTGTTTTGTATAATGAATAGGTTAAGAGGTGATTTTTATGTTGGAGCCTAGAACAAGGTGGGAGATTCAAGAACCATCGGAAGACAAGGCAAAATGGTTGTCACAAGAATTAGATATCCCTCTTCTGATCGCGAATCTATTGGTTGTCAGAGGAATTGAAACAATCGAGAAAGCAGAAGCATTTTTAAATATAGATACCGACCAATTTCATGATCCGTTCTTGATGGATGGCATGAAAGATAGCGTTGAGCGGATACATAGAGCTGTAGAATCGAATGAGAAGATTTTAATTTTTGGCGATTATGACGCAGATGGTGTCAGCAGTACCACGGTGATGTATTATGCACTAAAAGAACTCGGCGCACAGTTTGACTATTACATTCCAAACCGCTTTACAGAAGGCTATGGCCCAAATGAACCTGCACTAAGAAAAGCGAAAGAAGATGGTTACTCACTCGTTGTTACCGTTGATACAGGAATCTCAGCTGTACATGAAGCAAATATTGCAAAAGAGATCGGGCTAGACTTCATTATTACGGACCACCATGAAGCACCTCCTTTATTACCAGATGCTTATAGCATTATCAATCCTAAGAAACCTGGTTGCACCTATCCATTCTCTGGTCTTGCAGGTGTAGGAGTAGCATTTAAAGTAGCACACGCCCTTCACGGCAAACCACCGCTACATTTGCTTGATTACGCATGCATCGGGACAATAGCGGACCTTGTCCCTCTTGTAGATGAAAATAGAGTGATCGCGAAACTCGGGATAGAAGCACTGTCGAAAACGGATAAGATCGGATTGCAAGAACTGCTAAAAGTAGCGGGACTTTATGAAAAAGAACTAACAGCTGAAGATGTGGGGTTCGCGATCGGCCCGCGAGTGAATGCAGCAGGAAGACTTGGTTCAGCGATGCCGGTGGTGGAGCTGTTTACTTCAAGTGATCGAGACGAATCAGCTATGTTGTCACAAGAGATCGATTCGGTAAACAAAGAACGTCAAGGAATCGTAAACGAGATCACAAAAGAAGCAATCGCGATGGTCGAAGAGAGTTATCCTCCTGATGAGAATGAAGTGCTCGTTCTTGCCAAAGAGGGCTGGAATCCAGGGGTTATTGGTATCGTTGCTTCACGGTTGGTTGAGAAATTCTATCGTCCTACGATCGTGCTTTGTTTAGACCCTGAAAAAGAAACAGCAAAAGGGTCAGCACGAAGCATCAAAGGATTTGATATGTTTGAGAACCTTTCAGAATCTAGAGACATTCTTCCTCATTTCGGTGGACATCCGATGGCAGCAGGAATGACACTTTCCATGCATGATGTTGATGAATTAAGAAGTAGGCTTATCCGGCAAGCTAAGGAATGTTTAAAACCAGAAGATTATCTGCCGGTTACAACGATCGATCTTACAGCTAGATTAAATGAGATATCACTAGAAACGGTTGAGCTGTTAAGTACGCTATCTCCTTTTGGTGTTGGAAACCCATCGCCTCGTGTAATGGTTGAAGAAGTTCCGATCCGAGAGATGAAAAAGATAGGAAGTCAGTCCAATCACCTCAAATTGCAAGTAGGAAATGGTGAGCTATCGGTTCTAGATTGCATTGGTTTTCAAAAAGGTAGCTTGTTAGAAGAGATGACTCCTTATTCGCTGATTTCAATCGTTGGTCAGATTCAATTGAACGAATGGAACGGCTATAGAAAGCCTCAGCTTCTTCTTGAAGATCTTTCTGTCAATCATTTTCAACTGTTTGATTATAGAGGCCTTAAAGATGCTGCAAAAAGATTGATCGGTCTGCCGTACTCGAAGACATGTTTTATCGCATTTGAAGAAGAAACAGTAAAGCATAAAGATTTTGAAGCGCTAACTGATCAAGTGATCGGTGAAGATGAGTTATTGACTCTACCCGAGGATTATTTTAAAGAAAAGAATTTAGTCTTCTTAGATGTTCCTCCTTCACTAACTCGCTTTTCGGAATGGCTGGAAACCATCGGTGAACCTTCAAGGATCTATGCGGTATTTCATCAGAGTACAGAACACTTTTTCACGACTCTTCCAACGAGAGAGCATTTCAAATGGTTCTATGGATTTCTTGCAAAAAGGAAAACCTTTAACGTGAAGAGGGATGGTGCAGAACTGGCGAAATGGAAAGGCTGGTCAAAAGAAACAATAGATTTCATGTCAAAGGTGTTTTTTGAGCTGGATTTTGTTACAATAGACGATGGTGTTATTTTCATTAACAAAGAACCTAGCAAACGAGAATTAGAAAGCTCTGAAACCTATCAGAAAAAGTTTGAACAAGCAGACATTGAAAATCAGCTCGTTTACTCTTCTTATCATTCTTTAAAAAGCTGGTTTACAGAACAAACACGGCCAAAAGCCAGTTTGTAATTTTCAGGAGGCAAAGATTCATGGATTATAAGCCGTTTATTTCAGTAGTAGAGAACTTCCCAATCGAAGGCATTCGTTTTAAAGATATTACTTCACTTATGTCTGATGGTGCAGTATATAAACAAGCAATGGATGACATTGCTGTATACGCAAAAGAAAAACAGGTAGACGTAATCGTCGGACCTGAAGCACGTGGGTTTATCGTAGGTTGCCCTGTCGCTTACACGTTAGGATTAGGATTCGTTCCTGTTCGTAAAGAAGGTAAACTTCCTCGTGAAGTGATCAAAGTTGATTACGGTCTTGAGTATGGTAAAGATGTTTTAACGATGCATAAAGACGCGATCAAACCAGGACAAAGAGTCTTGATCACTGACGATCTACTCGCAACAGGCGGAACGATTGAAGCAACGATCAAGCTTGTAGAAGAGCTTGGCGGAGTAGTTGCAGGAATCGCCTTCATGATCGAACTTACTTACCTAGATGGCCGTAAAAAACTTTCAGGTTATGATATCTTCACTTTAACTCAATACTAAAATGATGAGAGAGTTCCTTCTTGAAGGAGCTCTTTTTTAATTTCTTTTCCGAAGGGTTGTTACTTCCAAGTTCTTTTTGTTATTCACTTCATTTTAAAGGTGATTGTAGTGGAAGATGCGAGGCTCATACGGGACGAGCGGTCAGGTGGAGACTCCTAATGGCGGAAAGCGGCAGTACGAAAAGTGGAAGTGACTCGTTCGGCCCCGACAAGCAAAAGATAAATGGGCGAGGACGGCGCACTTTGCCTTCTTGACCGTTTACCTTTTGACCTCGAGGGGCTAGTCACTGCAACTAGACAGGAGGCTCACCGCACGCCCCGTGGAAAGCGAGTGTCTGAAACGGAAATCAACTTACTTTCAGGAGCAACAATGTATTATGATAACAGTGTTTTTTTACAATCCTGTCACAAAATATGCCCAATCATTCGACAAATTTCTTTTTTCGCTTTACATGAAGGGTCAATTTAACGATAATAGAAGCAATATACAATGACAACGTAAGGTGATTCCATGACGATTGAGGAAGTATTGCAAAAAGCGGAGAGCTATCTTTCTAAAGACGACTTAAGCTTTATCACGAAGGCTTATGAATACGCAAGAAATGCACACGAGGGACAATTCCGTAAATCGGGAGAGCCCTATATTCATCATCCTGTTGAAGTAGCAGCCATTCTGGTGAATCTCCAGATGGATCCTGTGACTGTAGCAGCAGGGTTTCTTCATGATGTAGTTGAAGATACACCGATCACACTAAAAGATATTTCCACTCAATTCAACGAAGAAGTGGCGATGCTTGTTGATGGTGTTACGAAGCTGAAGAAGATCAAGTTCAAGTCTAAGGAAGAGCAGCAAGCTGAGAACCATCGGAAGATGTTCGTCGCTATGGCTCAAGATATTCGTTGTATCTTGATCAAGCTGGCTGACCGACTTCATAATATGCGCACATTAAAGCATATGCCAAAAGAAAAACAGATCCAAAAAGCGAATGAGACACTTGAGATCTTCGCTCCGCTTGCCCATCGCCTTGGGATTTCAACGATAAAGTGGGAGCTTGAAGATGTTTCTTTAAGATACCTAAATCCACAGCAATACTACAGAATCGTTAACTTGATGCAGCAAAAGCGTGCGGAACGGGAAGAGTATGTTCATCAAGTGATGGATGAGATGAAGAGCAAACTTAAAGAAGTTAACATTCAAGTTGATATCTCTGGAAGACCGAAGCATATCTATAGCATCTATCGAAAAATGGCTAAGCAAGGTAAGCAGTTCAATGAGATCTATGATCTTTTAGCTGTTCGTATTATCGTTCAGAATATTAAAGATTGCTATGCTGCCCTTGGTATCATCCATACGGCTTATAAGCCGATGCCAGGCCGTTTCAAAGATTATATCGCCATGCCAAAAGCAAATATGTACCAGTCTCTTCATACAACGGTCATCGGACCAAAAGGCGATCCGCTCGAGGTCCAGATCAGAACGTCAGATATGCACCGCGTAGCTGAATACGGGATCGCTGCACACTGGGCATATAAAGAGGGCGCAACGAAAGCCCCTATCAGCTCATTTGAAAATAAATTAACATGGTTCCGTGAAATTCTTGAATGGCAAAACGATGTTGTAGATGCTGAAGAATTTATGGAATCTCTTAAGGTCGATCTTTTTTCTGATATGGTGTTCGTGTTCACTCCTAAGGGAGATGTTTACGAGCTTCCGTCAGGGTCGGTGCCTATTGATTTTGCATACCGCATTCACACTGAGATCGGTAACAGATGTATCGGTGCAAAAGTGAACGGAAAGATGGTCACGTTAGATTATCGTTTGAAAACGGGAGATATTATCGAGATCTTAACGAGCAAACATTCCTACGGACCTAGTCAGGATTGGCTGAAGATCACACAGAGCTCTCATGCGAAAAACAAGATTCGTCAATGGTTTAAACGCGAGAGAAGAGAAGAGAACGTCGCTAAAGGCAAAGAGCTTGTTGAAAAAGAAATTAAGAATCGCGGTTATGATCTGAAAGATATTTTCACGAATGACAACATTCAATACGTTGCTCAAAAGTATAACTTTGCAGGCGAAGAAGATATGTACGCTGCTGTAGGATACAACGGTATAACAGCTGCACAGATTGCCACTCGATTAACGGATAAAGTCCGCCGCAAAAAAGAGCAGGACCCGGATAATTCTGAGCTGCTTGATGCGATAAGAGACTCTGCTGAAAAGCCTGAACCAAAACGCAGAACAGATTCTGGTATTGTGGTTAAAGGCATTGATAACATGCTGATTCGCTTATCTAAATGTTGTAATCCAGTTCCTGGAGATGACATCGTTGGTTATATCACAAAAGGCAGGGGTGTTTCTGTTCACCGTGAGGATTGTGTTAACGTCCACAACGAAGATGCACAAGTACGGCTTTTACCGGTTGAATGGGAAGGTAATCTAGAGCAACCGAAAAATTATAACGTGGACATTGAGATCAACGGATTTGATCGTCGTGGCCTTCTGAATGAGGTCCTGCATGCAGTTGCAGAAACGAAAACAAATATTACAGCCGTTAGCGGCAAGTCAGATCGCAACAAGATGGCAACGATCAGTATGTCGATCTCCATTCACAACGTCAGCCACCTTCAAAAAGTGGTCGAACGAATTAAAAGAATTCCTGACATTTATGCGGTTAGAAGATTGATGCAATAGGAGTTAAGGAAGTGATTCTGCAATGAAAGTAGTATTACAGCGTTCTAAAGAGGCGAAGGTCTTAGTGGATTCTGAAGTAAAAGGCAGAATTGATAAAGGCCTTGTACTCTTAGTTGGTGTTACACATGAAGATACAGAAAAAGATGCGGATTATTTAGCGGAAAAGATCGTAAATCTTCGCATATTTGAAGATGAAAATGAAAAGATGAATCATTCTTTAAAAGATACAGAAGGTAGTATCCTATCTATTTCGCAGTTCACGTTATTCGGTGATACGAAAAAAGGAAGACGCCCAAACTTTATGGATGCGGCTAAACCAGACCATGCGATTACGATGTATGACTATTTTAATAACAAGCTTAAGAGCTTAGGTGTACATGTGGAAACTGGTGTTTTTGGCGCGATGATGGATGTCTCGTTTACGAATGATGGACCGGTAACCTTAATCATGGACTCTAAAAATTAAGATCATGAATGAAACCTTCGCCTTGATGGAAAGACTAAATCAAAAAGGTGGAGGTTTTTTGTATGAGGCAGAACCGGAAAAGCATAGAAGGAATCCCTCAATGGAAGCAGCTGAGCTTTCATGATTTTCTTTCTCTTGAAAAATCAGCAAACACGATGGAACTTGCTGAAGAATTTGGAATGAATCTATATCAAGTGAATCAGTTAAAGAAAAAAATAAAACGCGAAAACTATTGACATCACACCCCATCTAAAAGTATGATAATCTACAATTCCAAAATGAAAACTGATGACGAAGAAAAGTAGCTTTACCCCACAGGGTAAGAGATGAGATACCATGGCTGAAAGTATCTCTCCCTGATGATAAAGTGAAAGACACTTCATAGGTTTTAATTCGAACGGTTAAGTTTTGACCTCAGTAGAGTTACACGTGGGCAATCGTTACTTGCATAAATGAGGAAGCTATTTTTTAGCTTCGAAGCAGGGTGGCACCGCGGGAAATCCCGTCCCTTATGAAATGACAGATTTCATAAGGGACGGGATTTTTTTTATGGTTGTTTTCTAAAATTTTGTACCTTAATGACATTGGTTTCGACTTACTTCTTTGACAAGTTGATTGGAGCGCAAGATGCGAGACTCCTGCGGGATGAGTGGGACAGGTGAGACTCCTAACAGCGCATAGCGCTAGGAGGCTCACCGCACACCCCGCGGAAAGCGAGCATCTGGAGCGGAAATCAACCACTTTCAAAGAACAACAGAATACGCGAGAACAGCCTTTGATTTTAATGAACATGTAAAACGGGAGGATGAATGAAAATGAGTATTAACATTCCAAGGGGAACGAAAGATATACTCCCAGGAGAAGTGGAAAAATGGCAGCTGATCGAACAAAAAGCAAAGGAAGTATCAGCGCGATTCAATTATAAAGAGATTCGAACACCGATTTTTGAGCACACAGACCTTTTCCAACGCGGTGTAGGAGATTCAACAGATATCGTTCAAAAAGAGATGTATACGTTCAATGATCGAGGCGACCGCAGCTTAACTCTTCGACCAGAAGGGACCGCACCTGTAACTCGCTCTTATGTTGAAAACAAAATGTTCGGGTTACCAGGACAGCCTGTAAAACTCTTTTACATCCAACCTATGTTTCGATATGAAAGACCTCAAGCTGGTCGATATCGTCAGTTTGTACAATTCGGTATTGAAGCGATGGGGTCTGCAGATCCTGCCATTGATGCAGAAGTAATTTCACTTGCGATGACGGTTTACCAAGAGCTCGGCCTAAAAAAACTTCGTCTCGTGTTGAATACGTTAGGTGATGCTGAGAGCCGTAAATCTCATAAAGAAGCTTTGATCTCACACTTTGAACCTAGAATCGATGAATTTTGTTCAGATTGTCAAAATCGATTATTGAAGAATCCTTTAAGAATTCTAGATTGCAAAAAAGACCGTGATCATGAACTCATGAAGAGCGCTCCTTCGATTCTTGAACACTTAAACGAAGAATCGAAAACCTATTTTGAAGAAGTGAAGACGAGCTTGGATGCGATGAACATCGATTATGTGATCGATCCTACACTCGTACGTGGACTTGATTATTACAACCACACTGCGTTTGAGATCATGAGTGAGGCTGAAGGGTTCGGGGCCATCACAACACTCAGTGGAGGCGGAAGATACAATGGGCTTGTTGAAGATCTAGGTGGACCAGCTACGCCAAGTATCGGGTTTGCGATGAGCTTAGAACGCTTATTATTAGCACTTGAAGCAGAAGGCATCACTCTTGAAACAGAAGAAGAAATAGATTGTTATGTTGTAGCACTAGGGGATGAAGCCAAGCGGAAATCAGTAGAGATCTTAAGTCAGCTGCGCCAAGCAGGGATTAAAAGTGACAAAGATTATTTAGATAAAAAGATGAAAGCACAATTTAAAGCAGCTGACCGCTTAAAAGCGAAGTTTGTAGCGATCCTTGGTGAAGAAGAACTGTCCAAAGGAATCATCAACGTGAAGGACATGGATTCCGGGGAACAGTCGGAAGTAGCGATCGAGAAGCTGAGCACATATTTAAAGCAAGGGAAATAAGGAGGACACATCTCATGGAATATCGCACACATCAATGCGGAAAGATTACAGAACAATATATCGGTGAAAAAGTGACGATTACAGGTTGGGTACAAAAAAGACGTGACTTAGGCGGATTGATCTTCATCGATCTTCGTGACCGTTCAGGAGTTGTACAGATCGTCTTTTCACCAGAAGTTTCAGCTGAAGCTTTAGAAACGGCTGAAAAAGTAAGAAGTGAATATGTTCTTACGATTACAGGAAAAGTGCTTGAGCGTGACCCAAGCACGGTTAACCCAGCAATGAATACGGGTAAGATTGAAATCACTGGAGAAGAAGTTAAGATTTTAAACAGCGCGAAAACCCCACCTTTCTCCATCAGCGAAGATATGGATATTACAGAAGATATCCGTCTGAAGTATCGCTATCTTGACCTGCGCCGTCCGATCATGCAGGAAACGTTGAAGATGAGACATGAAGTAACTCGTTATATCCGTAACTTCCTTGAGAACGATGAATTTATGGAGATGGAAACACCGATGCTTACGAAGAGCACACCTGAAGGAGCGCGTGACTATTTAGTACCGAGCCGTGTGCACCCAGGAGAATTTTATGCATTGCCGCAATCTCCACAATTATTTAAGCAATTGTTGATGGTTTCAGGTTTCGAAAAATACTACCAGATTGTTCGTTGCTTCAGAGACGAAGATCTGCGAGCAGACCGTCAGCCAGAATTTACTCAAGTGGATATCGAAACTTCTTTCATGGGCCAAGAACCACTTTTAGCTATGATGGAAGAGATGATGACTGGACTTGTAAAAAAAGTAAAAGGTGTAGAGATTCCAAAGCCTTTCCCAAGAATGACGTATAAAGAAGCGATGGACCGTTATGGTTCAGATAAGCCGGATACGCGTTTCGGTCTTGAACTGATCAACGTCTCAGAAATCGTTAAGGAATCTGGATTTAAAGTATTTGCAGCAGCAGTTGAGAACGGTGGTCAAGTAAAAGCGATCAACGTTAAAGGAAAAGCAGCAAATTATTCTAGAAAAGATATTGATGGACTGACTGAATTCACTGCTCGATATGGAGCAAAAGGCCTTGCTTGGATGAAAGTAGAAGCTGAAGGATTAAAAGGACCTATTTCAAAGTTCTTTAATGAAGAAGATTCAGCTAACTTAACGAACGCACTACAAGCAGAAGAAGGCGATCTGTTGTTGTTTGAAGCAGACAAGCCCTCCGTTGTAGCAGACAGCTTAGGTGCGTTAAGACAAAAGCTAGCAAAAGATTTAGATCTGATTGATCAATCAAAATACAATTTCTTGTGGGTCGTTGATTTCCCACTTGTTGAATACGATGAGGATGCAGACCGTTTTGTGGCGCTTCACCATCCATTCACGATGCCAAAGACAGAAGACCTTCACTTAATGGATACCAACCCTGCTGAAGTAAGAGCACAAGCATACGACTTAGTTCTCAACGGTTATGAACTTGGCGGAGGATCTCAGCGTATCTACCAACGTGACGTTCAAGAAAAAATGTTTAAAACATTAGGATTCACTGAGGAAGCAGCACGTGAGGAGTTCGGATTCCTTTTAGAGGCTTTTGAATATGGAACGCCTCCACATGGTGGAATTGCGCTAGGGCTTGATCGTATGGTGATGTTACTAGCTGGAAGAAGTAATTTAAGAGACACGATTGCTTTCCCGAAAACAGCTTCCGCATCTTGTTTACTGACGAATGCACCATCTGCTGTAAACGAAAAGCAGCTTGATGAACTTCACCTATCTGTAAAAGTGAAACAAGAAACCAAGTAAGTGAATATTTAGAAAAATACGAATCGTTTTATAAAGAGACACATTTTGTCTTGTATTTGATTTATTCGTGTGATAGTATGAATTTAAGCGATGGGTCCTATGGTGACCGTTAACAACCCGAAGTTTTGAGCCAACATTAAGTATTAGGGAGTTTGTGTTTTCGCACAGCGTCCATGCCCTGAAAGCTAGGGGACGGACAAAATGCGAAACAGGGCACCCACCTGCGAGAGCAGGTTCAAAACTAAGGGGATACGGCATTTTTGGGGCTCATTTTTTTGTGCGAAAAAAACCAAGTAAGCATATTGATTTTGTTTTCAAAAGTGGATATGCTGATAAAGATGCATTTTCTTTATTTTACGTGCACGTTTGAAAGGAGATTTCACTAATATGCTTTATCAGTTCTCAAGAAATGAACTTGCCATTGGAAAAGATGGAATAGACGTCTTAAAAAACTCAACTGTTGCTGTGCTTGGAATCGGAGGAGTGGGCTCCTTTTCAGCTGAAGCACTAGCTCGATCTGGAGTTGGAAGACTAATCCTTATCGATAAAGATGATGTCGATATCACGAACGTGAATCGTCAAATACATGCACTTGTGAATACCGTTGGGCAGCCAAAGGTAGATCTTATGAAAGAAAGAATCGCCCTTATTAATCCAGAGTGTGAAGTTATCGCTCTTAAGATGTTCTATACAGAAGAAACATATGAACAAATTTTTGAATATGGACTTGATTTTGTAGTAGATGCATCGGATACGATCTCCTATAAGATCCACCTCATGAAAGAATGTTTAAACCGCAAAATACCAATTATCTCGAGTATGGGTGTGGCGAACAAACTGGATCCAACACGTCTTCAAATCGTTGATATCTCTAAGACTAGCTATGACCCAATCGCTAAGGTCATCCGACAGCGTCTCAGAAAAGAAGGAATCACAAAAGGAATCCCTGTTGTATTCTCAGATGAAAAGCCAATCCAGATCCGCGAAGAGATTCGAAAAGAGATCGTACCTGAGAACGCTCCTGGCATTCGAAAAGCGAAGTTGCCACCATCTTCAAACGCATTTGTACCATCTGTTTCAGGACTTTACATGGCAGGTTACGTGATCAACAAAATCATTGAAGATAATAATATAAAGATCGAAAGAATCCGTTAATTTGATGAAAAAGGGTTTTGACTGTTCTAAAGTCAGGACTTTTTTTTCGTCTATTCTTGAGTGTTTGAATACTTATAACTGTTAGTGTGAGGACTTGTACTTACCAGTAGCACGGAGTGAAGAAATGTTTTTCTCAAATGAACAATCGTAATTATTACAATGGAATCTCCACCAATTACGGGGTAACTTTGAAATACATCCGAGTATAACCTAAATAATTCCGCAGATAAAATAATTTATCCGTTTTTTGGGGCGTAAAACTCCACAAAAAAGATGACTCGTGGGCTAAACCCTATGAGTCATCTAAATTTATTTTGCTAGTTTTTCTAGATTTCCGTTCTTATCCATACGGAAGGTAACGTTCGGATTTGTATCTTCATCTTGAAACAGTACCATTTTTCTTGCGCGATCCATGATCTGGATCAGAGCTTGATAATCTTCCTGAACCGTTTGGTGCTCTTTCTCAAGAACGGTAAGCTGATCTTTCATCACTTTGTTCTGCTGCATCAACTCGTTCATCTGAAGACGAAGTTCCATGTTTTCTTGAACGAGTTTGCCGCTCGACATGCCGTTTCGCTTTAAACCATTCAGAAAATCTATGACTTCATCAAGTGTAAGACTATGTTCATTACTAGCTTGTGAAGCTTGACGATAGGCGATCGGTGTTGATGGCTGTTGTGATCCTTGTAAGCTCGTAACTTCTGGTGCTTCTGCTTCAGTTTGCTGTACAAAACTTGGTTGTTCTAAAACTGCGGGTGACGAAGCAACTGGAGCTGGTGCTGCTGTGTTTCTTTCATACGAAAAAGGTGTTCTGAAGAACTCTTCTGGATGATAGGTTTCATCATCGTGCATCTTTGGCGTATTATTTAACGTCTGCACAGGTTTAGCTGCAGGCTTCGACTGTTGTTGCTGTTGTGATCTCGCTAGCGCACGCTGCCGTTCTTTTCTTTGCTTTTTAGCAATCTTTAATGCTTGTTCGTATTTTTTTCTCACGATTGCATTCCATCTAAATCCAACTGCTGCACTCGTACGCTCTAATTTATCTCCTACCTCTTCAAAAGCATGTAACTGTGTACTTCCTTCACGCACATGACGTAAGACCGTTTCGGCAAGCAATAGATCGTCTTCTTCTGACCAGGCGTCCTGTCTGAGTTTTGACACGGTAATCCTCTCCTTAGCTACAAAAATATTCATTTGATATTTTCATGTTTACCAATCAGAGAGAATCCTATACACACATCTGAAGAACTTTTGCTAGTTTGCTAAGTTATCAAGTCTCATAGATTTACCTTCCCTTTTGCTTACGATCATTAAAATAGTCGAGACGTTTCTTAAGATTCTTTTCAAAGCCACGTTCAGTAGGTTCGTAAAACGTTTTACCCTGCAGATGCTTCGGTAAATATTCTTGTGGTACATACCCATCTTCAAAATTATGTGGATATTTATAGTCCTCACCATGTTGAAGTTGTTTCGCTCCTTTATAATGAGCATCACGAAGATGGATCGGGACGAGACCTGTTTTTTCTTTTTTGACTGCATCAAGTGCTTTATCAATTCCTGTTATCACTTTGTTGCTTTTAGGAGCAGTTGCTAAGTAAAGCGTAGCTTCTGCAAGTGGAATTCGAGCTTCAGGCATCCCGATAAAATCAGCAGCATAACTAGCAGCATGCGCAACAAGCAATGCGTTCGGATCAGCGAGACCGACATCTTCTGCTGCATGAACGAGTAATCGGCGCGCAATAAAACGAGGATCCTCGCCAGCATAAATCATTTTAGCAAGCCAGTATAGAGCGGCATCTGGGTCTGAACCACGTATGCTTTTAATAAAAGCAGAGACTGTATCATAATGGTTGTCTCCTTTTTTATCATATTGAAGAACTCTTTGTTGAATGGATTCTTCAGCGATTTCTAATGTGATCGTAATGTTTCCGTCTTTGTCTGGTTTCGTCGTTAACACAGCAAGTTCCACCGCATTAAGTGCTGTCCTTGCATCTCCGTTCGCAATAGACACAATATGATCGATTGCTTCTTTTTTCATAGAAATCGGATGTTTGCCATATCCTCTTTCTGTATCAGAAAGAGCTTGCTGGATCACTTTTGAAATGTGTTCATCTGTTAGTGGTTCAAAGCGAAACAACCGAGATCTTGATAAGAGAGCGGGGTTGATCTCGAACATAGGGCTCTCTGTTGTTGCACCGATTAAGATAACAGATCCGTCTTCTACATATGGAAGGAGAGCGTCTTGCTGACTTTTGTTAAAACGATGGATCTCGTCAATAAAGAGCACTGTCTTTTTTTCTTCTAATAACAGGCGTTCTCTAGCAGCTCCCATAATGACCTTTAGATCAGCGACTCCTGACGTAACCGCATTAAGTTGTTCAAACCATGCAGATGTGGAATTCGCAATGATTTTGGCTAATGTTGTTTTACCTGTGCCAGGAGGTCCAAAAAAAATCATCGGTGTGAGTTGATCGGCTTCTATTGCCCGTCTCAACAGCTTTCCTTCTCCAGCTATATGCTCTTGGCCGATAAATTCCGTTATTTTTCTTGGACGCATTCGGTTGGCAAGAGGTCTTTTTAATGAATGGGAGCTTTCGTCTTTGTAAGAAAACAAGTCCATTACAATCATCCTTCCGCACACTTGTTCTAATCGTCATATGACAATACTATACAATAGTACATCATGCAAGTTGAAATGATTTCATGCTATAATAAGCTTTAGATTTATGGAATTAACCAAATTGAGACAACTTAATAGGGAAGGATTTTGCATAGTGAAAGACCAAAAGCATTCAAGATGGAACAAATTTTTGTTTCAGTGGTCTGTATTTTTTATTGGATTATTTATTATGGCTTTCGGAATCGCGCTTATGATTAAGGCAGACCTCGGAAGTGCTCCGTGGGATGTTCTTCATATCGGACTGTTTGCACAGTTTGGGCTTTCCATAGGCACATGGTCGATCATAATGGGATTCTTCGTCATCTTAGCTACATCCTTATTAACTAAAAAGAAACCTCAATCAGGTGCATTTTTAAATATGGTGTCTGTTGGTTTGTTTATTGACTTTTATTTATGGCTTCCTTTTTTTCATGATCCTGTTACAGGTTTTGGGAAATGGATGTTCTTAATCATCGGAATCTTAATTTTAGGTTTTGGAATTGGGCTATATATATCATCAGACTGCGGTGCAGGACCAAGAGATAGTCTGATGCTCGCTCTTACAGAAAAATCAGGGATGAAAGTTTCAAATATTCGACTCTTAATGGAATTTGTTGTTCTGTTTTTTGGTTGGATGTTAAAAGGACCCGTTTCGTTCGGAACGATCCTTTTTTGTGTAACGATAGGAGCAATCGTAGGCAGGACCCTTCCGTATTGCCAAAAATTAGTGAAGTTTGTTTTAGAACGGAGTGAAGAATATGAAGATATCAACAAAAGGTCGGTACGGATTAACCATCATGATGGCATTAGCAAAGAGATCAGGTGAAGGTCCGATCGCATTGAAATTAATCGCAAAAGAATATAGTCTATCTGAACATTATTTAGAGCAGCTTATCGCCCCGCTCAGAAATGCAGGACTTGTAAAAAGTATCAGGGGTGCGTATGGTGGGTACATGCTGGCAAAAGAAGCATCCACGATTACTGCTGGAGATATCATCCGAGTGCTTGAAGGACCGATCTCTCCCGTTGAAGTATTGGATGATGAAGAGCCAGCGAAAAGAAATCTTTGGATTAAAATTAGAGATGCTGTAAAAGATGTATTAGATTCTACAACACTCGAAGATTTGGCGAACTATGAAGATGAGGGCGCACAGGACGCTTACATGTTTTATATATAGGAAGGAAATGAGCAATGAAAAACGTTTATTTAGATCACGCTGCAACCTCTCCTGTTCATCCTGAAGTCATAGAAGAAATGATTCCTTTTCTAACTGAACATTTTGGGAATCCTTCTAGCATCCATCAATACGGACGACAGACTCGCAAAGCTCTTGATGATGCGAGAACCATGATTGCAACTTCTATAGGCGCTTCACGTAATGAAATCATTTTCACAAGCGGTGGTACAGAAAGTGATAACCTTGCTATTCTTGGCACAGTCTCTGCTCTAGAGAAGAAAGGAAAGCATGTTATTACATCAGAAATAGAACATCATGCTGTACTTCATACCTTTCATGAGCTTGAAAAGAGAGGTTACGATGTAACTTACTTGTCCGTTGATGAGGAAGGTAGAATTTCATTAGACGAACTGAAAAGATCTCTAAGAGAAGATACGATTCTCGTTTCGATCATGTATTGCAACAATGAAACAGGGACAACACAAGACATAAAAGAAATCGGTAGTATGTTAAAGGAAAAAGACATTTTGTTTCATACCGATGCGGTGCAGGCTTATGGCTTGATCTCGATCGATGTAAATGAACTGAACATTGATCTGTTAAGTGCTTCTGGTCATAAGATCAATAGCCCAAAAGGAACAGGATTTCTTTTTGTGAAAGAGGGCGTTCCTTTTCTTCCTCAAGGTTTCGGCGGCGAGCAAGAGCGTAAGCGCCGTGCTGGAACAGAAAATGTAGCAGGAATCGCTGCTTTACGAAAAGCAGCATCCATCGCAGAAAAGGAAAGAGAAGAACGCTTCGGCCAATACATGACGTTTAGAGATACGATGAAAAGAATATGGCAAGAAGAAGAGGTATCTTTCATCGAAAATGGAAGTTCTGATCATTTTCTTCCGCATATTTTAAACGTTAGCTTTCACGGTGTTAAAACAGAAGTGCTCTTAGTCAACCTGGATCTAGCAGGTATCGCAGCTTCCAGCGGATCAGCTTGTACGGCGGGCTCACACGAACCTTCACATGTTCTAAAAGCGATGTTTGGTAATGATGATCGTACGAAATCTTCTGTTCGTTTTAGCTTTGGTCTAGGCAATAAATTAGAAGATATTGAATACGCTGCCCATGAGACAGCAAAAATCGTGAAACGTTTAGCAAAATAAGTTACAATGTTTGTCATATGAATGAAATGAGGTGGACACGATGCAAACAGAATCAAACAAAAAGGCACCTCAAGATACACGAGTAGTTATTGGAATGAGCGGTGGTGTGGATTCTTCCGTTGCCGCACTTTTACTGAAAGAGCAAGGCTATGATGTGATCGGAATCTTTATGAAAAACTGGGATGATACCGATGAGAATGGCGTATGCACAGCAACAGAAGATTACAACGATGTGATTGCGGTCTGCAACCAGATCGGCATTCCATATTACGCGGTGAATTTTGAAAAAGAATACTGGGATAAAGTATTCACGTACTTTTTGGAAGAATATAAAGCAGGACGAACACCTAATCCTGATGTGATGTGCAACAAGGAGATCAAGTTTAAAGCCTTCTTAGAGCACGCCATGAACTTAGGTGCAGATTATGTAGCTACTGGCCATTATGCACGTGTGGCTGAAATAGATGGAGAAGTTAAGATGCTTCGAGGCGTTGATGAGAATAAGGACCAAACTTATTTTCTTAACCAGCTTTCTCAAGAACAATTACGTCGTGTGTTGTTTCCGATTGGTGAGTTAAAGAAGCCTGAAATCCGTAAAATTGCAGAGGCAGCTGGACTTGCGACAGCTAAGAAGAAAGATTCAACAGGAATCTGTTTTATTGGAGAAAGAGACTTTAAAGAATTCTTAAGTCAGTATCTCCCTGCAAAGCCTGGTGAGATGCAAACGTTTGAAGGCGAAGTTAAGGGCAAGCATGATGGATTGATGTACCATACGATCGGGCAGCGTCACGGTCTTGGAATCGGTGGAAGCGGAGATCCTTGGTTTGTTGTCGGTAAGAACTTAAAAGACAACATATTGTATGTCGAACAAGGATTTCACAATGAAAAACTTTACTCTGATAGCTTGAAAGCTGTAAAAGCAGGATTTGTTTCTGATAGACCGCTACCTGCTACTTTTCAGTGTACGGCGAAGTTCAGATACCGTCAGCCTGACATGGGTGTAACTGTTCATGTGATGGAGGACGAAACGCTACATGTAGTCTTTGATGAAGCACAACGTGCGATCACACCGGGACAAGCTGTCGTGTTCTACGATGGAGATGTTTGTCTAGGCGGAGCAACGATCGATACAGTCTACAAAAATGACGAAGAGATCACCTATCTATAAAAGAATGTGGAAAAACTGGCTTACTAGGGCGTCAAATTGCCTAAGGGAGCCAGTTTTTTTGCGTTAATGAAGATATGGTGCTCATGCAGCGGCATATCTATGCTCGCTGCATGAGCGATTCCAGAGATTTATGAGCGATTCCAGAGATTTATGAGCGATTCCAGAGATTTATGAGCGATTCCAGAGATTTATGAGCGATTCCAGAGATTTATGAGCGATTCCGGAGATTTATGAGCGATTCCAGAGATTTATGAGCGATTCCAGAGATTTATGAGCGATTCAGAGAGTTTGAACGAACTATCCAGAAGGGGAATCCACAAAAAATTATGCGCCAGCTACCTTCATTTGTTATACTTTTGAAGGAAATTAAATGTGGGGGTAATGAAGATGGAACCTTCAAAAGGTCTGGAATATTTACAAAAAGGAAAGTTTGAAGAAGCAGCAAAAAGTCTGGAAATGATGATTGAGACAGATCCTCAAAATCCAGTTCATTATATTAACTTCGGAAATCTACTTTCTGCTGTTCATGAACACGAAAAAGCGATTCAATTTTTTGATAAAGCTCTATCGCTCGATGAAAATGCAGTTGCTGCTTACTATGGTGCTGGAATTGCCTGCTATCATCTTGAAGAATTCTCTAAGAGTGCAAAACTGTTTCAAGAAGCCCTAAAAGGAGGTCTGCAAGATAGTGATACTCACTTTATGACAGGCATGTCGTTCGTTTCACTAGGTGAACATAAGCTTGCTTTTCCTTACTTAATGAGAGCAACTGAGCTCAACGTTCAAGACCATGAAGCCTTGTTTCAATTCGGTCTCTGTCAGGCACGAACAGGGGATATTGAGTCTGCATCAACAACCTTTGAAAAAGTTGTTGAGCGCGATGAAACACATGCTGATGCTTGGTATAATCTAGGCGTAACATATAGTTATTTTGATAAAAATGCAGATGCTCTACAAGCTTTTCAAAGAGCGTTAGACATCCAGCCCGATCATTATCTTGCAGGGAATGGAAAACGAAATATCGAAAGTAAAAACACCAACCATTAAAGGGGGTGCTTTATGGCACAGCAGCCTTCTTTTCATTTAGAAGATGAGTCGACTGAAGTAAAAAAATTTATAAAAGGTACGTTGATCTCTACAATTTATCATCAAACAGAGAGTCTTTATACGGTCGCTAGAATACGGGTAAAAGAGACAAACGAAAATTACAATGAAAAAGAAATTATGATTACAGGCATCCTTCCCCCGTTAAGAGAAGATGAACTCTATGTGTTTTATGGAAAATTTAAAGATCATCCGAAATATGGTAAACAATACGAAGTTGATCTGTTTCAAAAAGAGATGCCTCAATCCAAAGAAGCTATGATTCAGTATCTTTCGAGCGATCTGTTTAAAGGGATCGGTAAGAAGACTGCCGAGCATATTGTAGAAGTCATGGGAAACGATGCGATCACAAAGCTCTTAGAATCACCGGAATATATCAGTCAGATTCCAAAGCTAACAGAAGAACAAGCTCAAAGTTTGCAAAAATCCCTCATGCAGAATCGAGGATTAGATCAAGTGATGATGGTTGTTCAACCCTATGGAATCGGGCCGCAGCTTGCGATGAAAATCTTTCAAACGTATCAGGATGATGCTGTAAAGATCATAAAAGACGAGCCGTATCGACTGATCGAAGACGTTTCTGGAATTGGGTTCCACCGAGCTGATGAAATTGCAAAAGGAAATGGGATGCAAGTTAATCATCCAAAACGAATTCAAGCTGCTTGTCAGTTCGTACTTCGTGATCAAGGAACAGATCTTGGGCACTCATACCTTCCGATGGACCAACTGTTAGAAGGAGTAAGAAAGCTTTTGGCAGATGGAAAGAATACGGTAGATGAGATGAGTATTTTTCGCGAGATTCAAGATATGGAAACTGAAGAGCGATTGATCGTAAAAGAAAACGTTGTATATCTGCCATCCCTTTATTTCGCTGAGCGTGGATTTGCTCAAAAAATGAATCAATTATTACATAGTCAGAAAAATGATTATCACATTGAGGATTCAAAATTGGAATCTGAGCTAACAGCTCTTGAAAAAAGACTCAACATGAAATATGCGAAAAGTCAAAAAGAGGCGATTAAGAAGGCGTTGACATCTTCTTTAATGGTTCTGACAGGAGGACCTGGAACAGGGAAAACGACAGTGATTAAAGGAATCGTCGAACTTTATAGTGAGATTCATGGTGTAAGTTTGAACCCTGATGATTACCGAGGAAAAAAAGAGTCGTTTCCAGTTTTACTCGTTGCTCCAACAGGACGAGCGGCAAAGCGTATGACTGAGTCTACAGGAATACCCGCACACACGATTCATCGCTTGTTAGGATGGAAAGGTGGAGGCACCTTTGAAAAAAATGAAGATGAACCTATTGACGGAAAACTTTTGATCGTCGATGAAATGTCGATGGTCGACATATGGCTTGCTCATTCTTTAGCAAAAGCTCTGCCACCACATATCCAGATCATTGTTGTTGGGGATGAAGATCAGTTACCATCAGTTGGTCCTGGTCAAGTGCTAAAAGATCTACTGCAAGCACAGCATGTTCCACAATCTCGATTAGTGGATATTTATAGACAAGCAGAAGGATCATCTATCATCCGGTTAGCTCATGAGATGAAGAACGGAAACGTGCCGCAAGATCTGCTTGTTCCACAGAACGACAGACGTTTTTTTGCATGTTCCGGTGAACAAGTGTTTCAAGCTATCCTTCAAGTTTGTGAAAATGCCATTAAAAAAGGTTACAGTTCTCGAGATATCCAAGTGTTAGCACCTATGTACAAAGGGCCCGTTGGAATTGATCGATTAAATATGGAACTTCAGCGTCTGTTTAATCCTGAGAAACAAAAACAGCGTCAGTTACAGGTCGCAAATGTGTTTTATCGAAAAGGAGATAAAGTGCTTCAGCTCGTCAATCAACCTGAAGATCAAGTGTTCAATGGTGACATCGGTGAGATCGTTGCTGTTATCTATGCAAGAGAGAACACGGATAAAGAAGATCAAATCGTCATCAGTTTTGATGAGATTGAGGTTACGTATAAAAGAAGTGAATTTCATCATTTTACTCACGCTTTTTGCTGTTCGATCCATAAGTCGCAGGGTAGTGAGTATCCGATCGTCGTTCTACCTGTCTTAAAAAGCTACTACCGAATGTTAAAACGGAACTTATTATATACAGCAATAACGAGAAGTAAAGAATATCTGATCCTATGTGGAGAACAAGAAGCATTTACTTGGGCTGTTGAACGTTCAGATGAAACAGAACGATACTCGGGTCTTACTTCCCGTCTTCAAGAGACCATACTGGAAAAAGATTTAATGAATGATACCCTTCTAAACGAAACAAACTAGAAATGTTCGAGAGATGTAAGATGTCATCTTGTCGGACATTTCTTTTTTTGTATTTCTAGAAGTCAGATACAATGAATGATCCTTCTTAAATGTTTTCTGTATATTTTCTACAAATTCAGGACACCCTTGTAAAAGTAAATTTAAAGGAGCGAGAGCAAGTGGAATGTCCGAACTGCAGTAGAAAAGATATCGGGAAAATCGGTGTGAACCAGTATTATTGCTGGAACTGTTTTATAGAGCTTTCCATTGTTAAAGGAAGACTGTCCCTTCATCAAGTGGAAGAAGACGGCTCTTTGACATCACTCGATGATTTATTTGAAGATCAAGATCTGACTTATAAAGAAAGTACTTCATAAAAGAAATCAAATCTCTGATGTCGAGGTGATCTAGCATGAGCAGGACGATGAGTTCTCTTTTCGCACTTGGTATTGGAGCGGCAACATATGCGATGAGAAATAAGAGGATGTCAAGAATGTCTAAGATGAACTATAATCTTTCAGATCTTAGTGATCTTTGGACATCACGACGTGTTAAAAAAATCCGTAAAAAAGTCGCAAAAGCCATTTATTAAGATAGCATACCCCGTCTCATAAAAGACGGGGTTTTTTAAGAAAAGGGTGAAGAGATGACAAAAGACATTCGAATGAAGTGGGTTTACAGGTTAACCCTTTCTTTACTATTGTTTTTGTGTTTGTTTCTTTTAATGAAACTTTACCCACTTTATGAGCCATTGTGGACTGCGATTAAGGGAATCATTCTGCCATTTTTTCTTGCAGCTCTTATTACATATCTACTCCATCCCGTCGTTGAATACGTTCATGAGAAAGGATTGCCACGATTTGTTGCGATCTTAAGCATATATATCCTTTTTTTTGGTGGTATCGGTTTTGCTGCAGTAAAAGGGTTTCCTTATTTCATCGTACAGATGAAACAACTTTTAGTGAATGTGCCTGTTCTTGCTGAGGATTATAAGGATCTATTGTACCAAGTAGACAGAGGTACATCTGCACTTCCGTATTCGGTTCATTCTAAAATCGAAAATTATATCGTGAAAATGGAAAATAACGCACAGGACGTTTTGACTAACGCGATCTTCTCATTAAGAAAGATCGTAGATTATTTTTTCGTTATCATTGTCGTACCTTTTTTAGTGTTTTATTTTCTTAACGATTTTGAAAAACTAAAAAAAGCCCTTTGGTATCTCACTCCAAGAAAATATCGATATGAAGGAAAGCATCTTATAAAAGATATTGACCAATCGCTTGGAGGATACATCAGAGGACAGTTGTTTGTGGGCGCCATACTTGGAGCTGCCGCCATGATTGCTCTCTGGATTGTTGGTATGCCTTACCCTATACTATTAGGACTAGTGATCGCGATAACGGACATCATACCATACTTTGGTCCGATCTTAGGAGCGATTCCTGTCGTATTGATCGCACTCACGATCTCTTGGAAGATGGTGTGGATCACTGTTGGGATCATGCTCGTTCTGCAATTCATAGAAGGCAATATTCTGGGTCCGTTTATCGTCGGAAAGAACCTTCACATCCATCCTGTCTTTATAATTTTTTCACTATTGCTAGGGGGAGAACTGGCTGGTGTACCAGGAATGATTTTAGCTGTTCCGATCTTTAGTGTGATCAAGGTGATTATCATACACATCAGGGAACATCGACTTCAATCATCATCCGATTGACAAGTAAGATTGAATAAACGTATACTAACGCTAGAAGATTAAAAAACGCTGAAAGAGAAAAGTACGTTTCAGTCCTTCCAAAAGAGAGAAACATCCATCGGCTGAAAGATGTTTTAGGAAGAAGCGAAACAGAAAGCTACTCTGGAGTGCAGAAGGAAAATCTGCCGTTATGCCGCGTTAAGGCTTTAATCAAGGTGATATGCTTATTTTAAAGCGTATAACCAGGGTGGTACCGCGTGAATTCAAACTCTCGTCCCTGTATTTTTTATAGGGATGGGAGTTTTTTATTGGCTTTTTTCGTTCGAAAGTAGTTGATTTCCACTCCAGGTTGCTCGCTTTCCATGGGGCGAACGGTGAGCCTCCTGCCGCTTTGCGCCCTTAGACGTCTCCACCTGACCGCTCGTCCCATAGGAGTCTCGCACCTTGCGCTCCAATCAACTTGCAAGGAAGACAAAAGAAATAACAAAGAAACATTTTGTTTTCTTTGTTATTGAAAAGAAATCAACTACTAATAAAACAACCAAGTTTACGAAATCAGTCTTTATATTTATCTAAAAAAGGAGAATGAAAACGATGAGAAATTTGACTTCAGCTCAAGTAAGACAGATGTTTCTTGATTTTTTCCAAGAAAAAGGTCATGGTGTAGAACCTAGTGCATCTTTAGTTCCACATGAAGATCCTACACTTCTATGGATCAATAGTGGAGTGGCTACACTAAAAAAATATTTTGATGGACGAGTGATTCCTGAAAACCCTCGTATCACGAATGCGCAAAAATCGATACGAACGAACGATATTGAAAATGTTGGGATTACAACTCGACACCATACGTTCTTTGAGATGTTAGGAAACTTTTCAATCGGCGATTACTTCAAAGTTGAAGCGATCCTTTGGGCTTGGGAGTTCTTAACGAGTGAAAAATGGATCGGCTTTGATCCTGAGAAACTTTCTGTGACGATCCACCCAGAAGATGATGAAGCATTTGATATTTGGACAAAGCAAGTAGGATTACCTGAAGAGCGTATCATTCGTTTGGAAGGTAACTTCTGGGATATTGGTGAAGGGCCGAGTGGACCTAACACTGAGATCTTCTATGACCGCGGTGAATCTTTTGGCAGCGATCTGTCTGATCCAGAGCTATATCCGGGTGGAGAAAACGACAGATACCTTGAAGTTTGGAACCTGGTGTTCTCACAGTTCAACCATAATCCAGATGGAACATATACGCCCCTTCCTAAGAAAAATATCGATACAGGTATGGGACTTGAGAGAATGGTATGTGTGATTCAAGATACGAAGACTAACTTTGAAACCGATCTATTCATGCCAATCATCAAAGAAACAGAAAAGCTTTCTGACACTTCTTATGGTTTAAGTACGGAAACAGACACTGCGTTTAAAGTAATCGCTGATCATATTCGTACAGTAAGTTTCGCGATCGGTGACAGTGCACTACCATCGAATGAAGGAAGAGGATATATCCTTCGTCGTTTGATCAGAAGAGCGATTCGTTTTGCGAAAAAGATCAATATCAACAAGCCTTTCATGTATGAACTAGTACCAACAGTTGCAGACATCATGGTTGACTTCTATCCAGAAGTAAAAGAAAAAGTTCCTTTCATCCAAAAAGTTATTAAGACGGAAGAAGAGCGTTTCCACGAAACGATCAACGAAGGTCTTGCTATCTTAGAAGATGTTATGGCAAGAGAAAAAGAAGAAGGAAGAAACGTCATCTCTGGAAAAGACGCATTCAAGCTATATGATACATTTGGTTTCCCATTCGAGCTTACACAAGAGTATGCGGCTGAAAACGGAATGGAAGTAGATCTAGAAGGCTTTGAAAACGAGATGAAGGCTCAACGTGAACGTGCACGTGCAGCAAGACAAGAAGTAGACAGCATGCAAGTACAAGGTGGGGTTCTTTCTGATATTACCGTAAAAAGTGAGTTCTCAGGATATGACAGCCTAACGGGTGAAGCTAAAATTTTAGAAGTCCTACAAAACGGTGAACGCGTGGCGATGGTTGCATCAGGAGAAGAAGCACAAGTTATCTTAGATGTAACACCATTCTACGCAGAGAGCGGTGGTCAGATCGCCGACCAAGGTAAAATTACAGGGAAAGAACTATTACTTTCAGTAAAAGATGTTCAAAAAGCACCTAACGGACAAAATCTTCATACCGTTGTTGTTGAGAAAGGCGTTCTTGAAAACAATATCGATGTTTCTGTAGAGGTTGACCCTGAAATTCGTGCGAAAGTTATAAAGAACCATACGGCTACTCACCTTCTTCATCAAGCATTAAAAGATGTGCTCGGAACGCACGTGAATCAGGCAGGATCTCTCGTACAAGAAGGTCGTTTGCGCTTTGACTTCACACACTTCGGTAGTATTTCTACAGAAGAGCTTGAGAAGATCGAAGAGATCGTCAACGAAAAAGTATGGGGTAACATTCCTGTCGAAAAGATGGTTAAAAACATCAACGAAGCAAAAGCAATGGGAGCAATGGCTCTGTTTGGTGAGAAGTATGGTGAAACCGTACGTGTTGTAAAAGTAGGAGATTATAGTCTTGAACTTTGTGGTGGGTGTCATGTAAATAACACGTCAGAGATCGGCTTGTTTAAAATCGTATCAGAGTCTGGTATTGGTGCAGGAACACGCAGGATCGAAGCTGTTACAGGTGAGAACGCGTACCGATTGATGAACGGACAGGTACAGCTTTTAAAAGACACAGCTGCTAAGTTGAAAACGAATCTTAAGGACGTTCCGCAGCGTATAGACGCATTAAACGAACAAATTAGAGAGTTGCAAAAAGAGAAAGAATCTCTTGCGGCTAAGATTGGTAACATGGAAGCAGGCAGCCTTGTTGATGAAGTTCAAACGATTAACGGTGTTTCTGTTATTGCTAAAAAATTGAGCGGCGTGGATATGAACGGATTGCGTTCAATCGTAGATGATCTAAAGAATAAACTTCAAAGCGGAGTGGTTATTCTTGGTGCAGAAAACGGCGGGAAAGTAAATATCGTAGCGGGAGTTACAAAAGATTTAGTGACAAAAGGCTATCATGCGGGTAACCTAGTAAAAGAAGTGGCTGTCCGTTGCGGCGGAGGCGGTGGTGGCCGTCCTGACATGGCCCAAGCTGGAGGTAAAGATCCCGAAAAGCTGCAAGAAGGTATAGATTCTGCAGTTGAAATGATCAAAACCGTTTCCTAAGCTTTCATCTTTCATGTACAATAGAGACAAGAACTAATTTGTCCCTTAAGGGAGATCTTCAGAAAGAGGTGTTCGCCAGTGAGTTCAATGGACAAAACGATGAAGTTTAACTTCAACGAAGAAGATGCTTATAAGACGAATGTAGAGACTGTCCTGTTTTCTGTTTACGACGCCCTGCAGGATAAAGGATACAACCCTATCAATCAGATTGTAGGTTATTTGCTTTCAGGGGATCCGGCTTATATTCCTCGTCACAATGATGCGAGAAGCATGATTAGAAAACTGGAGCGAGATGAGCTTATTGAAGAGCTTGTAAAATCATATCTATCCACTCAAAAAGAAGGAAGTCGTTAATTTGACAAAAACACTCGGACTGGATGTTGGAACGAAGACGATCGGTGTTGCCGTCTCAGATGCACTGGGATGGACAGCACAAGGAGTCGAAACGATACGACGCCGTCCTAATAAGCCAGAAGAAGACTATGCAAAGATTCAAGAGCTGATTCAGTTACATGACATCAGTAAGATCGTTGTAGGTCTTCCAAAGAACATGAATGGTACGATCGGTCCCAGCGGAGAAGCTTGTCAAAACTTTGCTAAAGATATTGAAAGTCTGACAGGTCTTTCGGTTATCCTATGGGATGAGAGGCTGACCACCATGGCAGCTGAAAGAACATTGATTTCAGCTGACGTGAGCCGAAAGAAACGAAAACAGGTGATTGATAAGCTAGCAGCTTCGATCATCCTGCAAGGTTATTTGGACAGCCAACAATAAGAAAAGTAGAGGTGAGCCAATAATGGCAAAAGAAGAACGCGAACGCATCGTTATTCCAGACGAGAATGGCGACGAGAATCTATTTGAAGTTTTATTCAAATTTGATGTTGATCAAACAGGAAAATCATACATGGTTACTATACCTGTAGCTGATTCAGAAGATGATGATACAGATGAAGTAGAAGTTTTCCCTTTCCGTTATGAAGAAAATGGAGAAGAAGACGATCTTGCTCTATTCCCATTGGAGTCTGATGAAGAATGGGACATGATCGAAGAAATGTTAAACACATTTCAAGATGACGAATACGAAACAGAATAAGTATTAAACAAAAAGAAGTTGGTTTTCTAGCCAGCTTCTTTTTTTATTCCATTTTACGGCCAATCTCGACAATTTCTGCTAGTAAACGTATAATTAAACAGGTGGGAAGGGGGAAATACCATGTTACATCTCCAGTCATCTGGGAATTACATAAATGAAAATAAAAGTAAAAAACGTACTAAGACCATTGTTCTATCTATCTTGTTTCTATTTCTCGTGTTATTCATTGCTGCAGCAATAGGTGCTTATTTTTATTACAATAAGAACATAGGACCGATCGATTCAGCTAATAATGAAAAAATTACGGTGGAAATTCCAATTGGTTCTTCCTCTTCAAAAATAGGACAAGAGCTCGAGAATAAAGGATTGATCAACAGCGGTGATTTCTTCAGACTCTATACGCGAGTTAAAGGTGAAGGGAACTTTCAAGCCGGTATTTACGAACTAACTCCTTCCATGAATCTTACAGAGATCATTTCAGCACTTAAAGACGGAAAGATGTTCAAGAAGCCTGCTTTAACCTTAACGATTCCGGAAGGATACAATGTCCCGCAGATCGCAAAATTAATCAGTCAGAAAACGGGTTACAGTGAAGCGGATATCATAAAAAAAATGGCCGATAAAGCTTATTTGCAACAGCTTAAAGATAAGTATCCGATCTTACCTGATGATATTATGAAAGCTGGACTGTACTATCCGCTAGAAGGATTTTTGTTTCCTGCTACATATGATTTCGATGTAAAGAAACCAGAATTATCAAATGTGATAGACAAGATGGTCGAACAATCTTCTGTTGTCCTAACTGAACATGAGAAAGATATTAAGAATAGTGGTTATTCACTCTTTCAGATCATCACCTTGTCATCCCTTATAGAAGAAGAATCTCAGCGTGAAGAGGATCGCAAGAAAATTGCTGGTGTTTTTTATAATCGCTTAAGTAAAGATATGAAACTTGATTCTGATCCAACGGTGAAATATGCTCGAAAGAATTTTGATGTTCAAGTTTTATACGAACATCTGAAATATGATTCAAAGTACAATACGTACCTTTATAAAGGTATACCGATCGGACCGATCACTTCACCAGGTGAAAAAGCGATTGAAGCTGCACTTCAACCCGTGAAGATGGACGAGCTTTTCTTTTATGCCAGACCAAACGGTGAGGTCATCTACACGAAAACCTTGAGCGAACATAATGCTGTATATAAAAAATACAGAGATGAATGGAAAGTTTGGCAGGAAAAAGACAATAATTAAGCATGTTTTTGAGGATACTAGTATGTATTCTCTTTTTTTTGCTGCAAAACTTACATTTTATACAGCAATTTAAGAGGAAATAACTCAGTTATCTTATAGATAACAGAAGTATAGAAATAGGACTCTCGCCTTCAAATAAAGATTATGTTACAATATACCGGTTAGTGTGAAGGAGGCGTGTTACTTTGGTCTCAAAAGAGTTGAACCAATATATTGAAAAAATTATTCCAACGCGCTCTGAACAAGTACTTGAAATGGAGCAATACGCGAAAGAGCATAATGTGCCGATCATGGATCTAACAGGTATGGAGACTCTATTGTCCTATGTTAGATTGAAGAAACCGAAACGTATATTAGAAGTAGGAACAGCGATTGGATATTCCGCCATTCGAATGGCTCTTGCATGTGAGAATGCTGAAATGATTAGTATTGAAAGAGATGAAGAACGGTACAATATAGCAAAAGATAATGTTAGATCGTTTCATCTTGAGAGCAGAATTAATTTGTTATTTGGAGATGCAAATGAACTGCAGAGCCAAGTAGAAAAGTATGCCCCATATGACTTTATTTTTATAGATGCAGCAAAAGGACAATATCAAAACTTTTTTGATCATTATTCCTCCATGCTGTCACCTGATGGCATCATCATTACAGATAATGTTCTCTTTAGAGGGTATGTCGCTGATGAAAGCGGCTTAGAGAGTAGAAGACTTCGTTCTCTCGTAAAAAAAATTAGAAGTTTTAACGAATACATGATGCAGCATCCTGACTATCAGTCTTCAATCTTGCCGGTTGGCGACGGAATGATGGTGAGTATTAGAAATTCTTAGTGGGACATGCAGTTTGGAGGAGTAATCAAAATGGCACAAAAACCAATTGTAATTGGGGTTGCAGGTGGATCTGGATCTGGTAAAACAACAGTAGCAAAAGAAATTTACAGGCAGTTTGCTAACCAATCCATCTTAATCATAGAGCAAGATGCATATTATAGAGATCAATCAGAAAAATCGATGGAAGAGCGATTGGACACGAATTATGATCACCCTCTTGCTTTCGATAATGATCTGTTAATTCAACACATTTCTTCACTTCTAAAATACGATTCCATCGAAAAACCAGTGTACGACTATACAGCACATACAAGAAGTGATAAAATTATCCCAGTTGATGCTAAAGATGTCATTATACTGGAAGGTATTTTGATCCTGGAAGACGAACGACTACGTGACTTGATGGATATTAAGCTGTTTGTAGATACGGATGCAGATGTACGTATTATTAGAAGAATGGTACGAGATATTCGAGACCGAGGAAGAACGCTTGAATCTGTAATCGATCAATATACTTCAGTGGTTCGGCCGATGCATAATCAATTCATAGAGCCAACGAAGCGATATGCGGATATTATCATTCCAGAAGGCGGCCAGAATCTTGTTGCGATCGACTTAATGGTAACAAAAATCAAGACGATCTTGGAAGACAAAGCATTATTGAAAAAATGAGGAATATAATCCTCATTTTTTCGGTATACAGTGACAAATTTCAGCAATAAGCCATTTGGCAATCAACTATTGACCCATTTTTTATACATACCCTAGCCGAATCATCATATAACGTAACAAGGGTACTGATTATTTAAGGAGTGAAAAAACAATGGCAGACGAGAAAAAACACTATATGACCTTAGAAGGTAAACAGAAGCTAGAGAACGAACTAGAGTTTTTAAAAACAGAGCGTAGAAAAGAAGTTGTTGAACGAATTAAAGTAGCGCGTAGTTTTGGAGATCTTTCTGAGAACTCTGAGTATGATGCAGCAAAGGACGAGCAGGCATTCGTAGAAGCGCGTATCGTTCAGCTAGAAAAAATGATTCGTGATTCGGTTATTATTGAAGATAATAAAGACCAATCTGATAACGTTTCCATCGGGAAAACAGTTAAGTTTAAAGAGCTTCCAGACGGTGACGAAGAAACATACATCATCGTAGGTAGTGCAGAAGCAGATCCGTTCGAAGGGAAAATTTCTAACGATTCTCCAATGGCTAAAAGTCTTTTAGGTAAAAAGCCTGGAGATAAAGTTTCTGTTCAAACGCCTGGTGGAGAAATCAGCGTTGTCATCTTAGAAGTAAAATAAACGTATTACGTATTAGAAGACTTGCATTCATCTGCAAGTCTTCTTTTTTTGTAATCGTTTAGGAACAAAAAGAGTGGGTGAGAATAGGGGGTAAGGGGGTGAGCCTTTGTTATCAAAGAAAAGAACGATGGTCGTAGCACTATTATTCCTGTTCCATATCCTTTTTCTCACGTATCGGCTAGCGGATATACAGCTGATTTCTACTACTTCTTTTTCCAAAAATAAAGTGAACCTCATTCAAGAAAGTGTGGATCAGCGTACCCATCGTTTCATGATCAACGATGGAAGAGGCTATTTTCTTGATCGAAATGGTGAACTGCTCTCAACAGATGTAAGAGCTCAAGTCATCGTTTTTCCGAATCTTTACTCCCGTAGATGGCCGATTGATTCGATAGCTAGCATACTCGATACGCCAAGAAGAAACTTAACAAAAAATATCAGTGAACTAAAGAAGCCATCTGCTCTCTCTCTTTCAAAAGAAATCAGTATCGAGCAGATGAATGAGATTAATAAACTAGAGATTCCTGGGCTCTACGCTCAGCTTGTCACAAAAAGAAACCCTACTCCATTTGCTAATCATATCCTTGGGGCTGTCGGAGAAGATCCAGATCTGATCAAAAGAAAGTATGAAGATAAACTAAAAAAGGGCACGGTTACAATCAGTACAAAAACAGGGAAGAACGGCATGCAGTATACGTTCGATCCCTTCTTAATATCGGAAGGGGAAACAGAATATATCTATCATGTAGATCGTCAAGGACATCCGTTGTTTGGACTTGATGTTAAGTTCCGTTCACAATCCAATCCCCTATATCCTCTTCACGTGAAGACGACGATAGATAAGAAGATGCAGGAAACGGTGGAAAAAACACTTGATGCTCACGGTGTAGTTGAAGGTGGAGCTGTTTTGATAGATATTGAAACGAACGAGCTGTTGGCAATGTCAAGCAGACCTTTGTTCTCGAGTGAAACGATCTATAAACATGTTGACCATATGACGTCTCAACAAATTCCTGGTTCCGTATTTAAAATTGTGACAGCAGCTGCAGCTATTGAAGAAAATAAGATACAAAACGATAAGACGTATGATTGTAACCTAAACATATATGGTGAAAAAGATGAGAGACAGTTAGGGATGTTAAATGTAGAGAACAGTTTTACACAGAGCTGCAACAGAACATTCGGAGATCTAGCTAATGAATTACAAAAAAAAGATTCGGATTTTATGAAAAAGTATGCTGAAAGATTAGGGCTCCTAACGCACAATGGCTGGCAAGGGGAAGTCTATCATCTAGAAGCGTTCTCGCATTTTTACAAAGAAGAAGCGGGTCAGGTCTACAACTCAAAAAAGAAAGAATCAAATTACAAAAGTTCATTAGCAACCTCCCAAACTGCGATCGGTCAGCTGGATGTAAAAGTTACCCCACTTGCTGTTGCTAACATGATGGCGACTATTGCTAGAGGTGGGGTCAGTTATGAAGTAAAGTCAGCGAAAAGCGTGAATTTTGCTAATGGTACCGAACTGATTGAGTTTGCAGATCATAAGAAAGAGGGTGAAAAACTTTCTCCATATACGATTATGAGACTTCAATCCCTGCTTTTAAACGTCGTAAAGAACGAAAAAGGTACCGGACACGCATTACAGTCATTGCCTTTTCAAGTTGCAGGAAAATCAGGAACGGCACAAAAAGGAAAGGATCAACGCTTTAACAATAAATGGTTTGCAGGATACTTTCCAGCCGAAAAACCACGTTTTGCACTAGTAATCGTAGATTTAAAACACGATACCGTTAATCGTACAATCCCTGTATTTCGGGACATCGCAACAGAAATTATGGAAAAAAAAGATCGATAAAGAATATAATCTCAAAAAGAGTAATAGGAAATAGTGTTCCAATACCACTTCCTCGTGGTAAAATAAAAAAAGTATTTTACTGAGGAGGATATTATGAAACGAAACCAGCGTTATGAATCAAGACTAGAAAAACGAAAACAAAATCGTTTTTTAAACATAGCAATCGGGTTAGTTGTTTTGCTGATTGTTGTTGTTGCATTCAATCTTTTCTCAGGTGATGAAAACGAAACAGCTTCAACGAACAAATCTAATTCTGAACAAAATGAAAACAACGAAAACAACGAATCTAATAACAGTTCAATTGAGATGGAGTCGGATGATTCAAAGTCAAAACCTGATAATGAGGATTCTGAGTCTCAGGATAAAGAAGAGACAGCTGAAGATCAAGACAAAGCAGATGAAGAAACAACAGAAGAAGAAAAAACAGAATCAGAAACGCCTGAAGGTGGAGGTCCTGAAGGTCCATGGCAACCAATCGGAACTTCACAAACAGAACCTCATACAAAGACGTATGATGATGGTTCACAAGATTGGAACGAGATGGTCCAAGCCCTTTCCTATGCGACGAGCATTCCACAAGACCAGATGACCATTTTTTGGTTAGGTAATGGTGGAGGTCCTGATCTTTCAAAAGGTACCGTACAATCGAAAGCCGACGGTAAGAAATATGATGTTATGCTTCAGTGGGTACCTGAAAAAGGATGGCAGCCTACAAGCGTGACACCTGTTCAATAAAACGAAGAAAAGCAACCTGTTAATTATTACAGGTTGTTTTTTTTGTTTAACGCTCTTTTCAAAAAGATTGTTGCTTTGAACTCCTTGTCACCTTTGACAATTGATTGTAGTGAAAGGTGCGTGCCTACTACCTGAAATACATCTCGCAAGGCATGCGACGAGGAAGCTTACTCCGCTAGCATTAACTTGTAGATGCAGGAGCAAGGAGCATAAAGGCGGGCAGTTTGAAAAGTGGAAGTGGCGCCTCATTACTTGGTGTGCTGCACAAAAATAAACAACTTTTTTACAGCGGTCAGCTTTCGGGTCGAGGAAAGCGAGCTGCTTCCTGGAAATTTAAAGAGAATGTGGGAACGAAATGAGAAGGCACTGTCACTGTAGGTGGCAGTGTCTTTTTGGAGTGTACAGGTTATGAGTTGAAATTTGTTTTTATATGATGAATGGCTATTTTTATGTGATAACCCAAAATTTTTATGTGATGCCTGCTCTTTTTTATGTGATGTTCCTCCATTTTTATGTGATGGTGTATTTTTAGCAGCAGCCCCGACCACCATGACTTCCATTTTCCATACAAAAAAGCCAGCTGCAGAGAGCTGGCCTTCACCTAACTTCATTCGTGAAGTCGAAATGTACCCGAAATTATAACCAATAGTAAAAGATTTTTCATTTGAAAATACTTAGGAATTATGATAATTTGGAACCTGTAAGATTTTAATTCATAGTATATTGATAGGAATTATATAAATTAAAAGGTGAGTGTGAAAAAAATGGGACGAGAATTTATTGATCTGTTTGATGAGTGGTCATCCTCATACGATGAGACGGTATCAGGAAATGATCAGGAATATAAGGAAGTTTTTCATAAATATGATGAAATTTTAGAAACAGTTGTTCAGCGTTCAGGAAGTGTTGTTTTGGAGTTCGGAGTTGGAACAGGCAATTTAAGCGAGAAACTTCTTCGCAGCGGGAAGCAAGTGATTGGTATTGAGCCATCAAAAGGGATGCGAGAAAAAGCATCCGACCGTCATCCAGATCTAACTCTTCATGATGGTGACTTTTTATCTTTTCCAAAGTTCGATCAAGAGATTGATACAATAGTAAGTACTTATGCGTTCCACCACCTAACCGACGAAGAAAAAGATCTGGCGATCGGACAGTATAGCCAGCTGCTTAAAAAGAATGGTAAAATTGTGTTTGCAGATACCGCTTATCTTCACGATGATGATAAAAAAGAGCGTCATGAAAAAGTAAGATCAGAAGGCTACCTTAATCTGTTAAAAGACCTTCAGACAGAGTACTATACAACACTTGGCGTACTAGAAGATCTATTTAAAAAACATGATTTTGAAGTCTCATTCAAAAAACTGAATGAATATGTCTGGCTGATGGAAGCGGTAAAAAAATAGACATTGGAGAATCAATCATGAAAAGAATTGGAATTATTGGTGCAATGGAAGAAGAGGTTGTTCTTTTAAGAGAACAATTAGAAGATTTAGAAGAAAAGAAGCTTGCAGGTTGTGAATTCTATAAAGGTATACTTAACGGTCAAGAAGTCGTGTTATTAAAATCGGGGATCGGAAAAGTAAACGCATCGATCGGAACGACGTTGTTGATCCAACTTTATGGACCAGACGTTATCTTGAACACAGGATCTGCAGGAGGTTTTCATTCAGACCTGAACGTTGGTGATGTAGTAATCTCAACAGATGTGCGTCATCATGATGTAGATGCAACAATCTTTGGTTATGAACACGGTCAAGTGCCACAGATGCCGCCAAACTATCTTCCTGACGAAAAACTTGTGAATGCAGCTGAGAGAGCTGGAGCGAGAGTAGAAAACATACAAGTAGCAAAAGGTTTGATCGCTTCAGGAGATTCGTTTATGAGTGATCATGCTAGGGTAGAAGATATCAGAAGCAAGTTTCCGGCTCTATATGCAGCTGAGATGGAAGCTGCAGCTATCGCTCAAACGTGTTATCAATTTAATGTTCCTTTTGTGATCATCCGCTCTTTATCAGATATTGCAGGAAAAGATGCACGTGTGTCTTATGACCAATTCTTACAAACAGCATCTAAGAACTCAGCAGAACTAGTACAAAAAATCGTAGAGGAGCTGAAATCATTATGACAAAGAAAATGAACGTTGAAAGCTTTAACCTTGACCATACGAAAGTAGTTGCACCTTATATCCGTTTAGCAGGTACAACAACAGGTGCTAACGGAGATATCATCCACAAGTATGACATCCGTTTTTGTCAGCCGAACAAAGATCATATGCCGATGGAAGGACTTCATTCTATCGAACATCTGATGGCGGAAAATATTCGTAATCACCATTCTACTGTCGTGGATATCAGTCCTATGGGTTGTCAGACTGGTTTTTATCTTTCTGTGATCAACCACGATAACTATGATGAGATTTTAGAAGTTCTTGAAAAGACGTTGAACGATGTTTTAGAAGCGACTGAAGTACCTGCATGTAATGAAGTTCAATGTGGCTGGGCGGCTAACCACAGTCTTGAAGGTGCGAAAGAGATCGCGCGCAAGATGCTTGCTAAAAAAGACGAGTGGCATATTGTTTTCGGAGAATAGAGGACGATTTCAATGAAATATTTTAAAAACGTGCATGAGATGATCGGTAATACACCTCTTATGGAGATCACTCAGTTTTCACTCCCTGAAGGTGTTCGTTTATTTGCCAAACTCGAATTTATGAACCCTGGAGGAAGTGTAAAAGATCGTCTAGGTATGGAACTGTTAGATGCAGCCCTAGCTAAAGGTGATCTTGTGCAAGGTGGAACAATCATCGAGCCTACAGCAGGAAACACGGGGATCGGTCTTGCTCTTGCTGCGATCAATAAAGGGATAGACGTAATCTTTGTTATTCCAGAAAAGTTTAGTATCGAAAAGCAAGAGCTTATGAAAGCATTAGGTGCGACCATCGTTCATACCCCTACTGCCGAAGGAATAAAAGGAGCGATCAAAAGAACGAAAGAATTGCTGAATGAGGTTCCGAATTCTTTTTCTCCTTCTCAATTTTCCAATCCTGATAACCCAAACACGTACTACAAAACATTAGGTCCAGAAATATGGGATGCGCTTGATGGTCATGTAGATGTTTTTGTAGCCGGGGCGGGAACAGGTGGTACGTTCATGGGTACAGCTCGCTATTTAAAAGAAAAGAACGAAAACGTAAAGACCGTTATTGTTGAACCTGAAGGCTCTATTCTTAATGGTGGAGAATCTGGACCACATAAGACAGAAGGTATTGGAATGGAATTTCTTCCAGAATATATGGATTCATCTTATTTCAACAGCATCCATACAGTAATGGATGTTGAAGCATTCCAAAGAGTTGCTGAACTAGCAAAAAAAGAAGGGCTTCTTGTTGGAAGTTCTTCAGGAGCAGCGTTACACGCAGCCCTCATTGAAGCTCAAAGAGCACAACCTGGCCAAAATATTGTCACGATATTTGCTGACAGCTCAGAGCGATATTTAAGCAAGAAAATTTATGAAGGAGGCATCTGATTATGAAACGTAAAACAAAATTGATCCACGGAGGCATTCCTTCTGATAAGACAACAGGAGCTGTGTCATTTCCAATCTATCAAGTAAGTACTTATAAGCAAGAAGATGTGGGAGTTCATAGCGGATTTGAATATTCTCGTACAGGAAACCCAACAAGACATGCGTTAGAAGAACTGATCAAAGATCTTGAAGGTGGCAAACGCGGATTTGCGTTTGGATCAGGCATGGCTGCTATTACAGCTGTTATGATGTTATTTGATTCTGGTGATCATGTTATTCTTACAGATGATGTATACGGAGGTACGTACCGCGTGATGACGAAGGTCTTAAACCGTCTTGGTATCGATTCGACGTTTGTGGATACGACAGACATCGAACAGATCGAAGCGGCATTAAAACCAAACACGAAAGCGGTCTATGTAGAAACACCTACGAATCCTCTATTAAAGGTTACAGACATCGAAGCTGTAGCTTCTTGGGCAAAATCGAAAAACCTTCTGTTCATGGTGGATAATACGTTTAACACACCATACTGGCAGAACCCGATCGAATTAGGCGCAGATATTGTTCTTCACTCTGCAACAAAATATATCGGCGGCCATAGTGACGTTGTAGCAGGCCTAGTCGTGGTAAACGACGAAAAGCTAGGAGAAGATCTGCATTTCGTGCAAAACTCAACAGGCGGCGTTCTAGGGCCCCAAGATTCATGGTTGCTCATTCGCGGGATCAAAACTCTTGGTTTGCGTATGGAAGCTCACGAAAACAATACGAAAAAAATCGTTGAATTTTTAAAATCTCATTCAGCGGTAGAGAAAATTTATTACCCAGGACTAGAAGATCATCCTCAGCATGAGATCGCTAAGAAGCAATCTGGCGGCTTTGGCGGTATGGTATCGTTTGATGTTGGATCACAAGCGAAGGCTGATGCACTTTTGAAAAAGGTAAAATATTTCACACTTGCAGAAAGCTTAGGAGCAGTTGAGAGTTTGATCTCCGTTCCTGCTCGTATGACACATGCATCTATACCTGCAGAACGAAGAGCAGAACTAGGAATCACAGATGGATTGGTTCGTATCTCTGTTGGAATTGAAGATGCAGACGATCTGATTGAGGATTTGAAAAACGCTTTAAGTTAAGTGAAAAAAGAGGGAGAACAAGTGCTTTAGCAGGTGCTTGTTCTTTTTTGTTATGTTAATAAAAGTAAGCCTATTCCAGATATGGAATAGTGTGAACGTGAAAAAGCCAAAACCTCTCCGAGTGCACAGGTAAGGGGTATAAGATATGCTAAGCGTGTCGAAATATGTAAACTCGCCGATATATGATTAAAACTCGCTGAATTAAAGCCAAAACTCGCCGGATTAACTCCAAAATTTCCAGTAATAATTCCTGAATTAGCGCTTTGAATACCCCACAAGGTAATAAACGACTAAAAGTATCAGAACACGACAATAAACTTTTTAAACTTGGGTTATAGAAATTAATAAAGCTAATTTATGATCACAATTTAGACAAAATTACTTCACGCTTTTGTCAAAATCTGCTTGGTAGGTTGCTATCTTACCTATGTTATTCTTTATATAGAGATTAGGAGTAGGAGGTAGACACCGTTATGAAAAACAATGCTGAATTCATTCAAAAGAAAATCGCTGACTACCAGCGCTTCGGTTTTATTTTATTGGCTGTTAGCACGTTCTTTTATTTAGGACTAGTACTTCCTGTTGAAGACAAAAACTTTGTTCAATCCATCACATTAGGTATTGCTTCTACAACATGCTTGGGATTCACTGCACTCATGTATAACGTCGTTAGAAAGTGCAAAACTCAACTACAAGAATTAAGCGAATAACCATATATTTATAAATTTCACGTACCGTTCCTTTAGTAGGGGCGGTATTTTTTATGTTCTCAAAACTTATTTTAAAAGAAAGCGTTTCCGCAAAACAACACAGGTAATGTAACTCAAAATGCTTAATTTTTCAGACTTTTATAAGTTCAAATTAGGTAGTTTATTTCGCTAGAACAATCGGGTATGGATACAGAACGGCCGAAGAAGGTCATACTAAGTTTTAACAATCTATATGGAGAAAGAAGTGGAGTTAGTGGGTATCATCTGGGCACTTATTACAGCAGTCTGCTGGGGAAGTATCGTATTAGTCAGCGAAAAACTTGGCGGAGACTTTCACAGTCAGACATTTGGAATGACACTTGGAGCATTGTTGTTTTCGATTGTTGCATTCTTTATCGTTCAACCGGACCTGAATATAACCGTTTTTGCGATCGGTATCGTGTCAGGAATCTTTTGGGTGATCGGCCAGCGAAATCAATTTGCTAGTGTAGATTATTTAGGCGTTTCTAAGATTGTTCCTCTTTCAACAGGCATGCAGTTGTTCGGAACAACATTGTTTGGTGTTATTGTTTTTCATGAATGGAAAACAATGACCGAAATCATAATCGGGATTATTGCAATATGTGCAATTATAGCAGGGGCCTTATTAACATCTAGAAGAAGTGAGCAAGGCGACCAAAAAGACAAACAAAACTTTAAAAAAGGACTAACTATCCTCCTTATTTCAACGATTGGGTATGTTACATATGTTGTGATCATCAGATGGTTTGAAGTAAACGGATGGCAAGCGATTTTACCACAAGCAGTAGGGATGTTTATAGGTGCACTCGTTTTATCATTTAAACATAAGCCTTTTAATAAGTACTCTTATCGCAATATCTTAACTGGTTTAATTTGGAGCACAGGTAATCTGACATTATTGCTGTCATTGCCACTTATCGGAATCGCGACTAGCTTCTCGCTCTCACAGACCGGTATCATCATTTCAACGCTTGGTGGAATCTTTCTTTTAGGTGAAAAAAGGAGCAAAAAAGAGATCATTTGGGTAATCTCAGGCTGTGTTCTCATCATAGCGGGTGGCGTCATGTTAGGATTTACAAAATCATAAGGAGATGAACATTATGTATCCAGATTTAAAAGGGAAAACAGTTATTATCACAGGTGCCGCTACCGGTATCGGGAAGGCTTGTGCATTAAGATTTGGACAAGAACATGCTAATGTTGTTATAAATTTTCATTCAGATAAACAAGTGAAAGAAACAGAAGAAATGATAAAGGATATTAAGAATAGCGGTGGAAATGCTATTGCAGTTCAAGGTGATGTAACAAAAGAAAGTGACGTCAAACAACTTATTAAAAGAGCAACTGAAGAATTTGGATCGCTAGACATCATGATTAACAATGCTGGTATTGAAAATGAAGTGCCTTCACATGAGCTCACATTGGACGATTGGAACAAAGTCATATCTACGAATTTAACAGGTCAATTTTTAGGTTGCAGAGAAGCGATCGATTATTTCCTTGAGCATGATATCCAAGGAGCCATAATTAACATGTCGAGTGTACATGAGATCATTCCATGGCCGCATTTTGTACATTACGCAGCAAGTAAAGGCGGAATTAAGCTGATGACACAAACACTTGCACTTGAATATGCTCCTAAACGTATCCGAATCAACGGCATTGCGCCTGGTGCGATAAATACACCAATCAATGCAGAAAAGTTTTCAGATCCAAAACAAAAAGAAGGCGTTTTAAAGTTAATTCCTATGGGCTATATCGGAGAGCCAGAGGAGATTGCAGCGACCGCAGTTTGGTTAGCTTCTAGTCAAGCAAGTTATGTTACAGGTTTAACGCTTATTGCTGATGGCGGGATGACATTATATCCAGGGTTTCAAGCTGGAAAAGGGTAAAAGAAAAAGTCCACTTCTAACAAGTGGACTTTTTCACGTTTATAATAGGATCCCCGTTAAAGTACCTACACAAAGTAGAATACCAAAAGCCATATGAAGTAGTGCTGTTAAACCAAGTGCTTTGTTTAGTTCTTTTGCATCCCACGTGGATATCGCAATCTTTAATCCTTTTAACGCGATAGGAAGAGTAATAGCAGCGATAAGGCTCCATAGCGGTAAGATATTTAAGAATATTAGAGCTAATAAACTTACATACGCACCAAGCATTAAGACATAGTATTCTAGTCGTGATGCTTTTCTTCCGATCAAACCAGCAACTGTTGTTTTACCGATCTGTTTATCTGTATCAAAGTCACGCAAGTTGTTAGCATGTAAGATAGCCATAACTAGAAGGGCGTTAGGAATAGCGGCTAAAAAGATTTCTGTGTTTAACGTTAAAGTTTGAGTGTAGAAAGATCCAACAACTGCGAGAATACCTAAAGTACTTCCAGATGCGATCTCACCTAGTCCATTGTAGGCAAGCGCATAACGAGTAGCTGTGTAAAAGTAGCCTACAAGGAGTGACGGAATACCGAAGTAAAGAACAACAGGGCCGGTAAGTGCAGTTAAAATAAGTCCCACGATAATACTTAAACTAAAGAAAATAAGACCTGTGATGTATACTTGGCGTGGAGTCATCTCTTTTCGGTCGATAACGCCTGATGGGCTCAACGACCCGGGAATGTCCGCACCTTTTACATGATCGAAATAATCGTTCACTAAATTTGTTCCACACTGAAGAAAAACAGCACCAATAAGTGTTAGAAAGAAAGTAGTCCAATGGATGCTTGTCCATTGCAATGCAAGAATTGTCCCGAAGATAACGGGAATGACAGAAGCTGTTAATGAAAAAGGCCGAGTCGAAGCAAAGATGACCTTAGGATGTATCATTTGTATTTCCCCCTTTACAATCATAATTATAGTAAAAGTTTGTGAAAGTGTACACATAATTATCTTATAAAGGTATTGCCTATTTATAGAAAACCTTACCTATTTTTGTGTACCTTCTTTTTTTACGAGCATATACTTATCTAGGATAAAAAAAGCTTTACACAACTTGGTAAATAGTGTAATCTTTTCTAAGTAAAGTAAATTTTAAAAAGGAGGTTGAACACAATGATGATGTACATGAAAACGATCTACCAACTGAATAAATCTTTACGTTCGACCGCCAATCAGCGCAGTATGTCTATTTAACCTTATTTAAAAGACACCGCAGGTCGAATGCCTGCGGTTTTTTGTGTGCTTTTTTAACACCGCAGGGATTATTCTGCGGTGTTTTTTTTTACAACTTAAAGGAGGAGAAGAAAATGATAATGATTGGAATTACACTGCTGACTTGGCTATTAACGGAGAAAGATTCAACCTGAGGGAAAAAATACGATTGAAACGAAGGAGCTAAAAAAGATATGTTTACACTACATCTGTTTTTTGTAACCATTACCTTTTCTATTAAGAGGAACAGTCGACCTGATGAGCTTTACGCTCGTGATAAGGAAGTAAAAACACTTTATGATCATGCTAAAGAAAAAGCATCTTATAATTTGTCTTCATGGCTGTAAAAAATAAAAGGAGCGCGTGCCGATTCGGCATGCGCTATCTTTTTATACAAGAAGGCAAGAAATAGGATAGGTTATCAGTTATAGCATTTCCGATACGGTATCCAAAGGCGCTTGGTTTTCCGTTAATAAGAAATGTACCTGTCATCCGGTAACCTTCTTGATTGCCTTTTTGAGATTGAAATGTCATTTTTGGAAGTGATACATGCTTTTGATAAACACTTACATAGTTGTCATAACTATGATGTTTGTCTTGATCTACCAAGTAGCCGTTACCGTCAAATATACGAACCGTATCTCCTTCTCTGCCAAAAACAGGCTTTTGCACATACTTTTCTTTATTTTTCAAAAACGTGTCAGGTTCAAGATAGGTAGGTAAGAAAAAGCGTTCGATCCATTCGTGTTCTTCACTTGAAAAGTAAGGAGAGCGTTCTTCATGTAATCCCCAAATGACAGCTAAAATGGCTTTGCTTTGTAATAAAAAGGCTGATGGTGGGTTGATGATAGCCAATTGGTTTTGAATCACAAGCTGCGTTAACTGTAACCCTATATCCTCGTTCGTCACTTTATCTACATCTTGAATAAGAAGTTCGATGGGAAAAGTCTGTCTATAGAGTACATCGATTTTTTTCCCGTTTTGATCGAATAACCCGATTCCTTTTCGTATGACCAATTCTTCCAAAGGTACAAACTGAGAAGGAAATCCTGAAAGTTCTTTGAGATAAAGGACAGTCTGCTTGTCTTCAATATTCTCTTCATGTGCTGTAAAAACGATATGCGGGGCGTGTTCCATCTCCAAGTGTCGATATGCACTCAAGATGGAGGAACGTATAGCGTTCTTTAATTGCTTCTCTTTGTTTTCGTTTGGATTGTGATATCCGTGATGCTTACAGATCAATTCGTTTACTCTAAAACATTCATAAATAAACGTGGGCGTATCGCTGTTAAACTCCATTATCTTATGTCCCTCAGGTGTTTCGATTGAATCAATCCTGCCAATGACCGTTTTAGCTAATGGCGTTTGATAGCGAAGAAACGAATTAAGAGCCTCTGGGAAACCGAGAAGCTGTAAGATATCATCTTCGATATTTTCTGACTGCAGAAGGGAAGCCGTCTTAAACAAAATATGGCCACCTCTTTCACCAAGAAGTCTCGCATCTTTTACAGCATCTTTTGAGATTTCAGCAGGTTCATATAAAGCATATTCTTGACCATACATATCGGCCCAGAACTCAGGTAGCTGATTATAAAATTTTTGTCTATTATCTATATAGGTCATGCGTGTGATTACCTCCAAAACATACATATCCAACAGTAAACTGGTATGATAAACATAACAAATTATAAAGAGGATGAAAATAATGGAACTCACTTATTTTATCGAAAGAGATAACGAATACGAAGCTTTCTTAACGTACAAGATTCCAGAAAACATGCATAACGATGAAAAATATGCTCGACAGCTCTGTGAATTTTTTGTAACAGGTGGTAAAGAGTACGAGCTACAATCAAATGAGATGAAAGGTAGCGAGGAAATTTTAATCGTAAAAGAAGTAGGAGAAGCTCGAAGATTTACGGAGGAAACGAGTTACAAAGGAAGAGGGATATTTTTAGAATTCCGCTCTTATAACTCTTCAGGAGATATGCCTGTACTTCATACGCAAGCTTTAAACAGCCATTGGGATGTTATACGATATTTATTAAAAGACGTAGTGGATATACCAGGCAAAGGACAGTATTTACGTGATTCAGCTGAAATAGATGAAGACCGTGCTGTATATGTTATGTATGTTGGAGATAAAATTTAAGCATGTGGCAGTTGCCACATGCTTTTTCTTTTCCTAATATGTAAGACACTGAGCGATAACCCAACCAACAGAAACACTTAAAAACATGACAAGAAGTCCAACTGCTTTGTTATCTGCGTCAATCGCTTTTGAGATGCTTGAACGGATCGCTAGGTGTTCTGCTACAAATAAAGCTATGATTTGAGCGATAATTCCAACCGTTCCCCAGATCAACAGATCAATAATACTCAATGAGTTTGCGATAGATGATCCAATGACAAAAGCAAGACCAAACAGCCGTCCGCCAAGTGATAAAGCAGCTGCACAATTCCCTTTACTGATTAATTGAAGTTCTTTCGTTTTTGTTGTTAATTCGAAAATGATAAAGCCGACAAAAAGTAAACCAAGCCCTGTAGCCGCATAAAGGGCAAAATTAAGAAATAAGTTCTCCATCTTCACAACTCCTCATGATTTATCCGCCAAATCCACTACTTCCTCCGAAGCCAGATCCACCGCCTTTGAAACTCGAACTACTTTTGTAGGATTTATAAGCAGAACTCTTTAACAAGCTGCTCTTTCCTTTGTAGTAACTTCCTGCATGGTAATAATGACCAAAATAACGAGAACCGGTATCATCACATTCATATACCCCATCTTCTTCATCCCATTCCCAATCCTGGCATTCCGTATCAGTAGGCTCTGGTGGAATATCTTGCGCTTGATCGTTACAACCAGAGAGCATAACTGCAACAGATGCAGAGGAAACACCTGCAATTAGTTTTTTTGTTTTATTCACATCTTCACCTCATTCCATGCTCAATTATAGTATGGATCACTCTGTATTTGAACCATTTATTTCTAGTACGATTGAAAAAATAAAAAGGTTCCGTGGTTTTTAAAAGATGTACAGACACACCCAAGCCCAGCTTCGCATAAAGATAAGGGAATAGAGAATCGTCTTGGAGGTGCTGTCATGTCATTAGTAGGTGTGTTGGCTTACTTTTTTAAGGAAGTTATGCTCTTTGTATCATATGTTAAAAATAACGCGTTTCCCCAGCCCCTGTCTGAAAATGAAGAAAAGCAGTACTTAAAAGAGATGGCCGAGGGTAACGAACATGCAAGAGCCATGTTGATCGAGCATAACTTAAGGCTTGTTGCACATATCGTGAAAAAATTTGAAAACACAGGTGAAGATACGGAGGACTTAATATCAATTGGAACGATCGGACTAATAAAAGCCATTGAGAGTTACTCGAGAGGTAAGGGCACGAAGCTTGCAACGTATGCAGCTCGATGCATAGAGAACGAAATCTTGATGCATTTAAGGGCTCTAAAGAAGACAAAGAAAGATGTTTCCCTTCATGACCCGATCGGAACGGATAAAGAGGGAAATGAGATCACATTAATCGATGTGTTGAAAGCGGAAACAGAAGATGTTGTGGATGCCATCCAATTAAAGATGCAAAAGAAGAAGATATACGATTACATTCATGTGTTGGATGATCGGGAAAAAGAAGTAATCGTCGGACGGTTCGGACTCGATCTTCAAAAAGAAAAAACGCAGCGTGAGATTGCTAAACAGTTAGGGATATCTAGAAGTTATGTCTCAAGGATTGAAAAGCGAGCGCTAATGAAACTGTTTCATGAATTTTACCGAAGCCGCCAGCAATCAGAACGATAAATACTTACGTAAGAAGACTGGTAACAATTACAGTCTTTTTATTTTTTTATTCGGACAAACTAAAGAAAAAAAGGAGTTTTTATATATGGCAAGAAGAAAGCGTCAACCCATCGTCCCCGAAGCTAGAGAAGGGCTCGATCGGTTAAAAGCAAAAGTAATGAGGGAAGCGGGTTATAACGTATCAGATCAGTCGCCAGATGATGTGAAGTATGAAGTAGCAAGAGACATGGGTGTGAACTTACAAAAAGGGTACAATGGTACGATCACGTCAAAAGATGCTGGAAAAGTAGGCGGGCAGATCGGCGGAAGAATGGTAAAAGAACTCATTTCGCAGGCAAAAGCAAATTTAGGCAAGCAAGTACGATAACTTGGTGTTTAGATATACAAAACAGGGAATAGAATAGGTAAAAAACCAGGAGGGATTCTTATGCAAGATGCTGTACTATATGGATCATTCGTCGTGATGCTAGCCTATTTTGTTTATGTTTCAATCGCTGAATAAATGTGGAGCTCTCCTTCAGCTGGAGGGCTTTTTTATTTGACTGTTTTTACAAAGTCTGTTGTTTGTTTTACTAGTTTAAAGTAAATTAGCAAGCACGTCAGAGGGAGTAAGCTAATGATCATGTAGCAAGCGGAGCCTAAAAAGCGTGGTTCATGTATGATATGTTGGGTTTTTGTTCTGAGTTCGGGATTGTAGAGTAGGAGCAAGCTGATTTGTACGTTTTGAGTACTAAAAGTAGTGTTGCTAAGTGACTTAAGCGGTGAAAATTAGGGTCTCTCAGGTGGAAAACGCATGATCATAGGCGAAAAGTCATGTGTCTCAGGTGGTCGCGAGCACTTTTCAGGCGGTCATAGCTCATTTACTGGCGAACGTGTAATAAATATAAAAACACGTACCGTAAAACTTAAATAATTAAGGGATAGAAGATAATACTCTAAAGCAAATCTCTAGAAAAGAGCGTTTTGTTAAAATGAAATATCCTTACCATAAAAAATAAATCAAAAAAATAAACTTCATAGTCGATTTTTGTTTGAATATTTTTTATAATAAGAAAAGAGTGGAAATATGTACATATGGGGGAGAAATAATGTTATTACAAGATTTAAGACAAACATGGGAACTTGATTCCGTTTTTCCTGGTGGAAGTGAATCTAAAGAATTATTAGCTGAAATAAATTGGACAGAGAACGAAGCGAAAGAGCTAGCAAAAAAAGCGGATTCTTTCACGTTTTCAAACGAAAATTTCTTATCTTTGATCAAAGAGCTACAAAGTTTTTCTGAAAGATTATCAACTGCAGGAGCTTTCATTGGCTGTTTGATCGCTCAAGATGTAAAAGATAAGAAGGCGATGGCGCTTCGCGGACGATTAGAATCGGTATATGCGGCATTCTCAAACGTTGGTTCAGTTATCGATCAAAAGTTAATGGATATTTCCGAAGATGCCTGGAAAGATTTGATGAGCCTTTCTGAGTACGAACATATCGCGTTCTCTTTGAACGAGAGAAGAACGAATGCAAAAGAGAAGCTTGGTATCTCGGAAGAGTCATTGATCAATGATTTAGCAGTAGATGGCTATCATGCTTGGTCAACGTTATACGACCTAGTGGTAGGTAGGATCTCTATCAAAGTTGAGATTGATGGAAATGAAGAAGAACTCTCTGTTGGGCAAGCGGAGAATAAGTTTTCAAGTCCTGACCGTAACGTGAGAAAAAATACGTTCGAAAAATTCGTTCAAGCTTGGGATCATGAAGGTGAGTTCTGTGCGGCGTCACTAAATCACATCGCAGGATTTAGAAACGAGATCTATAAGCACAGAGGCTGGAAAGAGACATTAAAAGAACCACTTGCGATCAATCGTATGAAGGAAGAGACACTTTCAGCGATGTGGAATGCGATTACTTCTCAAAAAGATATCTTTGTAAAATACTTAGATCGAAAAGCGAAGCTTCTAGGTCTAGAAAAATTAAGCTGGTACGATGTTGACGCACCTTTATCTTCGGCAAACAGTAAGATGAGTTATGACGAAGCCGCTCAATTTATCGTAGAGCATTTCCGTACGCTTGCACCAAAAATGGCTGATTTCTCAGAAAAGGCGTTCCTAGACGGTTGGATTGAAGCTGAAGATCGTTCAGGTAAAAGACCTGGAGGGTTCTGCACAGGTTTCCCGACTAAGAAAGAAACAAGAATCTTTATGACGTTCTCTGGAACACCAAGCAACGTTTCAACGTTAGCTCATGAGCTTGGTCACGCGTTTCATACGGATGTTTTAAAAGAGATGCCGTACTATGCAACGAATTATGCGATGAACGTAGCTGAAACGGCTTCGACTTTCGCTGAGATGATCGTTGCTGATGCAGCAGTATCGAACGCAAAAACGAAAGAAGAGAAAATTGCTCTTTTAGAAGATAAAGCTCAACGTTCCGTAGCATTCTTCATGAACATTCATGCTCGTTTTCTATTTGAAACAAGAATGTACGAAGAAAGAAGAGCGGGTCAACTATCAGTAGAACGCCTATGTGAGCTAATGGAAGAAGCTCAAAAAGAAGCATTTAACGGTGCACTCGATGAGTATCATCCTTACTTCTGGGCGTCTAAGCTTCATTTCTATATTACAGACGTTCCATTCTATAACTTCCCGTATACATTCGGTTATTTATTCTCGGCGGGAATTTATGCAAAAGCGAAAGAAGAAGGCCCTTCATTCGAAGAAAAATATATCGCACTTCTACAAGATACAGGAAAGATGGAAGTGGAAGAGCTCGCACAAAAACATCTTGGCATAGATGTTACAAAGCAAGACTTCTGGTTAAAGGGTATTGAGCTTGCTGCAGCTGATGTAGAAGAATTCTTAGCATTAACAGAAGAATAAACGAAATTACGGTGATTCCTTTATTGGAGTCACCGTTTTTTTTTAATGCTATAGAGGTTAATACCTAAACTCGGTATAAAAGAAACAGAACATACAAATACAAAAAGCTTGGCAAATTCATGCCAAGCTTCCTTTAACTTAATTTTCATCGCTTTTCAATCGTAATGGTACTTATCATAAGTACAGATAATCCAAATGTCAGGAACATATAAAGAAATCCTGGAACGAGATCAACCGTCAGATATCCTGCAGCCATCAAACAACCAGCTAAAGTGATCGGCACACCTACAAAGGAACCGGTAAACTCTGTAATGTTAAACCGAGCCAATCGAACCGCACCACAAACAATAAAGATGATGGTGAAGATCATGCCAGGAACACCAAACTGATGAAGGACAACTTGATAGATTAAAAATGCAGGTGCGATTCCAAATGAAATCAAGTCACAAAGAGAGTCTAATTGTTTTCCGAACTCGGATTCAATATTTAACTTTCGGGCTACCATTCCATCAAAACGGTCAAACAGACCTGCTAAGAAGATTAAAATGAATCCTATCTTCAAATCACCTGATACCATAAATAATAAAGCTAAAGTTCCTAGTGATAAATTGATCAATGTTAAGAAGTTAGCGGTTTGTCCCTTCACTTTCTTAAACGTTGAATCGATGCGCTCTCTTTCGAGCATGAACATACAATCACTCCTCAAACGGGTAACCGGCTAAAACGTATTAAGTGAATAAACTTAACCATGTTCGTGCTTAAAATTATATACCCATTCTAATCATTATATGACAACGAGTAAGTGATTAATAGTAGTTATTATTTAAGGAGTATTGGAGCTGTTTTTCTTTTCAAGTTCATTGAATACTGTTTTGTCAGAGAGTGGTACTCCTGTTCTATATGCTGCTCTTGAGATCATATGCCCGGCTACTGGAGCAGTCATCAGAACAAACAGGATTCCTAGTATCAATTTACCGCTGAACACATGCATTTCAGACAACACATAGATAAAGGAACCGATTAGAATTCCGGATACTCCTAATGTTGATGCTTTACTTGCTGCATGAAGTCTAGAATAAACGTCAGGAAAACGTAGTACACCGAGTGTTCCTGAGAAAATAAAAAAGGTGCCAGCGATGAGGAAGAAGCTAATCACGATCTTGATCAATGATAACACCCTTTTCTAAAAATTTTGCAACAGCGACAGTTGCAATAAACGTCAATATGCCGATCAGCAAGATAATATCGTTCAACTGAACAGTGTCTAATATTATCGCCATAATACCAGTGATCGCGATCAAGTTAATGCCGATCGTATCAAGTGCTACTACGCGATCTGGATTTGAAGGACCCCTTACCGCTCGATAGAGAAGAAGCAGAATCGAGATGGTCGTTACGAATAAACAAACATGAACAACAATGGTGAACCAATCTGTCATCGTGTTACCTCCCTTATTGCTTTTTCAAAAGATTCCTTAATGCTAACGATGGTTTCGTTAACATCTGGAAGATCGAGCGCATGGATATAAATATATCGCTGGTCTCGAGAGACATCTACAGAGAGCGTTCCAGGAGTTAAGGTTATCAAGTTAGCAAGCAAGGTGATCTCCCAATTCTTCTTAACGTCAATCGGAAGTGCGAGTATACCCGGCTGAAAATCAAGCTTGGGTTTATAAACCCATTTTAGAACTTCGATATTAGCAAGAAGAAGTTCTCTTATGAATAAAAAGACGAGATAAAGAATCGCTCTCACATGTTTAAAATAGTACGAATCTGGAATGAAACGATTCAGCAAGTAGAGAAGTGCTGCCCCAATCACAAATCCAACTATAAAACTTGCGAAAGAGTAGCTCTCAGATAAAAACATCCAAATAACGCCGATCAGCAAATTTAGAATAAGTTGAAATGTCATGGAATTACTCCTTTAATACATAATCGATATAGATTTGCGGATCGATCAGACTGTCTGCTGCTGCCTGAACATACGGATAGAACCATTCTGCTCCAACACCTAACAAGATAGAAATCGCGATCAATACAGCAGATGCTGCTAAACCTGAAGTTCTCACAGACTGTTTCGGCTCTTCTTTTAGTTCACCCCAGAAAGCCCCAATAAAGATGCGAACCACAGAAAATAAGATTAACAGACTCGATAATAATCCGACCCCAGCAGCAATATAATGTCCTTCATCCATCGCACCTCTTAAAAGGAGGTATTTCCCGATAAAGCCACTAAAAGGAGGGATTCCAGCTAATATGAGAGATGCGATAAAGAACATCCAACCCATAAGCGGTGCGGTTTTTATATAACCGCCCATCTTTTTTAGGTTAGAAGTTCCAGCATGCCAAACAAGTAGGCCGGCAAGGAAAAATAAAGCGGCTTTTATCGCCATATCATGAACAAGGTAGTAGATCGCACCTGCAAGTGATTCTGCTGAGAACGTTCCAATACCGAGAAGCATAAAGCCGATCGCTGGCATGATATTGTATGCAATGATCAATTTCACATTAGATGTTGAGAGGGCACCAATCACTCCGATGATCATCGTTAGAGTAGCTATCCATATGAAAAATGTGTGTGTGAGCTCAAGTTTATGAGAAAAAATGAGTGTAAAGACTCTTAACATAGAGTACACACCAACTTTAGTTAACAGCGCACCAAATAGGGCAGAAACGACAGGTGATGGCACGATATACGATTTAGGAAGCCAAAAGTACAATGGAAATAGAGCACCTTTTGTTGCAAAAACAATAAATAGTAGAATCCCTATTCCTGTTAAAATACCTTGCTGTTCAACTTGGGCAACACGTTCCCCTAGTTGTGCCATATTTACTGTACCTGTAACTGAGTAGAGAAAGGCTACAGTTGTAACGAATAGAATGGACGAAAACAAATTTAGTAAGATGTACTTTACAGATTCCCGAAATTGGTGCTTAGAACCACCGATAATGATCAGTCCATAAGATGCCATTAACAACACTTCAAAGAACACGAACAGGTTGAACAGATCACCTGTTAAGAATGCACCACTCACCCCTGCGATCAGTAAGAAGAACAAAGGGTAAAAATAGTGTTCTACCATATTTTCCGTAACGGAAGAAAGTGCAAAGATCGCGGCAGTTAAAGCGATCACATTTACAGCAAGTATCATGATGACGGACAGCTTGTCAGCCACAAGGATAATTCCGTATGGGGCTTTCCAACCCCCGGTTTCCAAGGTGAGGGGTCCGTTCGAAAATACATGATAACTTAAGAAGAGCGATACACCGAAACTTAACAAGACCACTAGAAATGAAATGTTAACCGTTGCCTTTTGTTTCTTATTAAAGAAAACAAGCAAAGCTCCGAAAAACAAAGGTATAAATATTGGCAAGAATACTAAATTACTCATCATCTGTTCCCCTTAGCTGATCCATCATATCTGTCTTGTTGCTTTGATAGGTTCGATAAGCTAGTACAAGTAGAAAGCTCGTAACCCCAAAACTAATAACAATAGATGTCAGTATTAGCGCTTGAGGAAGAGGATCCGTATAGTCCTTGATCCCTTCTATTAAAATAGGAGGTTTTCCACGATTTAATTTTCCCATCGTTAGGATAAACAAGTGAGCTCCATGTGACAAAAGCGCCGTACCAAGTACAATTTTTAATAACTGTTTCTGAAGTATAAGATAAACGCCGGCTGCAAATAACGTTCCGGCAAGTATAGACATAAAAATTTCCATTAGTGGTTCATGTCTCCTTTATCCCGGTATTTTATCATGGCATAAATGCCTAAAGCAGCTAGACCAAGTACTGCTATTTCGAATAAAGTATCCAAGCCACGGAAGTCAACAAGGATAACGTTGACGATATTGTCTCCACCGCCAAGCTTATAAGAGTTATCTACAAAATATTTTGAGATGCTCTCAAAATATTTAGAGCTATGAGATGAGATTGCTACTACAGTTAAGAGTGCTCCCGTTGAAGCTGCTATAACAAAATCGACAAGCTTTTCAGAAGATTTTTTGTCTGATTTCTTCAACTTTGGAAGATGCGCAAAGCACAGCAAGAAGAGAGCAACCGTTATAGTCTCAACGATAAGCTGAGTTAATGCGAGATCGGGTGCTCGGAAGAAAACAAACAATAATGAAAGACCATAACCTACAACTCCGATTACAATAATTGCAGCTATTCTTTGTGTCATCCAGATCGTTGCAATGGCAGCAACAGCCATAACAAAACCGACTAACACCTCAGGCCACGTAACAGGTGCTAAGTCATCAAACGCTATTTTAAATCCATCTGTGACATAGATAAAGATTGATGTAGACACAACCAAGAATACAAGGATGATGGATGTATACAATCGTAAGGAACCAGTCATATAAAACTTCGTGAATTTACTCGAGAAACTCAACAGGCCGTTTACCATAGACTGATATACGCGATCCGTTGAAAACTTTCCAGGTACTCTATTATAGATAGGTTGCCATCTTTTTAGCGTTAGAGCGAGAATCGTTCCAACTGCAACTACAAGAAGAGACATGTAAAGCGGTCCATTTAAACCGTGCCAAAATTTTAGATGAATTTGTGCGAAATCTCCTGTTACTGAAGCAACAGCCGGTGCAAGTAACGATTCATTGATCAAGTTTGGAAATAATCCGATCAAAACGACAAATCCAATAAGGATAATCGGAGAAATCAGCATGCCGATTGGCGCTTCGTGAGGTTTTTTCTCAAGTTGATCTAACTTGGCTTTACCTGTAAATGTGCCAAATACTAAATACATAGAATAAACGAATGTAAAGATACTTCCGATTACGGCTAGCAACGGAATCCACTCTGCAAACGTTCCAGCAAAACCGCTCGTTTGTTCTAATTTTAATGAAGAATCAAAGAACATTTCTTTACTTAAAAATCCATTGAAGATCGGAAGCGGGACGCCAGCCATGGAGAATGCTCCAAAAAATGCTAGAGTAGCTGAGATCGGCATAAATGTATAAAGTCCGCCAAGTCTTCTAATATCCCTAGTACCTGTCTCATGGTCAACAATACCCGCTATCATAAACAAGCTGCCTTTAAAGGTAGCGTGGTTAAAGATGTGGAAGATCGCTGCAAGTGTTGCAATACCAGTACCAAAGCCGAGCATTGTCATGATCATACCAAGCTGGCTGATCGTTGAATAAGCTAGTATACCTTTTAAATCAGTCTGGCGAGACGCGAGGATCGATCCTAAACAGAGTGTGATCAGACCGACTCCAGAAACGATGATGAAAAATATATCCGTCCCACTAAAGATGAGAGAGAACCTCGCTACAAGATAGATCCCTGCTTTAACCATCGTTGCAGAGTGAAGGTATGCACTAACTGGAGTTGGTGCTTCCATCGCATCAGGTAGCCAGCTGTGAAACGGAAACTGTGCTGATTTTGTAAAAGCTCCGATCAGTAACAATAGTAATATAGGTATGAACAAGTCACTCTCTATGATTTCAGAACGATTGGCAATCATTTCTCGAATGCTGTTCGTTTCGGCTGTGATGGATAGTAGTATGAGAGCACCCAGCATTGCCAGACCACCAAAAACCGTTACGAGCATAGATTTTTGTGCACCATATGTGGATCGTTCACGATAGAACCAGAATCCAATCAATAGAAAGGACGAGATACTTGTGAACTCCCAAAACGTATAGAGTACAAATACGTTGTCAGATAGTACGACACCAAGCATCGAGCCCATAAATAATAGTAAATAAACATAGAAATGAACGAGTTGTTCTTTTTTCGATAAATAAAAGATCGAATAAAGAACGACTAGTGATCCGATACCTGTTATTAAAAGTGAAAAAAGCATGCTAAGTCCGTCTAAATAAAAACTTAATTGGATATCGAGAGATGGAATCCAATTTGCGATGCTTTGTACAATTTTTCCTTCTGCCAATATAGGCAGTTTTGAAATGAACAGGATAAAAAGTACTGCTGGAACAGGCAGTACAAACCAACCAGTATGTATCCGGTCTACTTTCTTAGCGGCAAGTCCAATTAATAATGCTGCTAAAAAAGGTAAGAGTATGTAGATGTGCAACATGAGTACCGGTAAACCTCCTTAAAACCCAAAATAATCGTCATAGTCCATTACATTGTAAGCAAAACCTTTCCGTTTTAGCAAATACTTTACCAAATAGAAACTGTCTAATCAGATTGATTTTGCAACTCTTGAATATCCTTCCCAAAAAATACCTAACCTATTTGAGAGGTGATTGAAAATGAGACTACTACATACATACGGATTACTATTGATTTTGTTTCAACTAACTGGCTGTTTTAATGATTCTATTTACAAAAAAGATGAGACGAGCCCAGAGTTTCAACCAAGAGAATATTATAGAAAGCATGTTAGTTTTTCTGAAGCCGGGGTTTCAACAGCATCTTCACTTGCTGAAGAAATGAAACGGGAAATTAAGCAAAATAAATTTATTAAACGTGCAGTGGTTGTAAAGAAAGAAGGAAAATACGTAGTAGCGATACAAATGAAATCTTATCATTATAAAAAGGCAGAATTACTGAGTAAAAAGTATAAGCTAGCCTGGGAAGAAAAGTGGAAAATTCCAATTGAAATAACATTCAAACCAGAAGAATACCGTAAAGTTGAAAGAGAATTAGCCACAAAAAAATAGAGCGTATATTTACGCTCTACATTAAAACTTGCTGTAATCTAGCATGAAGAGATCTTCTATCGATTTCTTTTTTAATAAGTAGAATAAAGTCATTGCTAAGTTTCAGCTCTCTAGCCTTTAAATAGGATTCAATCAACAGGTCGTCTGAAAGTTTTTCCATAATATAGCCCTTTAATAGCGGCATGGTCACCTCCTGCTTTTAATAAGAAATGGTGAAAAGTATTCTACATTCATATTTGAGTGAATATGATGATAAGTTCATGATTTATGTACTTGCTTTATGTACTTTGAAGCTTACCATGTATTGTAAAAAGGAACAACCGTTCGTTTATCCACAGTGTTTGGTGGATAAGTTGTGGGTAAAATGTTAACATCTTTAAGAAAGATAGCGAATACTTAGGTAAATAATGTGAATAAGATTATCCACACTTTGAGTAGGGGAACAATTTGTCGAAAACTTTTTATATTTCTAAAAGCGAATGTTTTTATCACTGAGTAAAATTTATCTTGCTTAAATATTTTATTTAGCCGAAAAACCTGATAGAAAAATCTCTAAATTTATATATAATGACAGTTATTGTAGAAAAATCGTTTGTACTTCCATTCATTACTGGTAAAATAGAAACGTTGAAAAGGAAACGTGAAGAGGTGCTAGAATGTTAAAACATTTTTTGCCGGATCAACATGTTCAAAATATATTGGACATCACACCGGAAATGTTAGTTGAACGAGGAGTAAAAGGTATTATCACGGACTTGGATAATACGCTTGTTGAATGGGACAGACCTGAAGCTACTCCAGAATTAATCGAGTGGTTTACTTCTATTAAAGAAAAAGGTATTTTGATCACAATTGTTTCAAACAATACACAGCATAGAGTAAAGAGCTTTTCAGACCCTGTGGGTATTCCGTTTATCTACAGTGCAAGAAAACCAATGACCAAAGCTTTCAAACGTGCTCTAAAAGATATGAAGCTGAAAAATGAACAAGTTGTTGTTATTGGAGATCAACTCCTTACTGACGTACTTGGTGGGAATCGATTAGGTTTGCATACTATACTCGTAGTACCAGTGGCAAGCAGTGACGGTTTTTGGACAAGGTTTAACAGAAAGATCGAACGCATCATATTGTCTTGGATGAAAAGAAAAGGCATGCTGCATTGGGAGGAATAGGTTTGGAACAAATTAAATGTGTGGGTTGTGGAGTTACCATACAAACAGAAGACAAAGAAGCGCTTGGATACGCACCTCTTTCAGCACTAACGAAAGAGCTGCCTATTTGCCAGCGCTGTTTTCGTTTAAAACACTATAACGAAATTCATGACGTAAGTTTGACAGATGATGATTACCGTAAAATCGTCTCAAGTATTGGAGATGAAGATGCACTAGTTGTGAAGATCGTTGATATCTTTGATTTTAATGGAAGCTGGTTACCGGGACTTCATCGTTATGCAGGAAACAATCCGATACTTCTTGTCGGTAACAAGCTTGATCTGCTTCCAAGATCAGTGAATCCGAACAAGGTTATACATTGGATGAAGAAGGAAGCGAAAGAGTTAGGCTTAAAGCCGATTGATGTCAAATTGATCTCTGCTGAAAAAGGTTATGGTATTGAGGAATTGGCAGAGTCTATCGATCATTATCGCCAAGGAAAAGATGTATATGTTGTAGGCTGTACGAATACAGGGAAATCTACTTTCATAAACCGTTTGATCAAACAATTTGGCGAGGAAGCCGCTGATTTAATCACAACTTCTCATTTTCCAGGAACAACACTAGATCTAATTGATATTCCACTTGATGGAAGAAGTCACATGTACGATACACCTGGAATCATTAATCACCACCAGATGGCGCATTTTGTATCTAAAAAAGAATTGAACATCATCATGCCTAAAAAAGAAATCAAACCTATGGTGTTTCAGTTGAATGAGTTGCAGACACTGTATTTTGGCGGACTCGGAAGAATGGATTATATAAAAGGCGGCAAACAGTCATTTGTATGCCATTTTTCAAACCATTTGAACATCCATCGAACGAAGACGGACAAAGCGGACGAACTATATGAGAAACATCTTGGTGACATGTTAGCTCCACCTGAAGATACGGAGAACTTTCCGAAGCTAAAACGCTATGAATTTGTAATAAAGGAAAGCAAAACAGATATTGTGATCTCTGGACTAGGCTGGGTAACCTTCCCAGAAGCAGGGGCGAAGGTCGCATTTTATGCACCAGAGGGTGTAGCAGTAACGGTAAGAAAATCCTTAATCTAAGGAGAGATTTTCATCATGATTAAAGCACTTGTCATCGGAGATCCAATCGATCATTCCTTATCACCCATCATGCAAACAGCGGCATTAAACGAATCGGGTATATCTGGAACCTATGAAAAAAAACGTGTTTCTTCGGATGAATTGGATAAATTTATTAAATTCCTGAAAGAAAGCAACTATGCAGGATGTAACATTACCATTCCTCATAAAGTAGCCATTCTTCCGCTTTTAGACGAGGTTGATGAGGAAGCAAAAGAGATAGGCGCTGTTAACACAGTCGTGAATAAAGATGGAAAACTTATTGGGTATAACACAGACGGTAAGGGATTCTTATTAGGTTTAAAAGACATGATCAAAAAGCCATTGTCGGAGTTAAACGTATTATTGATTGGAGCTGGTGGTGCTGCACGATCTATCGCTTATTCACTAAGTAAGGAAGCACCAAACTATATGGCGATAGCGAATCGTTCAGAAGGTCGTCTTCATTCTTTGTTAAAAGACTTAAACGATGAACGTATTAAGGGCTTGTCTTTACAAAGAGCTGAAGAAGATCTTGCTCTTTTTGATATTGTAATCAACACGACCAACGCGGGTATGCATCCACAAACTGAATCTATTCCACTGAAACTTAACTTTTTAAAGAAAGGCGCAGTGGTAATTGATATCGTGTATAATCCGCTAACCACAAGATGGCTTAAGGATGCACAGGAAAGAGGCGCCACAACGGATAATGGTGTATCTATGCTCGTTATGCAAGGAGCTATGGCATTTGAAAAGTGGACGGGCACTTTCCCAGATACAAATAAAATGAAACAAGTCGTTTTGGAACAACTTAGGAGGTAACTATGCTTACAGGTAAACAAAAACGTTTTTTACGATCAAAGGCACACCACATTCAACCTATTTTCCAGGTTGGAAAAGGTGGAGTAAATTCAAATTTAGTCAAACAGGTTGACGAAGCACTCGAAGCAAGAGAACTAATAAAAGTTAGCGTGCTTCAAAACTGTGAAGATGATAAAGATATGGTAGCGTCACAGCTTTCTTCTGGTTCAAAAGCAGAGTTAGTACAAGTGATCGGAAGCACAATCGTACTTTACAAAGAATCGATCAATCAAAAACGCATCCAACTCCCATAAGGAGTGACATTGTAATGAATAAACATATAGGACTTTTTGGAGGTACGTTTAATCCACCACATAATGGACATCTGCTTATCGCACAAGAAGCATTCACTCAATTGCATCTAGATGAAGTGTGGTGGATGCCTTCCTCTTCCCCTCCTCATAAAGAGAAAGACATGGAAGTCTCCGATGAGGAGCGCATAGATATGGTTCGAAAAGCGATTGGTAACAATGAGCATTTTTCCCTTTCTTTACTTGAATTTGAGAGAAGTGGACCTTCATATACTATTGATACGATACGACTTCTAAAGGAAAAATATCCACAAGCTACATTTACTTTTATTATGGGTGGGGATATGGTCCATTCCTTAAGCAGTTGGCATGAAATTGATGAGTTAAAGAACCTTATTAATTTTGCAGGTGTCGGTCGTAGAGGTTACGCCGTTGACCAACATTGGGAGAGGTATCAGGTAAAACATGTAGAAGTACCTATTATCGAGATCTCGTCATCGTTTATCCGTAATCGATCACGCACTGGTCAGAATATTCGTTACTATGTCTCAGATGAGGTCTGGAATCATATAAAGGAGCACCGCCTTTATGGAACGAACTAAAGCACTGGAAATTGTGAAAAAAAAGCTTACAGAGCACCGTTTTATTCATACTTTAGGAGTGGAAGAAACAAGTCTTGCCCTAGCGCAGAAATTTGGAGTGGATCTGAAAAAAGCAGAAATAGCAGCAATTTTTCATGATTATGCTAAATTTCGGCCAAAAGAAGAAATGAGAGATATCGTACGAACTGAAGGACTTTCCCAAGACTTGTTGTACTATGGAAACGAAGTGTTGCATGCACCAGTTGGAGCGTTTTTAGTTCAAGAAGAAGTTGGAGTAACAGACAGAGACGTTTTAAGTGCTATCTATTACCATACAACGGGTCACGGAGCGATGACTAGGCTTGAAAAAGTGATATTTTTAGCAGATTACATCGAGCCGAACCGTACGTTTCCTGGGGTGGAGAGTGTTAGAGAGATGGCAGAGAGTGATCTTGATCAAGCTTGTTTGATGGCGGTTAAAAACACGATCACTTTTTTAATGAAGCAGAATCAAAAAATCTATCCACTCACGTTTGAAGCTTATAACGGATTGCTTCAAGAGATTAAATTAAAAAAAGAGAAGGAGTGCACTGGATGAACGTAAAAGAGCTTATGGAATTGGTCGTGAAGACCGCTGATGATAAAAGAGCAGAAAACATTGCCGTGTTAGATATGGAAGGAATCTCTCTTGTAGCAGATTATTTTGTTATCTGTCATGGTAATTCTGAGAAACAAGTTCAAGCCATAGCGAGAGAACTGAAAGATGTTGCCCTAGAGAATGAAATTCAGATTCGCCGAATGGAAGGCTATGACCATGCAAGATGGGTTTTAATCGATCTAGCAAATATTGTTGTTCATGTATTTCATCGTGATGACCGCAGTTATTATAACCTTGAGAAATTATGGGGAGACGCAAATAAGATTGACGTAGATGCTATTATTGCCCCACAACAAAACATATAGATGAGTTATCAGCGATTTGCCTATCTATACGATGAGTTGATGGAGGACGCTCCATACGATGAATGGCTTCAATTTGTTAAAACATCAGCTTCGAACTATTTGGAAGATGGTAAGCGGTTTTTAGATGTAGGCTGTGGAACGGGATCGATGACGATCCTACTTGCAAAAGAAGGATTTGAAGTAACCGGTGTTGATCTTTCTTCAGACATGTTGATGGTTGCAAAAGAGAAAGCTGAATTAGAAAAAGTTAACCTGTCCCTTTTTCAGCAAGATATGCGAGAGTTAGAAGGACTAGGTGTTTTTGATTGTGTTACGATATTATGTGACTCACTGAATTATATTCTGAAAGAAGAAGATGTGAAACGCACATTTCTTTCAGCAGGTAACCACCTCAAAACAGGAGGACTTCTTCTTTTCGATGTGCATTCCTTACATAAGATCAATGAAATTTTTATTGGACAAACATTTGGAAGTAACGATGAAAAGCTCTCTTACATATGGCAATGTTATCAAGGTGAGCTTGAAAATAGTGTAGAACATGACCTGTCCTTCTTTATGCAGAATGGTGAACGATACGAACGATATGATGAACTGCATACACAAAGAACATTTTTCGTCGAGGACTATTGCAATTGGTTAAGAGAATCTGGCTTTGAACATCTAGAGGTCTCCGCAGATTTTAAAGGAATAGAACCTACAGAAGAAAGTGAACGGATCTTATTTGTTGCGAGAAAAAAATAAAATGATGAGAAGGCAGCCTATGTGCTGTCTTTTTGATTAGGAAGCGTTACAATTACACTTAAGATTTAATACTTTTCTATAGAATTAGGTGATATATATATGTTTGATCAAGATCCATTGTTCAAGAACAACATTCTAGAAACGATCATCGATAGTGCTTACGAGTGGATAGTCGTTGTTGATCACGAAGGAATCGTTCGATACATGAATAAAACGTACTGCGAGTTTCTTGGCGAAAATCCTAAAGAAGTAATAGGAAAGCATGTTACAAAGGTAATTGAAAATACAAGAATGCACAAAGACGTATTACAAGGAAAAGTTGAGATTGCGGACCTTCAGTTCATTAGAGGCAACTACATGATCGCAAACCGCATTCCTATCCTAAACGAAGGAAAAGTGATAGGAGCTGTTGGTACTGTCATATTTAGAGACACAGAACAATGGAAAAAGATGAACTCTCACATAAAAGCTCTTCTTCACGAACTTAATTTTTATAAAAAAGAGTGGGAAGAAATTAATGGTGCTTCCTATACATTGAATGATTTTGCAGGTACATCAAGAGAAGTCCAAAAAGTAAAGAAGCATGTGAAGAATATTGCCAGTGGAGATCTATCAGTGTTGATTCGAGGGGAGAGCGGAACAGGAAAAGAGTTACTGGCTCATAGCATTCATCAATTGAGTGAAAGAAGTGGAAAGCCCTTCATCAAACTAAATTGTGGAGCGGTTCCGGAGCATTTGTTTGAATCAGAACTGTTCGGCTACTCTGAAGGAGCATTTACTGGAGCAAAGAAGGGTGGTAAATTAGGGAAGTTTCAGCTTGCAGACGGTGGAACTTTATTCTTGGACGAAATTGGGGATCTTCCCCAAAGCATGCAAATAAAACTACTGCGTGTTCTGCAAGAAAAGGAAGTAGAGCCAATAGGTTCAGTACATACACAAAAAGTAAATGTCCGGGTAATCGCGGCTACCAATCGCCCGCTAGAGACATTAATTAGTGAAAATAAATTTCGTGAAGACTTGTTCTATCGTATAAATGTTCTCCAAATTCAAATCCCACCTCTTCGTGAGAGGAAAGAAGATATCTGGCCGCTCGCGGAAAACTTTATCCGATTGAACTGTGCTGAAACAGGTAAACGAATTCTAAGTATCGATGATGATGTTAAAGAAGCATTCTTAGCCTACAGCTGGCGGGGAAATGCGAGAGAACTTAAGAACTTTGTAGAAGCAGCCATCCAGCTTACACATAGTGACCGATTATCACTAGATGTCTTTCCTGATTTTTTAAAAGAAAAACTCGGGATTAATAAAAAACAGCTGACCCTTAAAGAACACGTTCAAGAAACTGAGAAAAATGTGATCTCTTATTACTTGGAGACGATGAACGGCGACATTATGCGCGTCGCTAAACATCTAGGCATCGGAAAGACAAACCTATATGATAAGATAAAAAAATATAACATCCGATAGTGCACTCTGGGTTTCCGAAAAACCGGAAAGAGCTTCCGTTTTTTCGGAATGCTTCATTTTATTAATTATATCTGACTACCCAAGTCCAATTCGGTTTATGTAGTCTTTCAATAGTCGCATTATCTATGAAGCAGCTTTCTGTTTTCCGTTTTTCCGGAAAATCTGAAATTTCTAGCTCATAACATATACTTTCCGTTGTTGGCATGAAACTTGCAAATAAACTACAGGGTGTAACAGATTTGGAAAGGTGATGATGCTAAAAAAATGAAAGCGCTTCAAAAACGTTAAATTGATAGAATGGGGGAACTTGAAAATGGACATTATTATTATTTTATTAGCTTTATTCTTTTTAATGTTCGTAGCTTACAGAGGATTCAGCGTTATTTTATTCGCGCCGATCGCTGCATTGTTTGCTGTATTGCTTACTGAACCTGGTCACGTATTGCCTTTCTTCTCTGGAGTATTTATGGAGAAGATGGTAGGTTTCATCAAACTCTATTTCCCGGTCTTCTTACTAGGAGCGATATTCGGGAAAGTTATCGAAATGTCAGGCTTTGCAAAATCAATCACTCAGTTTGTTATCAAACTGATCGGACCTGCCAGAGCGATGCTTGCAATCGTACTTGTAGGGGCAATTTTAACTTATGGCGGGGTGTCATTATTTGTTGTTGCTTTTGCACTCTACCCGTTTGCATCTGAACTTTTTAAACTTGCTGATATTCCTAAAAGACTCATACCAGGTACGATTGCGTTAGGTGCTTTTACGTTTACGATGGATGCTTTTCCAGGTAGCCCTCAGATTCAAAATATAATTCCTACATCTTTCTTCGGAACAACAACATGGGCTGCACCATGGCTCGGATTTATCGGAGGAATGTTTGTTTTCATCATAGGTATGATCTACCTTGAGTGGAGACGTAGACAAGCGGCGGCAAAAGGTGAAGGATATGGAACAGGTCATACGAATGAGCCTGAAAAGCTGGATTCTGAAAATCTTCCAAATGCTTTTATAGCGATTCTTCCGCTTATTCTAGTAGGAGTGTTCAATAAATGGTTCACCGTCCTAATTCCACAGTATTACGGTAAGACGTTTGATTTTTCTGCTATTGGTATGAAGAACGTGCCTGAAATTCAGATTCCAACACTTGCTGCTGTATGGGCAGTTGAAGGAGCTTTGATCATTGGTATCGTGACCGTTCTATTGTTCTCTTTCAAGAGAATTAAAAACAATTTTAATAAAGGAATTAATCTATCAATAGGCGGAGCGTTACTTGCAACATTAAATACAGCATCAGAGTATGGATTTGGTGGTGTAATTGCAGCACTTCCTGGCTTTACTGCAGTCAACTCGGCGATGTCGAATACGATTAAAGACCCGTTGATCAATGAAGCGGTTACGACTACAACGTTAGCAGGTATTACTGGATCGGCGTCTGGCGGGATGAGTATAGCACTCGCGACCATGAGTGAAACGTATATCGCACAAGCAGATAAACTAGGAATCGATACAGAAGTACTTCACCGTGTTGCTTCAATGGCGAGTGGTGGAATGGATACACTCCCTCATAACGGTGCTGTTATTACTTTGTTAGCCGTTACAGGTTTGACTCATAAACAAGCGTATATCGATATTTTTGCGATGACTATCATTAAAACGGTAGCAGTGTTTGTAATCATTGGTTTGTATTATGGATTTGGTATCGTTTAAACCATTTTTCTGATAAAGGAGTAATTATTCCATGAGAGCGTTTGTTGAGGGGAAAGTTGTTTTTATTACGGGAGCAGCTAGTGGAATCGGTTTGCAGTTAGCAAAGGCTTTTGCTGAACAAGGAGCAAAAGTTGTGATCAGTGATTTGAATGATGAGAAGGCAAAGGAATCTGCACAACTGTTAGCTCAAGATGGTCTTGAAGCAATCGGACTTGGCTGTAATGTGACCAAGGAAGAAGATATAATAACAGCGTTGGACGAAACACTGAAATATTTCGGACGCATTGATGTCCTCATCAACAATGCAGGATTGCAGTATGTATCTCCACTTGAAGAATTCCCGACTGAGAAATTCCAGCAGTTGATCAGTGTAATGCTTACGGCTCCATTTATTGCAACAAAACATGTATTTCCTATCATGAAGAAACAAGGGTTCGGACGCATCATCAACATGGCGTCCATTAATGGGCTGGTAGGTTTTGCGGGAAAATCTGCTTACAACAGTGCGAAGCATGGAGTTATAGGTCTAACGAAGGTGGCTGCCTTAGAAGGTGCACCATTTGGAATAACGGTAAATGCGGTTTGTCCGGGGTATGTTGACACACCTCTTGTAAGAGGACAATTAGAAGATCTCGCTAAAACGAGGAACGTTGAGTTAGAAAAAGTGTTGGAAGAAGTGATCTATCCGCTTGTGCCTCAAAAAAGATTGTTAGATGTTCAGGAAATTGCAGATTATACACTCTTTCTTTCAAGTGAAAATGCAAAAGGTGTTACTGGGCAAGCGATTGTGATCGACGGTGGATATGTCGCGCAATAAACGATAGATAATTTATTGACATTCACTATATTTAGTGTCAAAGTATATAGTACAAACCTATATATGGAGAATTCAGGTGCCGGATTATCCGGCTTAAAAGGGAATTCGGTGCAATGCCGAAGCTGTCCCCGCAACTGTAATTGTGGACGAAATGGAATAGCCACTGTACAGATTAGTTATTTATAATGACTGCTGTATGGGAAGGCCCAAAGTAGGAAGAAGCAAAAGCCAGTAGACCTGCCTGAAGACTCCTATTTTCTTTTCCTCGGGGATTGGGAGAAAGAACAGCGGCTGTTTAATGCGGGCGATTGTCTGGCAAAATACACGTGATTCTTTCACCCTCTTCCTGATGGAAGAGGGTTTTTATTATGACGAAGGAGTGTATTAACTATGAAATTGACAACTGAAAACTCTTTACTCGGGGAGTGGTTGAGGAGTTGTGTCAAAAATTTCCCGAACATACAAGCTGAAAGCTTTTTAAAAAATGCGGAGAATTTGGAAAGTCATACAGGAGAACCCAGCTCACTTTATAGACAGTTGATCATGGAGGCATTAAATGGATTAAATGCAGAGAACCCGCAGTGGACGTTTGTAGCTTCAGAGATCTATTTAAGGCAATTATATGAAGAAGTGATGATCAATCGTGCTGAAGAAGGAAAACGTCCATATACGAATCTTTATGGCTTAATCTCTAAGTTAGTAAGTTTGAATATCTATGATGATACCATTCTATCAGCATACTCTAAGGAAGATTTGGAGAAAGCTGAACATATGATCGATCCATCTAAAGATAAGCTTTTTACATACATCGGACTTAAAACGCTTGCTGATCGATACTTGGCAAAAGGATTCAACCATGAAATCTATGAATTGCCACAAGAGCGTTGGATGTTGATCTCTTTGTTTTTAATGAGAGACGAGAATCCAACGAATAGACTTCAACTAGTCGAAGAAGCATACTGGGCGCTCTCGAACCTATATATGACGGTTGCCACCCCGACTTTAGCGAATGCAGGCAAGAGTTATGGTCAGCTTAGTTCTTGTTTTATTGATACGATCGACGATAGTTTAAGAGGGATCTTTGATTCTAATACAGATGCTGCGACTGTTTCGAAAGGTGGGGGCGGACTGGGAATCTATCTCGGTAAGATTAGGGCTAGAGGTTCCGACATTAAAGGATTCAAAGGAAATTCATCAGGTGTGATACCGTGGATGAAGCAATTGAATAACACGGCCGTTTCTGTAGATCAGCTTGGACAGAGGCAAGGGGCGATAGCAGTCTACCTGGATATTTGGCATAAAGATATCTTGGAGTTTTTAGATGCAAAGTTAAACAATGGTGATGAACGAATGAGGACACATGACCTATTTACTGGTGTGTGTCTGCCAGATCTTTTCATGGAACTCGTGGAAAAACGCGAGGATTGGTATCTGTTCGATCCTCATGAAGTAAGAAGGATCAAAGGCTACTCGTTAGAAGACTTCTATGATGAAACGGTTGGTTCAGGAAGCTTTAGAGAGATATATAGAGATTGTGTAGAAGATGAGAGAATTTCAAAAAAATGTGTTCCTGCTATTGAAATCATGAAACGAATCATGAAGTCGCAACTTGAAACGGGAACACCGTTCATGTTTTATCGAGATACTGTAAACCGGTTAAATCCTAATTCTCACAAAGGGATGGTCTATGCTTCTAACCTGTGCACAGAAATCATGCAAAACATGTCAGCAACAGTTGTCACGTCAGAGGAAGCAGAAAACGGAGAGATCGTTATCAGAAAAACGCCAGGAGATTTTGTTGTTTGTAATCTATCGTCTCTCTCACTGGCAAAAGTAATCAGTGATCATGTATTAAAAAGAGTCATCGATATCCAGATCCGAATGCTTGATAACGTTATTGATCTTAATCGTATAGATGTACCTCAAGCAGAACTTACGAATAAGAAATATCGTGCGGTGGGTGTAGGTACGTTTGGATGGCACCACCTTTTAGCGAAAGAGGGAATCAAGTGGGAAAGTGAAGAAGCCGTTAGGTATGCTGATAACCTTTATGAAATGATTAATTATCATGTAATCAATGCTAGTTGTGAGCTTGCGAAAGAAAAGGGAAGATATCCGGCATTTTCAGGTTCGGATTGGGAAACCGGAAACTACTTTTCTAAGCGTAACTATTTCTCTGAAGAGTGGAAGAGTTTAAAAGAAAGAGTAAATATACACGGTCTAAGGAATGGGTACCTTATTGCGGTTGCACCGAATTCATCAACGTCGATCATCGCAAATTCAACGCCGAGTGTGGATCCGATATTTAAAAAATTCTATTCTGAAGAAAAAAAGAATTACAAGATACCTGTAACAGCACCTGACTTGAATGCAGACACAACTTGGTTTTATAAATCTGCGTTCTTAATCGATCAAACATGGAGTATTGAACAGAACGCAGCTAGACAAAGACATGTGGATCAGTCCATTTCGTTTAATCTCTATGTTAATCACAATATTAAAGCAAAAGAACTGTTACACCTTCATATGCTTAGCTTTAAAAAAGGCTTGAAGACTACGTATTATACCCGATCTACGTCGATTGAGTTAGAAGGATGTGAAAGCTGTGAAAGTTAAAGAGGCTGTACAACTCAAAGAGAGAAAAATCTATGATGTGGAAGCTCCTAACCGATCTACAGGAATAATCAACGGTAAGAGTTCAAATATATTAAACTGGGACGATGTGAGATATAAGTGGGCTTATCCTTTATATAAAAACATGTTGGCTAATTTTTGGACCCCGTTTGAGATCAACATGTCGAGTGACAGCAAGCAATATGTTAACTTGAGTGAAAAAGAGCAAGATACTTTTAATAAAATTATTGGTTTATTGGCGTTCTTAGATAGTGTTCAAACAGATTATTCGAGCAAGGTTGCAGCGTATTTAACAGATTCAAGTCTTGCTGCGCTCATGGCCACTCTATCGTTTCAAGAAGTCGTTCATAATCAGTCCTACTCGTACGTGTTGTCTTCCTTGGTACCAAAGTCCACACAGGATGAAATATTCGAATACTGGAAAACGGATGAGGTGCTAAGAGAGAGGAATGATTTCATTGTAGAAGGGTATCAGGAATTTCTTCAACATCCTACTCCTCAATCCTTTTTGAAATCTATTATTTACGACGTGATTCTGGAAGGATTGAATTTTTATTCTGGATTCAGCTTCTTCTATAATTTAGCCAGAAATCAAAAGATGGTTTCAACTTCAACGATGATCAACTATATTAATCGAGATGAGCAGCTGCATGTGTATCTGTTTACTCAAATTTTCAAGGCTGTAATAGAAGATGATCCGCAATTAAGAGATGAAGAGCTGGAGAGGTTTGCGAGAGAGACGTTTCACCGAGCTGCCGAGCTTGAGATCAAATGGAGTAAGTATATAATTGGAAATTCATTTGAGGGAATTTATGAATCCGATTTAGAAGCTTATATCAAATTCATGACAAATAAAAGGTTGAACGAATTAGGCTTTAGCAAACTATATCCAGATTACAATAAGAATCCGCTTCCTTGGATAAAAGCATATTCTGATGTGAATTCAGGAAAAAGTGATTTTTTTGAGCAGAAATCGAGACAATACACGAAAGTTTCTGATGAAAACGGGTTCGATGAACTATAGAAAGCCGGGATTTAGATCCCGGCTTTCTTTTTTTAGATGTTTTATAATGACGATAGAAATTACTTAAGTTCTTCTTTCACTTCAAACTGTTGACTTACTTTGTCGCATTCTTCATGATATTTTTCGTGTGTACGCTTAATGACATGATCGAATACTTCATCAACCTCATTACTCAGAATCTTAATACCCTCTCCTGTGATACCACCCTTTACACATACCTTCTGAATGAGTGTTGGTAATGTATAGATATCTTTTTCCAGTAGTTTTCCCATTCCGATGATCATATCGCTTGCGAGTTGGGTTGCCTGTGCTTTTGTGATATCGGTTTGATCGACTGCAGAATCAATAAAGCATTGTAGAACATAGCCGATAAAGGCAGGACCGCAACTTGCAATATCAGAAGAGATTCTAGTGATGTTTTCATCGATAACGAGTGGAGTAGAAATATAGCTCATCAAAGATAGCAGCTTCTCTTTATAATCAGGGTGACACCTTTTTCCGAACGATACAAGAGATGATCCAGCTAGTGCCCGGTTATTAATGCTCGGGATAGCTCTTGCAATATTGCAATCTAGCAAATCTTCCAACTGTTCACAGGAAATAGGACTCGTAATAGAAACGAGCAGTTGATGTTTAGAGATAGAATTTTTATTGCTAGAAAGCAACGAATAAAACTCGTGTGGTTTCACACATATAAACACAATCTCAGCGAAACGAAAAACCTCTTCAGGATTATTCCCAACCTTCATTTTTGGATAGGCATTCTGCAGCCTCTCCGCTTTTGACAGTGTACGGTTAGTTACCATGAGCCTTGATGGCTGAATGGCTGAAGATTCGATAAAAGAAGAAGCAAGAACGCTTCCCATATTTCCGGTTCCGATAATTCCAACCTTCATATCTGAACCTCCTTCCTCTACGTTCAAATTTATGCACGTTGTGAATCAAATATGTTTTTTGCAAGTTCAAGCCTATTTAAGAAGGTGAAATGATGGGAAAATACAAGCAGCATATGAACTGGTTCCTTGGCGGTGGCATATTTTTGATCCTTGTAATTGTTGTATCTCTAATGAATTATTTTCAAAGTGAACCAAATATGCCTAATACCTCACAAATACCTAAACAAATAGAACCGGAAACGCCAATTTCCACCGACAAGCCTAAGCATATTAATAAGGGTATTAATAAAGAAAAGAATGAAATTATGGTTGACGTACAAGGAAGTGTAACGCGTCCAGGAGTTTACGAGTTGAAAGATGGAGACCGCGTGTTACATGCCATACAGATGGCAGGGGGCTTTACAGATGGAGCTGAAGTTCGTTCTGTTAACCAAGCGTTAAAAATATCCGATGAAATGATCGTATATGTTGCTGAGAAAGGTGAAAAGTTTGAATTGAATCCTGCAAATGCATCAAGAAATCCAGCTGACGAAAAAACCACCGCAATTAACATCAACTCTGCAGATGAAACAGTACTCCAAACGCTAAACGGTGTGGGTCCTGCTAAAGCTCAAAGCATTATTTCTTATCGAGAAGAGAATGGTCCGTTCACTTCTTTGGAACAGTTATTAGAAGTAAGAGGGATCGGAGAAAAGACCATTGAACAATGGAAAGATCAAATTAGCTTTGAATAAGGGTTTTTATTGATTCTTTAAATGACGAATACTACACTAGGGTTATAGAAATAGAGGAGGCGGTTAGCGTTGCAGCGAATATCGTGGAACGAATATTATATGGCACAAAGCCAATTGCTTGCCCTAAGAAGTACATGCACTAGATTAGCTGTAGGGGCAACAATAGTAAGAGATAAACGAATTATCGCTGGAGGTTATAATGGCTCGATCTCAGGTGGTGTTCATTGTATTGATGAAGGCTGTTATGTCATTGATGGACATTGTGTGAGGACGATTCATGCAGAGATGAACGCACTATTGCAATGCGCGAAGTTTGGTGTACCTACAGAAGGTGCTGAAATGTACGTTACCCACTTCCCTTGTCTGCATTGTTGTAGATCGATCATACAAAGCGGTATTAAAAAAATCTATTATGGTCAGGATTATAAAAATCATCCATATAGCATTGAGCAGTTTAAAGAAGCAGGAGTAATCGTTGAAAAAGTTGAAATGAACTTCTTGCCTTCTACATTTCTTACTCATAAAGCATGAACCCTAGATATGCCGTCTTGAGTGCATGCTCTGCATTCTATGGGATATGGCTATTTCAGCATTCTTCGGTAACCGGGTTAGTATTACTGGCTATCCTGGTTATCGTTATTGTAGTGCAGCTCAAAATAAAATCAGTTTATGTCCTCGCTTTTCTCCCAGTCTTTTTCGTTTATTCTTATTACGATAACACGAATAGTTTCTCAAAGCTTCCACAGGAGCAGTTGCAGTTTTCAGGCAAAATAAAATCAATCCCCAAAATAGATGGTAACCTACTGAGCTTTGAACTTGTAACGAATGATGAAACAATTATTGTTTACCATAAAATAAAATCCGCAGCCGAACAAGAACAGCTGAAAAAATTAAGCTTGAATTTGTCATGCGTTTTAAAAGGAAAACTCGAGGAACCCCGAAAAAGAAGTCATTTTTATGGAATGGATTATCATGAGTATTTAAAGAACAAAGATATCTTTTGGACTCTAAAAACGATTGAATTTGGTGTGGATCACTGTGGGAAGTCAAGTAAATTAAGTGTTCATGATTACATAAAAGCTTGGAGAAGTAAGAATATTAATGAACTAGAAAGTCATTTTTCCAATAACACAGCTGGTTTGATGAATGCTCTGCTCTTTGGATACAGAGACGGAATTGAACCGGAAACACTTCACTATTATCAAGGTTTAGGACTGACCCATCTATTGGCGGTATCGGGATTTAATGTTGGGATTGTTACTTACTTTTTATACTTAATCCTTGTTCGGATAGGTGTTATTAAAGAGATAGCTTATGGGTTTATCATTCTTTTTTTGCCGATCTACATTGTTCTAACGGGAGCAGAGAGTTCAATCATACGAGCTGGTATGATGGGGATCATTGTGATACTCGTCATGATGTTAAGAAGAAAAGTGCACCCTGTGACACTGTTGTCCGCTGTATGCATAGGGATGCTAAGCTTCAATCCTTCCTTTGCTTTTGAACTTGGGTTTCAACTTTCGTTTTTAATGACCTTCGTATTGATCACTTCTATTTACGTTCTCAAAAACGCGTCACCTCTCAGATTACTGATTATCACTTCCTTTATCTGTTCCATATACTCTTTTCCGATCATCCTGTATCACTTCTTTGAATTTTCCTTATTGTCGATTCCCTTTAATGTGTTATACATCCCTTTTGTATCAATGCTGCTGTTTCCCATTTCTTTTATTAGCCTGCTTCTTGCTATATTTGCTCCAAAAGTGATTGTAATCGTTAAAGAGATTATTGAATTTATATTTTATTTTTCTGTCGTGTTTATGGAAAAAGCGCAATTTCTCAAAATGACAGTTGTTTTAGGAAGACCGGTAGAATGGCTATTTATCCTTTATTTTGCGGGGATCTTATTTTTTCTTTATAGATGGGAAGTTACTAAACGTATTCACATAATGTATATAGTGCCATTTCTAACTGCTTGCTTCATCCATTGGGGACTGCCTTATGCCAACCCAAAAGCAACGGTATCTTTTATAAATGTAGGACAAGGAGATAGTATTCTTGTGGAATTGCCTTTTAGAAAAGCGGTCTATATGATTGATACTGGTGGTACAGTCTCATTCAATCAAAAAGATTGGGAAAAAAGAGAAGAAGAATATGACGTTACAAAAGAAGTCGTACTTCCTTTCATAAAAGCGAAAGGAATTCGGCATGTAGATGGATTAATCATTACTCATGGAGATGCGGATCATGCTGGGGGAGGAGAGTTTTTGCTTGAAAATATAAAAGTGAGCCATGTTTTTTTGCCTAATAATCGAAAAGGCAATAACCTTGAGACGCTGATTGAAACTAAAGCAACCAAGAAAAACATACATGTGGTGAAGTTAGGTAAAGGTATGCAATGGGAACCAACTCACTCCCATTTTTTCGTTCTGCATCCAGGGTCTAAAGAAAGTACCTCAAATAATAATTCTATCGTTCTTTGGCTTAAGATCTACGATCGTACGTTTTTACTAACGGGTGATATTGAAGCTGAAGCTGAAACTGAGATCACGAACAGTTTTCCACATATAAAAACTGATGTTCTTAAAGTTGGTCACCACGGAAGTGGAACATCTTCAACCGTTTCTTTCTTAGATAGCGTCTCACCCGGTTATGGAATTATCTCAGCCGGCGAGAATAATTTATATGGCCATCCAGCACTAGATGTTTTGAAAAGATTACGAGATAGAGGTATTGTTATTTATCGTACAGATGAACATGGGGATGTTTCAATTGTGGTAGACAAAAAGAGGTTAAAAGTTAAAACAGCAAAATAAAAAAGGACCGAATAAATTCGGTCTTTTTTATGTATTATGCGATTGCTTTTAGAATGACCCCGATAGCGAAGATTACCGTAAAAAATCCAAACGATACAACGAACCCCATACCGGAATCAATAAGGTCGTTACGCTTACTCTGTACATCTTTTTCGAAATGATTCATGTGACAACCCTCCTAATCCATCCTTAGTATACGTTATCATTTTTAAAAAATCCATACTGAAAATGCTTTCTTTTACGTGTTTTATCTAAAACTTACCAAAGATGAGATTCGTTGTCACCAATATTCTTAAAATGCATAGGATATCCTATTAAAGCTAGCCTTAAACGATTATATCGTTTTGGTGTTAGTGTTTATCATAAATGAAGGAACAGACATATGCGCTGTTCCTTCTTTTGCTTGCAAATGCACTAAGTTCCTCATAGGATAAGAGATAGAGGTGAAAAAGGTGCTCACAGTAGAAACATTAAAAAAGAAGATTAAAAACGATGAATCATCCCCGATCTATCTGATTTGGGGCACAGAAATTTATCTAGCAGAAGAAGCGATACAAACTATATCTGGACTTTTGTCTCCCGACGAAAAGGACTTTAACTTAAGTGTACATAATCTGGATGAAACCTCAATTCAAGAGATTATTGAAGACGCAGAGACGATGCCCTTTTTGGGAGATCGCCGCGTCGTCGTTATAAAAAATGCAGCGTTCTTAACAGCTGCTAAAGATAAATCAAAGATCGAACATGAATTCAAAGTATTTGAACAGTACATACAAAATCCGGCAGATTATACAACGTTAGTTATCGTAGTTCCCCATGAAAAATTAGATGAACGTAAGAAAATAGTAAAATTGGTTAAAACACAATCTGAATTGATTCAGGTTTCCGAACTAAGTAACGATACTGCTGAAAAATGGCTTCAAAAAGAAGCTTCGAATCTAGAGGTATCGATCGATGGAGAAGCGATTCAATTGCTTCTTTCAAGGCTAGGTACACGCATGGCAGTATTGGCAAAAGAAATGGAAAAAATGGCTCTCTTTGTAGGTGGAAATGGAGTTATTACAAAGGAAACCGTGGATTCACTAGTAGCAAGAACTCTTGAGGATGATGTCTTTGCATTAGTTGATCATGTAGTGCATAAAAGAACAGAATTCGCCCTAAGAAGTTTCTATGATCTTATGAAGCAAAATCAAGAGCCGATTCAGATCCACGCTTTGATCACGAGACAATTTCGAATGATTAATGGCGTAAAAGAGTTGCAGAAGAAAGGGTACGGAGAAAAGCAAATCGCTTCTTCTCTAAAATTGCATCCTTACGCAGTAAAACTTGCTGCAAAACATGCAAATCGATTTCATGAAGTTTTTCTTAGGAACTGTCTAAATGAATTTGCAGAAACAGATTATAAATTAAAAACCGGCCAAATGGACAAAACGCTTTTGCTGGAGTTGGAAATTGTTAAACTCTCTCAAGACTCATAACTCTAAGTCAAACCTCTTTTCATACGTTGAAAAGGGGTTTTTTATGAATAAAAAAAACTTTAGAATACTTTGTGTGTAGAGGGTGAGGGTATAAACAGCTGTATATTTGTCGAGTTATGACGACTCGTCGAATTAAGCTCTAAACTCGCTGGAATATCATAAAACACGCCGTATAAACGCCTGAATTTCTAGAATTAATACATGCTTTGAATACCCTGTGAGGTATAAGTGGAGCATAAATAAACTTTATAAATGTAACAGGTCGATGTACAGACATAATAAAAGCCAGCTCATCTTAAGCAGATGAGCTGGCTTTTATAAATAATTGAGCAAAATAAAAAAACGACCTATTGGTGTAAGGCCGTTTTTCGGGTTTCATCCTTCAATTTATGCGTTAACACCGTTTAAAGCCTTAGCAAGACGAGACTTTTGGCGAGAAGCTGCATTTTTGTGGATAAGTCCTTTGTTTGCTGCTTTGTCAATCTTCTTAGAAGCAGTAACAAAAGCTGCTTGAGCACCTTCTGCATTGTTTGAAGCTGCAAGTGCTTCAAAGTTTTTGATAGCAGTACGCATGCCAGACTTTAGTGAAGCGTTGTGTGCACGACGCTTTTCGTTAGTTTTTACACGTTTAATCGCTGATTTAATATTAGCCAATCCATTCACCTCCCTAAATGAACCATGAGCAACAAAATTACTTTCCGTTGCAAAAAATAGGACACAAAGTATTCTATCAAAATCGCCCCCTAAATGCAATACAAGAATGAAAAGGAAGAGTTGCGGCAAAAATAATACAAAGGAAGGTGGTAGATTATGGGTAAGGATTTGGACCTGTCAGCCTATTCAGTTCGAACAGATCTGGCTATAGAAGCGCACGATATGCTGCTAAAAGAAGATGAGGTTGTAAATAAAAGCACGCTTGAAGGTGTCATTATACATGAAAAAGATAGAGATGGAATTAAGATTGTTAGAGTAGAGATCGATGAAAAGGGAGCGGAGACTACCGGGAAAAAAGCGGGTGTGTATGTCACTTTTGAGGTTCAAGGTATTCGTGAAAAAGATTCAAAGCTTCAAGAACGCGTGCAAGAAGTTTTTGCACATGATTTTAATCGTTTCTTAAAAGAACAAGGCATCAAGCAGGATGATACTTGTCTCGTTGTAGGGTTAGGTAATTGGAATGTAACTCCTGATTCTCTTGGTCCATTGGTTGTTGAGAATTTGACCATCACAAAGCATCTGTTTGAGTTAGCTCCTGAAAATGTTGAAGAAGGGTTTCGGCCAGTATGTGCGATTTCACCAGGAGTTATGGGCATTACAGGGATAGAGACGAGTGATATCATCGATGGCATCGTGAAAAAGGCGAATCCAGATTTCGTTATAGCGATTGACGCTTTAGCATCTCGTTCGATCGAAAGGGTGAATGCTACCATTCAAGTTTCAAATACAGGTATCCATCCGGGATCAGGGGTTGGAAACAAGCGTAAAGAACTTAGTAAAGAAACGTTAGGGATTCCAGTTATCTCTATCGGGATCCCTACGGTCGTTGATGCGGCTACGATTACCAGTGATACGATTGATTTTATTCTAAAGCACTTTGGACGTGAGATGAATGAGAAGGATAAACCTTCTAAATCACTTTTACCAGCGGGTATGACGTTCGGGGAAAAGAAAGTCCTTACAGATGATGATCTACCTGACGAGGGTCATCGTAAATCGTTCTTAGGAATCGTTGGTGTCTTAGAAGAAGATGAAAAGCTGCGATTGATCCGAGAAGTTCTAGCTCCTATCGGACATAACTTGATGGTTACACCGAAAGAGGTGGATGTGTTTATTGAAGATATGGCTAATGTTTTGGCGAACGGTTTGAACACAGCACTTCATGGCGGCATCGATCAAGGAAATACTTCTTCTTACACACATTAAACTGTAGTCATGTTTGGACAAGCTTGTGCATAAATTTAAATCGTATATCCCCGCGTGGAGGAATGATCATGACAAAATTTATGTTAAAGTGTTTCGGACTAGTAACTGTTCTTTTATTTGGGGTTTTATTTGGTATTCAAAAAGCTCAGGTTGAGATGGATGAGCTAAATGGCTCTTCACAAGAAAGTGTTGAGTCAAGCTCCAGTCCTGGGATCAAACAAGAGGAAACGGAAAAGAGCCCTGCTTCAATTACAAGTCATGACATCAAGACGAAACAAGAAAAGTTAAGTAAAATTGATTCGTTCAATGTATTTTCAGCACTTGGACAAAGACTTACATCTTGGATCTCTTCAGCTTTTGGTGTCATGATCTCTATATTTGGTGTTATTATTAGTGAGATGTTAGCTGTATTTTCACCCTAGAACCATAAGGGATATCCTCCTTTAGTGGTTCTTTTTATTTAGGTGACATTCAGCCAACAAATTAAGAACGCATTAATTTAAAAAATGAATAACATGAACAGAACGAAAATCTAGTAAAGAAGTTACTGCTAACATAATACATAGTTTCACCCTATTTTTTAGGTTGTGATTGAAACAGATACTTTGTATTGCTATAATCAAAGCTAGTGACTTTTCCTAAAATTGTAGGAGTGAACGTATAATGAACAGAGAAGAAAAATTAAAAAGACAAGCTAAAATCAGGAATTTCTCCATAATTGCTCACATTGACCATGGAAAATCCACTTTAGCGGACAGAATTTTGGAAGAAACGAGTGCACTAACACAGCGTGAGATGAAAGAGCAGCTGTTAGACTCGATGGATCTTGAACGAGAACGTGGGATTACGATTAAATTAAATGCTGTTCAGCTGCAATATAAAGCTAAAGACGGTGAAATTTATACGTTCCACTTGATTGATACCCCAGGACACGTCGATTTTACATACGAAGTGTCTAGAAGCTTAGCAGCCTGCGAGGGAGCATTGCTTATAGTAGATGCTGCTCAAGGAATTGAAGCACAGACGCTTGCGAACGTGTATCTGGCATTAGAGAACGACCTAGAGATCCTACCGGTTATCAACAAGATCGATCTTCCGAGTGCTGAGCCAGAACGAGTGCGCCAGGAGATCGAGGATGTTATCGGGTTGGATGCTTCAGAGGCAGTACTTGCTTCAGCAAAAGCAGGTATTGGTATTCAAGATATTCTAGAACAGATCGTAGCAAAAGTACCGGCACCACCTGGGGATCCAGAAGGACCGCTTAAAGCGCTTATCTTCGACTCTCTTTATGATCCTTATCGAGGTGTCGTTACGTATATTCGTGTGGCAGAAGGAACGGTTAAGGTCGGCGATAAGATTAAGATGATGGCCACAGGTAAAGAGTTCGAAGTACTTGAACTTGGGGTGTTTACTCCAAAAGCCGTACAAAAAGACTTCTTAACGGTTGGAGATGTAGGTTTCTTAACAGCTTCGATCAAAAATGTTGGAGACACACAAGTCGGTGATACGATAACGAGTGCAGTAAAAGGCGCATCTGAACCTCTACCTGGTTATAGAAAGATGAACCCAATGGTATACTGCGGTTTATATCCAGTAGACACAGCGAAATATAACGATCTTCGTGAAGCGTTAGAACGATTAGTGTTAAATGATTCTGCTCTTCAATATGAGCCTGAAACCTCTCAAGCGCTTGGTTTTGGTTTCCGTTGCGGATTCTTAGGCCTTCTTCACATGGAGATCATTCAAGAGCGTATCGAGCGAGAGTTCAATATCGACTTGATCGCGACAGCTCCGAGTGTTATCTACAATGTTACGATGACGGATGGAGAAAAGATCGTTGTTGATAACCCAGCGAACATGCCAGAAGCACAGAAGATTTCAGTTGTTGAAGAACCGTATGTTAAAGCATCTATCATGACACCGAACGATTATGTTGGTACGATTATGGAGATCTGTCAAAAGAAACGCGGAATCTTCATGACGATGGATTATTTAGAAAACAACCGCGTAAATGTTCTTTATGAGATTCCTCTTTCTGAGATCGTGTATGATTTCTTTGATCAGTTAAAATCAAGCACGAAGGGATACGCATCTCTAGATTACGAACTGATTGGTTATAAGCCATCTAAACTGGTTAAAATGGAAATATTGCTGAACAATGAGAAAATCGACGCATTATCGGTAATCGTTCATAAAGATTTTGCATATGAGCGTGGAAAGGTAGTCGTTGAAAAGTTGAAAGAGCTTATTCCTCGTCAGCAGTTCGAAGTGCCGATCCAAGCGGCAATCGGACAAAAGATTGTGGCACGTTCAAACATTAAAGCATTACGTAAGAACGTTTTAGCTAAATGTTACGGTGGAGACATCTCACGTAAGCGTAAGCTTTTAGATAAGCAAAAAGAAGGTAAGAAGCGTATGAAGACGATCGGTAGAGTAGACGTTCCTCAAGAAGCGTTCATGGCTGTTCTTCGTATGGATGATACAAATAACAACAAATAAAGAGCAACTTAAGACCGCGAAGGCAATTCTAGCGGTCTTTCCTAATTTATGAGTTAAAAAGGCGGTGAACATCTTGCTTAAAGCTGCATATCTGCATATTCCATTCTGTGTACAAATTTGTCATTATTGTGATTTTAACAAGATATTTATTCATCAGCAGCCAGTGGATGAATATTTACAATCTATGAAAAAAGAAATGGTCAATACAACGACGAGGTTCAAGGATTATGAGATGGAAACCATCTTCGTAGGTGGTGGAACACCAACCTCTTTGAGCGAAGTACAGCTGCAAACGTTTTTGAGTGATGTGAATGAAGTGCTTGGTAACAGGTTCCTAAAAGAATTCACGGTTGAAGCGAACCCAGAGCAGACAACTAAAGAAAAGATCGCCGTGTTAAAAGCGAATGGAGTTAACAGGCTAAGTGTTGGCGTTCAAGCTTTTCAGTCTTCTTTGTTAAAAAAATTAGGAAGAACACACACCAAAGAAGATATCTATTCCACAGTTGCAGAAGCAAAAAAAGCAGGTATTGATAACATGTCGATCGATCTCATGTTTGGGCTACCAGGCCAAACGATGGATATGTTTAAGGAATCGGTAGATGAAGCATTAGCATTAGATGTTCCTCACATTTCTTCTTATTCGCTGCAGATTGAAAAGAAAACCGTTTTTTATAACTTGGCTCAAAAAGGCAAGTTGGTTCTTCCGGAACAAGAGCTTGAAGCTGAAATGTATGAGTATTTAATCGAGGCTCTTGATAAAAAAGGATTCAAACAATATGAGATCAGCAATTTTGCAATTCCGGGGTTTGAGAGCAAGCATAATCTCCAATACTGGAACAATAACGAATATTTTGGCATAGGTGCTGGAGCTCATAGTTACGTAGAAGGAACAAGAAGAAGAAACGCAGGTCCACTAAAACAATATATGAATTTGGTAGAGGAACATGGTTTTCCATATATCGAAGAACATCATGTTCCACTATCTGAAAAGATGGAAGAAGAAATGTTCATGGGACTTCGTAAAGGGGAAGGTGTTTCTGATGCGACTTTTATGAATCGATATGGCAGATCCATGTTTGATATCTATAAAGAACCTATTCAAAGACTCATTCAAAAAGGTTGGCTAGAACAGAGAGAAGACTCTCTCGTGTTAACAAAGGATGGGAGACCTTTAGGCAACGAAGTCTTCCAAGAATTTATTGGTGTAGTTTTAGATTGACAACGGAGAGTACCTTTTGGTAACTTATATTATAGATTTAGCACTCGCTCTTCAAGAGTGCTAACAAGTGGGGTGATGGTATGTTAACGGAACGACAACTCTTTATTCTTCGTGTTTTAATAGATGACTATATTAAGCATGTTGAGCCTGTAGGTTCCCGTACGATCTCTAAACGAGAGGACATTACCTACAGTCCAGCAACGATTCGAAACGAACTTGCGGACTTGGAGGATCTTGGATTTCTAGAGAAAACCCATACATCATCTGGTAGAATACCATCTGAAAAAGGATATCGATTTTACGTGGACCACCTGCTTCCTTCTCTTTCTATGAAAGAAAGAGAGATTGATCATTCAGAACTTCTGTTTACAGAAAAGGTCCAGGAAGCAGAGGCATTATTTGATCAATCAGCTAAGATTCTATCAGATCTGACAAACTATACATCTGTTGTGTTAGGACCTAACGCATTAGATATGAAGTTAAAGCACATGCAGATCATTCCGATCTCTTCCCAAGTGGCAGTTGCGATCTTTGTGACGAACACGGGGCATGTTGAGAACAGACAGATCGTGCTGCCTGATACGATTGAACCTTCAGAATTAGAAAAGCTCGTGAATATTCTAAACGAAAGACTCGCGGGTGTTCGATTAATAGAATTGAACACACGTATACAAAAAGAACTTTCGGCGGTGTTTAAAAAGCACCTTAAAGATTATCAGAACATGGGTGTTTTTTTAGATCAGCTTCTTCTATGGAGCAAGAAGGAAAAACTTTTTTACGGCGGGAAGACAAATATGCTTTCTCAGCCGGAATTTAGAGATTTAGATAAAGTTAGACCGCTTCTAGATTTTTTAGAAACGCGTGATTTAATGGAAAAGCTCGTGTCATCTACAGAAAAAGGGCTTACCATAAGGATCGGAACAGAAAATGAGCATGAAGCGATGAAAAACTGCAGTGTGATCAATGCCTCTTACACGATGCATGGTAAACATATAGGTACGATCTCATTAATCGGTCCAACTAGAATGGAATATCAAAAGGTCATCTCTTTACTAGATTCATTATCAAAGGAAATGACGAACCGATTAAACGATTTTTCAAATTAGTGGATTACTTTAGGGAGGTGAAAGCATGAACAAAGAGGACATCACTCAAGATCAATCAAAAACTGATGTGAATGAAGAAGTAACAGAAACTGAAGAAATCGTTGTTGAAGAAGTGGAATCTACTACAGAAGAACCTCTAACTGAAGAGCAGCAACGTATTTTAGAGCTAGAAGCAAAGCTTGAGGAAGCCAGCCAGAAGAATCTTCGCCTTCAAGCGGATTATGATAATTTCCGCCGCAGATCGAGAGAAGAACAGGCAGCTAGCCTTAAATATAAATCTCAAAGTCTTCTTGAACAGTTATTGCCTGCACTCGATAACTTTGAGCGTGCTTTGAAGACAGAAGCTACAAACGAACAGACCAAAACCCTTATCCAAGGAATGGAAATGGTTTATCGTCAACTAGCAGATGCATTGAAACAAGAAGGACTGACAGAAATTCCGTCAGTCGGTCAAACATTTGACCCCAACCTGCATCAAGCCGTTATGCAAGTGGAGGATTCTGAAGCAGAGTCTAATACAGTTATTGAGGAACTGCAAAAAGGTTATATGTTAAAAGATCGAGTTATTCGACCAGCAATGGTTAAAGTAAACGCGTAGATAAAACTACATATGAATGATGGAGGGAAAAAACATGAGTAAAATCATCGGTATTGACTTAGGTACAACAAACTCTTGTGTAGCTGTTATGGAAGGTGGAGAAGCGGTAGTAATTCCAAACCCGGAAGGTAACCGTACGACACCATCTGTTGTAGCGTTCAAAGATGGAGACCGTTCTGTTGGTGAAGTTGCTAAACGCCAAGCTGTAACGAACCCGAACACGATCATGTCGATCAAACGTTACATCGGAACAGATCACAAAGAAACAGTTGAAGGTAAAGACTATACACCACAAGAGATCTCTGCGATCATCTTGCAAAAATTAAAGTCTCATGCTGAAGACTATCTTGGAGAAAAAGTTGAAAGAGCGGTAATTACAGTTCCGGCTTATTTCAATGATGCACAGCGTCAAGCTACGAAAGATGCTGGACAGATTGCTGGACTTCAAGTTGAGCGTATTGTGAACGAGCCAACAGCAGCTGCATTGGCTTACGGACTTGAAAAGGATGAAGACCAAACAATTTTAGTATTTGACCTTGGTGGCGGTACGTTTGACGTATCTATCCTTGAACTAGGTGATGGGTTCTTCGAAGTAAAAGCAACATCTGGTGATAACAAGCTTGGTGGAGATGACTTTGACCAAGTAATCATCGACTATCTAGTAAGCGAATTTAAGAAAGAGAACGGTATCGATCTTTCTCAAGATAAGATGGCACTACAACGCCTAAAAGATGCTGCAGAGAAAGCGAAGAAAGACCTTTCTGGTGTAACATCTACACAGATCTCATTACCGTTCATCACAGCTGATGCTTCTGGACCTAAGCACTTAGAGCTAAACTTATCACGTGCAAAATTTGAAGATCTTTCTTCAGACTTAGTTGAACGCACGATGGGACCTACTCGTCAAGCTCTTAATGATGCTGGCATGTCACCATCTGACCTTGATAAAGTTATTCTTGTAGGTGGATCGACTCGTATCCCAGCTGTACAAGAAGCAATCAAGAAATTTACTGGTAAAGAGCCGCATAAAGGAGTAAACCCTGACGAAGTTGTTGCACTTGGTGCTGCAATTCAAGGTGGAGTACTTGCTGGAGATGTGAAAGATGTTGTTCTTCTTGATGTAACACCACTTTCATTAGGAATTGAAACGATGGGTGGCGTGTTTACTCGATTGATCGATCGTAACACGACGATTCCAACTTCAAAATCTCAAGTATTTTCAACGGCTGCTGATAACCAAACATCTGTTGATATACATGTTCTTCAAGGAGAGCGTGAGATGGCAGCACACAATAAAACGCTTGGAAGATTCCAGTTATCTGAGATCCCTCCAGCACCACGTGGAGTGCCTCAAATTGAAGTAAGCTTTGACATCGATGCGAACGGTATCGTAAACGTACGTGCAAAAGATTTAGGAACGAACAAAGAGCAATCCATCACGATTAAATCTTCTACAGGACTTTCTGATGAAGAGATCGATCGCATGGTTAAAGACGCTGAAGAAAATGCAGAAGCAGATAAGAAGAAACGTGAAGAGATCGACACTAGAAACGAAGCGGATCAGCTCGTGTTCACAGTAGATAAGACGTTGAAAGACCTTGAAGGTAAAGTAGACGAAGCTGAAGTGAAAAAAGCTGAAGAAGCGAAAGAGAGCTTGAAAAAGGCTCTTGAAGGTGACGATATCGAAGCGATTAAGAAAGAAAAAGAAGCTTTGAGCGAAATCGTTCAACAACTTTCTGTAAAACTTTATGAGCAAGCGGCTCAACAAGCTCAAGCTCAGCAAGGCGATGCAGAAGGACAATCAACAAAGAACGATGACAACATCGTTGACGCTGATTATGAAGAAGTAAACGACGACAAAAAGTAACACTTAGCAGATAAAAGTCAAAGTCAGGTCATCTTGACTTTGACTTTTTTTCTGAGTTGGCGATGAGTTCATTGGGCTTAAGACCGTAACAAAACCTTTGCAGTTTTCGTCTTGAGTCAGGTGGTATTCAATGGTAAGATAACTTTTATGTGAGAATTCGGGAGTGTCCTATATGAGTAAACGAGATTATTACGAAGTACTTGGATTAGATAAAAATGCCTCAAACGATGAGGTGAAAAAAGCATACCGTAAACTTGCCAGAAAGTATCACCCAGATGTTAATAAAGAGGCAGATGCGGAAAATAAATTTAAAGAAGTAAAAGATGCATATGAAACATTGAGTGATCCTCAAAAGAAAGCTCATTATGATCAATTTGGTCATACAGATCCTAACCAAGGATTCGGTGGCGGCGGAGCAGGCTTTGATGGCTTTGGCGACATTTTTGATATGTTCTTTGGTGGAGGCGGAGGACGAAGAAATCCAAACGGTCCGCGTCAAGGAAACGATCTTCAGTATGGGCTTAGACTATCTTTTGAAGAGGCGGTCTTCGGAAAAGAAACTGAAATACAGATTCCTACAGAAGAATCATGTGAAACTTGTCATGGTTCCGGTGCTAAACCTGGAACAAAACCTGAAACATGTTCGCATTGTAACGGAAGCGGTCAGCTGAATGTTGAGCAGAATACACCGTTCGGCCGTATTGTAAATCGCCGAGTATGTAACCACTGTAGTGGAAAAGGTAAGATCATAAAAGAAAAATGTAAGACGTGTCATGGAAATGGGAAAGTACGCAAGAACAAGAAGCTTTCTGTTAAAGTGCCAGCTGGTGTCGATAACGGACAGCAGATTCGCATGTCTGGGCACGGTGAGGCAGGGGCGAACGGCGGTCCTGCAGGTGATCTTTACGTGGTCTTCCAAGTAGCAGATCATGAGTTTTTTGAGCGTGATGGAGATGATATCCTTTGTGAGATGCCGTTAACGTTCTCACAAGCAGCACTTGGTGATGAGATTGAAGTTCCAACATTGTACGGCAAAGTTAAGCTGAAGATTCCAGCAGGGACACAGACAGGAACACATTTCCGTTTAAGAGGAAAAGGTGTTAAAAACGTTCATGGAAGAGGTCAAGGTGACCAGCATATCCAAATCAAAGTCATAACACCGAAAAACCTAACGGAAAAACAAAAACAGCTTCTTCGCGACTTCTCAGAAATCAGCGGAAGCATGCCAGATGAACAACAAGATGGTTTCTTCGACAAAGTAAAACGCGCATTTAAAGGCGAGTAAAACACAGCTTGCAATTCATCTCTGATTTTGGAATACATGAATGAACTCAGTGTTCTATCTAAAGATTGTTCATTTGAACTTCATTGAATGTTGATTGTAACGGAAGGTGGCGAGACTCCTGCGGGACTGGCGGTCAGGTGAGACCTTTAACGGTGCAAAGCGGCAAAGGGCTCACCGCCTGCCCCGCGGAAAGCGAGCCACATGGAGTGGAAATCAACCACTCACAAGGGCAACAGAGTAATAACCTATAAATATGTTCTAAAAGCCAAACTAACTAACGGAGTTGATATGATGAAATGGTCAGAGATTAGCATCCACACTACTCAGGAAGCTGTTGAACCAGTATCGAATATTTTACATGAGGCGGGAGCTAGCGGAGTTGTGATTGAGGATGTAGATGACCTCTCTAAAGAGCGTCAATCCGTATTTGGCGAAATCTATCAGCTTAACCCTTCTGATTATCCTTCTGAAGGTGTCATTTTAAAAGCTTACTTACCCGTTAACAGTTTTTTAGGTGAAACGGTTGAAGAAATCAAACAAGCGATCACGAACCTTGTTAAATACGACATTGATATCGGTGCAAACACAATTTCGATATCAGAAGTGAACGAGGAAGAATGGGCGACCGCTTGGAAAAAGTATTACAAACCCGTAAAAATTTCGAAACGGATCACGATCACCCCTACATGGGAAGATTATAAACCTGTACATTCTGATGAACTTATTATTGAGCTTGATCCAGGTATGGCCTTTGGTACAGGTACACACCCAACAACAGTCATGAGCTTGCAAGCTATTGAAAAATATATAGCTGAAGGGGATTCTGTCATTGATGTGGGAACAGGATCAGGTGTATTGAGCATTGCATCAGCTATGTTAGGCGCCAATAAAGTTGAGGCATATGATCTGGATGAAGTTGCAGTAAATTCTGCACGATTGAATGTGAAACTAAACAAAGTAAACGAAAGAGTGCATGTTGATCAGAATGATCTCCTAAAAGGGATTGAAGGTCCAGTTGACCTTGTAGTAGGAAATCTTTTGGCAGAAATCATACTCTTGTTTGTTGAAGATACAGCAAAAGTTTTAAAGCCAGGTGGTTATTTTATTACGTCTGGGATCATCCAAGGTAAGAAGCGCGACGTTAGAGCGAAATTAGAAGAGCATGGTTTCAAGATCGTTGAAGTATTAGAGATGGAAGATTGGGTTGCGATCGTTGCTCAAAATAAGGAATAGGATAGGAAGTGCATTTCATGCAAAGGTACTTTGTTTCAACAGAAAACTGGAAAGATGACTCTGTTACAATTACAGGGGATGATGCGAAGCACATCTTAAAGGTGATGAGAATGCAAGTAGGAGACGATTTCATCTGCTGTGATAACAAAGGTCGTACTTCTTTGTGTGAAATCATAGAGGTTGATGGTAACGAAGTACAGACGAAGATCGTAAAGGAAATTGAAAGAAGTGCTGAGCTCCCTGTCTCTGTTACCATTGCTCAAGGATTACCAAAAGGGGATAAGTTAGAGTATATCATCCAAAAGGGTACCGAACTCGGGGCTTTCTCCTTTTTTCCATTTGCAGCAGACCGTTCTGTAGTAAAATGGGATAACAAAAAAGCAGTTAAGAAAAAAGAAAGACTTGAAAAAATTGCAAAAGAAGCGGCAGAGCAATCACATAGAAACCGGGTTCCAGACATTTTGAATCCTGGTTCTTTTTCTGATTTGCTAAAAATGACAGAACAGTATAAGATAAAAATCGTTGCGTTTGAGGAAGAAGCAAAACAAAATGAAATCTCTCATTTTGCTTCTGCTCTACGTACAGCTGAAATAGGAGACTCAATCCTATGTGTGATCGGTCCGGAAGGTGGCATCAGTGAGAAAGAAGCAGCCTTGCTTAATGATCATGGCTTTTTATTGTGCGGACTGGGTCCGAGGATCTTAAGGACCGAAACAGCACCATTGTATTTGTTATCAGCTATTTCTTATCATTTTGAATTAAAGGGGTGATCATCATGCCATCCGTAGCATTTCATACATTAGGTTGTAAAGTAAATCATTATGAGACTGAAGCGATCTGGCAGCTTTTCCAAGCTGAAGGATATGACCGTACTGATTTTGATAGTACAGCAGACGTCTATGTAATCAATACATGTACTGTAACGAACACTGGTGATAAAAAGAGCAGACAAGTAATACGAAGAGCTATCCGGAAAAACCCGGACGCTGTTATTTGTGTAACAGGTTGCTATGCTCAAACATCGCCTGCAGAAATTATGGCGATTCCAGGAGTAGACGTTGTAGTCGGTACACAAGACCGTTCTAAAATGCTTACTTACATTCAACAGTATAAAGAAGAACGCATGCCTATCAATGGTGTGTCTAACATCATGAAAGCACGTGTTTATGAGGAACTAGATGTTCCGGCATTTACCGATCGAACACGTGCATCGCTCAAGATACAAGAAGGGTGCAACAATTTTTGCACGTTCTGTATTATTCCTTGGGCAAGAGGCCTTCTTCGTTCTCGTAAACCTGAAGATGTACTATCTCAAGCTCAACAGCTTGTAGACTCTGGTTACAAAGAGATCGTTCTAACAGGCATTCATACTGCTGGGTACGGAGAAGATATGAAAGACTACTCTTTTGCGAAGTTGTTGGATGATCTTGATAAGAACATCTCTGGATTAAAACGAATCCGTATCTCATCCATTGAGGCTAGTCAGATCTCAGATGAAGTGATTGAAGTTATGGGCAGATCAGACAAAGTAGTTCCTCATCTGCACATACCGTTGCAATCAGGGTCTAATACCGTTCTTCAACGAATGAGACGAAAATATTCAATGGAAATGTTTGGTGAAAGATTGGATCGACTAAAAGAAGCACTTCCAGGACTTGCGATTACATCTGATGTAATTGTTGGTTTTCCAGGTGAGACTGAGGAAGAGTTCATGGAGACTTATCGTTTCATCGAGAAACATAAATTTATGGAACTTCATGTGTTCCCTTATTCCAAACGGACTGGTACGCCAGCTGCTAAGATGGAGGATCAAGTTCCAGAAGATATTAAAAACGAGCGCGTTCATAAGCTTATAGCTCTATCTGATCAACTAGCCAAAGAATATGCATCCAACTATGAAGATACTGTTGTGGAAGTAATTCCTGAAGAGGCGTTTAAAGAAGATCCTACGAACAAACTATACGTAGGGTATACACCGAACTATCTTAAAGTTTTGTTTGAAGGAAACGAAGAGATGATTGGTAAATTGGTTAAAGTGAAAATCACTGAAGCTGGGTATCCTTATAATAAAGGTGTCTTTGTAAAACAAGAAATGGAAGAAATCCTAAAGCAAGCTGTTTCAAGCTAACATCCTGGAGTTCATGCCAGGGTGTTTTTTTAAAACATATTAAAGGTTAGGTGGTTATTTCACCTCACTGTAAATATTTTTAAGATGCTCGATTTATGTCGAAAAATTTGTTATGATACTAACGGTGTTTAATTTTTTTATTTAGAAAGGGTTTGTTGAAATGAGCAATTTAAACGTTGCAAGAATGATCGACCATACAGCATTAAAAGCTGAAACTTCAAAGAAAGAAATCTTAACTCTTTGTGAGGAAGCTAAAAAATATAATTTCTTTTCTGTTTGTGTTAATCCTACTTGGGTATATACAGCATTCGAACAATTAAAAGATTCTGATGTAGCAGTTTGTACGGTAATTGGTTTTCCGTTAGGTGCAAACACTCCGGAAGTAAAAGCGTTCGAAACGAAGAATGCAATTGAAAACGGTGCAACGGAAGTAGATATGGTAATCAACATCGGTGCATTAAAAGATGGCAACTACGAGCTAGTAGAACAAGATGTTCGTGCAGTTGTTGAAGCAGCTAAAGGCAAAGCTTTAACAAAAGCGATTATTGAAACTTCTCTTCTTACAAACGAAGAAAAAGTTAAAGCTTGTGAGATCGCTGTTAAAGCAGGTATCGATTTTGTTAAAACATCAACAGGATTCTCTACTGGTGGAGCAACTGTAGAAGATATTAAATTAATGCGTGAAACAGTCGGTCCTAACATCGGTGTTAAAGCATCTGGCGCAGTACGTGACCGTGAGACTGCTTTAGCTATGATCGAAGCAGGTGCTACACGTATTGGAGCAAGCGCTGGAATCGCGATTGTTGAAGGTGGAACATCTACTTCAGATTATTAATTTTAACTTTTAAGTCATTTACCTTATCTCCTAAGACCAACTTGTTTAAATTAAGTTGACCGTACAGCAAGGATATATTATAATGGCAAAAGATATGTGACGCATCTTTACTTTATGTAAGGGTGGTCTGGAGGGAGGGAAATACAAATGGCAGAAACACGTATTCGCAAGAATGAATCCATTGATGATGCTCTTCGTCGTTTTAAAAGATCCGTTTCCAAAGATGGAACATTGGCTGAAGTTAAAAAGCGCAAGCATTATGAAAAGCCAAGCGTAAAGCGTAAGAAGAAGGCTGAGGCAGCAAGAAAGCGTAAGTTCTAAGCGGGGTGTAAGTTAGTAATATGAGTCTTCTTAATGATTTAAACCAAGATATGAAACAAGCGATGAAGGACAAGAACAAGCAGAAACTTTCTGTAATTCGCATGCTTAAGGCATCACTTCAAAATGAAGCCATCAAGCAGGGACGTGAATTAAACGAGGAAGAAGAGCTTACCGTTCTTGTACGCGAAATGAAACAAAGAAAAGACTCCCTCCAAGAATTCGAAAAAGCTGGCCGCGATGATTTAGTCGCTGGACTTCAAGATGAAATCGCTGTTCTTACGCCATATTTACCAAAACAGCTGACTGAGGAAGAACTTCAAGAAATTGTTGCTCAAACGATTTCTGAGACAGGTGCTGCTTCTAAAGCTGATATGGGTAAAGTTATGGGGGCACTTATGCCTAAAGTTAAAGGGAAAGCCGATGGTGGACTCGTTAACCGTATTGTACAGCAACAATTATCATAATTGAATTGACAAACGCTCTGTATTTATACAGAGCGTTTTCTTATTTTTTGAAACTTTTTTCCACAAATTAACGTAAAATAGAGTGGAGGGGGTGTTAGTTTGTGAAAAGGGTTCGATTGTTCATCTATATGCTTTGTCTGATTTGGGGTATTTATGGTGTACTTTCAACTTCACTTGTTCTTTCAGCAGGTAAAGGCAAGACAGTTACGTTCATACCTGTAGAACATGAAGTCGAAAGGGGCCTTGAAGCATTCTTAGATCGTAGTATCCATAAGGCAGAGAAAGATGGAACGGATCATATCGTTCTAGAGATCTATACTCCTGGTGGCCGAGTAGATGCTGCACTACATATCGCAAAAGTCATGAGAGAATCAGACGTTCCAATCACAGCGTATGTGGTGAAAAACGCTTTCTCAGCAGGAGCGTATATCGCTTTAAATGCAGACCAGATCGTTATGAAACCATCAACAACGATTGGATCTGCGGCAGTGATCGACAGTCAAGGGAATACCGCTGGACAAAAAGCTGAGTCTGCATGGAAAGCAGAAATGCTAGCAGCAGCAGAGCTGAATGGAAGAACTCCCGTATACGCTGAGGCGATGGTAGACCCAGACGTTGAGATTCCTGAACTCGGGGTAGAAAAAGGTGAATTGCTTACACTAACAGCCAGTGAGGCATTGAAAGTAGGCTACGCAGAAAAAATCGCAGAAGATCGTCAAGAACTGCTAGCGCACCTAAACTTGGAAGATGCAAAAATTTTAGAGTCTAATCCTACTTTTGCTGACAAGGTAGCGCGCTTTGTTACTAACCCTGTCGTAGTGCCTATTCTTTTGTCCTTAGGAAGCCTAGGCCTTGTATTAGAGCTTTATACACCTGGCTTTGGAATTGCAGGTTCTATCGGAGCTTTATCATTACTGCTGTTCTTTTACGGTCATATGATAGCCGGTCTAGCTGGATGGGAAGCCATCATTTTATTTGGTGTTGGTCTGACCTTGCTGATTCTAGAGTTGTTTTTGCCTGGTGGTATTATTGGTATACTGGGGGTGTTGGCAGTGTTAACTGGATTGATCATGGCAGGTGGATCTTTAACAGGAATTTTGATCGCCATTGCAATTGCCATTGTTGTTACGATTATCGGATCGTATTTCTTCTTACGATCATTTGGTTATAACGGTTCATTAAAGAAACTCGTCCTATTTGATTCAACGAGCTCTGATAAGGGTTATCTATCTCATAATGAGCGGAAAGATCTAACAGGAAGGATCGGCGTCACTGCTACAACACTAAGACCTTCTGGAAGTTTAAGACTTGATGATGAGTTCATAGATGTAGTGACAGAAGGATCGTATATTGAGAAAGGTACGCCTGTAAAAATTATTAAAGCCTCAGGTGGACGTGTTGTAGTGAGAGAAATAGAAAATAATGAATAAAAAAGAATGGAGAGTGTGTAGATGTTAGAATTCGGATCGATCGCCAGCATAGTAGTCATCGGATTGATTGTAATCGCTCTAGCTGTATTATTTACGTTTGTACCTGTCATGTTATGGATTTCTGCATTAGCAGCAGGGGTAAGAGTGGGCATCTTTACATTGGTTGGGATGAGATTAAGAAGAGTTATTCCGAACCGTGTAATTAATCCGCTAATTAAAGCTGTAAAAGCGGGACTTGATTTAAGTACGAACCAGCTCGAGAGTCACTATCTAGCTGGGGGAAATGTTGACAGAGTAGTTAATGCGTTGATTGCAGCACATCGTGCAAATATTGAACTAAGCTTTGAACGTGCGGCAGCGATTGATCTCGCGGGACGTGACGTGCTCGAAGCTGTTCAGATGAGTGTAAACCCTAAAGTGATAGAAACACCTTTTATCGCTGGTGTAGCATTAGACGGGATTGAAGTGAAAGCAAAAGCAAGAATTACTGTTCGTGCAAATATAGATCGTCTAGTAGGTGGAGCTGGTGAAGAAACGATAATCGCCCGTGTCGGGGAAGGAATCGTTAGTACGATTGGTTCTTCGGCAACACATAAGAAAGTGCTAGAAAATCCAGATCTAATCTCTCAGACGGTATTATCAAAAGGGCTAGATGCTGGTACAGCTTTTGAGATTCTGTCCATAGATATTGCAGACATTGATATTGGCAAGAATATTGGTGCGGAACTTCAAACAGATCAAGCGATGGCCGACAAGAATATCGCTCAGGCAAAAGCAGAAGAAAGACGTGCGATGGCTGTAGCAAAAGAACAAGAAATGAAAGCAAGAGTCCAAGAGATGAGAGCGAAAGTTGTAGAAGCGGAAGCAGAAGTGCCAATGGCATTAGCAGAAGCTCTTCGTTCCGGAAACATGGGTTTTATGGATTATATGAATATGAAGAACATTATGGCGGACACTACGATGCGTGAATCGATCAGTAAATCATCAAACCCTGATAAAGAGAATGATGATAAAGGACGGAAGTTGTAAGTATGAACATTATAGAAGCGATTATTGACCTCCTACTAGCTAATATCGCTTTTGTTATTCTAATTGCAGGCGGGATATATAGTGTCTTTAAACGCCAAAAAGAAATGAAAGAAACGAGACGTTCTGAACCTAATCGACGTAAAGTAGAAGCACCAAGACAAACTGTTTCACCTTTTGGTTTGCCTGCTGAACCTACAGCTAAAGAAGCTAAAGAAGCAATTGATATTCAAAAGGAAAAAATCGACCAAAAAGTATATGAACAACCTTCATATACACGTGAAATGAATAAGGCACGAACAGAAAAAGTCTCTAACCGATATCAAGATAAAGAAGATCAAATTATGAACGATTTTAAGGTAGATCAAAAAGAATTACAAAAAGCGATCATATGGTCAGAAATCCTTTCTAAGCCTAAAGCGCTGCAAAAGCGGTCTTAACTTGAAGTAACTTGTAATAAGAGTGATAGTTTCCCCCCTTCTCTCATAAAAATGGAGAGAGGGGGTTTTTTTATGGGCAAATTGCGGCAGCGAGTAAACAAATGGATGATGCAAAACCTTGAGCTACCAGCAGATGTAGTGATGGATTTACCCCGGATCACGATGATTGGACAACTGCACATCTATATTGAGAACCATAGAGGAGTTAAGGCTTTCTCGAATGAACAGCTCACACTCAAACTAAAACAAGGTGTGCTTCATATAAAAGGAAGTGAGTTTGTTATTAAAACGATCTTACCTGAAGAAATCTTGTTGGAAGGTACGATCTCTTCAGTCGACTTTGAAAACGAATAATTATCTCAGGGAACAGGGAGGGACAAGATGAAAACCAAATGGAACCATTTGAAAGGGTATGTAAGGGTAGAAGTTATTGGACAAGATTCTAGTTCGTTTATCAATACGTGCATTCAATCTGGTATTAGTATATGGGATATCCAGCCACTTGAGGACAACCGTGCACTCGTCTCCATATCTGTTTCAGATGTACAAAGAGCGAGACGTATATTGAAAGAAAATAAGTTGAAGATCAGGATTAAAGAGAAGAAGGGGACACCGTTTCTTCTCAAGAGAATGTGGAAGAGAAACGGTTTTATCCTCGGGATGCTCTCGTTTATTTGCCTTTTATTTTTATTATCTAACATGATTTGGAATATTAATGTTACGGGGGCAAATCCTAAGACAGAATACGAGTTAAGAAAAGCTGCTATAGAACTTGGAGTAACGAAAGGAAAATTCATCTTTTTGCTGCCGAATGTTAGAGAGATACAGCGTGATCTAACAGAGAAGATGGATAACGTTACATGGGTCGGAGTAACTCAGCATGGTACTTCATACAGATTTGAAGTCGTTGAAAAAGAGATTCCAGAAGCAAAGCAGGTTACAGGACCGAGACATCTTGTGGCTTCTAAAGAAGCTGTTATTCATTCTGTATTCGTCGAAAAAGGACAACCTATCGTAGGGGTTAACGACTATGTTAAAAAAGGATCGTTGTTAGTCTCAGGATTGATCGGAAAAGAAAAAAAGCCCCAGCTTGTAAGTGCAAAAGGTAAAATTTGGGGAGAAGTTTGGTACCAAACTGAGGTAGAGGTCCCGTTAAATACTTCTTTTCAAACATATACCGGTAAATCTAAAAATAGGCATTATGTTTCACTTTTTGGTTTAAATGTTCCTGTCTATGGATTTTCGGAAGGAGAATTTAAGGATAAAACGGAAACACTAAATGAATCACCTCTTTATCTAGCTAAATGGAAAATGCCGTTTTCTTATATAAAGAAAGAGATCAGAGAGACGGATGGAGTAAAACGCTCTTATAGTAAAGCCGAGGCAATAGAAGTAGGAAAAAAGATGGCAAAGAAAGAACTTTCAAAAAAATTGCCCCATGATGCAAAAATTAATGGTGAAAAAGTTTGGCAACAAAACGTCTCGAATGGTAAAGTTAAACTAACGATGCTCTACCAAGTAATTGAAAATATTGCATCTGCACAACCTATACCTATCCAACAAGGAGAATGAGTAGTTTGTCAGAAACGAAAAGACTTAATTCATTACAACTCGAAAATACGACAGAAGCAGCTTCACTCTTTGGGCCTAACGATGCCTTCTTAAAGGTGATTGAAGACAAGCTTAACGTAAGTATAGTCACCAGAGGCGAAGACATTTTAGTATCAGGTGAACTGAACAAAGCAGAAATGGTTGAAGAAACTTTGTTTGTCTTGTTGAAATTGGTACGAAAGGGTATCAAGATCTCTGAAAGAGACATTGTTTATGCTGTTCAGCTTGCAGAAAAAAATATGCTGGATGAATTAAGTGAACTGTATGAAGAAGATATTGCTGTTACTGCAAAAGGAAAACCTATTCGTGTAAAAACACTCGGTCAGCGTCATTATGTTCAGTCCATGAGAAAGCGCGACCTTGTTTTTGGTATAGGTCCTGCGGGTACAGGGAAAACCTATCTTGCGGTAGTTATGGCAGTCAACGCATTAAAAGAAGGTAAGATGAAAAAGATCGTGCTGACCCGTCCTGCTGTTGAAGCAGGTGAGAGCTTAGGATTTCTCCCAGGAGATCTGAAAGAAAAAGTAGACCCTTATCTGCGTCCCCTCTATGATGCTCTTCATGACCTTCTCGGTGCAGAACATACCGAAAGGCTAATCGAACGTGGCACGATTGAAATTGCTCCACTGGCGTACATGAGAGGCCGTACGCTTGATGAAAGCTTTGTCATTTTAGATGAGGCTCAAAATACTACACCAGAGCAGATGAAGATGTTTATAACGCGTCTTGGTTTTGGATCAAAGATGGTCATCACAGGTGATCTTACACAAATAGATCTTCCTCGTGGAAAAGAATCGGGATTAAAAGTTACTGAAAAAAGGCTTGAAAGCGTTAAAGGCATCGATTTTATATACTTAAAACAACTAGATGTGGTTCGTCATCCACTTGTTCAGCGAATTATTGAAGCATATGAAACATACGAAGATTAAGGACTCCAACCATTTTGGAGTCTTTTTTTGTCTAAAAGGATGTTCTCTTGCCCTAAATTGTATGTATGGCGGGATTTAGTGGCAAATTGAATAAATAAACAATTAATTTAGCTATTCTTTTTGAGAAGTACCATAATTGACCAACTTTTGCTAAGATTAGAATAAGATGTACAAGTTTAAGGAGTGGTAGCGTTTGGCCAATTTCAGGCATCTTTTGTCTAATTACTTTCGTTTGAGTGTAGCAACAGTATCCTTTATCGTAATGGGCATCATTTTGTTTTCCTTGTTAGTCAGCAACGTAACTCCTAATGTAGTGGATGTGAATGTTTATGAGCGTTCACCACGGGACATCCAATCACCAATCACGATCCCGTTAGAAGATCAGACAGAAGCCAGGAAGAAGCTCGCTGAAGAGAGTATTAAGAATGAGTATACGTTTAATAAAGACCTCGCTTTAGTACAGGCAGAAGCCTTAAAGGATTTATTAGATATCGTAATAACGATTACCGAATCTGAAGAGAAGAAGAAAAAGGAAGATGAGGCTACCCTTACTTTAGAACAAAAAGTTGTTCAATTAAAAGACTCGATCAATAAGTCGGATATTTCTGATGAAACATATATCGCACTTGCTGAAGCAAGTAAAGCAGAATTAAATAATGTGAAAAATTTGGCTCCTGATGTTGTGAATAAAGTCTTATCTGAACCCGTAATGGTTGAAGAAGTGGAAGAAGCAAGAAGTGAAGCTATTCAGCTGATACGTGATAACAATCTCCCATATTCTCTTCGAAATGCAACAGAGGAGATCACAAGAAGCTTTATCATCGCCAACAGAACGTTGGATACAGAGAAAACACGTCAAAAGCGTAAAGAAGCGAGCGACAAAGTAGAAGAAGTTGTGATCAGGGAAGGAGAAGTCCTCGTGAAAAGCGGGGCAGTTATTACGCCTGAGATCTTTGATAGACTCAAAAAGGTCGGACTATTAGATCAGGAAATGAAAACGTATCCGTATTATGGATTATTCCTTTTTGTGCTGATCGTTATGGCTGGTTTATATTATTTTATGAAAGAAGAGCGTGAGAAAGAGCATTTTCGAAAATATGTAACCATCTATGCTTTATTATTTACTTTGACACTCGTAGTGATGAAAGTGTTGAGTGTTAGTACAGAACTTGGTCTTATGAGTCTCATGTATGCTGTCCCTGTTGCGGCAGGTGCGATGATGATCAAGATGTTGTTCAATGAAGAGCTTGCAGTCGTGTCTACGATTATCTTTGCATTTAGTGCAGCACTGATCTTTAATGAACAAACCGCTGGAAATTTTAACTTTATCATGAGTATGTATGTCTTGTTTAACGGTATGTCAGGAATCGTGTTTTTAGGAAAAACTCAACAACGATCTAAAATCTTGCAAGCTGGATTTTTCGTTTCTTTTATAGCCATCCTAACAGTAGCGAGTGTGCTATTGCTGCAAAACGGAAAATTTACATCTCTGCAGATTGGATTAGACCTTGGCTGTGCAGCCATATCAGGTTTTATCTCAGCTGTATTAACACTAGGGCTTCTGCCGGTCATAGAATCGTCGTTTAACATTTTATCTGTGACAAAGTTAATCGAGCTCTCGAATCCTAACCACCCAATTTTAAGAAAAGTGCTCATGGAAGCGCCAGGAACGTATCACCATAGCATCATGGTCGCCAACCTTTCAGAAGCAGCATGTGAGTCTATAGGGGCTAATGGTTTACTAGCTAGAGTAGGATCATATTACCACGATGTAGGAAAAACGAAAAGACCGCACTTTTTTATTGAAAATCAGATGAATATGGACAATCCGCATGATAAGATAGCACCACAGCTAAGTAAGACCATCATCACAGCTCACCCATATGACGGTGCGGACATGCTCCGAGCAGAAAAGATTCCGAAAGAGATTATTGATATTGCTGAACAGCATCACGGAACGACTCTGTTAAAATTTTTCTTTCATAAAGCAGCTCAGCTTACTGATAAGGAAGTAGCAGAGTCGGACTTTAGATATCCTGGCCCGAAAGCTCAAACGAAAGAAGTTGCGATCATTGGGATCTCTGATGCTGTAGAAGCAGCCGTTCGATCGCTTTCGAAACCAACACCTGTTAAAATTGACGGGATCATTCGCAAAATTATTAACGACAGGTTAGAAGATGGTCAGTTCGATGAATGTGATATCACGTTAAAAGAATTAGACATAGTTGCAAAAACACTTACAGAAACGTTAAAAGGAATTTTTCATTCCAGAATTGAGTATCCAGAAGAAACAAAAAAGGTGGAGAAACAATGATGCTACATGTTGAATATTTGAACGAGATCGATGAAAGCAGCAATGATTTTCAAGAGTTATTAAGCAATGTTCTTGAGAAAGCAGCAGAGATGGAGAAAACAGGTCAAGCGGAAGTATCAATCACGATCGTGTCAAAAGAACGAATTCAGGAGATCAACAAGGAATACAGACAAAAAGATAGTATTACAGATGTTATCTCTTTTGCTATGGAAGAAATGGGTGAAGATGAGACAGAGATCATCGGAGGAGAAGAGACAAGGTTCTTAGGCGATATCATCATCTGTCTAGATGTGGCGAAAGAGCAAGCGGAAGAGTACGGACACTCATTAGAGAGAGAAATGGGCTTTCTTGCTGTTCACGGCTTCTTGCATTTATTAGGCTATGACCATATGAATGATGAAGATGAAAAAAGAATGTTTGGAAGACAAGAAGAAATTTTGGAGCAATATGGTCTGAAAAGATGATCGATTGGAAAAAGTTGTTCTCAAGTTTTGTTTTTGCTTTTACAGGAATCATCTCAACTTTTAAATCAGAACAAAATTTTAAGATCCATACCTTTATAAGTGTAATCGTGATTATTTTCGCGATTGCACTTAATTTTTCTAAAGAAAGATTCGTTCTTTTATTGATTGTAATCGGAATCGTTCTATCACTCGAACTTGTAAACACGGCGATTGAGAGTGCGGTCGATCTTATAACAGAGAAGAAACACCCACTCGCGAAAAAGGCGAAAGATGCCGCTGCAGGTGCAGTTTTGGTTTTTTCAATGTTTGCTGTTATAATCGGTATACTGCTATTTATTGAACCGCTGATTAATAGTATGTAGCTATTTTTGTTAAGAAGGTGAAAGAGTAATGAATAAAGAACAATTGATGGAACAAGCGAAAATCGCACGTGAAAAGGCTTACGTACCATACTCTAAGTTTCAAGTAGGTGCAGCTCTTCTAACGGCTGAAGGTAAAGTATATAACGGAGCGAATATCGAGAACGCTGCGTATAGTTTAACGTGTTGTGCTGAACGTACGGCATTATTTAAAGCGTATACAGAAGGTGACACAAAGTTCAGTGCAATCGCTGTTGTAGCTGATACAAAGCGTCCTGTACCACCTTGTGGGGCATGCCGACAAGTTATCTCTGAATTATGTCCGCCAGAGATGCCAGTGTATCTAACAAACCTAAAAGGTGATGTACAAGAGATCTTAGTAAAAGATTTATTACCTGGTGCATTTTCGCCGGAGGATCTAAATGACTAAAGAAGGCTATAAATCAGGTTTTGTAACGATTATCGGCAGACCTAACGTAGGTAAATCGACTCTTTTAAACAAAGTGATCGGACAAAAAATCGCCATAATGAGTGACAAGCCTCAAACAACAAGAAATAAGATACAAGCGGTTTATACAACAGATGAGTCTCAAGTTATCTTTATTGATACACCAGGTATTCATAAACCGAAGCACAAGCTAGGCGATTTTATGACGAGAACAGCACAGCAGACGTTAAACGAAGTCGATCTTATCCTATTCGTTATTAATGCCGAAGAAGGATATGGACGAGGCGATCAGTTCATTATAGACAGACTTCAAAATGTGAAAAATCCAGTATTCCTAGTCATAAACAAAATCGATAAAGTACATCCTGATCAATTGTTGCCGTTGATCGATATGTATCGAAATAAGTTAGACGTTGCTGAAGTCGTGCCAATTTCCGCTCTTAACGGAAACAATGTGGACACACTTCTTGAACAGATTGTTTCTTACATGGAAGAAGGGCCTCAATTTTACCCTGAAGACCAAGTAACCGATCATCCAGAGCGATTTATAACGGCAGAATTAATCCGCGAGAAAGTTCTACATCTTACTCGTGAAGAAATCCCTCATTCCGTTGCAGTAGTGATTGAAGAGATGAAAGAACGAGAAGAAAAGAACGTCGTGTTTGTAAACGCAACAATCATCGTAGAACGATCGTCTCAAAAAGGAATCATCATCGGTAAACAAGGAAAGATGCTAAAAGAAGTTGGAAAAAGAGCAAGAGCAGACATTGAAACTCTCTTAGGCTCGCGTGTCTTTTTAGAATTGTACGTAAAAGTACAAAACGACTGGAGAAACCGCCAAAAGCAGCTAACCGAGTTCGGTTTTAACGAGGATGAGTATTAAGAGTAATTTACTTTAAAAGTATTTTGTTCTTCATCATTGAAAAGTTGATTGTAGTGCAAGGTGTGAGACTCTCGGCTAGGACGAGCGGGCAGTCCGAAAGTCGTTCTGCCCCGACAAGCAAAAGTTGAATGGGCTATGTGGCGCACTTTGCTCATCACAGACCGTTTAACTTTTGACCTCGAGGGGCTAGCCACTGCAACTAGACTGGTGAGACACCCTTAATGGTGCGTAGCGGCAATTGGCTCACGTTCGCCCCGCGGAAAGCGAGCACCTGGAACGGAGATCACCCACTTACAAGAAGGACCTAACATACTTTAACAGCTAAAGTAAATAACTGTTAAAATTTCCTTGACATGAAAAAAACAATTAAGGTGAACCTAGTTATTACAGGAGAGAAACAAATAGAAAGGTGTGTCCAAACATGAAAGAATTTACTTGGAAAGTATTCTGTGAGACGGGCAGTATTGATACCTATTTGTTATACAAAGAGCTAGACCATGAAATAACAGCACTATCAGCAGTTATTCCTTATGATGAGTCTCTTGAGGAACCTCCATTTCATTAATAAGTAACTACGGTGCCTTCTTAGATTTGAGAGGGTGGTGATTTACCTTGCTTTATAAAGTTGAAGGAATCGTCATTAAAACCGTTCCGTATGGTGAATCCAATACGATCATCACTTTGTATACAAAAGAATTTGGGAAAGTCGGCGTAATGGCAAGAGGAGCCAAAAAGCCCAAAAGCCGCTTTACTTCCATTACGCAACTTTTTACATACGGAATTTTTGTTTTTCAAAAAGGCCGAGGGCTCGGAACTTTACAGCAAGGCGAAGCGCTTTCTTCTTTTAGAAAAATAAGAGAAGATCTCGTGAAAACCGCTTATGCCGCTTATCTAGCAGAACTATTAGACAGAAACACTTCTGAGGATGATCTTAAGCCAGATCTTTTTGGATGGATCAAACAATCCTTAGAGTATATCAATCATGGGATAGATCCTGAGGTCATAACCTTTCTATTCGAACTAAAAATAATGAAAACATCCGGAATCGTACCTGAGTTGAGTAAATGTGTTTCATGTCACTCAACAGAAGGCGATTTTTCTTTCTCGATTAGAGAAGGTGGTTTTCTTTGTGAAAGGTGTTCATACAAAGATCCGTACAGAATGCGGATTTCACGGGGCGCAGTAAAACTGCTTCATATGTTCTATCACCTTGATCTTGCGCGACTTGGAAACGTTTCTTTAAAAAAAGAAACCAAAAGAGAGCTTCGAATGTTGTTTGACGCCTACATGGACGAATATTCAGGAGTGTTTTTAAAATCAAAGAAGTTTCTGAAACAATTAGATGATTTATCTTGAAAAACTGTGAAGCTTTTAATCTTTACAGTTTTTTTAGTTCGCTTTCTCACATGAATAGGTTATAATAATGAGAATAAGTATAACACATTGGATGCGGCAAAAGGTGGTGTACACGATCGAACTTAATAAGAGGCAGCAAAAAATCATTGAAATTGTTAAGGATAATGGGCCGATTACAGGTGAACAAATAGCAGATCAACTCGATCTTACAAGAGCTACACTCAGACCCGATCTTGCCATTCTAACGATGGCAGGTTATTTAGATGCTAGACCAAGAGTCGGTTATTTTTATACCGGGAAGACAGGTTCTCAGCTTCTAACCGAAAAAATAAAAAAGATTAAAGTTGCGGAATTCACATCGATGCCTGTTGTCGTTCAAGATTCAGCGACGGTATACGAAGCGATATGTACGATGTTCTTGGAGGATGTTGGTACTTTATTTATCATTAATAAGAACGGACATCTTGCTGGCGTAGCTTCACGAAAAGATTTATTAAGAGCAAGCATGGGGAAACAAGAGATCAACAGTATCCCTATCAACATTATTATGACAAGAATGCCTAATATCACATATTGTTTTAAAGAGGATTATCTCTTAGATATCGCACACATCTTAATCAGAAAACAAATTGATTGTCTTCCAGTCGTAAAACGCTCAGATGATGAGGGTGGTTTCGATGTAGTCGGTAGGATTACGAAGACGAATATCACAAAGGCTTTTGTAGAATTAGCACATGATGAATTACTATAATTGAATGGGGAGGCCAACATGACAGGACGTCCTATCGTATATGTCGTTTCCGATTCAGTCGGAGAAACGGCAGAGTTGGTTGTTAAAGCGGCAGCGAGCCAATTTAATTCAAATGGAATAGAGATTAAGAGAGTTCCCTATGTGGAAGATAAAGAGACGATTGATGAAGTCATCTCATTAGCGAAGGATCACAACGGGATTATCGCGTTTACACTTGTCGTACCTGAAATAAGCGAGTACGTTGCTAAGCAGGCTGCGTTGCACAACATCCCTACAGTGGACATTATGGGTCCGATTATGAATCAGCTGCAATCTAGGCTGAATCAAGTTCCTAGATATGAACCCGGAGTCGTGCATAAGCTTGATGATGATTACTTTCGAAAAGTAGAAGCTATTGAGTTTGCCGTAAAATATGACGATGGCAGAGATCCTAGAGGGATATTAAAAGCGGATGTTGTACTAATCGGTGTATCAAGGACTTCAAAGACACCACTTTCACAATACTTAGCACATAAACGTTTAAAGGTCGCGAATGTACCTATTGTTCCGGAAGTAGAACCGCCCGAAGAACTGTTTAAAGTTTCACCTAACAAATGCTTCGGTCTTAAGATAACTCCTGAGAAATTAAACGATATTCGTAGAGAACGTTTAAAGGCGCTTGGTTTAAATTCTGAAGCGAACTACGCAAACATGGAAAGAATCAAGCACGAGCTCGTCTACTTTAACAAGATCGTTGATCAGATCGGATGCAGAGTGGTTGAAGTCTCAAATAAGGCTGTCGAAGAATCAGCTAACGTGATCTACAATTTGTTTCAAGGAAAGTCTTATAAATAAAGCGCAAATGATTGCGCTTTTTTATTTTCATCATTTTACTGGTAAAACGAAGAGAGTTTTATTATAATATTACATTGTGATTAAATTTTATAAGTTTGTCCAAAATAGTGATAAATTGAGGATGCTTATTCAAGGCAAATGCTCTCATATGAAGGAGAATCACTGTAAAAGTAGAACATAAGAATATGGAAAAATTAATTGGTAATGTTTTTGTAGATGCAGATGCTTGTCCTGTTGTGATAAAAGAAGAAATATTTAAGTTCTCCAGAATATTTGATTTTGAACCCATATTCGTTACATCTTACGCTCACGCGAGTAACACAGACCAGCCTGGGCGCTGGATATTGGTCGATGCAAGTCCTGAAGAAGTTGATCTTTACATACATAATCATTCGAAGAAAAATGATCTTGTTGTGACTCAAGATCATGCCCTCGCAAGTCTTCTTCTTTCAAAAGGGGTTTACGTCATCACTCCTAGAGGGAAACAGTTTCAAGAGAATGAAATGGAAGGAGTGCTTCATGAACGATATATGTCTGCAAAAGCTAGGCGTTCTGGCAAGCATTCAAAAGGACCTGCTAAATTTAAAAAAGAGGACACAGAAAGATTCTGCACAGTTTTTTGCGAAATCCTGTCGAATGTTGAAGGAAAATAGAATTGTGCCACGAATATATATCTAGTGTCTAAAAGAAACAGAGATTCTGTGGTGGTTATATGGAACGTATACCTGAGGACTTAATAGAGAAGGTCAGGTCATCAAGCGATATTGTTGACGTGATCAGCGATTATGTTCCTCTTAAGAAACAAGGCAGAAATTATTTTGGCCTATGTCCTTTTCATGGGGAAAAATCGCCATCCTTTTCTGTCTCACCTGAAAAACAAATTTATCATTGTTTCGGTTGTGGAGCAGGAGGCAATGTTTTTTCTTTTTTGATGAACATTGAAGGGTACTCTTTTATTGAAGCTGTAACGCAGCTTGGGAAAAAAAGTGACATCGAACTTCCTCAAATTCATCAGCAAAACTTCTCCGAGAAAAGCTCTGACGAGAAAAAGGCGATGACTGAGATTCATGAGTTGTTGGCTAAATTGTATCATCACTGCTTACTTCACACAAAACAAGGAAGGCCGGCTTTAGAGTATTTGGAGAAGAGGGGATTCACTAGAGAATCCATAGAGCGGTACCAAATTGGTTATGCCCCAGATTCTTGGGAGACCGCATCACAATTTCTTCAGAAACGAGGAATGGACCTGCATATCGCTGAAAAAATTGGGTTGATCGGAAAGAGACAATCGGATGGAAAACCGTATGATCGATTTAGAAATCGAGTCATGTTTCCGATTTGGGATCGTACAGGTGCAGTGGTCGCTTTTGGTGGCCGTGTTTTAGACGGAAAGGACGAGCCGAAGTACCTTAACAGTCCAGAGTCTAAGATCTTCCAAAAAGGAAGAACCCTTTATGGGTTAAACCTTGCACGTGCAGAGATGAGGCAGAAACAACATGCTGTCATCTTTGAAGGATATGTAGATACAATTGCAGCTTTTAGAGCAGGAGTTACAAATGGTGTTGCTTCATTAGGTACTTCGTTAACTGAAGATCATGCAGCCATTTTGAAACGAAATGTTCAATCTGTCACAATCTGCTATGATTCTGACCGAGCTGGCGTGGAAGCAGCGTTTCGAGCTTCAGAAATTTTAACAAAACAAGGCTGTACCGTGAAGATTTCACAGATGCCTGATGGAATGGACCCCGATGACTATATTTCGAAATTTGGAAACGATTCGTTCTTAAAAGATATAATAGGGGCTAGCCTAACTGTGATGGCATTTAAAATACAATATTACAGACGCGGGAAAAATCTTCGAGATGAAGGAGAACGGATGATCTATATCGAAGAGATTATCCAAGAAATTGCGCGTCTGCCAAAAGCGGTTGAACGAGATCATTATCTCCGCCAGATCGCTTCTGAATTCAATCTGTCATTAGATGCATTAAAACAACAGCAGACTCAGACTTTCAAGCAACTGCAAAGGTCTAAGGATAACGGCCCTAAAAAGCGGGATAATAATTTTAGAATACAAACACTTTTGCAAAAGTCATTGTTGCCGAGAAACCTGAATGCTGAGCGTATTGTTCTTGCACATATGTTAAAAAGTGAGGAAGCCGCTTTTCTAATTCAAGAAAAGTTGGAATCAGGCTTTAATGTTGAAGAACATAATGCGATTGCTGCTTACTTATATGCCTTTTATGAAGAAGGAAATAAACCCAATGTAGGGTTGTTCATGCAGCGTATCGATGATGACAAATTAAGAAAGTTAGCTTCAGAATTAGCGATGCTCACAATCAGTGAAGAGCTGAATGAAATGGAGCTCGCGGATTATATTCGTATTATTTCTAGCTATCCTTTATTGCGGGAGATACAAGAAAAAGAAAAGCAGCAAGAAGACGCAATAAGAAGGAATGAAATAAAACTGGCAGCCCAAATTGCCCAAGATATTATGAGAATGAAAAGATCTCTTAAATAATCGGGATGTAGGATGGTTGAAGTTTTGGAAGGAGGGGATCGAATGGCTGAGAAACCAAACCGTCAAGGAACGGAAGGCGAATTAACCATCGATCAAGTTAAAGAACAATTAGTTGAGGCCGGTAAAAAGCGAGGACGGCTAACATATACTGAGATCACAAGTAAGCTAGCACCTTTTGAACAAGATTCTGATCAAATGGACGAGTTCTATTCATACCTTGAAGAACAAGGTGTTGAAGTTGCTGAAGCGTCTGAAGATGCAGAAGACGAAGAAGATCCTAAGTTCGAAATGGAAAAAGAGGAAGAAGAATTTGATCTTAATGACTTAAGCGTACCACCAGGAGTCAAGATTAACGATCCAGTTCGTATGTACTTAAAAGAGATCGGACGTGTAGACTTACTTTCAGCGGACGAAGAGATCGAACTAGCAAAACGTATAGAAAACGGTGATGAAGAAGCCAAACGCCGTCTTGCAGAAGCTAACTTACGACTTGTCGTTAGTATTGCCAAGCGTTATGTTGGTCGTGGTATGCTGTTCCTTGATCTTATCCAAGAAGGTAACATGGGATTGATCAAAGCTGTTGAAAAGTTCGATTATGACAAAGGATTTAAATTTAGTACGTATGCAACATGGTGGATTCGTCAAGCGATCACGCGTGCGATTGCTGACCAAGCTCGTACGATTCGTATCCCGGTGCATATGGTTGAGACGATCAACAAACTAATTCGTGTTCAACGTCAGTTACTTCAAGATCTTGGGCGTGAACCATCACCAGAAGAAATCGGTGCTGAGATGGAACTAACTCCTGAGAAGGTGCGTGAGATTCTCAAGATCGCTCAAGAGCCAGTCTCTTTAGAAACACCTATCGGTGAAGAAGATGATTCTCATCTTGGTGATTTTATTGAAGATCAAGATGCATTAGCTCCTTCGGAAGCTGCGGCTTATGAGTTATTAAAAGAGCAGCTTGAAGATGTTCTAGATACCTTAACCGATCGTGAAGAAAACGTTCTTCGTCTTCGTTTCGGACTTGACGACGGGCGTACTCGTACTCTTGAAGAAGTTGGTAAAGTGTTTGGCGTAACGCGTGAACGTATCCGTCAGATCGAAGCTAAAGCACTCCGTAAACTCCGCCATCCAAGCAGAAGTAAACGATTAAAAGACTTTTTAGAATAGAAAGTTTGCCCAATTCTGGGCAAGCTTTTTTTATTTCTTTCATTTTACTTATTATTCCACATCAATGCAAACTCATCAAAAACTCATTTTCTCATACTATTTCCTGCATAATTCTTTTTGTTGCTTGCTTATTCTTCTATATATTAAATTAAAAATTATTTAAATCTTGTAAAAATTCAGCCTTTATATCTATAATAAATATGTAAGCGCATACAAATAAAAGCGTAAATTTATAAAGGGTGGGATGCAACCATGAATTTTACATTAACAGAAGAGCAGTTGATGATTCAAAAAATGATGAGAGAATTTGCAGATGAAGTTGTAGCTCCGGGAGCTGAAGCAAGAGATAAAAATAAAGAATTCCCGGTAGAGATTTTTCAAAAGCTTTCTAAATTAGGAATGATGGGTCTGCCTTTTCCAGAAGAATACGGTGGAGGCGGAGCTGATACTATAAGTTTTGCCATTGCTGTAGAAGAACTGAGCCGTGCTTGTGGTTCTACTGGAATTACATACTCTGCACATGTATCTTTAGGTGGAGCTCCCTTAAACCTATTTGGCACGCACGAACAAAAAGAAAAATATCTGACACCAATCTGCACAGGTGAATCCTTGGGAGCATTCGGGTTAACAGAACCAAATGCAGGCTCTGATGCAGGTGGTACGGAAACAACAGCGAAAACGGAAAATGGTGAGTGGGTGATTAATGGCTCAAAATGTTATATCACGAACGCGAGCTACGCCAAGCACTTAGCATTAACCGCAATTACAAATAGAAGCGGTAACGATAAAGAAATCTCTGCGATTATCGTACCAACTGATGCTAAAGGATTCCGTGTTATCGATAACTACGAGAAAATGGGTCTTCACTCTTCAAATACCACTGAACTTTTTATGGAAGATGTGAGAGTGCCTGAAGAAAACTTGCTAGGAAAGCGCGGAGACGGCTTTAAACAGTTCCTGGTGACCTTGGATGGAGGAAGGATAGGTATTGGTGCGATGGCAGTAGGAATTGCACAGGCGGCCTATGAGAAGGCTCTAACCTATGCAAAAGAGCGGAAACAATTCGGAAGATCTATTTCGAAGTTCCAAGCGATCCAATTTAAGTTGGCCGATATGGCGATGAAGATCGAGTTGGCTAGATTGATGGTATATAAAGCAGCATGGCTAAAAGATCAAGGTAAGAAGTTCTCAAAAGAAGCCTCGATGGCAAAATTATATGCATCAGAAGCATGTATGCAGATCTGTTCTGAATCGGTTCAAATACATGGCGGTAACGGCTATATGAGGGATTACCATGTAGAACGTTATTTCAGAGATGCTAAACTTCTTGAGATTGGAGAAGGTACATCAGAGATTCAGCGTATCGTTATTGCAAGAGAGATCGGCTGCTAACAATCGTTAAAAGACCAAATGATGGGGTGAATTATGGCTGAACTAATGAAAGTGACTGTAGGGGATTGTTTAAGAAAACAAGCGTTGAAACTTAAGGATCAAGAAGCTATGGTTTACAGCAAACTAGGCATTCGCTATACCTATCAAGAATTTTATGAATTAACGACTAAAGTTGCCAAAGGTCTGATGGCGATGGGAATAAAAAAAGGAGATCATATAGCTGTTTGGGCTACAAATGTACCCGAATGGCTGTTGCTCCAATTCGGGTCAGCCAGAGCTGGAGCCGTTTTAGTCACGGTCAATACGAATTATCAATCTTCTGAACTCGATTACTTATTGAAGCAGTCTGATGCAAAAGCTTTATTCTTTATAGAATCATTTCGAACTACATCTTATAAAGATATGGTAGACTCCGTAAAGAATCGATTAGCGGAATTTCCTGTATTGAAACATTTTATTCAACTAGATGCTGAATCTTCGTCTTATGAGACTTTTTCCGATATGTTGGAAGCTGGGAATGCGATATCTGATGAAGATCTTCAAAGAAGAGAAGCATCTCTTCACTGTGATGATGTTATTAATATGCAGTACACGTCTGGAACTACAGGATTTCCAAAAGGAGTCATGCTAACGCATTACAATATTGTGAATAACGCGAGACAGATTGCGGATAGCATGAACTTAACAAGTGCAGATCGATTGTGTATACCTGTTCCTTTCTTTCATTGTTTTGGATGTGTACTAGGTACCCTTGCAGCAGTTTCAGTCGGAGCTACGATGGTGCCGATCGTCCAATTCGATCCACAAGAAGTTTTAGAAACGGTTCAAAACGAAAAGTGTACAGGGTTACATGGAGTTCCTACAATGTTCATCGCAGAATTGAATCTTCCTGATTTTGATTCTTACGACTTGCAAACACTTCGAACAGGAATCATGGCAGGATCACCTTGTCCGATAGAAGTGATGAAGAAAGTGATCGATAAGATGGGCATGTCAGAGATCACGATCGCATATGGCCAGACAGAATCTTCTCCTGTTATCACGCAAACGAGAACAGATGACCCGATCGAGCGCAGAGTTGAAACGGTCGGAAAGAAGCATTCTCAAGTAGAAGCAAAAGTAGTCGACCCGATAACGAATAAAGAAGTGAGTCCTGGTGAACAAGGAGAACTTTGTACACGAGGTTATCATGTTATGAAAGGCTATTACAAGATGCCTGAAGCGACGAACGAAGCGATTGATTCAGATGGATGGCTTCATACCGGAGACCTAGCCACTGTTGATAAAGAAGGCTACTTTAAAATCACAGGTCGTTTGAAAGATATGATCATCCGTGGCGGTGAGAACGTATACCCGAGAGAGGTTGAAGAATTCCTCTATTCACATCCTTCTATCCTTGATGTACAAGTGATCGGTGTCCCGGATAAAAAATTTGGAGAAAAAGTAGCGGCATGCATCCAGGTAAAAGAAGGTCATTCACTTTCTGAAAATGAATTGAAGGCTTATTGTAAAGGAAAAATCTCGCACTTTAAGATTCCAGAATATTATCTCTTTCTTGATCAGTATCCGATGACTGCCTCTGGAAAAGTACAGAAATTTAAGCTTCGAGAACAAGCGATAGAGGCACTTTCAGTTATACATGAATAGCCACCAGTAGTGTGGCTTTTTTCTTTTTTGTACCTCTTCACATAAAGTAAATGACTGAATCTACAAAAGTTAAGTAAAAAAGTTTGAAAAGTTAATGCTGTGACAAAACTGGGAAAAATAGAGTTTGTACTTCCCAAGTAAACGCTTTTACAGTACAATAGGTTATGGATTGTTTACTATACATATTAAGTTTATCAAGATCACAACACATGTAGTGTACAGACGAAGGAGGAATTCGCATGAAACGTAATCCACTCATTCCTTTTGCCATTATTGGAGTTATTGGAATTGTTCTTATGCTTACAATGGGCGGATATGGTATCAACAAAATTCATACGGCTAGTGAAAATAAAGAAAAGGCTGCTATGGATCCGGAAGCAATTTTTAAACAAAACTGTTCTTCTTGTCATGGACAAAACCTTGAAGGTGCATCGGGACCAGCACTTGATAAGATTGGTGGCAAGTATAAGCCGGAAGAAATTGCTGATATTATCAAAAACGGTAAACCAGGTGGAATGCCAGCTGGTGTCGTAAAAGGTGAAGAAGCTAAAATACTAGTTGATTGGTTAGCAGAAAAAAAATAAAATAAGAAGAGCTTCTTGTTATTTATAACAAGAAGCTCTTTTCTTTGTATGATCAGATCGTAAATTCGTACTTTTTCTAAATGCTTTATGTCTTTCTAGCTTTCTTTTACAAAAAATGATTGAAGTTGCGAATACTAAAACGAACAAACTAATTGAAACGGTGATGAAAATGAATTCAGAAAAATTATCAAATCGACTCGAGCGAGTTGCTTCATACGTACCTGAAAACACAATATTAGCAGATATCGGATCTGACCACGCTTATCTTCCTTGTTATCTGGGTCTAAAAAAAGGAATTAAAAAAGGAATCGCAGGTGAGATTACACAAGGTCCTTATTTATCCGCTAAGGAGCAGGTGGATCTAGACAACCTAACCGATGTGATCGAAGTTAGAAAAGGTGATGGACTTACAGTACTTAAACCAGACGAAGCAGAAGTAATCACGATTTGCGGCATGGGTGGTTCTTTGATCACATCTATCCTTGAAAAAGGAAAAGATAAGCTTGGACGAGCGCATCGTCTAATTCTCCAACCTAACGTTGGGTCAAAAACAGTAAGAAAGTGGCTATTAAAAGAGAACTGGGTATTGATCGCTGAAGAAATTTTAAAAGAAGATGGCAAGATCTACGAGATTCTTGTCGCCGAACGCTCGGGCGATCAACCTTATACTGATCATGAAGAAGCGGAATTATTGTTCGGCCCATTTTTATTAAAAAATCAAAACGAAGCGTTTAAAGACAAGTGGGCAGGGGAAGTCAAGCAATGGAATGCGATATTGACTCAAATGGAAAATAGTTCAGGAGTAACAGCAGAAGAAAAAAGAGAAGAACTAAGAAGAAACATTAAATTCGCAGAGGAGTGGATTATTTGAGTAAATGTGCGAGCGCGCAATATATCATTTCTCTTTTAGAAAGTTTCGCACCTAAAAAGATGGCTGTAGAAGGAGATCCTATCGGCTTGCAAGTAGGTTCATTGAACAAACCTATAAAAAAGGTGATGATCGCACTCGATGTACTAGAAAGTGTAGTGGATGAAGCGATTGAAGGAAAAGTTGATCTGATAATTGCACATCACCCTTTGCTTTACCGTCCGTTGAAAAAAATTGATATCGGCACATCAAAGGGCAAAGTTATTGAAAAGTTAATAAAAAACGATATAACGGTTTATGCTGCACACACGAACTTAGATGTTACTTCGCTAGGGGTTAATGAATGGCTGGCTGATCAATTGCAATTAACGAGCACCGAAGTGTTATCAACAACATATGAAGATAAACTCGTAAAGTTATCTGTGTTTGTACCTCGCACACATGAAGAACAAGTCAGGTTTGCCATCGGTAATGCTGGAGCTGGTCATATCGGAAATTACAGTCATTGTTCGTTCTCTAGTGATGGGATCGGTACCTTTACCCCATTAGAAGGAACCACGCCATATATAGGGAAACAAGGGCAATTGGAGAAAGTAGAAGAAGTGAAGATCGAATCCATCATGCCAGAATCTATTCAAAAAGTTGTTGTTTCGGCAATGAAAAAAGCACACCCATATGAAGAAGTGGCGTTTGATCTCTATCCGCTTTTAAATAAGGGGAAAGAGCTCGGGATTGGAAAGATCGGTAAGCTTTCTAAAGAAATGACCCTTCACGAATTTGTAGATCATGTAAAAAAAGCTTTTGGATTATCAAATCTTCGAGTTATCCAAGGTAAAAATTCTATTATTAAAAAAGTTGCCGTCGTGGGCGGTGATGGCAATAAATATATTTATCCAGCTCTTCATAAAGGAGCCGATGTATTAGTAACAGGAGACATCTATTATCATAATGCACATGATGCTCAAGAAGAGGGGCTTACAATAATAGATGCCGGACATCATATCGAACAGATCATGAAGATTAAGCTCAAGGATATTCTTGAAGAGAAACTAAAGAATAACAATTATGAGACTGTTGTTGTAGAATCAAATATTGTTACAGATCCTTTTACGTTTATGTAGACTGGATTTTAAATCAACAGAGTCAAAAAAAGAACAGCTGGAGCACCCAGCTGTTTTTTTTATGACTTTTTCTCTTTTACTTTAGGAAGAATACGATTAAGGGTCACTTTACGCTCTTTTTTCCATGTCTCTTCATTTTGGTCATCATAGTTTTTAAGGAAATCGATAACTTCTTTCGTTATTGGTGTTGGTGTAGAAGCACCAGATGTGATACCTACCTTCTTTACACCTTCTAACCAACTGAGTTCGATTTCAGATACATCAGAGATTCTGTATGCTGTTGTTCCTGCAATCTCCTCTGAAACTTGAGCTAAACGGTTTGAGTTATTGCTTCTAGGATCTCCAACTACAAGCACCAGGTCACAATCACCTGCCTGATTTGCAACAGCTTCTTGTCTGACTTGAGTGGCCAAACAGATTTCTTTATGAACTTCAGCAGAAGGATATCTCATAAGCAGTCTCTTAATGAGTTCTGCCACATCCCATTGACTCATCGTCGTTTGATTGGTAATGAGAATCTTTTCACTCTTCACGTTTAGTGAATCTAAATCATCGGTATTTTCAACAAGGTGCACAATGTGAGGTGCGATTCCAATCGCTCCTTCTGGTTCAGGGTGACCTTTTTTACCAATATAGATGATCTCATATCCTTCTTTTTCTTTTTCACGAATAAGGTCATGCGTCTTTGTAACATCAGGACATGTAGCATCGATCTCATATAAACCTTTTTCATGAGCAATACGTCTCACTTCTGGTGAAACACCATGAGCGGTATAAATGACCGTACCTGATTCAATATTTTTAATGATATCCAGTCTGTTCGCACCATCTAGGGTAATGATTCCTTCATCTTCAAAAGCATCTGTCACATGTTTATTGTGAACAATCATGCCAAGTATATAGATGGGTCTAGGCAATGTCGGATCATTAGCGGCTTGGCGTGCCATGACCATCGCGTCCACTACGCCATAACAATATCCTCGTGGAGATATTTTAACGATTTCCATATTGGATCTCTCCTTTATTTCATATAAAAGACAGCACAGAGATCTATGCTGTCTTGGGAGATTTACTTCTGTATGTGTTTATTATAAAGGAGAGACCATAAGAACTCAAACACTATACTCATACATATAGTTTCGGCCCCGATAAGTGGTAGCCCTTAGGTACGTTTGTCTTAGGTGCTGACGGTACAGCTTTTGTTCTGTTTGGCGTTTTTTTGATCAATGGTATTGCCTCAGGCTGTGTGGATGTTGTTGTAGATTTAGGTCCAGCCACAACCACCTTTTCTTCCGTTTCTTTTTTCTTTTTTTCTTTCTTTTCATTTTTCTTTACAACGGTTTTTTTAGCATCATCTGTTTCACTCGTTTCAGTGGCTTGATCTGTGTTTTCCGGTTTTTCGGAGGTATCTGCCTCAGTATCATTCTCTGCCTTTGAGCTTGATCCGCTTTGAAAATCTTTAAGAGCTGTCATGATGGAAGGCAGATTTCTCATTGCAGGTCCATATTGTTTGATCATAGGTCCCATCGTCTCAGCGACTTTTAAGACCTTTTGCACGTTGTTCAACATCGTAAACACACTTGTTCCACCTGTTATACTTCCACCGCTGCCAATCGTCCCCAAGAATCTGTCAACAGAACCCATCTGACGAGGCATACCATTCATCCCATTCATGTTTTGAAGATATGGATTTACTTGAAAGGGCTGCATAGGATGCTGAGGTTGATTTGGATATCTATAAAAAGGCTGCATAATTCCCCCTCCTTTCCAAAATAATACGCTCATATATAGAATATGAAATAAGAAAAACATGTGTGATATTTATCCCTGTTTTCTTATTAATCTTCAGGATGGTTGGCTTAAATGCAAAACTTACTCTATAATACTAAAAGTGAAGAATTTATATTTGAAAAGAAAAGGTGAGCGTATGAAATCTCCGTTTGAACGGTTAAAAATAAACGAATCGCTCCAGACCGCTTTAAGTGGTATTGGATTTGAAAGACCAACTGATATTCAGGAGCGTGTAATTCCTGGAATTATTAACGGACAAGACATGATCGGACAATCGCAGACAGGTTCAGGAAAGACATTTGCGTTCCTGCTGCCATTGATGCATAGAATAGACATTACAAAAGACGAGGTACAAGCAGTAATTACAGCTCCTACTCGTGAATTAGCACAACAGATCTATAACGAGTTTCTAAAGATTTCTGAGCATATGCCTGAGGATAAGCAAATCCGCGCAAAAGCAATCGTTGGTGGAACGGATCGAAAACGTATGGCTGAAAAACTGAAAACAGTTCCTCAATTAGTGATCGGAACTCCAGGTCGTATTAAAGACTTGGTAAACGCTCAAGAGCTAGTTGTCTTTACAGCGAACATGCTCGTAGTTGATGAGGCCGATCAGATGCTAGATATGGGCTTTATTGAAGATGTAGACCTGATCGCTTCTCGTATGGCCAATGAATTACAAATGATGGTCTTCTCTGCCACAGTTCCAGAAAAACTGCAGCCATTCTTGAAAAAATATATGCAGAACCCTAAACATGTTCACGTTGAACCACAGCATATTACAGCAAAAGATATCAAGCACGTTCTTATTCAAGCAAAACACAATGACAAACTTCCTACGCTGATCAAAACAGCAAAAAATTATAATCCATATTTTGCGATCATATTTGCTAACACAAAAAAAGCAGTTGATGAGATCGCAGATGCTATGAGTGCTGAAGGAATGAGTGTTGAACGTCTTCATGGTGATATTCCGCCTCGTACAAGAAAAAATATTATGAAACGTGTTCAGAAAGCTGAGTTTCAGTTCTTAGTAGCAACTGACCTTGCAGCTCGAGGAATTGACATCAAAGGTGTCAGCCACATCATCAACTACGAGTTCCCGAAAGATCTTGATTTCTACATTCATAGAGCAGGAAGAACGGGTCGTGCAGGAATGTCAGGAATCTGTGCATCTCTTTACGAGCAAACAGATCAGCATTCTGTTCAAAAGTTAAAAGAGAAAAAAATCATTTTCCACATCGAACAATATAAGAACGGTGAATGGGTACCTGTGAAGCCGAGCAAGAAAAGTACGGGTGCAAAAGAGCAGGATGGCGTTTATGTACCAAAACCGCGAAAAGTAAAGCCTGGTTATAAGAAAAAGATGGACGAACAGAAAAAGAAACTAATGAAGAAGAAAAGAAGAAACATCAGATAGTAGGTTAGGGAAGAGGGGAAAATATGATTAAACTAGGATCTCACGTTTCAATGAGCGGTAAAAAAATGCTTCTCGCTGCGAGTGAAGAAGCTGTTTCATATGGTGCCAACACGTTTATGATCTATACAGGTGCACCCCAAAACACGAGACGTAAAAAAATTGAAGACCTTAACATTGAAGCTGGCACGAAACACATGATCGAGAACGGTATCGTTGACATTGTTGTTCACGCACCGTATATCATCAACATCGGGAATGCTGTGAAGCCGGAAACATTCGAGCTGGGGGTCGATTTCTTAAGAAGAGAGATCGAACGAACGGATGCACTTGGTGCAAAACAGATCGTGCTTCATCCAGGAGCACATGTTGGAGAAGGTTCAGAGATTGGAATCAAGAAGATCATCGAAGGTCTTAATGAAGTATTAACGAAAGAGCAGAATGTTCAAATCGCACTAGAGACAATGGCAGGTAAAGGATCTGAATGTGGCAAAACATTTGAAGAACTTGCACAGATCATTGATGGTGTAACGCTAAACGAGAAACTTTCTGTTTGCTTTGATACATGTCATACACATGATGCGGGTTATGATATCGTTAATGATTTTGATGGAGTAATGAATCAGTTCGATAAGCTGATCGGAATCGATCGTATTAAAGTTTTCCACATCAATGACAGCAAAAATGTAACTGGAGCTGCTAAAGACAGACATGAAAACATTGGCTTTGGACACATCGGGTTTGATGCCTTAAATTACATCGTTCATCACGAACAATTTAAGGATATCCCTAAAATTCTTGAAACACCTTATGTGGGTACAGATAAAAACAACAAAAGACCTCCATATAAATTAGAGATCGAGATGATCAAAGCAAAAACATTCGATCCAGAACTTCAGAACAAGTTATTGAACGCATAAGTTATTTCATAACTCATTAACATAAGAAAAGATTAAAAAGCCGCACAGCTGTGCGGCTTTTTGTGTTACCTATCAATGTACGTTTGAATTAAGTATTGGATATAGTTCGCTTTTTCAGGGCTAACTTCTTTTGCGATGGTAGCAATGATCATCTTACGCTGTGATAGATTTTTGATATCAATCGTCTGCCTTCGCAATATGTTTACGATCTGTACGGCTTCTTTTTGTGAAATGGGAAGCTGATATTGCGCGGCAAGTGAGATCAGCTCGTTCGGACTGATCGAATTAAGTTTCTGATTTACAAAATGAACAATGATTGGATTCATTTAGAAATCCCTCCCGACTTTCTCATTGTATGAGGAAGGAGTAAAGAAAGTGCTAAAAAAGACTTCGGAATCTAGTCCAAAGTCTTTTTGTTTATATTTTTATACAATTGTATGAAGAATAAAATTCATAAAGAATAAAAAGGCGATCACATACATAGGTGCTGTAACCTGTTTCTTCTGTCCTGACATCCATTTAACAAGAGGATATGCGATAAATCCAAATGCAAGACCATCCACGATGCTGTAAGTCAATGGAATCAGCGCAATGATAAGAAATGATGGAAACATCTCTGTAAAATCAGCAAAAGGAATATGCTGAATCTGCTGAACCATCAGACCGCCTATGATTATCAAGATAGGAGCGATAGCCCCATCAGGTATATAAGCTATGAAAGGTGCTGCAAACATGGAGAAGAAGAACAATACAGCAACTGTAATACTTGTTATCCCCGTTCTGCCGCCTTCTTGTATTCCAGATGCACTCTCAACCGTAGAAATTGTTGGACTAGTTCCAAATAGACCGGAAACGATAGATGAAGCTGCATTCGCTTGAAAAGCTTTTGGAAACTTTTCTTGATCAGGTAATAGTCCGTATAACAATCCCATGTTCTCGAATGTGATGATCATGGTCAGTGAGAAAGTAGCAATCCAAAAGGAAAGCTCAGTTATCCCTGAAAAATCAAACGCAAAAAACAATTCACCAAACGGTTTAAAAGAGAATCCATCAGACATGCCTTTCACTTCTTGTGTATGACCCATAAAGAATCCAACAAGAGTGGTCAAAGCAATCCCAATCAGAAAGCTTCCTTTTACGTTTTTTAGAAACAGAGCCAGTGTTACGGAAAGGCCGATTACCGTCAGGATTGCGTCGGGACGATCTAAATGTCCTAACTTTACAAAAGTTGCAGAGCTCGCTTCGATGATTCCGCCTTTTTGTAACCCAATAAATGTTAAGAACAAGCCGATTCCTACTGTTATGCTATGTTTCAATGATTGTGGAATACTTTTTGAAAGTATGTCCTTTAAAGGTGTTGAAGCTGCGATTAAAAAGAATATCCCAGACATCACCACAGCAGCAAGAGCTTCTTGCCAGCTTAAATTCATACCTTGCACGATAGTATACGTGAAAAACGCGTTTACACCCATGCCCGGCGTTAATACGATCGGAGCCTTTGCATACAGCCCCATGATCAGACAACCAACTACAGAAGTAAGGATCGTAGCTAGAACTACGCCCTCATAAGGCATGCCAGCATCTGCTAATATTAGTGGATTAACGACAATAATATAAGCGATGGTGAAAAATGAGGTGATCCCTGCAAGTACTTCTTTCTTTAGTGAAACTTGATTTTGTTCCATTTGTTCCTTCCTTAAATCTTAAAAACATCCCTCTCCCACCCAGCAGTTTCCTGCCAGAGTTGATTATAAAGCAAATGTAGAAATATGGCTAGAGAAAATCGTTTACAATCTTGTGTCCACACTATATAATTTGACTTAAGTAAAAAAGTTGCCTAAAGGAAACATTTACTTCTTTCGAAAATATTCACTTTCCTTCTATTCATTTCATACAATTGTGAAGGGATATTTTTTTATATTAAAGTTGCGCCTGGGCAAAAAAAGTTACTGAATGAAAAAGGAGGTCTTTTTCAATGAATGAAGCACTAAAGATAGATCACTTGTACGTGTCTTATTTAGGAAACCAAGTTGTTAAAGATATATCATTCTCAGTGAATCAAGGTAGTCTAGTGGGGATCATTGGGCCAAATGGTGCCGGTAAATCGACTATGATGAAAGCTGCTTTACATTTAATACCAAGAGACAAAGGTGATGTTGAGGTATTTGGAGAGCCGCTTAAAAAGTGGAGAAAAAGAATCGCATACGTTCCGCAGCGCTCAGATATCGACTGGGATTTTCCGATCACAGTATTTGACGTGGTACTCCTTGGAACGTATCCAAAATTGGGATTATTTAAGCGCCCTACAAAAAGTGATAGAGAATGGGCCTATGAATGTTTGAGAACGGTCGGTATGGAAACGTTCAGTGATCGACAGATCGGTGAACTTTCAGGAGGACAGCAGCAAAGGGTATTCCTTGCAAGAGCGTTGGCACAAAAAGCAGAGTTGTTTTTTCTCGATGAACCTTTCGTGGGGATTGATGTTGCAAGTGAAGAAACGATCATTCATATTTTGAGAGATCTAAAAAAAGAAGGAAAAACCATCCTGGTCGTACATCATGATCTTAGTAAAGCTGAATCCTACTTTGATCATTTGCTGCTATTGAATAAGAACATGATTCATTACGGTGCATCTGAAGAAGTTCTTCAGCCAGAGGTGATCACAAAAGCTTACGCCAACCAGTTCTCATTTCTTCAGTCTAAAGGAGTGAATGTGACATCATGAGTATTTTTGAATTCTTTCAAGCGTTGTTTCAATATGAATTTTTACAAAAAGCGTTATTTACCTCAGTAGTTGTAGGTATTATTTGTGGAATTGTAGGATGTTTCATCATCTTAAGAGGCATGGCGTTAATGGGGGATGCGATCTCTCATGCTGTGTTGCCTGGTGTTGCGATCAGCTATATGTTAGGGATTAACTTTTTCTTTGGAGCTGTTATAACGGGGGTTCTTACTGCGATCGGAATCGGATATGTAAGTCAGAACAGCAGGATCAAACATGATATGGCTATAGGAATCATGTTTACGAGTATGTTTGCTGTAGGGATTGTCATTATAACCATGATGAAAAGCTCTGCCGATCTGTATCATATTCTTTTTGGTAACGTTCTTGCAGTACGAATGAGTGACATGTGGATCACACTTGGAATCGGTGTCCTGGTAATTGGGTTAGTTGTTCTATTTTATAAAGAGCTTCTCGTTTCAACTTTCGATCCGACTATGGCACAAAGCTATGGATTGCCTAACAAATGGATTCATTATTGTTTAATGGCCGTTTTAACGATGGTCACGGTTGCATCGCTGCAAACAGTAGGAATCGTTTTAGTAGTTGCGATGCTGATCACACCGGCAGCAACGGCTTATCTTTTAACCAACCGATTGTCTGTCATGATCTATCTGTCTGCATTAATAGGGGTTATCTCTTCTGTGTTTGGCTTATATTTCAGCTTTACGTATAACTTAGCATCAGGTGCAACAATCGTATTAGTTTCAGCTTTTCTGTTTGCACTCGCGTTCTTCTTTTCACCATCACAAGGAATTGTTTGGAAAGCGCACAAATCTAGAAAAAATAGACTAGAACTGTTAGAGAAATAGGGAGGATGATTGTATGTTTAAAAGAATGACAAAGCTCATCTTAGCAGGGTCATTATTAGCAGCTGCAGCTGGATGCAGTGCTGGTGGAAAAGAATCAGAAAAGGTAGAAGTCGTAGCTACTTATTCTATCATCTATGACCTAGTTAAGAATGTCGGAGGAGACAAGGTAGAAGTTCATAGCTTAGCACCTATTGGTTCGAATCCACATGAGTATGATCCGCTTCCAGAAGATGTTTTAAAAACAACGGATGCAGATGCTGTTTTCTACAATGGGCTTAATCTTGAAGAAGGAAATTCATGGTTTGACAAACTAATGAAAACAGCTGATAAAGATGGTAAAGATGCACCCGTTTACCGTGTTAGTGAAGGGGTAGATGCGATTCATTTGGAATCTAAAGGTCTTGAAAAACAATATGATCCACATGCATGGATGAATATTGAGAATGGAATCAAGTATGTTGAGAACATTCGAGATGCACTGATGAAAGAAGATCCAGAAAACAAAGAATACTATCAAAGTAACGCTGAAAAATATATTGGTGAACTAAAAGCTCTTCATGACAAAACCATTTCAGAATTAAACAAGATTCCTAAAGAGAAACGTGTACTTACTACGAGTGAAGGGGCATTCAAATATTTTGGAGAAGCCTACAATATAGAAACGGCTTATGTTTGGGAGATTAATTCTGAAAATCAAGGTTCACCACAGCAGATTAAGAGCCTGGTCGATTTTCTCAAAGAAAGAAACGTTCCAGCTCTGTTCGTTGAAACAAGTGTTGACGCTAGAAGTATGGAAACTGTATCAAAAGAAACAGGAATTCCTATTAAAGGAAAAGTGTTTACGGATTCTCTAGGTAAGCCTGGTAAAGATGGTGACACTTACAAAAAAATGATGGAATGGAACACAGAAACCATTATTGAGGGATTAAAATAAAATCAACCAAAAGAAGCTGAAACATTTTCAGCTTCTTTTTGTTTTTATTAAACAATGCTTTATAATACGTAGAGTGAAGTTTGCAATAAAGGTGGAAAAAGGTATGAATATGAAAGCAGTTTGTTTTGACATGGATGGTGTGATTGTTGATACGATGCGTCACCATGTTGAAGCGTGGCAGCATGCGTTTAATAAAAATGGATATGATCATGAAGAACTCGTCTTTTACTTAAGAGAAGGAATGCCAGGAAAAAATACGATCAAAGATGTTTTTGAACATTTTAATGTAGATGTTAACGAAGAGATGATTGAAGATATATATGTACAAAAAAGAGATTACTTTAAGAAACATGCTCAATATGATTTTATAGAAGAAACTGTATCTACGCTTAAAGCCTTAAGTAAGGAGCAAGTTCCTATTGCTGTCGTTACAGGGAGTAGAAAAGAATTTGTTTTAGAAGTGTTAAGTAAACTGCCTGTTACTTTTGATATAATTGTTACTGGAGATGATGTAAAAGAAGGAAAACCATCGCCTGAACCTTATCTATTAGCTATGGATCGACATTCTTTTAAGCCATCAGAGTGGCTAGTTATCGAAAACGCACCACTTGGTATACAATCTGCCAAAAGGGCAGGAGCATATTGCTTAGCTGTTGAAACGACTCTTGATGAAAAGTACCTAAAAGAAGCGGATCAAATCATCAGACCAAGAGATTTACTGCAAAGTGTTAAGAATCTCATTAAAGGTATGAAATAAAAACGTGTACAGGCATGCTCACAGAGCATGTTGTTTTACTTTGTTCATAATTCGTGTATACTATGAGACAGTTTAAATCGTACTCATTACTACTTATTTTTCATTTTCTCACGGAGGTTACTCATGAATAAAAATATAGGATCGATAGCCATTCGTGTAGATGATTTATCGTTTCATTATGGCGATAAAAATGTTCTCCAACATGTAACGATGGAGATTAAAAAAGGATCTTTTCTTGGACTTGTAGGTCCGAATGGTTCAGGTAAATCTACACTAATCAAATGTATATTAGGTCTCCAAAAGCCTCAAGAAGGAAACGTTTATCTTTTTGGGGAAAAAGTTAATAAATTTAATGACTGGGACAAGATAGGGTATGTTTCACAAAAAGCAAATAGTTTTAACACAGCCTTTCCTGCAACAGCGTTCGAAGTCGTATCGATGGGGCTTTTTGGTAAAGTGGGATTGTTTAGATTCTTAAAACCTTCCGATAAGAACAAGGTATGGGAAGCATTAAGGTCAGTGAAAATGGATCAGTATGCCCACCAGAACATAGGAGAGTTATCTGGAGGACAGCAACAACGCATTTTTATAGCTCGTGCACTAGTAAGTGATCCTGAACTTTTAATATTAGATGAGCCAACTGTTGGAGTCGATACGGAATCGTCAGACTCTTTTTATAAGATGCTTAAAGAACTTCATCGCGAGAATAATATGACACTTGTATTGGTAACTCATGATGTTGGTTTGATGACGAATTATGTAACAGATGTAGCTTGTTTGAACAAACAGATTCATTTTCATGGAAATACAAAAGAGTTTGAAGAGAGCTCATCTGAAAATATGTCTGCTTTTTATGGTCATCATGTTCATGTTCTTCACCATGATCATGGTCACGAGTAAGGGGATGAACACATGTTACCGTTTTTAAAATATGAATTTTTACAAAATGCCTTCTTAACAGGAATCATGGTTGGCTTGCTTGCTCCTGTATTAGGGGTTTTTATTGTGGTGAGACGGCAAGCGTTAATTGCAGATGCTTTGTCTCATATCACATTAGCTGGCATTGCTGCTAATCTGCTGTTAGGAAAATGGTCTTCGTTTTTTGCTGCTGCTAATCCTATTTACATGGGGATGGCGTTCTCAGTAGGTGGAGCTATTTTTATTGAGCAGCTAAGAAAAGTGTACAAGCATTATGAAGAGCTTGCTATACCAATTATCATGTCTGCGGGAATTGGTCTAAGTGTAATCTTCATTTCAATGGCAGATGGTTTTAACACAGATTTGTTCAACTATCTATTCGGAAGTATCATTGCTGTTAAGCGTTCAGATGTTTGGACCGTTTTTGCGATTCTTGTTGTTGTTCTCTTGTTTGTATTTTTTATGTACAAAGAATTATTTGTTTTATCTTTCGATGAAGAGCAAGGAAAGTTATCTGGCATTCGAAGCAACTGGATCTTAGTTGCTTTTATGGCAATAACGGCATTAGTTATTGCTGCTTCCATGAAGATTGTAGGTATTTTGTTAGTTTCAGCACTTATGACGTTACCGGTTGCAGCTAGTATTCGAATCGCGAAAGGGTTTAAGCAGGCGATTTGGCTCTCTGTACTTTTTGGTGAGATTTCAGTCATTGCCGGTATGTTTCTATCATATTACCTTGATCTAGCATCAGGTGGAACGATTGTTTTATGTTTGGTTGTTATATTGTTCTTAACTATTCTTTATAAAAAGTTTACAGGTTCCAGAAAGGTGGGTCACTTGTGAAATTTGCGATGACGATCGAACAGGCAATGGACCTTTTAAAAGAAAAGGGCTATAAGTATACGGAAAAGCGAAAAGATCTTCTTTCATTATTTGCACGCGAAAAGAGATATCTTACAGCAAAAGAAGTTCAAGAAGCACTTAAAGATAAGTATCCTGGTCTGAGTTTCGATACGATCTATCGAAATCTAACCACTTTTGTCGAGTTAGACTTACTTGAAGAAACAGAGTGGGAAGGGGAGAAAAAGTTTCGATTTACGTGTTCACATAATGAACATCATCATCACTTAATCTGCCTTACATGTGGAAGTACGAAGTCCATTCATACATGTCCGATGGAAGTGTTAGATAGCGAATTGAACGGTTTTGACGTAACAGGACATAAATTTGAGATCTACGGTTATTGTAATGCGTGCAAAAATTAAACTTTTTATTAACGAATGAAGTATGTATCTCCTTTTATTTAGCCAAGCTAAAGTGAAAGGAGGTTTTTTTATGCCTGAAGTTAAATGTAATGTATCGAATTGTACGTATTGGGGGGAAGGCAACAACTGTGTAGCAGATGCTATTCTTGTTGAAATCGACAAGCATGCAAATATGTCTGTTGACATGAGTGCAGATGGGAGCCTCCATGGTGATGCGGCTCATAAAGATGCTGCCCACGATACAGCTGAAACATGTTGTCATACGTTTAGAGCTAAACATTAAGCAAAGAGGCCAATCACAGGCCTCTTTTTCAATGCCCATAAACTAACATCTATGAAAACGTTCCTTTAAAGCCATAATAAGAACGCTCCTTAACACGATAAGAGGGGGAATCATCATGGCATACGAAAGAGATGACCGTACAATTAATAATAACGAAGCGGTATTTCGTGAAGAGATGGCCGCCGAAGCTGTACCGGTTCCTGTAAGAAGTGATATGACGTTACCTGAGAACGAGAGACCTCGTTATTCAGATCGAGACGACGATCACAGACATGAACACGAAGATTCACGGGAAAGAGCAGGAGGTAAAGCGACTGGAATCATCGCGATCATCCTATCTGTTTTATCTTTGTTCATACTTCCTGTGTTGTTTGGGGCAGCGGGAGTTATTGTCGGATTCATTGCCAGAAGACAAGGTGCACATTCGCTTGGTAATTGGGCGATCGGAATAGGCGTCGTATCGATTATCATTTCATTGTTTTTTGCACCATTCTTTTAAAGGAAAAAGGAGCAAAGGAGAAGCTAACCGCTTCTTCTTTTTTATGGGATAAGGATATTTTTGAATACATTGCTGTTTTTGAAAGGCTGTTTTAGTAGGCTTTGTAGCTTGTGGAAGTAATTGATTTCCGTTTCAGGTGCTCGCTTTCCGCGGGGCAGGCAGTGAGCCACATTTGGACGTTTCACTTTTAAGTGTATCACCTGCCCACCTGTCCCACAGGAGTCTCGCACCTTGCACTCCAATCAACCCATCTTCGAAGAAAAGAAAAGGCCCTTTTCTGTAAGATTGTTGCTCTTAGGATGTTTTCATTTCTTCCTCTAGCAAGTTGATTGTAGCGTAAGGTTGCCTGCCTGCCACATGAGGAGCTTCTCGCAAGGCATGCGACGAGGAGATTCACTTCGTTAGAATGAACTTTTAGACGCAGGAGCAGAGAGACAGCCTTGAAGCGGGCTGGTGGAGACTCCTAATGGCGCAAAGCGGCAGTCCGAAAAGTGGAAGTGACTCGTTCAGCCCCGACATGCAAAAGGTAAATGGGCGAGGACGGCGCACTTTGCCTTCTTGACTGTTTAACTTTTGACTCGAGGGGCTAGTGACTGCAACTAGATAGGAGGCTCACCGTTCGCCCCATGGAAAGCGTGCAACCTGGAGAGGAAATGAACTACTTTCAGGATACACGAAGGTATACGAAAACAGTTTTTTGAAAAAGCAAAGATCGATTATAGCAATAGAAAAAAGCTCCCGTAGATGGGAGCTTTTTTAAAATTTATACTTGCTGAGCCGCAGCTTCAGCTTTTAACTTCTCTTCATGTGCTTTTGCTAAAATGTCTACTTCTTTTTTTAGTTCATCTAAAAGCTGATCTTCTGGAATCTTCCTTATGATTTCTCCGTGGCGGAATAACAACCCTTCACCACGCGCTCCAGCGATTCCGATATCCGCTTCACGAGCTTCTCCAGGTCCGTTTACAGCACATCCAAGTACAGCAACTTTGATTGGAGCACGCACGTTTGAGATATATTCTTCCACTTCATTTGCGATTGAGATGAGGTCGATCTCAATTCGTCCGCAAGTCGGGCAAGAAATCAATGTGGCAGCATCGGAAAGAAGTCCGAAAGATTTCAATAGTTCACGTGCAACCTTAACTTCTTCAACAGGGTCTGCACTTAGCGAGATACGAACGGTGTTTCCGATCCCTTTATGAAGGATAGCACCTAGTCCAGCAGCACTTTTTACGGTACCTGCAAAAAGTGTACCTGACTCTGTAATCCCAAGGTGTAATGGATAATCAAAGGCTTTTGCAGCTTTTTCATAAGCTTCAATAGCAAGATTAACATCAGATGCTTTCATGGAAACGATAATATCATGAAAATCAAGATCTTCTAGGATTTTAATATGGTGAAGAGCACTCTCGACCATACCATCTGCCGTAGGATAACCGTACTTTTCAAGATATTTCTTTTCAAGTGAACCTGCGTTAACACCGATTCGAATCGGAATCCCTTTTTCTTTTGCAGCTTTTACAACAGCTTCAACCTTTTCACGGCGACCAATGTTACCAGGGTTGATTCTAATCTTATCAGCTCCACCTTCGATGGCTTTCAGCGCAAGCTTATAATCAAAGTGAATGTCTACAACTAGTGGGATATTAATTCTTTTCTTTATGTCTGCGATCGCTTCTGCAGCACGCATATCTGGACATGCGACACGTACCACTTGGCAGCCCGCTTCTTCCAAACGTAAGATTTCGGCTACTGTAGCCTCAACATCGTGTGTCTTTGTAGTTGTCATACTTTGTACAATAACCTGATCAGTTCCACCTATTGTTAAGTTTCCTACTTTTACAGGTCTTGTTTTAGAACGGTGGGTGATTTCACTCATTGGTGAATCGCTCCTTTTTTCAAATTGACAGTATTATTCTGTCCTATCATCAGTTCATTTTAGCAGGGAACATTTTGTTTTGACAAGTAATGTTATCTCAGTTAATTATGATATAAAGGGAATTTGTAGGATTTACCTATTTTTATATTCTCAGGATTCACACCTGGGTTAAGTGATTTGAAGTCTTGCAGCATAGATACAATAGAATAATTTTTATTTGAATTCAGTTCTTCTACAACAGAAATTAACGTGTCTCCAGGTGTTACCTCATAGGTTTTGAAATTTTGTTTGTTCTTATCATTTTTCTTTTCTGTATGTATTTCTGCATTGGCCGGACTAGACTGAGGGAGTGTCCCGATTTTTAAATCATAAGCTACCACATATAAAATTAACATGATTACACAAACTCTTATGAATCGTTTCATAAAATCCCTCTCCTTTCGCATATGTTACTATATGCTTGTCCATTTCCTTTATGACAAGTTTAAAGTGACTTCTTTCTTGAGCATGGTGTAAAATGGAAAGGCGGAAGGACAGAAAAAAATGAATTTCTGCGTATCTATGTAGTTGTACCGAATGGAGAGGTGAAAGTTATGAAAAAAGCGAAAATCCTTGCTCTGCTATCTATAATGACTGCAGCGCTATTTATTGCTCCTTTAACAATGTATGCTGATGCGGCACCTGGTGACATTATCGTTACGTTGGGTGAGAACTTAACAGAACAACAAAAAAGCGAATTATTAAAAGAAATGGACGTTCCTCCTGATGTAGAATCTGTAGTTGTTACAAACGAAGAAGAACACCAATATTTAGGAAACTATATTTCAAAAGCACAAATCGGGTCTAAAGCGATCTCGTCGACAAAGATTACAATTGGTGATAAAGACCAGGGATTGTCGGTTGAGACCAATAATATTAATTGGGTAACAGAAGAAATGTATATGAACGCTTTAACAACTGCAGGTGTAACTGATGCAAAGATTTATGTAACAGCACCATTTGAAGTTTCAGGGACAGCTGCTTTAACAGGTATCATAAAAGCATACGAATCTACAGCTAAGATTGAGATTCCAGAAGCTCAAAAACAAGTGGCGAATGAAGAAATGGTAAAGACTGCAGAACTTGGTGAGAGAATCGGAACGAAAGAAGCTACTGAGCTGATGACACGTGTTAAAGAAGAAATTGCAAAAAATCCGGTACAGTCAGAAGAAGATCTGCGAGCTTTGATTGAAAAAGTTGCAAAAGACATGGGGATTGAACTTACACAAGAAGAACTGAACGGTTTAGTTGCGTTGTTTAATAAGATGAAAGATCTAAATATTGATTGGGATCAAGTTCAAAATGGCTTAAAGGACATCAGTGATAATCTTGGTAACTTCTTAAATGATGAGGAGACACAGTCCTTTTTTCAAAAGATAATCGATTTCTTTATGGCAATCATTGATGCGATTAGATCACTCTTTAAATAGACATAAAAAAAGCGGCTTCCATGCCGCTTTTTTATTTTTTTCTTGGAATCTTGGTGATAGAGATAACACAGATGAGAAAAGCCAACACCCAAAACCACAGAAATGAATAAGGGATATGTACGTTTAAAAAGAAAAGGATCGTTAGTAATACCGATGGAATAGTGATGGAGTAACACGATAGTACCCAAAGATGTCTGTATGACTGTCTTCTCTTAAGAAGTTTTGCAACAGGAATGGCTAAGACTGCTAATATAGAGGCACCAGAAAACAAAATTCCTGAAAAGAGAACATACATCACTACATAAATGACAGCAATGATGATAGGGAAAATGCCGTCCAATGTGGAAGCGAAGTTTTCCATTTGATCAGGGTTCAATCCAAAATTCTCAAAATTGTTCAACGGATTATTTTTAGACAAAAGGCCAGCTAAAAATAAACTGAAAACAGGTATCATACATAACAGTGTTAACAGTAATACATACATAATGGTACTGCCGACCCCTAAGAAACGGAAATTTGCAATTGATTTGAAAGACCACAAACTTTTAGCAAAGCGGTTATGTAATTTCATGTGAGAAACTCCTTTAATTGTTAGCATAATTAGTGTACATGAACCGCGAACTTTCGACAATATGCTTCAATTGTAAAGGTAATGTTACAAATGCTCTTTTTTTATTTACACAAACAATACAAATAGAGATAATGGCGTAGGTTGATAAATGATAGTTAATAAGGAGCTGTAAACATTGAATTATCAAGAAATGTTATTTCAATTTATCGGAGGACTGGGGATCTTCTTATTTGGTATTAAGTACATGGGAGATGGCCTTCAAAACTCTGCAGGAGACCGATTACGAGAAATACTTGATAAATTAACAACAAATCCTTTTATGGGAGTTCTAGCAGGAATATTTGTAACAGTATTAATTCAAAGTAGTTCAGGTACGACAGTTCTTACTGTCGGACTTGTGAATGCTGGTTTCTTAACATTACGCCAAGCGATTGGTGTTATCATGGGTGCCAATATCGGTACTACGATTACATCTTTTATTATCGGTATTGATGTTGGAGAATACGCACTGCCGATCATTGCCGTTGGTTCGATTCTGATCTTCTTCTTTAAGAATCCGAAATACAACTATTTTGGACAGATTACATTTGGTTTTGGAGCATTGTTCCTAGGTCTTGAACTTATGGGAGACGGTATGAAACCTCTACGCAGTCTTCAATCATTTCAAGATTTGACCGTTTCTATGAGTGACAATCCGATTCTTGGTGTAGTAATCGGGACGTTATTTACGGTAATCGTTCAATCATCAAGTGCAACAATCGGAATCTTGCAAGAACTTTATTCTCAAAACATGATTGATCTAAAAGCAGCACTTCCTGTGTTGTTCGGTGATAATATCGGAACGACGATCACAGCTATTCTTGCAGCGATCGGAACAACAGTTGCAGCAAGACGTGCGGCACTAACACACGTTATCTTTAACTTAGTTGGAACACTGATTTTCTTAATCATACTTGTTCCATTCAGACACTATATTGAATTTCTAACAACGAAATTAGACTTAGAACCTGCTATGCAGATTGCCTTTGCGCATGGAACATTTAATGTAACGAACGTACTGATCCAATTCTGGTTTATTGGAGCATTAGCGTACATCGTTACAAAGCTGATAAAAGGCGAAGACGTTCTTATTGAATACAAAGCAAAACATCTCGATGAAATCGTATTAGAAACAGCTCCATCATTAGCAATTAGACAAGCGAAACAAGAGATTATTCGAATGGCTAATTATTCGCAGAGCGGTTTAAAAGAAGCGATCACCTATTTGAACGAAAAAGATAAGAAGAATGCAGACCTTGCCCTGCAATATGAAGAAGCGATTAATAACTTAGATCGTCAAATCACTGCATACTTGGTCAAATTGTCTGCACATCCATTAACTCCACAAGAATCGAACGAACACTCTATGCTATTAGACACGTCACGTGATATTGAGCGTATTGGAGACCATATGGAGAATATTATTGAACTTGTGGATTATCAATTGCGAAACAATGTACGATTAACAGATACTGCTAAACAGGACCTTGATGAAATGTTTATGTTAACAGTTTCTACTGTTGATAAAGCAGTTAAGGCACTTGAAGAAGGTAATGTTGAACTTGCTCAGGAAGTCTTGGGCTTAGAGGACAAAATTGATAAGATGGAACGTACACTTCGTAAGCAACATATCATGCGTATGAATGAAGGTCAGTGTGATGGAAATGCTGGTATCGTATTCGTTGATATCATCAGCAACCTTGAAAGAATAGGGGATCATGCTGTAAACATTGCAGAAGCTGTATTAGAGAAGTAAAATGAAACCAAGAGGCTATTTAGCCTCTTGGTTTTTTTATATAAAGGAGAAGTACATATGGATATTTTATATTGGATTATCATCGGTCTAGCTTTTGCCATTAGCTTTATCGCATTGGTCTATCCCATCTTACCGGGTGTATTATTTCTTGCAGCGGGTTTTATCATCTATGGATTTACGTTTTCGTTCGAACCGTTCACACCATTGTTTATCATTGTTCAAGTGTTATTGTTTATCAGTTTATTTATTGTTGACTATGTAGGAAATGCATACGCAGTGAAGAAAAAAGGCGGGTCAAAGGCTGCCCTGTGGGGAAGTACGATCGGTTTGATCGCAGGACCATTTATAATTCCTGTAGCAGGGATTTTGATCGGACCGTTTATAGGTGCTGTGTTAGCAGAACTTCTTTTTCAAAAAAAAGGACTGAGAGCAGCTGTATCAATAGGGATAGGGACTGTTCTTGCCTTTGTCGGTACCACACTAATAAAAGTGATAACGCAAGCCATAATGATTGCTTATTTTTATTTCCAAGTCTTATAATACGCTCTTGCTAATTATGTACCACCATGCTATATTATTTTTGTTCTGAAAAAGCACATGTGTTCGTTTGAACTAATTTTTAAAATTTTTATTGACTTCAAATGATGCATCGTGCTATAGTAGTTCTTGTCCTTAACAAACGTTAAGACGTTATTCCACAGTAGCTCAGTGGTAGAGCTATCGGCTGTTAACCGATCGGTCGTAGGTTCGAGTCCTACCTGTGGAGCCATTTTGGCGGTGTAGCTCAGCTGGCTAGAGCGTACGGTTCATACCCGTGAGGTCGTGGGTTCGACTCCCTCCGCCGCTACCAAAATGTTTTTTTACTCACGATGGCGGTCGTGGCGAAGTGGTTAACGCATCGGATTGTGGTTCCGACATTCGGGGGTTCGATTCCCCTCGTCCGCCCCATAACATTTACATAAGTTTCTCCATTGGACCCTTAGCTCAGTTGGTCAGAGCGGTCGGCTCATAACCGATTGGTCGTAGGTTCGAGTCCTACAGGGTCCACCATAATCGAGGAGGTATACCCAAGTCCGGCTGAAGGGATCGGTCTTGAAAACCGACAGGGGTTTAACGACCCGCGGGGGTTCGAATCCCTCTACCTCCTCCATTACATATTGGCTCGATAGCTACGAGCGTTACATCACGAGTATGCTACGAGTTGTCTCGACGGATACACCCTAGAAGAAGACGTGTAGAGGAAGAGACACAGTAATTAAATAAGACCAAAAATTTTGGTTTTGGAAATTTTTGGCTCGATAGCTCAGTCGGTAGAGCAGAGGACTGAAAATCCTCGTGTCGGCGGTTCGATTCCGTCTCGAGCCACCATACATATATAACATCAACCTTACGATGCCTTTCGTAAGGTTTTTTTATGTTTAAAGAGGGTACAGTGTTTAAGAATTGAAAGTTCATCCTAAATTTGATAAGGTAAACATGTTGAATACTTTCTAAACAAGAAAGTTGATTAAATGGGTTTCACTTTTCAAGTAACTCTTGAAAATGAACATAAAAATTTTACATATTATGAGGAGGAAATGAACATGGCTAAATTTGAACTGCCTGCATTACCTTATGAAACAAGTGCACTTGAACCGCATATCGACAAAGAAACAATGGAGATCCACCACGGTCGCCATCACAAAACATACGTTGATAACTTAAACGCTGCTCTTGAAGGGCAAGCTGAGTTTGAAAACAAAAGCTTGGAAGATCTTTTAGCTAATTTAGATGCACTTCCACAAAGCATCCAAAACGCTGTTAGAAACAATGGCGGTGGACATGCTAATCATAGCTTATTCTGGGAAGTGATCGCACCAGGTGGAGCAAACACTCCTTCAGGTGAACTTGCTGACAAGATCAACAACAAATTTGGAAGTCTTGATGCATTTAAAGAAGAGTTTGCAAACGCTGGGAAAACAAGATTCGGTTCTGGTTGGGCTTGGCTAGTAGTAAACAATGGTGAGCTTGAAGTAACGAGCACTCCAAACCAAGATACTCCAGTTATGGAAGGAAAGACACCTATCCTTGGTCTTGATGTATGGGAGCACGCTTATTATTTAAAATATCAAAACAAGCGTCCTGATTATATTTCAGCGTTCTGGAACGTTGTAAACTGGGATGAAGTTGAAAAGCGTTACAACGAAGCAAAATAATTACGTAACTAAGCCGCTGGCATGCCAGTGGCTTTTTATTATGCCTTTATCATGAATCTCATAAAGGTCAGATAATGTTACAAGTAATTCATCTAGCGTGAAGTTTCCATCTCCAAAAGGGACTGTGGACTGAACAACAAATACGTTCTTGGATTGAAAATACCAAAGTAGTCTTTTGTCAGCATTTTGATTCTTAGGACTCTGTAAGGATTGAATCAAGATTTCTTCGTCAACAGAATCAAATATCCAATACTCAAACAAATTCGTTCACTCCTTCTTTGCTACATATTGTTCTCGAATAAGTATTGTTTCTTTTTCCAATGATTTCTTTTTCGCTGCTTATGTAAAGTGATTAACCTCAAGTGGAGATCCACTACTTTCATAAAGAGCTTTATGGTTACTATAACAACCTTGCAATAAAATCCAATTTCTTTAAAAGTGAATAGCTCCCATCGTCTTGAAAGACACTAACGACGAAATGTAAGGGGGCGAAATCATGAGAATCAAAAAATTCATGGATACCGACCAATACCCTAGAGATTTGTTTTTGCTGTTATTTGTAGGTGGATTATTTACGTTAAGTACGGCTCTATCTAATACATTTGTTAACATATTTCTTTGGAAACAATCGGGTAAGATCACGGATATTGCCTGTTATAATCTATCCATTGTTGTCATGCAGCCGATAGCATTTTATTTTGCTGGTTGGTTTGCAAAAAAAATTGATCGCGTCATCGTATTGAGGATCGGGGTTTTAATCCTCGCTTTGTTTTATATCGGAGTTCTTTTAATGGGATCAATGGCAAGCAAATATCTCATTGTATTAGGAGCCATGTTAGGATTTGGATTGGGATTTTACTGGCTTGCATTTAATGTGTTGACTCTTGAAGTTACAGAACCTGAGACGCGAGACTTTTTTAATGGATATTTAGGTGTTTTAAACTCTATTTCGGGAATGATCGGACCACTTAGTGCGGGTTATATTATTACTAGGATGGACAAACATCTTGGGTATGAAACCATATTCAGCATCTCGATGGTGCTATTTTTGATAGCGGTTGTCATCAGCTTCTTTTTAAAGAGGAGAAAGGCGGATGGACTGTACGGTATACGCAAAGTTTTACAAGAACGAAAGCAAGATCCAGCATGGCTACAATTGTTAAGAGCACATTTTTTTCAAGGTTTCCGTGAAGGTACTTTTATTTTTTTAATCGTGATTTGGGTGTATACTGCTTCTAAAAGTGAATTTGCACTCGGAACGTATGGTTTCGTTCAATCTTTTGTGTCCTTTATCGGATATTATTGTGTATCGCATTACTTGAATCCAAAAGATCGGATGAAAGCGATATTTGTGGGAGGACTGCTCTTGTTCGTTTCTCCATTCATGCTGTTGTTTCCTATTTCTTTTACGCTTTTGATTATTTATGGAGTTTCTGTATCGATCGCTTATCCCTTATTGTTAGTGCCTTATGTCTCATTAACTTATGATATTATAGGGAAATGCCGTGGTATACATGAAAAGAGGATTGAGTATATCGTTGTTCGTGAAATGTATCTAAATGCTGGACGAATCGTTTCAATCGTAACGTTTATCATCGTTGTTCATTTACTCACAGAAAAAACAGGTATTCCAGTATTACTTCCTATTTTAGGAGCTGGACACTTTATGATTTATTTCTGTTTACGAAAAGTGTCAGTCCCAGTTCATAATTCTTCAAAAACCATTGAGATCGCCGAAACTCAACAAGATGGGAACAATTCAAATAAACAATGATTATCTTTTGACATAATTACCTTGGTAAGGATACTATTATTATGTAGATATAATTACCGGTTCGCTTTAGACACCCTTCTTTGGGTGTCTGTGCTGTTTTAAAGGGAGATTTACAATATTATGAAAACAAAAGATAATAAGAAGAAAAATCATGTTCCGATTCGAATCAATGCCCTGTTCATATCTGTATTTTTTCTCTTTTCTGTTCTAGTTCTTCGCTTAGGCTATGTACAGATCGTAAAAGGAGAGGAATATCAGCGAACGGCTTATTTAACAGAAAATGTGACAACGAAACTGGATGCTCCGCGTGGCAAGATGCTCGATGCTAACTATCGCGTAGTTGTTGATAATGAACCTGTTTTCTCTATTACATATACGAGAACACAAGAAGCTGATGCTGAAGAAAGACATCAGCTGGCACTGAAGTTAGCCGATTTAATCGATAAGGGAACAGATGAGCTGACTGAACGAGACAAGAAAGATTATTTTATTTTTCTAAACGAAAAGCAAGTAGAGTCAAGAATCTCTAAAGAGGAAAAGAAGGATACACCTCCAGAAGAACTATACGATTTAATGCTAGAAAAGGTAACAGAAGAGGATATTAACTCATTTTCTGAAAAAGAACTTGAGGTCTTGGCCATAAAAAGTGAGATGGACCGAGGATATACTCTATCCCCACAACGTATAAAGATCGGAGCTACCGAAAAAGAGATTGCGATGATCAGTGAACACTTACCTGAGTTAGAAGGAGTGGACATTAAGCCGGATGCTGAACGCTCATATCCGTTTAAGAATTCATTACGAGATATATTTGGCCAAGTAAAACAAATTCCTAAGTCAAGAATGGACTATTATACTTCTCGAGGCAACGATCGTAATGATATGGTTGGAACGAGTTTTCTGGAAGAACAATACGAATCTCTACTTCGTGGCACGAAAACCAAGATCAAATATGTTACTGATAAAAAAGGAAATCCGGTTGGAGACCCTGTTGAAGAAGAAGGCTCAAGAGGGAGCGATCTTGTATTAACAGTAGACATGAGTCTTCAACAAGAAGTCGAAAAAGTCATTGAAGAAAAGTTAAAGGACGCCATCCGAGGGAAAAATGCATATGCCAACAGTAAGTTAGACAGTGCGTATGTTGTGATGATGGATCCAAATACGGGTGCGATCCTATCTATGGCTGCTAAAGAATATGACCGAAAGACAGGGAAGTTTATAGATATTCCTTTTGGTAACGTTTATCATTCGTATGCAATGGGCTCAACTGTTAAAGGAGCTACTGTACTCACAGGTTTACAACAAGGCGTTGTTTCTCCGAATACCGTGATAAACGATGCGCCACTCACTTTTGGAGATGGAAGATCGCTGAAATCACATGAAAGTATGGGACCAGTTGATGCTGTTGAAGCCTTAGAACGTTCATCAAACGTATATATGTGGCATATTGCCATGAAACTCGCAGGGTACGATTATTCAAACAAACGATTTAATGAAAACAAAGTTCAAGAAGCGTTTCAAATCTTAAGAAACTCATATAGCCAATTCGGACTTGGTGTCCCAACTGGAATTGATCTGCCTTCTGAAGCGACCGGGTATAATACAGGAATGAGCCGTGAACTATCACAAGTGATGTTCTTCTCTATCGGACAGTTTGATACGTACACACCGATGCAGATGGCTCAATATGTTTCAACTATTGCCAATGGCGGATTAAGGATGCAGCCGCACCTCTTGAAAGAGGTGAGAGAGCCTTCTGTAGATCCAAATAAATTAGGTAAGCTTCAGTACCGTTTTGAGCCAAACGTCTTAAATAAGATTGAGATGTCACCAAGTCAGATCAAGGTTGTACAAAAAGGATTTTATGAAGTGATGCACGGTAATAACGGTACTGCGGCTTGGAAGTTTAAGAATAAAGACTATAATCCAGCTGGAAAGACAGGTACAGCTGAGATTGATAAAGCTACCGGAATCGTTAACAAAACATTGATTGGATATGCACCATACGAAAATCCAGAAGTAGCATTTGCTGTTGTAGTTCCCGATATTAAGGAAGGAAGTACGAATAGTGAAATTGCTGAAGGTGCTTTGGATGCTTACTTCGCAATGAAAAAAGAAGGAATACCAACAAAGTCTGATCCTATAGAAGAAAATCAAGAAGAACCACGCTAATTGAGGCGTGGTTCTTTTTTGTATAGATTAAATCAGATAGCAAAGACTAATAACATATTCATGCATAAACCAGTCTTAACAATACCTTTACAATTCATTAAAACGTAGTTCACATTCAAGGTTTATTGTAGAACATGTAAGAAAGAAACAAGCTTTTTAAAAAGGGATCATGACCTGAGAAAAACTTCTCTAACATGATAAGACGAAATAATCATATTTTAGGGGGACCTATCAAGATGAAGAAAATGAAGTCTGTGTACCTTTTAGCAGTAATGTCGCTAATCCTAGTTTTCGCAGCAGCATGTGGAAACAAGAGTGAAGAAGGAGCTGCTGGCGGCGGAGATCTTAGTGGAAAGATTAAAATTGATGGATCTTCCACAGTATTCCCAATCATGGAAGCTGTTTCTGAAGAGTTCCAAGCTGCAAATCCTGATGTGCAAGCACCAGTTGGAGTATCTGGTTCTGGCGGAGGGTTCGAAAAATTTGTGCGTGGTGAGCTTGATCTTTCTAACGCTTCTCGTCCAATTAAAGAAGAAGAAAAAACTGCAGCATCAGAAAAAGGAATTGAATTTACAGAATTTGAACTTGCAAAAGACGGATTATCTGTTGTTGTAAGTAAAGATAATGATTTTATCGACCACCTTACAGTGGATGAACTAAAAAAGATCTACCTTGAAAAAGATGCAGCAAAAACATGGGCAGATGTACGTGAAGGATGGCCTAATAAAAAAATTGAAGTATTCTCTCCAGGAACTGATTCTGGTACTTACGACTATTGGAATGAAGTGATTCTTGAAGAAGAGCCTATGCGTCGTGATGCTCAGCTATCAGAGGACGATAATGTACTCGTACAAGGTGTATCTGGATCTAAAGATGCCATTGGATTCTTCGGTTATGCATATTATCAAGCAAATAAAGATAAGTTAAAAGCAGTTCCGATTGATGGAGGTAACGGCCCAATCGAGCCAACTCCTGAAACAATTGAATCTGGAGAATATGCTCCACTTTCTCGTCCATTGTTCACTTATGTAAATAACAAATCATTAAAAGATAATGAAGCCGTTTATGAATATGTGAAATTTGCTCTAGAGAATGCAGGAGAGCTAGCATCATCTGATACAATCGGATACGTTTCTCTTCCAAAAGAAAAATACGAAGAGCAAATGAAAAAGCTAGATGAGCTTGCAGGTAAATAATTATCCTTTATTGAAGTAGAGGAATAAGAATCATAAACAAGGGTGAGGAGCGAGAAATCTCCTCACCTTTCACCTGTTTAGTATTGTCGAATTATAGGAGGTCTTGTTGGTGTCCAGAGATAAAACAAACCAAAAATCAATCCGCTCTATGATTCAGGAGAATAAGTCTTCAAGAAGTCAATCGGCGGTAATGGAAAAGGTAGTTCCAAAAATCTTTCTAATCTGTGCAATTATATCTATCTTTACAACAATAGGTATCGTTTTTACATTGTTAACAGAAACTTTTACATTTTTTAACCGAATCTCAATTGTTGAGTTTTTTACAAATACTCGATGGTTTCCTTTTACATCTGACGAAAATGCAGACTTCGGGATCATTGCTCTTATCATGGGTACGCTGACTGTTACAGCTATTGCGATGGTTGTTGCTATCCCGATCGGTCTTGCTGCAGCTATATATTTAAGTGAATACGCATCAGCAAAAACAAGAAAAATCATTAAACCTATCTTAGAAGTATTAGCTGGAATCCCAACAATTGTTTATGGATTCTTTGCTCTTACATTCGTTACGCCCTTATTGGATAAATTCATCCCAGGCGGAATTTCAATCTTTAATGCACTAAGTCCAGGGATTGTAGTAGGAATTATGATTATTCCGATGATTGCTTCATTGTCTGAAGATGCGATGAATGCTGTTCCGAACTCTATGAGAGAAGGTGCGTTGGCTCTAGGTGCAACACGTTTTGAAGTGGCAATGAAAGTAGTCCTTCCGGCTGCACTCTCAGGAGTTATCGCATCATTCGTACTAGGGATCTCAAGAGCAATCGGAGAAACGATGATCGTTACGATTGCGGGTGGATCTAGACCAACTGCAGATATCAATGTAACAGAGTCTATCCAAACGATGACAGCTTATATCGTTCAGGTCAGCCAAGGGGACACGGGCTATGGTACGACCATCTATTATAGTATCTATGCTGTAGGTATGACGTTGTTCGTCTTTACATTAATCATGAATCTACTTGCTCAATTCATTTCCCGCAAGTTTAGGGAGGAATATTAATGCCATTAATCAATAAAGAATCTGTTAAAAAAAGAATGGGAACGAGATTAGCAGCAAACGGTTTTGCAAAATTCCTTTTTATTCTTGCAACTTGTTTTTCTTTACTCGTATTAGGAGTATTGATCTACAGAATCTTATCAGAAGGTTTACCATATCTAAGCTTAGATTTCATTACAAACTTTGCATCGCGAATGCCTGAACGTGCAGGTATATGGGCTGCGCTACTCGGTACCATTTGGGTAATGGCTGTAACAGCACCAGTTTCTTTTATCCTTGGTGTCGGAACCGCAATTTATCTTGAAGAATACGCGAAAAAGAACGCTTTTACAAAATTTGTTCAGATTAATATTTCAAATTTAGCGGGTGTTCCATCAATTGTTTTTGGATTATTAGGTCTAACGATTTTCGTTCGACTTCTTGGTTTAGGATCAAGTGTACTTGCAGGTGGTCTGACGATGAGCCTATTAATACTCCCTGTAATCGTTGTTGCTTCACAAGAAGCGATCCGAACTGTGCCGAGAGAAATTCGAGAAGCTTCTTTCGGAATGGGTGCTACAAAATGGCAGACAATCAGAAGAATTGTATTTCCTGCGGCGCTTCCTGGGATTTTGACAGGAACGATTCTAGCTCTATCACGTGCTGTTGGTGAGACTGCACCACTATTAGTATTAGGTGCATTAGCGTATGTAGCGTTTGTTCCAGAAAACATATTCTCGCAGTTTACAGTATTGCCGATTCAGCTTTACAATTGGACGAGCAGACCGCAAGAAGATTTCCATATGCTCGCAGCGAGTGGAATTATTATCTTATTGATCATCTTGCTGATCATGAATTCAATCGCAGTATTAATCCGAAATAAATTTCATAAACGCTTCTAATAGAGAGTAGGAGGACGAGAACATGGATATTACAATCAATAAACAAATGGTTCAAAAGAATGAAAAAGAACAGGATTTCACACCTGTTTTTAAGATCAATAATTTAAACTTATGGTACGGACAGGATCATGCTTTAAAAGATATTAAGTTTGATATTCCTGAAAAGCAGGTTACTGCCATCATCGGGCCATCAGGTTGCGGTAAGTCAACCTTTATTAAGACGTTGAACAGAATGGTTGAAATGGTTCCCATCGTCCGTATGTCCGGGGAAATTGTTTATAGAGACAAGAATATTTTTGATTCTAAATACGGTGTAGAAGAGCTTCGTACGCAAGTTGGTATGGTGTTCCAAAAACCGAATCCATTTCCTAAATCGATCTATGAAAACGTAGCTTATGGCCCACGTATTCACGGTATCAAGAATAAAAAAGTATTAGATGAAGTTGTAGAGAAAAGCTTAAGAGGTGCCGCGATCTGGGACGAAGTAAAAGACCGTCTGCATGAGAACGCATATGGTTTATCAGGTGGTCAGCAACAGCGTCTATGTATTGCAAGATGCTTAGCGATCGAACCAGATGTTATTCTTATGGATGAACCTACATCTGCTCTAGACCCGATTTCAACTTTAAAAGTGGAAGAGCTCGTGCAAGAGCTTAAGAAAGACTACAGCATTGTTATTGTTACGCATAACATGCAACAAGCCGCTCGTATATCAGATCGCACTGCATTCTTCTTAAATGGAGAAGTTGTGGAATATACAGATACGAGCACATTGTTCTCAAATCCATCGGATAAGCGAACGGAAGATTATATTACAGGAAGATTCGGTTAATCAAAGAAAATAGGAGTGAGATAAATGGTTGTTCGTGAAAATTTTCAGCTTCAGTTAGAAGAGATGAAACAAGCGATCGTACAGATCTCTAAATTGGCAGAGGAAGCATTAGAGCTTTCTGTTGAAGCATTAAAGAATCAAGATCTCGATAAAGCCTTACAGATTATTGAAAATGATAATCGTATCAATGTCCTTGAAGATGAAATCAACGACATGGCCATTCTATTGATCGCTAAACAAGCACCTGTAGCATCTGACCTAAGACGAATCATTGCTGCCATCAAAATATCATCAGATATTGAACGAATGGCTGACTTTGCTGTTAATATTGCGAAGTCTACAATTCGAATCGGAAAACAAGAGCTCATCAAACCTTTAGAAGAGCTTCCTAAGATGGCACATCAAGCGATCGCTATGCTAACAACTGCTACCAAAGCATATGTGGAAGAAGATGTGGCTTTAGCGAAACAACTAGCAGAACTAGACGATGAAGTAGATGAGACGTACGGAAAGATCATAAAAGAGCTATTAGAGCTCATGACTAAAAATCCTGAGCACCTTTCTCAGATCAGTCAGCTTCTGTTTGTGTGCCGATATATCGAGCGTACAGCGGACCACGCAACGAATATTGCAGAAAGCATCATCTTTCTTGTAAAAGGGAAGAGATATGGTTTAAACGATTAAACAAATAAAAGAAGCGAGCACTGAAATGATCAGTGCTCGCTTCTTTTAATATCGCTCTTTTCTAAAAGATTGTTGCTTTGAACTCCTTGTCACCTTTGACAATTAATTGTCAAAGGTGCGAGACTCCTACGGGACAGGCGGGCAGTTTGAAAAGTGGAAGTGGCTCCTTCAGCCCCGACAAGCAAAAGTTGAATGGGCTAGAAGGAGCACTTTGCTCATCACAGACCGTTTAACTTTTGACCTTGAGGGGCTTGCCACTACAACTAGACAACTGAGACACTTAAGAGTGAAAAGTGTGAATGTGGCTCAGCGCCTGCCCCGTGGAAAGCGAGCAGCCTGAACACGGAAATCAACACTTTCAAAAGCAACAAAGTTTATGAAAACAGCCTTTATTATTTTATGTAGAATTATGAACTTGTTATTTCTTTCGCAATCTCATCAAAACTCATCTTACTGTTTACTTGATGAGATTCAGCTCTTACTGCACCTTCTAAGTTGTTCGTACGCAAATATTTTAAGAACTCATCGCTGTTTTTAATAATGTTTTCTTTTTGCAGAAGGTCGCATACTTCTCCAGTACTCATTCCTTGAGTGATTGTTAAAGTCATCTGATACACCTTATCTTCCTCTTTTGGAGGTACGGTTTTAGGTTCTTCTTTTGCAACCGGAGCCGCAGCTGTTTCAGTATCTTTAAGTGAAGTATACTCTTCCTTTGAAATTGCTAATTCGCCTTTTTCAGAAAGATATTGAGCTACCGATTCTTCTGTTAGTTCAGAAGTTTTATCAGCATCATCAGCCGTATAATAAAAACCAGCCAAAATTCCTGTTGAAAGGATTATACCTGCTGAAAATCCGCGAAGGTTTTTGCTTGTCATACTCATTACCCCTCACAAATTAATTCTTATCGTTAATCATCATTTCATCTTCAAGAACTTTTAGTTTCTTTTTTATTTGATAGATCTCTTTCATTAACTGAATAGTAAAGTTCTCGAGCTGTGTTTCAACTGAAGCTTCCTTGTTTTTTCTAAAGGAAAGAATCAAAAGAATAACACCTACTAGTAACAATCCAAAAATAGCAAACTCCATAATATCCTCCCTAATTTAAAGCTATACCCTTTACTTTTATAACATAGTATTTTGCTGTGGTATAGGTTTTTTCGCAAAAGTTTACACAAATTACTACAATTCGACTATTTTCTCATTTTAATCCATTAGAACCATTGCAAGCGTGAAATTAAAAAGACGTATTTTGTCTTACTTTGTCAATTTGACAGAATAATCAGAGAGATTAACCGGTTACAAAAACTTTACATATTCGGAAATCTCAAGTGGGATAAGGAAGCGCCATTTTTCGACTTTTTTGACACATTGTATATAAAAATATCCAGTGATACGATTATAAAAAATATGGTAATAAAAAATCATTTCTTAGAATAATTGATTAGGATGAGGTGATGAACTTGATCGAAGATATTGTCAAATTAAAGGAAAACGGATTAACCCTTCAAGAGATCGCGCAAAGGATGAACATGTCTTTAGGAAAGGTTCAGTATCGCTGGAACAAATATCGGCAGCAGCAAACACCATCGAATCATGAACTTCCATCTCAGCCCGTTCTTAAAGAAGAGAAGTGGTCTATGCCTTTTGAATATGAAGAGGCTAATGTTCATCTGATGCCAAGGACTTCGGATAGTTTATATGCGTATTGGAGTTTATCTGAATCAACAAAACAGATGGCAGAACATCATTTCCGCACAAGATGGGAAGACCTTCCCTCAATATTAAAAATCTATGACATAACTGACATTGACTTTTTCGGCCATAATGCTCATCGAACATTTGAGGTAGAGCTACCTCCGATGACCAACAATTGGTTTCTTCATTCCTTAGAACCTGGAAGAACTTATATCGTTGATATTGGTACACGAACATTTGATGGCAGTTTTTTTACGTTATTACGATCAAATCCTGCAGAGACTAGTCCTTCGCTTTTTAACAGTTTTCATGATGAAAAGATCGACAGATGGAAACACCAAAATGTTGAACAACCCGAATGGCTAGAAAACTTCTCGACTTATTCATATTATCAAAAAATTAGATAGGAGAGTAAAACATGTCTAACGGGTATTTTTCATTAGTCTTGCACGCTCACCTTCCTTATGTGAGGCATAAAGAAGCGAATCGATTAGAGGAAAGATGGGTATTTGAGGCACTTACTGAGACATATATCCCGTTGTTATGGGTACTCGAAGAACAGCCTGAAACCTTGTCTTGGACCCTATCATTCTCACCTCCTTTGTTGGAGTTATTAAACGATCCAGTCATTCAAAAACGTTATCTAGAACATTTAGACCTTACGATAAAACTGGTTAAAAAAGAAAAAAAGCATTCTACTAATATGGAAGAACAAAAGATTATTGCTTTTTACGAAGAGCGCTATAAAAGGATCATGGAAACTTATCAAGAATTCGATTGTAAAGTTACAGATGCTTATAAGCGCTATATGGATCTAGGGAAGGTTCATTGCATGACTTCCTCTGCAACCCACGCGTTCCTTCCCTATGTTCAAACTGAGCAAGGAGTTAAGGCTCAGATCTTTGCAGGCGTTCAAACCTTTGAAAAGTATTTTGGTGAAAAGCCTAAAGGCTTCTGGCTACCAGAATGTGCGTACTCTCCCGGTATAGATAAAGCGTTAGCTGATGCAGGTATACAGTTTACTTTTGTAGATGAAGAAACTTTACTTCGAAGTAAGCCTGTACCATCAAAAGGTATTGGAGCTCCTGTATATTCTCCACATGGGGTGGCATTGTTCTCTCGAAATCAATGCATCTCAGAAACGATATGGAATTCTTCTGTTGGTTATCCGGGTGATTTTGATTATCGAGAGTTTTATCGAGATGTTGCTTATGAACGGGAGAACGAATATATAAAGAGCTTCATACATCCGGAAGGAATTCGTGTTGATACAGGTTTGAAGTACTGGCGAATAACTGGGGAGACGGAGAACAAAGACTGGTACCAAAGAGACTGGGCATTAAATAAAGTACAGGGTCATGCTAATGATTTTTGTCATCGTATTAAAGAATATCTACATACCAACGAACAATCTTACCCTCCTCAATTAATAACTGCACCATTTGATGCAGAACTATTTGGACACTGGTGGTTTGAAGGACCAGAATTTTTACTTCAATCCATGAACGTTTCAACTGAACAAAACATCACGTGGATCACACCTCAAGAATTTTTAACAAGACATTATCAAGATTTAGAAACTGTAAGACCATGCTTTTCAACATGGGGACGAAACCAAACAGGCGAAGTATGGCTGAATGAGTCAAACGCTTGGATGTATAGACACTTGCATCACTGTGAAAGAAAACTTGTCCAACTCGCAGCTCGTCTTTCACATGACGAACCTAACATCGTTATGGAACGATATGCAGATCAGATGGTTCGTGAATGGATGCTTGCCGCTAGTTCTGATTGGGCTTTTATCATTGAAGGTAATAGTGCAACAGAATATGCCAAGTCAAGATTCCAAGAACATATAGAGAGGTTTCATGAACTGTATCGATCGATTGAAAATAAGACGTATCAGCTTCCAGAGATAGCAGACTATGAAAACAAATATCCTTTCATGTTAACAACTGGCTTATGGCACTTTTTTAAGAGTAAACATGATGAATACGTAGCTTTTCAGTACAGTGAACAAAAAGCTAAAGTCAAAAAGAAGATATTAATGCTTTCATGGGAGTTCCCTCCTATGGTTGTGGGTGGGTTAGCACGGCATGTATTCGATCTTTCAAGAAAATTGGTCGAGCAAGGAACGGAAGTCTATGTAATTACATCATCTGTTCCAGGATATCCGGAACATGAGGTGAACAACGGTGTACATGTATACCGAGTTGCTGGTAATCAGCCGAAGTTTGAGTCGTTTTTCCACTGGACTGGGAGTTTGAATTTGGCCATTACTGAACAAGCGCTGGCATTAGCAAATAAGTTTGATTTTGATTGCATTCATGCTCATGATTGGCTTGTCTCCGTTTCGGCATTAGCCATCAAGAAAGAATTGAACATTCCGTTGATCACCACGATTCATGCAACAGAACATGGAAGAAACAACGGGATTACATCACCCCTTCAATACGAGATCAATCAGAAAGAATGGGAACTGATGGATGGATCAGACAGTCTGATCGTCTGCAGTGACTATATGAAGAATGAGTTAATTGGGGTCTTTAGTATACCGGAAGAAAAGATAACGATTCTACCAAACGGCATAGATCCAGAACAGATTACATTCCAATCAAGTCCTTCTATAGAGAATAAAAACGATCATGAACTTCTTCTTTTTTCTGTTGGAAGGCTTGTAAGAGAAAAAGGATTTCAAACGATCATAGAGGCTGCAGATATTTTAAGGAATTCAGGCAAACATGTCAGGTTTGTGATCGCTGGAAAAGGTCCTTTAATGGATGAACTAACAGCAATGATCAAACAGAGGAATCTTGAAGGATATGTTCATCTTGCAGGATTCGTTAGTGATGAGGAAAGAAATGAATGGTTTGCAAAAGCTGATGCTGCTCTTTTTCCGAGTCATTATGAACCGTTTGGCATTGTTGCACTAGAAGGGATGGCCGCAGGTAAACTGACCATCGTTTCTGATACGGGTGGATTAAGAGAAATTGTTGACCATGAAAGAACAGGGCTAAAAATATACCCTAACGATCCAGGCAGTATTGTTTGGGCTGTAGAATATATCCTTAGCAATCGTGAGCAATGTCTAGAAATGGCAAAAAGCGGTGAAGAAATAGCTAGAACCGTTTTCAGTTGGGATTCTATTGCTGAAAAGACTGCAGAACTCTATACGATAGAAATAAATAAAACATCAAAAGTGGGAGGTATCGTTTAATGAAGGGTGTAATTATGGCTGGTGGAAAAGGAACACGATTAAGACCTCTTACATGCAATATGCCAAAACCAATGGTGCCGATGCTTCATAAACCTGTTATGGAGTATGGTATCGAACTTCTTAAGAAATTTGGTATCACTGATATCGCCGTTACCGTTCATTACTTACCAGACGCAATTAAAAACTATTTTGGTGATGGTCGCGACTTTGGTGTTAACCTTCATTATTTTGTTGAAGATACACCTCTTGGAACAGCAGGCTCTATTAAGAATGCTGAAGAATTTTTGGATGAGCGTTTTATAGTGATATCAGGTGATGCATTAACAGATTTCAACCTTGAAAAAGGAATTCAATTTCATGAAGATAAAGAGTCTCTAGCTACTATCTTTATGAAACAAGTGGATTCTCCTCTAGAATATGGTGTGATCATGACTAACCAAGAAGGAAAGATCATTCGTTTTCTTGAGAAGCCAAGCTGGAATGAAGTCTTTAGTGATACAGTGAACACAGGCATCTATGTACTCGAACCAGAAGTGTTCCAATATATTGAAAAAGATGTGCCAGTTGATTTTAGTAAAGATTTGTTTCCGCTGCTTATGAAAGAGGATAAAAATTTGTTCGGTTATCAAGCAGAAGGATATTGGTCTGATATCGGGAGCCTTCAGCAGTATCGTCAATCGCATTATGATATGTTGAACGGTTTAGTGAATCTACCTTTTGCAGGAGAGGAAAAAGAGCCTGGTGTTTGGATCGGTGAAAATGTTTTTATTGAAGATGGAGCTGTGATCGAAGCACCTGTAAGCATTGCAGATGGAGCAGTTATTCGTAAAGGCTCTCATATTGGCAAACTATCTGTTGTTGGAAAGAATAGTGTAGTAAGCTCAGGAAGTTCTTTAAAGAAAACGGTGTTATGGAACGATGTTTTTGTAGGAGATCAGTGTGAATTAAGAGGAGCAACGATCGCAAACGGTACAAAAGTAGAAAAAGACGCGTCTATCTTTGAACATGCGGTAGTCGGTAACCATTGTACGATTGGTAGAAACGCGACGCTAAAGCCAGATGTTAAGATCTGGCCAGAAAAAGAGATCTTCGAAGAAGCTCTTGTTCACACATCAATCGTATGGGGTAAAAAAGCTACAAAATCTTTGTTTGGATCTAGAGGAGTATCTGGGATCGCTAATGTTGAGATCACACCAGATTATATCGCAAGGCTGGCATCAGCTTATGGAGCTGTTCTTCCTTATGGGTCACAGATCATTATCGCAAGTGACTCGCATGACTTTTCAGTTATGATTAAACAATCTTTTATACAAGGGCTCCATTCTTCCGGGGTGCACACGCTAGATATTAGTCCTACTGTCGCACCAGTCGTCCGTTTCTCTATTGAAGAAGAACATTTAGAGGGCGGTGTTTACGTAAGGTTCTCTAATCCTACGGGAGAGAAGCAACTGATGATTGAATTCTATGATAACAAAGGACTTCCGATTCATTCAGATCTTGAAAGAAAAATCGAGAATGCCTATTGGCAGGAAGATTATAGACGTGCATCATTTGATCGTATCGGAAAAGGTGCCATACAGGCGAACAAACATGAAGATTACATTTCTGCTCTGCTAGAAGAAATCCAAGAAAAAGGGATTCAAGAAGCTAAGTTTAGAGTAGTGGTAAATTACAATCACCAGCCGTACCTTAACTTTATCCCTAATCTATATAATCGATTGAACTGTGAGATCCTCACCGCTCCATATCAGACAAAGCCAGAGGAAATGGCATCATTTGTGAGAGTTACAAATGCCAATATTGGTGTATTGATCGGAGAAGCGGGGGAAACATTACGTCTCATTACAGAAACAGGGGAAGTATTGGATGAAGAGACTATGCTTGCTCTCTATGTTTTCACAGCATTTTCTCAAGGTAAGCAAAAAGAGATGGCTATCCCGGTATATGGATCATCTGCTCTCGATTCCATTGCTGAGCGTTTAAAAGGTAAGCTGATTCGGACGAAAGCTAACCCACGTTCAATCATGGAAGTAGGAGATGGGGTACTTAATTATCAATACGACGCTCAATATGCATTTGTTCATATCTTAGAGATCATGGCGATGCAGAAGATTACACTATCGGAACTCGTCAAAATGCTTCCTGACGTGCATATGTTAAGAGAATATGTACCATGTCCAAAAGATAAGAAAGGCCGAGTAATGCGCAGACTGATGGAGGATATCCGTGACAACAATGTAGAATTGCTGGATGGGATTAAAGTGTTTCATCCTGAAGGAGGATGGACACTTATCCTTCCAGACGTAGAACAGCCTGTTTTTACCGTTTACTCTCAGAATACGGATCCTGAACAAGCAAAACAAGCGGCATCACAATACATTGAAAAAATTCAGTTATATCAGCAGGTGTAACAGATGCCTAGACATTTGGTTTTAGGAAACGGAAAATTATTGATCAATTTAGATGAGTATTTGCAGATCAGAGACATCTATTTTCCATACGTCGGTCAGCAAAATCATGTCCAAGGACACGTTAACCGCCTAGGAGCCAGTATTAATGGCTCCTTTTCTTGGCTTTCTTCAAAAGAATGGGTGATCGAGCCAGGTTATCATTTAGACTCGCTCGTTACGCTCTCATACGCCAAAAACGTAAAGGAAGGCATAACGCTGAAGATTGAAGACGCCGTTCATCAAAGAGAAAATATGTTCATGCGAAGAATTACCGTTTTAAACGAAACACATGAAGAAAAAAAGATCAAAATTTTCTTTCACCAAGATCTTTCTATTTATGAAAATGAAGTGGGAGATACAGCCTATTTTGATCCCGAAAAATCTGTGATCATCCATTATAAGAAGAATCGGTACTTTTTGTTTGCAGCTTCATTCGATCAAAAAGGGATCGACCAGTACACAACAGGTGTTAAACGTTTTTTAAGTGCGGAAGGAACATGGAGAGATGCCGAAGATGGCCATCTTCATGTGAACCCTATCGCTCAAGGATCTGTGGATAGCACTTTCTCCGTGCAAGGTATCGTTCCGGCACATGGAAAAGGAGACGTAAACTATGCTTTAACCGTTGGGAAAAGTAGAGAAGAAGTTTTCTCTCTCTACGATTATCTCATGGAGATCGGTCCATCGTTAACGCTAGATAAGATCGATGTTTACTGGAGGAGATGGGTGAACAAAACAAAGATCAATCCATGCAACCTTTCTGATGAACTTCTTGATCTATATAATAGAAGTTTACTCATCATTCGTACACAGACCAATGAGAACGGTTATATCATAGCGGCCAATGATTCTGACATTCAGCATTATAACCGAGACCATTACAGTTATATGTGGCCGAGGGATGGGGCGTTAATCGCTGCTGCTGTTGCAAAAGCGGGCTTTCATGGTATGGTGAAGAACTTCTATCGAAGATGTGCGGATGTTTTAACAAAAGAGGGATACCTTCATCATAAGTATAACCCCGATGGTTCGATCGGATCATCGTGGCATCCAATGATCGATAAAGAAGGGTCAAGTCAGCTACCAATCCAGGAGGATGAAACGGCACTTGTACTTTGGGCGTTTTGGGAACATTATAAAGAAACAGGAGATATTGAGTTTGCTCAATCTCTCTATCGGTCATTAGTTCGTCCGAGTGCAAGATTCTTGCTTCAATATATGCAAGAAGAGCTAGACCTGCCGTTGCCTTCTTATGATCTATGGGAAGAAAGAAGAGGAATCTTTACTTTTACAACAAGTTCTGTTTATGGTGGTCTAATGGCTGCATACTCATTCGCGACGCTCTTTGGTGAAGATGATCGAGCAGAGAGGTATAAGAAGGGTGCAGACCGAATAAAAGCAGGAATGGAAAAGCATTTGTATGATGAAGATTCAGGAAGATTTTTAAGAGGTATCTATCTGTTGGATGATAATGCCTATAAAAAAGATTTCACGATGGAATCCAGCATGTATGCTCTCTTTGCATTCGGTGTATATCCTGCCGATGATGAACGGATTGTCCGAACGATGCAGCAGATGAATGAAGAGTTGAGCATTAAATCAGGTGTGGGCGGAATTGCGAGATATACAAATGACTATTATTTTCAGCAAACGCATGACATGACAAGAGCTCCTGGAAATCCTTGGTTAATTTGCACGTTATGGCTTGCTAAATGGTATGTTCAATGTGCGAAATCACTTCAAGATCTAGAGCGTCCACATGAAATTTTACGCTGGGTTCACGAGCATAGCTTTTCTACAGGTGTCTTACCTGAGCAGCTTCATCCGTTTACAGGAGAAGCTTTGTCCGTTGCCCCTCTCACTTGGTCACATGCTACTTTTATTGATGTTCTAAAAGAATATACAAAAGTCTATGAGAAACTTTCGCAAAACTCACTTGCTCGTTAGAAAAGAATTTGTTATCATGTTATGGTATGGTTTAATAGAGAATATGACTGTTAGTAACCATGATAATGTACTTTGGTAAAGATGTGGAGGGAAACAACAATGCGTGTAAACATTACTTTAGCTTGTACTGAAACTGGTGATCGTAACTACATCACTACAAAAAACAAGCGTACGAATCCAGACCGTTTAGAGCTTAAAAAATACAGCCCGCGTTTAAAGAAATACACAGTTCACCGTGAAACAAAGTAATTTCACGTAGAAGCGCCTGAGACCCATGCAAATGAGGGATCAGGCGTTTTTTCATGCAATCGAAAAACCATGATATGATAAATAGATCACGTTATAGAGGTGTTTAATTCATGGATAAAATACAATGGCGAAAAGAGTTAAAAAAAGTACTGCTTTCAATGGGAAAAGAAGAAAGGAAAGCAAAAAGTAAAGCGATTTCTAATCTCTTATTTCAAACAAACGAATGGAAAACAGCTGATTGTTTTGGGGTAACAGTCTCGCGAGGATTTGAGCTTGATACATCTCACATCATAGATCAAGCATGGAGGGAAGGAAAGACTGTCGCTGTGCCAAAGTGTTACTCTAAACATAAACAGATGGAGTTCAGAGAAATTCGTTCGTTTAAAGAATTAGAAAATGTTTACATGGATCTATATGAACCTAAGTTAGAAGTTACTTCGAGCATAGAGGCGTCTCAAATGAATATGATCATCGTTCCAGGTCTTGTGTTTGATCGTGAAGGATATAGAATCGGTTACGGAGGTGGGTACTTCGATCGCTACTTACAAACTTATATTGGATCAAAACTTTCACTTGCTTATACATTGCAGACAACGACATCTGTTCCACATGAAAGCTATGATATTCCAGTAGATAAAATTATTACGGAAGATGGTCGGTTTAAGTAGATGATTTTTTTACTAGTGGGTATTGCTCTTCTTTCCGTATTGTCAGCTTTATTCAAATGGCTAACGATCGCAGGGAGTGTAACAGCGTTTATATTAGGAGTAATCATCTATATAGCATTCGGTTGGCAAGGTTTGATCATACTTGGTCTGTTTTTCATAACTTCTACCCTTTTGACAAAATGGAAGAAAGACAAAAAGCAGGATCAAGATGCATTGCACACCGAAGACAAAAAAGGAAGGTCTGCTTGGCAAGTGCTTGCAAATGGTGGAGCAGCTCTACTTGCAGCAATTGGTCACCTGACACTTTCAGATCCTGCTTGGCTTGTCATGTTCGCGGCTACCTTTGCGACAGCTACGGCGGATACATGGGCTTCAGAGATCGGTGTCCTATCAAAAAGAAGACCGTTTCATATTAAAGAATGGAAGAAGGTAGAACCTGGTTTATCAGGCGCAGTATCAGGTCTAGGAACAATGGCAGCAGCGACAGGAGCATTATTAATAGGCTTTAGCTTTTATTTTCTTTATAACACAACGATTACCATCCTATTGTGTATTGCGATTTCTGGATTCTTAGGGAACGTCGCAGATACCCTTTTTGGTGCTTGGTTTGAACAAAAGTACGTTTGTTCCATATGTAAAAGAGAAACCGAAAGCCACGTTCATTGTGGGTCCAAGACGGTAAAAGTATTTGGGTTTGCCTATTTTACAAACAATCTTGTGAATTTTTCAGCGACGATTATTGGAGGTCTGATTGCGGGAGGTTTATATATATGGATCATAAGTTAAAGGTGATAGGTGTTGTCCTTGCAGGCGGGGAGTCAAGAAGGTTTGGAAGTCCCAAAATGTTCGCTGAATGGGGCGATGCTACTTTTTTTGAAAAAGCTGTGAATACGATCACTCCATATTCAGATGAACTTGTAGCTGTCGTTCGCAAAGAATGGATAGAGAGATTAAAGCAAAACCATTCTCATGCAGCAGAATTAATTTCCGATGTTGAACCTTTTAAAGGTAAAGGTCCTCTAGCGGGAATATACAGTGCGATGATGAAAAAAAAGGGAGATTATTATTTGATCACGCCTTGTGATATGCCTAGAATGAGCAGGGATATGTATAAAAAATGGCTGGAATCAGCTTTTGAGCATCCGATGTATGATTGCATCGTCCCGGTATTAAACGGAAAAGTATATCCACTTAACGGTATATACAAGAAATCATGTCTTCATGAAATGAAAGAGAATTTAATGAAGGATGACTTAAAGGTTTTATCATTTTTGAGCCGTAAAAATACCAAATACATAGAAGTACAAAAAGATGAGGCTCACTTTTTCGATAATGTGAATACGAAAGAGGATCTTTTAAATCTACGAGACGAATAAAAATCGCATTCCAAACAGAAAGTAGTAGCAAGGAGGTTTTTTTACATGAAAGGATTCGTGATTAAAAGCTTTTTGATATTCCTCGCTGTTGCGCTCGGTTATAGAATGAGATACCGATTGATGAACAGCGCTCTCGGTAATCCTTTAGTTCGTCGTTTCTTGGTGGGGAGTGCCATGTCATTTCCAGGGCTGCGATCTAAAATGATGGATGAGATCATTTGACCATGCGTTCGAAAAAAGCAGCATTTTTCTTTGATTTAGACAATACGCTGTTTGATTATGAAGCCTCCTTTAAGAAGGCTTCTTTGTTTGCATTTCGTTCCATCTTTTCTTCAGGTGAGCAAAATAACAAGTTAGAAGAAAAATGGTTTCCTCATTATAAAACGTTATGTGATTTCTATTGGCAGGCTTATGAAAAAGCATGGATCACCCGAAAAGAATATCAAAAAAACCGTCTATCATCTTCTTTACGTGCAGTAGGAATAAGGAATGTTAATGACCATGAAATCCAGCGATATCAACAGCTTTTTGAAAGAAATATACACCTTTTTGTAGAACTCTATCCTTGGATACAGGATATGATTCAATTCTTAAAACGTAATGAAATCATGTACGGAATCATCTCTAATGGAGAAACTTATGTTCAGAGAAACAAAATAAAGCATCTGCAGCTAGATATTCCTGAAAAACATATTTATATTTCATCGGAAATAAAAGTAGCTAAACCTAGTCCGGAAATCTTTCATCTTGTAAGAAAAAATGTGGAAGCAAGTGCTTTCTTTTATGTTGGTGACTCATATTCATTAGATATGGTCCCAGCTATCCAAGCAGGATGGAATGCTATATGGTGGAATCCTTCGTTGCTTGATGTAAAGAATGGCAAAGTTCCTCATTATATCTGTTATTCCAGCGATGAATTAGTAGAAACCATCATGAGATATATTGAATAAGCTGGATGTTCTCCCCATTCGTTGTTTGGAATAGAACGAATAGATATTTTTTGTCTTTGCTTATTAAGATGAAAGGCATCGAACTTCCGATGGGACTTATTCTCTGTCCATTCTTTGTAGTAATTCCTAAAAAATAATTTTTGTATAATCCTTCCCATAGCTTCCCGATAATTTCTTGACTTTTAGATAGAGAGAACCCAGATAACGGTTTGTTATTATAATCAGTTAGCGACTCTAGAGAGATCACGTTGTATCCATCGAGATCAATCTGATAGAAGTTTGTTGTTTGTGTAAGTGTTTGCTGCAGATATTTATTTGTTTTTTCATCGAGATCATTTTTTGCTTTTCGTTCAGTGTTATCCTTAGGAATCTTAAAACCTGAGAATGATTGACCAAGTTTTGCTGCATATAAATAATCATTACTCATTCTTTGTACAGAACGATATTTCTCCTCACTTAGATGTATTTCTCCCTGATGATAGGAGATGGCCTCCCATAGCCCCGGTATCGAACTTAAAACATCCTTTTCAAGGTCAATTGCATCTGCTGAGGTTTTCCACTCTGTTATCTTATTGTTAAGCCTTCCGTTCTCGAAAATCATCGCCATGTCTTGTCTGAGATAAACACGTTCAGAAGTCACTGAGTTCACTTTCCAAAGTAAGTCATAATTTGATGAAGTGCCATTTAAGAAAGAAAGGTTCGTTTCTGCTTCCTTAAAAGAGAACGTATTATCCAATGGAAAGAAAGTAATGCTTTCGCGTGCTTCTTTTTTAACAAACGGCTGGTAGATGATACCTATTACAAGTATAATAATTAACAGATAAATTGAAATTCTCCACTTCATACGCATCAGCCTCCCTTTCGGACAACTTGTTCCTAAATTCTATGCAATCCTGTCCGAATTAGAAGGCCTGAGTTAAAGAAAACATATGGAGGGGTTAATCGAGAGGGGTTAGGTCAATGGAAGTTGAAACAAAAGAGATCGTGAGCTATTTGAAAAAACTCGTACATATCCCAAGCCCATCTGGGAATACAGAAGCTGCAATCAATCATATGAAATCATTCTTTGAAGAAAATCAGGTGTTAAATAAAACGACAAATAAAGGTGCAATCATAGCGACTATTCCAGGTGAGAACGATTCCAAACACCGCTTGCTGACTGCTCATGTTGATACGTTAGGTGCTATGGTAAAAGAGATCAAAGGCGATGGCCGTCTTAAATTAGACTTAATCGGCGGGTTCTACTGGAATACGATTGAAGGCGAATATTGTTCGATACATACGAATTCAGGAAAAGTGTTCAGCGGCACGATCATGATGCATCAAACTGCTGCTCATGTTTACAAAGGAATGAATGAACTAAAGCGTGATGAAAAGAATATGGTAGTTCGCGTAGATGAAGAGTTTCATTCTAAAAAGGATGTTGAAGAAGCGGGAATTTCTGTTGGGGATTTTGTCTCTTTCCATCCTAGATTCGAACAATTGGAAAGTGGGTTTGTGAAGTCGCGTCATCTAGATGACAAGGCTAGTGTTGCAGTTCTGATGCATGTGATCAAAGAAATTAAGGCCAATTCAATAAAGTTACCTTACACGACCCACTTTTTGATCAGTAATAATGAAGAGATCGGATATGGCGGTAATTCAAACATACCAACTGAAACAGTCGAGTACTTAGCGGTAGATATGGGTGCGATCGGTGATGGTCAGGCAACAGACGAATTTACTGTTAGCATCTGTGCAAAAGACTCTGGTGGACCCTACCATTATGGGTTAAGAAAGCATCTTGTTGATTTGGCAGAAAAACATAAAATCGGATATAAAGTTGATATCTATCCTTACTATGGTTCAGATGCAACAGCAGCCATTCGTGCTGGAGCAGATATTGTGCACGGTCTGATCGGACCAGGGATCGATGCATCTCATGCTTTTGAGCGAACACATATCAAATCATTAAAAAATACAGCAGAGCTTATTCATGCATATCTGAAGTCTCCTTTAGTTTAGCCTGCAGCCCCTTAGCTATTAGCTAAGGGTTTTTCTTTTCCTGTCTATTCACATTCCAAAGTTGTACTTATGAAGACGTTTAGAGTAATCGTAGTTGACCAAGGTATGAAACAGGAAAAGAAAGTGAAGGATGATAGGCAGAGGAGTGATGAAAAATGTCTTATCTGCCAAAAAAACAACCTCTTTCAACAAATTTTGATGAAAACGTTGAATATATGAAAAATCAGCTAGGCGTGGACATCAGTTTTGATTGTATACACCTTGACTTAGAATATGCCGGAAGAAGAATGGCTTTATTTATGGTTGATGGATTCGTTAAAGATGATATTCTTCATTATTTAATGAAGTTACTAGCCGATCTTGAACCAGGTCAATTAGATCCGGATCCACTTGTAAAACTGATGAAGACCTATCTGCCTTATATAGAAATCTCTACGTCAGATGATTTGAATCAAGGAATCGATTGGGTTTTAAGTGGCCCCACAGTTCTGATCGTTGAGGGTGTTTCAGAAATCCTTCAAATCGATGCTAGAACGTACCCGGTTCGAGGACCTGAAGAACCGGATGTTGAGCGTGTAGTAAGAGGAGCAAGAGATGGTTTTGTTGAAACGATCGTGTTCAATACCGCACTCACGAGAAGAAGAGTTCGTGACCGGTCACTCCGAATGGAGTACATGAGTATTGGAAGGCGCTCTAAGACCGATGTATGTATTTCTTATATTGAAGATATTGCAGATCCGCATATCGTTGACCGGATTAAGGATTCATTGAAAAAAATTGATACAGATGGACTTCCGATGGGTGAGAAAACGGTGGAAGAATTTATTTGTGGCCGTCACCTCAATCCATATCCGTTAGTGAGATATACAGAAAGACCTGATACAGCAGCGGTTCATTTATTTGAAGGCCATGTTTTAGTTTATGTAGACGGATCTCCGTCTGTCTTGATCACCCCAACAACATTTTGGCATCATCTGCAACATGCAGAAGAATACAGGCAGAAACCTGTAGTTGGAGCATATTTAAGATTTGTGCGGTTTTTAGCTGTTTGGATTTCAATATTTTTATTGCCGTTGTGGTATTTATTTTCCGTACAAAAGGAACTTTTACCTGTGAATTTATCATTCATAGGCCCTGAAGAAATTGGTGTTGTTCCTTTGTTCTTGCAGTTCGTGATCATTGAGTTGGGTATGGACATGCTCAGGATGGCTACCATACATACCCCCACATCGGTTTCCACCGGGCTAGGATTAGTCTCAGCCATTGTGGTCGGACAAGTTGCGATCGAAGCAGGTTTATTTGTAAATGAGGTCGTGCTCTATATCGCAGTAGCAGCAATTGGAACATTTGCTACTCCTACGTATGAGCTTAGTTTAGCAAATCGTTTATTAAGGCTTTCTTTATTAGGATTAACCGCATTATTAGGTGTACCCGGATATATAATAGGCTTTACATTAGCTGTATTATTCTTTGTATCGTTCAAATCCTTTCATATACCGTATCTCTGGCCGTTTATTCCATTCAATCCAAAAGCGATCAGAGATGTAATCTTAAGAATACCTATGCCTCTAAAGAACAGAAGACCGATCGTATTACACCCGAAAGACCCCGATCGTTAATAGTAGACAGCTGAACATTCTTCAGCTGTCTTTTTCTATTTTAAATTGTGTGCAAAGGCTTGCATTTTCCCCTATATTATTTGTTATAATGACAAAGGTGATTATAATGAAAACAATGTATGATGTTCTTCAGCTGTTAAAAAGGTTTGGAACCTTTATATATACCGGAAACAAGATAGCTGATCTAGAATTAATCCAAGAAGAGGTCAGAGAACTTTACGAACAAAAACTCATTGATGTAAACGAATTCAAAAATGCGATCATCATTATTCGAGCAGAACACAATAAATTACAATAGAGGATGAGACAAGATGGAGAAATGGTTAGTAGGTGTTGATCTAGGTGGAACAACAATTAAAATCGCTTTTGTAACCTTAGATGGTCATATTGTAGAGAAGTGGGAAATCCCTACGAATATAACTGAAGATGGAAAGCATATCGTTACGGATATTACTGACTCTATCCATTCAAAACTAAAAGAACTATCTGAACCTAAAGAAAAGCTTGAATCAATTGGTATGGGAGCGCCAGGTTTCATTGATATGAAAACAGGTTTCATCTATCATGCAGTGAATATCGGTTGGAGAGATTACCCATTGAAAGAAGAGCTTGAAAAAGCAACGGGCCTTTCTGTTATCGTCGATAACGATGCTAACATCGCTGCGATCGGAGAAATGTGGCGTGGTGCAGGTGATGGTGAAGGAAACGTACTGATGGTTACGTTAGGTACAGGAGTCGGAGGCGGAATTATCGTAAATGGACATATCATGCATGGAACGAATGGTATGGCTGGTGAGATCGGTCACATAACTGCGATTCCAGAAGGTGGGGCTCCATGTAACTGTGGACGTACAGGTTGTATTGAAACAATAGCTTCAGCAACTGGAATCTCACGAATTTCAAAAGAAAAAGCTCTTCAAGACACATCTTCTTCTCTTTATGCTCTATTGCAAGAGAATGGTGAAATAAAAGCTAAAGATGTTGTAGCTTCCGCTGAAAAGGGTGACAAAGCAGCAATTGAAACGTTGGATGAAGTAACTTTTCATTTAGGATTAGTAATAGCAAACCTTGCTAACAGCATTAACCCAGGTAAGATCGTAATCGGTGGAGGAGTCTCTAAAGCTGGTCATACCTTAATGGAGCGTTTGGAGCAGAAATTTAAACACTTTGCACTTCCAAGAGTGGCTGAAGGCGCTGAGATGAAGGTAGCTACGCTAGGAAATGATGCTGGTGTCATCGGAGGAGCTTGGTTAGCCAAACACAATCGCTAATCAATCTTGTTAAGCAACAAAAAATAAGTCTAGATCTTAACGAGAAGCTCACCGTAGGTAAATAGAAGGAACTTTCTTTTGCAAAGTCTTTTAGTAAGATTTTCTTAACAGTATATAATGGTGATTTCTTCGAAAGAGATGGAATAATAGCGAACCGCTTCAGTGCGGTTCGTTTTCGTTTTTTTGAAACTTTTTTGTGTTCAGTTCGTCTAATGGTTTATGGATTTAAAAAAGGGGTAAAACTAATATAGTTTTGTTGTCCTATTTGTCAGAATCTTGAAATAGTACGTTAGGGTATTGAATTCTTGTGTGAAACCATTTAATATACTCTTTATGTAATCCTTTGATTAAAGTTTTGTAAATATGTAAAAGATGAATTTACATTCTTGATCAATGCTTACCGGATGCAAAGAGAGACTAATTAAGAGGAAATAAATTGAAAACGAGAGTTCTTTTTGATTGAGGAGGTCAGAGAACATATGAAAGAAAAAATGAAACAAGCTTTTGCTGAATATAGATTTTTCTTTATAGCAATTGCTTTATTATGGATTAAAACATTTGTCATTTATAAAACTGCATTTGAACTGCCTATGGACAACAAGGTTCAAGAGTTAATCCTGTTTATTAACCCTATTAGTTCGATTGTTCTTTTCTTAGGAATCACGCTTTATTTTAAAGGAAGAACGCATAGAAGAATGATTGTTGCAGTCAGTGCGATCATGAGTTTTGTGATGTATGCCAATATGGTGTTCTATCGTTTCTTTAATGACTTTATTACCATTCCAGTTTTGTTCCAAACGAGCAACATGGGTGATTTAGGTAATAGTGTATTTGAGTTGATACAACCGACTGATTTATTGGTATTCATCGACATCGTCATTTTGGCTTATTTCATGAGACGAGCTGATTATCGACCTGCACGTGCTTCACGCAAGCAGATCACGATTACTTTTGCTGCTGCAATCGTATTTTTTATCGTGAATGTTGGTATCGCAGAAACTGAAAGACCACAGTTGTTAACTCGTACGTTTGACCGTGAAATGTTGATTAAAAACATCGGTTCATATAACTATCACATTTATGATTCCATCATCCAATCTAAAGCAAAAGCACAGCGTGCATTTGCTGATGGAAGTGAAATTACAGACATTGAAAACTATTCACGTGCAAATTACAAAGAACCAAATCCTGAGATGTTCGGAAAAGCAAAAGGCAAGAACGTTTTCGTTATTTCAGTCGAATCAACACAAAACTTTGTTATTAACGAATCTGTAAATGGTAAAGAAATTACACCGTTTATGAATGATCTTATTAAAGACAGTTATTACTTCCCGAACTTCTATCATCAAACAGGGCAAGGTAAAACGTCTGATTCAGAGTTTTTATTAGATAACTCGTTATACCCACTTCCAAGTGGAGCAGTTTTCTTTACACACTCTCAGAATCAATACAACGCAACACCAGAAATTTTAAAAGAGCAAGGTTACTATTCATCCGTACAGCATGCCAACAACAAAAGTTTCTGGAACCGTGATATCATGTATGATAATTTCGGTTACGACCGTTATTATTCATTAAAAGATTTCGAAGTAACTCCTGAGAATTCGATTGGATGGGGCTTAAAAGATAAAGATTTCTTTAAACAATCCATTCCACATCTAAAAGAGATGCAAGCGATGAACAAACCGTTCTACACGAAATATATTACGTTAACGAACCACTTCCCGTTCACTTTAGAAGAGGAAGATGAGATGATTCCTGAGTGGACATCAAGCGATGGAACAGTTAACCGTTACTTCACAACTGTTCGTTATACAGACGAAGCTTTAAAAGAGTTTTTCGCTGATGTTAAGGAAGCTGGTCTTTATGAAGACTCAATCTTTATCATGTATGGTGACCATTATGGGATCTCTGAAAACCATAACGATGCGATGGGTCAATTCTTAGGAAAAGAAATTACTCCTTTTGAGTCTACTCAATTGCAAAAAGTACCTTTGATCATTCACATGCCTGGTGAAAAAGGAAAGACGATGGATACAGTTGGTGGCCAGATCGACCTTAAACCAACGATTCTTCACTTGCTAGGTATTGATACGAAGGGTGATATTCAGCTTGGCTCTGATTTATTCTCTAAAGATAGAGAAGATTTCGCTGTTCTTCGTGACAATTCGTATATCACTAAAGATAATGTGTTCACAGATGGTAAGTGTTATGACAAATCAACGGGTAAACCTGTTGAAGGTGATAACAATGCTTGTGAACCTTATAGTGAACGTGCTAAGACTGAACTTGATATGTCTGACCGTATCATTTATGGAGACTTACTAAGATTCTACGATAAAGATAAAGCAAAAGATAAAGCTGTTAAACAAGATGAAAAGCAAAAACAGTAAAGACATTAAAGCACTCAACTTCGGTTGAGTGCTTTTTTTCTGCATAACTGCTTTACGTGAACATACATCTTAAAGAGGAAGGTTTTAAGGGAGGGCTCTGTTTGGAAATTGTCATGCGTAACGGCGATTCGTTCTGGTACTACTCACGTCTATTATCTATCCCTTACGTGTTGATCAAAGACTCTAATCCTAATGTAACAGCAGCAAGTATGATTGCAGGGAAGAGTATAGAGATCCCTGGAATGTTATTAGAAAAATATAAGATCAAAAATGGTGACACTTTTTTTTCTATAGCAGATAAATTTGATATTCCTTTAGATGCATTATATTTAGTTAATCCAACTGTGAAACCGAAAGAAATATTTACGAAAGACATCATCAATATTCCTAGAGTGCTGCCGTATCCCTCAATAAAATGTCAGAGAAAGTACAATACTGCTGCACTGAATCATGATATGGATAAACTTCTAAACGTTTATCCATTCATAAAAAAACAGGAGATTGGTAAATCAGTTCTCGGCAAACCTATAGATATGCTTATAATAGGAAATGGAAAAAAGAAAGTGCATATTAACGGTTCGTTTCATGGAAACGAATGGATTACTTCAGGAGTTTTGATGAAGTTTATTAACGAATATTCAGCTGCGCTATCAAGTGATAAAGTTCTGAATGGATACAAAGCTTCGGACCTATATAGAAATACTACACTTTACGCCGTACCTATGGTCGATCCGGATGGTGTCGATCTCGTTTTAAATGGTCTTCCAGAAAATCCGCAGTGGAGAGAGAGTGTTTTAAGATTAAACAAAGGAAGCAAAGACTTTTCTGCTTGGAAAGCTAATATTCGCGGTGTAGATCTCAATAATCAATTTCCGGCAAGGTGGGAACTTGAACAAGTAAGAAAACCAACTTCACCCGCTCCAAGAGATTATCCTGGTAAAGCTCCGTTAAGTGAACCAGAAGCAATAGTGATGGCAGAGATTACAGAAAAGCATCAATTTGATCGAGTGGTAGCTCTGCATACACAAGGTAAAGAACTATACTGGGGTTTTGAAGGGGAAGAACCTATGCCTATCTCAGGCGAGATCGCCGCTGAATTTGAAAGGGTTAGCGGCTATAAAGCGATCAGGTATGTGGATAGTTATGCTGGATACAAAGATTGGTTCATTCAAGAGTACAGAAAGCCGGGATTCACTATCGAGCTTGGAATAGGGGTTAACCCGCTTCCATTAAGACAGTTTGAAACGATTTATGAAGATACAAGGGGTATCTTGTTAGCAGCTCTTTACATGTAAGATAGATTTGAGACTTCTTGAAATAGTGCTTTGCCTTTGTGGTTGTTAAAAGAAAGAAAAAACCATCAGAAATTAATTTCTGATGGTTTTTTGAGTTTTTAATGGCCTGTAGAGCCGCCGCTGCCTACTAAAACGTCCAGAACAGTCATGACTGTAAACCAGCCAAAAACTGCAAACGTTAAAAAAGCAAAACCAGCTGCCATTAAATTTTTAATTTTTAACGAACGCAATAGTCCCAACGCAGCTAGAATAGCTACTAAGCCGAATATAATGGCTAATCCCATTATTCTGTGCCCCCTTGCTCTGGAGTAATACCAATCCTATGTATAACGCTTTCACACAGGTATAACCTTGTATTATTTTACTTGTTTTATTCAGGTTTGTCGAGTGCACATTGGAACAAAATGAACTCAATTGTTAGTTTATAGGCAGAAGCCCACTTTTTAACAAGGGGTTTATGATGGTTTCCAACGATTAAGAACATCTGTTCATTATCAGTGAACTCAGCAATTAATTCTTCTTCTGTTTGAAGTAAAAACATAGCTTTTTCTTGCTCTTCACCTTCCTTGATATAAAAGACACAGATCATATCAAGATAAAGATACGTCTGATCTGAATCAGATGTGAACCCATAGTCCTCAAATAACAGAGTCTTTCTGAAAGGGTGGATGGAAAGTAAAGGGATCGCTTCAAAAAGTTCATCATCTCTTTGAGAAGTAATGATCAGATCTTCATGTTGATCATGCACAGAAATAGGAGCGGGCGTATCCATATTTTCGTATCCGAAAAAGAACTTCATGTGTTTCCTCCGAAATATTGTTTGTTTTAGTGTAAGATAGAAAGTAATAACTTGCAATTGGAGGCTTGAAAATGAAGTGGAAAAAATTAACGGTAGGACCTGTACAAGAGAATACTTATATTATCTACAATAATCATAATGAAGCAGTGGTCATCGATCCAGGCAGTGAAGGAAATAGGATCATACAAACCATAGAGTCATTAAAAGTAAAACCTTTAGCCATATTGTTAACGCATGCTCATTTTGATCATATTGGAGCCGTTGATGACGTACGCGAAAGATATAACATCCCGTTGTATGTTCATAAAAAAGAAGCTGATTGGCTGAGTGACACAAAAAAGAATGGATCAAAATATTTTGGTCAAAGCATATTGGCAAAGCCAGCAAGCCATATTCTAACAAATACAGATAATACCTTAAAGATCGGCAGCTTCTCATTTGAGGTATTAACAACTCCTGGTCATTCTCCTGGAAGTGTTTCGTATTATTTAAGAAGCAGTGGTGCTGTTTTTTCAGGTGATGCTTTGTTTGCAGGAAGCATTGGAAGAACAGATTTACACGGCGGGGATCAAGAAGTATTGATCAATAGCATTCATGAAAAACTGCTTAATCTGCCAGAAGAAACGGTCGTGTTATCAGGTCATGGCCCTGAGACAACAATTGGAATGGAAATGGACTCGAATCCATTCTTAAGCGGGTTCTAATCGTGCCTAACCCGAGTTTGCTTCAAAAAAAATTGACAGATAGCGAATGGCTAACGATGGAAGAGTATATGGAACATGCTCTGTATCATCCGTTAGAGGGCTATTACATGAAAGAGAACACGAAGATCGGAAAGAACGGTGATTTTTATACAGCTAGCCTTGTGTCAGATGTATTTGCTAAGGTGTGGGCTGACTTATTCATAAGAACGATAGAGGATCAGAACCTTCAGCCAATCGTTGTGGAGTTTGGAGGAGGAAGCGGTCACTTTTCTCAGCAAGTTCTAGAGAGTTGGTCTTCGCAATCAGTCGACCATATATCCTATGTCATTGTAGAACCTAGTCCTTATCACAGACGAATATTAGATGCGAAGTTAGCTGAGTACCCCATTACTATACTACGTTCGTTGAATGAACTTATAGAGCGATACCCATCATTTAGGGGAATTATATTTGCAAATGAAGTTCTTGATGCGTTTCCGCTTCGGATTTTTCAACAAAAGAATGATGAATGGTATGAAAAAGGAGTCTCTCTCCAAAATAACACTGATGAACTTCGTTTTCTTTATAAAAAAGTAGAGAGTTCATCATTGCAAAAAAAGTTAGAGAAAATCTTTTGCTCTAGAGATAAAGCGAATGAACTTGAAGTTTCCTTTTCTATGCTTTCTTGGCTTAAAAACATCTACGAATGGATAGAAATAGAGACATGCTTATTCTTTGTCGATTACGGTTTGATAGGCGAAGAGTGGAACACCATACATTTAAAAGAAGGAAGTATTAGGGGATATTATCGACATCAATTACAAAGCAATCCATTAGCATTTCCCGGGATGATGGATATAACGTACCACATAGATTGGGAACAAGTGATAAGAGTAGGAAATGATTCGGGTGTTATTACACTTCACGTAAAGAATCAAGGAGACTTCTTATTTGAAGAAGGATTATTATCTCTGATACAGGAAACACAAAATAGGGATCCATTCTCATTAGAGCATAAAAGAAATCGGGCCATTCGTTCATTTCTACTCGATCACTCTCTAGCAAATGGGTTTCAAGTCATACAACAAAAAAAGCAGACCGTATTATAACGGCCTGCTTTTTTTGATGCTTCGGAGAACGGATTAATGTCCTCCACCGGCGCCAGGAGTCATCATAAACGTTGACCAGTATGTAAAACCAACAAAGAAAACAGTTAAATAAGCACCAAAGATATAAATATACATACGTTCAGATAAGTTCAAATACCCTAAAGAAACGAACATAATCGTTTGTCCTAAGAACAATAATGCCATGTCTTGCATATCACCTAGATACGCCATGACTCCGATGATTCCAGTCCAAAAGCCTAAAACCTTATACATTCTTGACATATGTATCCCCTCCTTTTTTCGCCAATACTTGTATCCTTTAGTATTATATATGAGTTTCCACTCACTTGTAAATGCCAATTGTAAGCGGATAAATACACAATAAAAAGATAATTCATGAATTATAGCTGTTTTTTGGTTTATTATGCCTCTTTTAAAGGTAATGTAAACCAAAAGGAGTGAGTCTGATGAGTTCTATAACTTTTTACACGTATCCAAGCTGCACTTCATGTCGCAAAGCGAAAATGTGGCTTAAGCAAAATAAAGTTTCGTTTGATGAAAGACATTTATTCAAAGAAACCCCAACTGTTGAAGAACTTAGAGAGCTATTAAAACTTACAAAGTATGGAACAGAAGATATCTTGGCTAAAAGAAGTCAGTCATTTAAAGCACTAGATGTTGATATCTATGATCTTTCAACAAATGAACTATTAACGCTCTTGACTAAAAATCCTAAACTGTTAAAAAGACCATTAGTAACAGACGGTAAACAGCTCATAGCGGGATACAGTCCTGGAGATATGAAAAAACTATGTGCAACAAAAGAAAAAGAACACATTTCAAGTCATGTGTCCTGAACATAGCACTCTTTATTTTTAAAGAGTGTTATTTTTTTTGGCTGGGCTAGCTGGATTCGAACCAACGCATGACGGAGTCAAAGTCCGTTGCCTTACCGCTTGGCTATAGCCCAATGCAACAATACTAGTATGAGCTGTGTCGAAATTTATATACATATCTTTTTTGAAAAAATGCAGGAATTGTCGTTTTATGAGAGAAATGATTATTCAATAACATAAAAGGGAGATGATAGTGCTTGCCGATTAAGTTGTTAGGCAATTCAATCCTTCATGAGGCATCTATTCAGAAAGCATCAGACATTCATTTTATACCAATCAAAAAGGGAGGTATCGTCCAATTTCGTATAGATGATCGGTTGATTGAACACAGAACGCTTTCTCAAGAAGAGTACATCAGAGTTCTTGCGCATTTTAAATATTCCGCAAGAATGGACATTGGCGAACATCGAAAGCCCCAGAGTGGATCAATGGACGTTATGATCAATAATGTAAATGTACATCTTCGTTTTTCATCCATACCTTCCGCATTTAATGAATCACTCGTCATACGATTGCTTCCTCAGCAAGAAACATTAACTCTTCATGAACTATCACTTTTTCCTCATATGTTTCAAAAACTTTTATCCCTCATTAAACGTTCCAGTGGTCTATTATTATTCTCTGGCCCAACAGGATCAGGTAAAACCACCATCTTATATTCTCTGCTTCATCACCTGCAAAAAAACTATAAACGGCAAGTGGTAACACTGGAAGATCCCGTAGAACGTAAAGTAGATTCGTTTTTACAAATGGAAATTAATGAAAAAGCAGGTCTGACATACGGTGAAGGTTTTAAATCACTCTTGCGTCATGATCCCGATGTGATCATGATCGGTGAGATCAGAGACGAAGCAACAGCGAGGCTCGTTATTCGAGCATCATTGACTGGACATCTTGTTCTGTCTACGATGCATGCTGCAGATTGTATCGGTTGTATTGAGCGTCTTCGAGAATTTGGTATTCAAGAAACGGAACTTCAGCAAACGTTGATGGGAATCGTGTCACAGCGTCTGATCTCGATACCTTGCCCGTTTTGCGGGGACAGTTGTATTGATTTTTGTTTCAAGTCTAGAACGTATAGAAGAGCGGGAATCTATGAGATGCTTTGTAATCAGGAATTATTCTCTGTGTTAAATAGGGTGAGTCGTGAAAAGACCACCTACAAAAATCTCTCATTTTATTTTAACCATGCTTTTGCAGCAGGCTATGTGACAAAAGAGAGCTATGAAAGATGGATGGGAGGAGAATAACCAAGTGATAAGAAGAGGCTGGAAAAAAGCTTCTCAAGGGATGTTTCTTTATAAGCTTGGCTTTTTGTTAGATCAAGGCTATACCATTAACAAGAGCATAGAGCTCGTCAGGTCACAGCTTCCATTAAAACGGCGAGAAGATGCTGATCACATGCTGGAGATCCTTGCTTCTGGTCATTCTGTGATCGAGATCTTTTCACCATTACACTTGCCAAAAGAAATAATAAGTTCATTATCCATAAACAGTGCGAATGGCAATTTGACGAAAAGTCTTATGGAGAACGGAACTTTTTTGAGAAAAAAAGCTGATTGGTCTGCCCGTTTGAACAAAGCCATTAGATATCCTCTCTTCTTGCTATTCCTTACCGTATGGATCGCGATCGTATTCTATCAATTTTTATTTCCTCAGTTTTCTATCCTGTTCTCATCATTAGATGTTAAAACCCCGTTGTTTACGAAATGGATGCTTATGTTTCTAGGAAGCATGCCACTTATCGGAGTATGTTTCCTTACTTTAGGCATCACATCATGGATCGTTATGATCGTTATGAGAAAGAAAGCAAAGCCTTCTACTCAGATGGATCTACTTATGAGAATCCCTATCTTAAAACAATTTCTTTTGTTATTGAATACACATTTCTTTAGTGTGAACTTTGGCTCGATGCTGCAAAGTGGCTTGTCTGTATCTGATGCCCTTCTTGTAATGGAGAAACATTTAAACAAAGGTTTCTTCAAAGAGGAGAGTCAGAGGCTGCAGAAAGGTCTCTTAAATGGAGCAGAACTAACCGAACTTTTGCTTGCAAAGTCCTATTTTAAGAGTGAACTGGCTGAGATTGTCCGCTTTGGATTAGCTCATGGAGAACTCGGCGGAGAGTTAATCTCTTATGGAGAGTGGATTTTTAAAGAGTTAGAAGATAAGGTTTATTCTTCCTTGCAAAGAATTCAACCCATCCTATTTGCAGGGATCGGAGTGTTTGTTTTATTAATGTTTGCCTCTATGTTATTGCCAATGTTTAAACTCATGGAAGCATTATGAGGAGGAAGAATTATGAATAATGAAAAAGGATTTACTTTAATAGAAATGATGATCGTGCTTTTGATCATTTCCGTACTGATGCTTATCGCCCTGCCGAGTATGACCAAGAATAACAGTCTCGTAAAATCGTTAGGGTGTGAAGCGACCATCGATCTTGTGCAAGGACAAGTTGGAGCATATGAGGCAGAGAAAAATGTACTGCCTACGATAGAAGAACTGAAAGATGGCGGATATATTGATACCGTAACATGCCCAGACAAAAAAACTTTGCTTATCGATAGTAAAGGAGTCGTTTCAGTGAGCGATGAAGAGTGAACGAACAGTTAGAAAAAATAAAGAAGGGACAATTAGGATTTAGTTTGATCGAGATGATGATCGTACTTTTAATCATCGGTATGATCAGTGCGGTTGCATACCCTTCGTATGATCGTTTTAGAAAGAATCGGGAGACCGAATATTTCATCCGTACGTTTCAAAAAGACATCGTTCACATGCAGCAAAAAGCAGTGAATGAGAATCGGATCTATAACTTATCGATCGATAATGAAAACCATAAATACGAAGTGCGAGGGAACGGCAGTAAAGAACCTGTAAAAAAGGATTTTCCAAAACATATCTGGTTTGAGAGCTATTCGATGTTATTATCTTTGCAGTACAATCAGAATGGAAATATCAGTCGTGCGGGGACTCTCTATATTTACTCTGCTACTTCTTCGTATAAGATGGTTTTTCAATTAGGCAAAGGTAAATTTTATGTTGCAAAACAATAAAGGTTATCTACTGATTGAAGCTATGTTTAGTCTTTTGTTGATCTCAGTAGTATTTTCAATATGTTTACCTTTTATCTATATCTCATATCAAGAACAAAGAACATCAGAGCAACTTCTATATGCGATGACAGAAGCAGACCATGCTGCTGGCATGAGAAGTATGTCACAGCTTATGCCTGATGAGCGTTATTGGATTGATAACGGCATTGAATATCAGCTATTAACAAGAAAAGGTGTGACGAATGAATACGAGACTTGTATTTCGTTCAGAGGTTCAAACCAAAAAGAGTATAAAACCTGTGCGAGTTCATTCTGAAATCCCTGCAAACAAGAACGGCTATACGCTCGTAGAATCGATGATCGCATTAGGAATTTTAATCGTAATAACTTTTATGATGACAATGTTGTTAACGCATCTACAAAAACAACCACAATCCGTTCAGTCTGAAGAAACTGCATTGTTTTTTTCTATGATCGGAAAAGAAATAAGGGAAGCTGCAACATTTGAGGTGCGGAACAACGCGTTGTTCATTACGTTGTCTACCGGTGAAGTGATCAGTTTCGCACGTTATCATTCTCTTATTCGAAAACAAGTTAATGGATTAGGTCACGAAGTTTGGGTTCAAAATATTCAAGAGATGAAAGTAGAAGAAATAGAAGAGCGTTATATTTACGTCACACTGACGGATAAAGAAGGAAACCAAGCTCATCGTGGCTTTAGGAGAATTAGACATGAATGAGAGAGGAATGATATATCCGCTCGTTTTAACGCTTTGCTTCATCCTATTGATTTTTTTTAGTTACCTGACAGAAAAAGTAGCGTCAGAAAGACAGTTTGTTTATATGCAGGAAGAGCAACTTAGCCAAGTCCGTCTGATCCAGCAAGGTGTAGATCGTGCTCTAGTTTGGGTAGAAGAACTCGCGGTTTATCCATCAGAACGAAAGCTAAACGTTAATGAGGGACTACTAAAAGTTGTATTTACGAAAATATCTGCTAATGAAGTGATGTTTACGGTTGAAGCTGTTACAACTCGACAGTCTACAAAAAAGGTAAAAGTGTATTATAATGTAACCCAGAAAAGCGTTACAAAATGGGTGGAGGGTTAAAATTGAACACCATATATTTAGTCGGTTTCATGGGGTGTGGAAAAACATCTGTAGGAAGAGAACTTTCAAAACGTTTAGAGGTTCCACCATATGATGTTGATTCGACAGTGGAAAAAGATCGAGGACAAACGATAAGAGAAATATTTAAGAACGAAGGGGAAGAGGCGTTCCGTAATTACGAGTCTCTTGCCATTCGCCAGCTTCCCGTAGAACATGCTGTTGTAATGACTGGAGGGGGTGCGGTCGTAAGAGAAGAAAACTTAACGTACATGAAGAATAATGGGATTGTGATCTACTTAAAGACGAGCTTTCCGGTTTTATGGAACAGGCTGATGAAAGAGGAAGAGAGAAACAAGAGACCGATCCTATTAACTTCTTCAGAAGAAGAAGTTCAGAAACTCTTTAACGAAAGAAGTTCACATTATGAAAAAAGTGATATCGAGGTTATTACAGATCAATTTACAACAGAAGAAGTATGCGACCAAATTTTAGAAAAGTTAAGCCGTTTAAACATGCAATAATTGGCCAAAACTAGAATGTGATTGCTTCTAAAAGGGAGTTTTGCCAATGGCTGCAGGATCAGATGTAATTAAGTTTCTTACTCAGAAGGTCGTCAAATATTTGGATGAACCAAAATCAGTAAGAAAGGAAAGGCGTATCACAAAAAAAAATGAACGCGAACCTTTGCTTACTTATCTATTTGGAGTCGTTCCTATGGGACTCGGTCTAGCGTTTCGAAGAAAGAAAAAGAAATAAGGCTGGAAAAAGGAAGAGCCGGGATACAGTTCCCAGCTCTTATATTTTTTATGCAAGATAGAAAAGTCCGCCATTTATAATCTCCACAATTATCTGTGGCTCATATTGGGTACGAAGTGCTTCTTTTTCAATATGATAGGCTTCAGGTTTCGTTAAAGAATCTTCATAAAAACTCTCTAATAGTTCAAGGTCTTCATCCCATCGTTTTTTTGCATCCTCAGCCCACTTGTGATCGTCTCTATCGATGACTTCCTGTATTTGATTCTCTAATCTTTTTATTGCATTCTGTGGTTTGATAAATGGAGAGAGGGTATAACAAAAATCAGGAATCCTCTTCGTTAAAAGCATCTTTTGAAGACGTTGATGAAAGTGATCTTCAATCGTCCCGTTGATCAGTTGTATCCCATATGAAAGTACTTGATCTTTCTTTTGATCACACTGATACGTAACTTTAACATTCAAACATAGCCAAGGTTGCAGTGGTACTTGGGCTCCTTGCTGAGGAACAGATTCATACAGTCGAATAAAAGAGGCGAGCTTCTTTGTCGATCCAAATATCTGATGAAGTCTAGGTGAACCAAAGTGGATAAATTCACCTTTTCCATCAGGAGCTTGCTGTTGACCGGTTACTAAAGTCAACGTCATCGGATTCGGGGTACCTCCCGTTTTTTCGAGATAGTGCCAGTAGAACGGACGGTTCATTAAAACTTTATCAAGTTCAGTGGTCAATTGAACTTTCATATAACTAAAGTTTTTTTCTTGAATTCTGCATTCGTTGGCATCAAAATAGCGCTCAAGAAAGCGATGAATCTCGTGCTGCTGCATGCTCTTCCCATCCTTTCTGTTTGATACCGCCATCAAGGTTGATCAAGGAAGCTAGATTATCCATCTTTACTCGGATCTCACCTTCACTTTCAGACGTATTCATGATGTCTGCGATATGGCGTTCTATATTCTTGATCTCAAATTTTGTTAGGATTTCATCAAGTTCCCCAATGACACTCTCAAAAAGATTGATCTTGTTATACAGCAAGTTTAAGATATGCTCTTCAATCGTATTCTGAGTGGCAAAGTTATAGATATGAACGTCCCCTTGCTGACCGATACGGTGGATACGTCCGATCCGCTGCTCGATCCTCATCGGGTTCCACGGCAGATCGTAATTGATGATATGTTGACAGAACTGCAGGTTGATTCCTTCGCCACCGGCTTCCGTTGCGATCAAAACTTGTGCTCTTGTTCGAAAGAGATGCGTCATCCAGTCCTTTTTACTACGCTTGAACCCGCCTCTGAACGGTACAGAAGAGATGCCATGCTGCTGTAAAAACCACTGTAAATAAAGTTGTGTCGCACGATATTCTGTAAAAATGATGACCTTGGAATCGATCGATTGAATCAGTTCTAACGCTTTTAGAGCTTTAGAGTTTTGATCAACAAGTTCAATTTTTTTCATTAGCTCTAAGACTCGTTGTTCCATCAACGAGTTTGAAACATCCTTTTGAAGCATATTTTTCAAAGTTAGAAAAACAGCTTCGCGGGAACTGCATGCTTCCCGTTGCAGAGTGACGATTGAAAATTTACTTCGGTCAAAGTAAGAGTCTTTTTTTAGTTGAGAGATTTCATCGTATAGGTCACGTTCTGTTTTTGATAATGTAATAGGAATGGTTTGAACAAGACGCTTCGGCCATTTCAGCCCAGTCTCTTCTCGTCGGTTACGAACCATCACCTTATTCACGAGCTGCTTCAGCTTTTCTTCATTTTTAAGTGAATATTTATCTTCTTTATAATCTTTGTCAAAGTTCTCTCGGTTTCCTAGATGACCAGGCTTTAGTAGAGATACAAGATTAAAAATCTCCTCAACTCTGTTTTGTACCGGAGTTGCCGTTAATAATAAGCAGAACTTCTTTTTTAATAACTGTACAAATTCATAGTTTTTCGTTTTCTTGTTCTTTAATTTGTGTGCTTCATCGATGATAACTAGATCATAGTCTTGATTAAGGACGATGTCTCGATGCGGTGCACGTTTTGCAGTATCAATGGAAGATACGACTACATCGCATTGCTCCCATACATACGCTTTTTTCTGAGCGATTGCTGGAATAAAAAACTTCTGATTCAACTCGTTCGTCCATTGAATAACGAGTGAAGCTGGAACGAGGATCAAAATTTTCTTAGCGAGCCGGCGTATCATGTACTCTTTTAGAATCAACCCTGCTTCGATCGTCTTTCCTAGCCCTACTTCATCTGCCAAAATTGCTTTCCCGTTCATCTGCTCAATAACGGTTGTGGCAACGTCCAGCTGATGAGGTAAAAAAGTCATCTGTGGGAGATGGTCGGGAGCTTGAAGGCCTAAGAAATCAGGAATTGCTAAGTGGTGTTCTGCTTCAAGAGCTAAATTATATAATTCCCAATTGGCCCAAGGTCCATCTTCTTCCACACGCTTTAAAAAGTCATCATGCCATTCTCGCTGAAACTGAACGTCGATTTTCATAATGGATTTCCTTTCTTTAAAAAAGTTCGTTGCCATTCCTTTTGTAAAAATGATAGGATAATAATGTAGTAAACATAGTAATAGTATGTGCGACCTTGGACAATAACATACTCGCGAATGAAAGTAAGAGGAGAGACTGCGTAAGCGGCGCCGAAGGAGCAAACAAATTGTGAAACTCTCAGGCAAAAAGACTCTTGCTAGACGCATCTCTGGAGAGTGCTTTTTTAATAGATGAAAGCCACCAACGAAGAAACTCAAGTGTTTTTACTTGAGAAACTTACAGGTTGCAGGACAGAGGATCCCAATTTAAGGGGTCTTTCTGTCCTTTTTTTGTCCAGAAAAAGTCAGAAAATTGGTAAGTATGAAAAAGGAGGAATTCACATGGCTACATTGTTACGAACACCGTTATTTGAGACTTACAAAGAACACGGTGGAAAAGTAATTGATTTTGGCGGTTGGGAGTTGCCTGTTCAGTTCTCGAGTATTAAAGAGGAACACGAAGCGGTTAGGACGAAAGCTGGTCTATTCGATGTCTCTCACATGGGAGAATTTGATGTGCGAGGACCAAATGCATTATCGTTCCTGCAATATACTATGACCAATGATGTTTCGAAACTTCAAAACGGTCAAGCACAATATACAGCTATGTGCTATGAGAACGGTGGCACAGTAGATGATCTTTTAATCTATAAAAGAGGTGAAAACGATTACTTACTCGTTGTGAATGCCTCAAATATTGAAAAAGATTTCGAATGGCTTATGAGCAAAAAGCCTGACGGTGTAGAACTTGTAAACGTTTCTCCTGAATACGCACAGCTCGCGATTCAAGGACCAAAAGCAGAAGAAATTCTACAAAAACTAACGGATACCAATCTTTCTGAGATCGGATTCTTCCGTTTTAAAGAAGATGTTTCACTAGCCGGAATATCTGCTCTTGTTTCTCGAACAGGTTACACAGGGGAAGATGGTTTTGAGATCTATTTAAAGACGGAACATGCTGAAAAACTGTGGAGATCGGTGCTAGAAGCAGGCCAAGAAGATGGATTGCTTCCTGCAGGGCTTGGCGCGCGTGATACGTTACGCTTTGAAGCAAAGCTTGCTCTATACGGTCAAGAACTTACAAAAGAAATTACTCCGATAGAAGCGGGAATTGGATTCGCAGTAAAAACAGATAAAGAAGCAGATTTTATTGGAAAAGAAATTTTAGCTGATCAAAAGAAAAATGGCGCCCCACGCAAACTGGTTGGAATCGAAATGATCGATAAAGGCATTCCACGATCACATTACGAGGTTTTTAAAGGTGATGTGAAGATTGGAGAAGTTACTACGGGAACACAATCGCCAACTTTGAAGAAGAATCTAGGACTTGCTCTTCTTGAGAGAGATTTCACAGAGCTCGGAACAGAGGTAGAGGTACAGATTCGTCAAAAACGTTTAAAAGCAAAAGTAGTCGCTTCACCATTTTATAAACGAGGAAAATAAGACATTTTAGGGGGAGAAACCATGACGTTCCGCTATTTGCCGATGACTGATCAAGACAAAAAGGAAATGCTTGAAACGATTGGAATTGAAACGACAGAAGATCTTTTTCAGGATATTCCGGAAGAAGTTCGGTTTAAAGGACGCTTACAGATCGAGGAAGCTTTGTCAGAACCTCAACTAGTTAAAGAGATGGGCCGCTTGGCTGCATTAAACAAAAATACAAAAGATCATGCTTCGTTCTTAGGAGCAGGTGTTTATGATCACTACACGCCATCGATCGTTAATCACATGTTGCTTCGATCAGAGTTCTACACAGCTTACACACCTTATCAGCCGGAGATCTCTCAAGGTGAACTTCAAGCGATCTTTGAGTTCCAAACGATGATCTGTGAGCTAACAGGTATGGATGTTGCGAACTCTTCTATGTACGATGGTGGAACTTCGCTTGCGGAGGCTGGATTATTATCAGCAGCTCAAACGCGCAGAAAGAAAATCGTCGTATCCAAATCCGTACATCCAGAATCTCGTGCTGTTCTGCACACTTATGCAAAAGGGCAGCATCTTGAAGTGGTAGAAGTGGATACAGAAGATGGTGTTACTTCATTACATGCATTACGTGCTGAAGTTGATGAACAAACAGCGTGTGTGATCGTTCAATATCCGAACTTCTTCGGTCAGATCGAACCGTTAAAAGACATCGAAGAAATCGTGCACAGTGCAAAAGGAATGTTCGTAGTTTCTTCAAATCCTTTAGCACTTGGTGCACTTACTCCTCCTGGTAAATTTGGTGCTGATATCGTAGTAGGTGATGCACAGCCGTTTGGGATCGCGCAAGGATTTGGCGGACCACACTGTGGATATTTTGCCGTTACAACAAAATTGATGCGTAAAGTTCCTGGCCGTTTAGTAGGTCAAACGGTTGATGAAGACGGTAAGAGAGGATTCGTTCTAACTCTTCAAGCAAGAGAACAGCATATCAGACGTGATAAAGCGACGAGTAACATCTGTTCGAACCAAGCGCTTAACGCACTTGCAGCTTCTATCGCTATGACGGCGCTTGGAAAACAAGGTGTGAAAGAAGTTGCGCACCAAAATATACAAAAAGCTCATTATGCGAAAAAAGTTCTTGAGGAAAAAGGTTTCAAGACAGCATTCACTGGACCTTTCTTTAACGAGTTTGTTATTGAGTTAAAATGTACAGCGAAAGAAGTGAACAGAAAACTATTAGAATCTGGTATCATCGGTGGATATGATCTAGGTCTTTCTTATACAGAACTTAAGAACCATATGCTTTTAGCAGTTACTGAAATGAGAACAAAAGAAGAGATCGATCAGCTTGCAAATGTATTGGAGGGATTAGCATGCGTACAGAACATCAGTCATTAATTTTTGAATTGTCTAAACCAGGTCGAGTAGGATATAGTATCCCTGAACTTGACGTCCCAGAGATTAACGTAGAATCTATCATCCCTTCCGATTATTTGCGTTCAGAAGAAGCGGATCTTCCAGAAGTGTCAGAACTTCAAATCGTTCGTCATTACACAGCGTTATCCAATCGTAACCATGGTGTGGATTCTGGTTTCTATCCACTAGGTTCATGTACGATGAAATACAATCCTAAGATTAATGAAGATGTAGCGCGTTTCCCTGGATTTGCAAACATCCACCCTCTACAAGATGAAGAGACGGTTCAAGGTGCGATGGAGATGATGTACCGCTTGCAAACATCACTTGCTGAAATCACGGGCATGGATGAAGTGACGCTCCAACCAGCTGCGGGTGCACATGGAGAATGGACAGGACTAATGATGATCCGCGCTTATCATGAAGCAAATGGTGACTTCAATCGTACAAAAGTAATCGTTCCTGATTCAGCTCACGGAACAAACCCTGCTTCTGCAACGGTTGCTGGTTTTGAATCGATCACGGTGAAATCTGATGAGCGAGGACTTGTTGATCTCGAAGATTTGAAACGAGTAGTCGATCAAGATGTGGCGGCACTGATGCTTACAAATCCGAATACGCTTGGTCTTTTTGAAGAACATATTCTAGAAATGGCAAAGATCGTCCATGAAGCTGGCGGAAAGCTTTACTATGATGGAGCTAACGCAAATGCGATATTAGGATTTGCTCGACCTGGAGACATGGGCTTTGACGTTGTTCACTTAAATCTTCATAAGACATTTACAGGACCTCACGGTGGTGGTGGACCTGGATCAGGACCAGTTGGAGTTAAGGAAGATCTGATCCCATTCTTGCCAAAACCAGTTCTCGTTAAAGAGGACGATCTTTATAAGTTTGAATATGACCGCCCGCAATCAATCGGACGAGTGAAGCCGTTTTATGGTAACTTCGGGATAAATGTACGTGCATTTACGTACATCATGACGATGGGGCCAGACGGATTACATCAAGTATCAGAGAACGCCGTATTAAACGCGAACTATATGATGCGTCGACTTGAGCCTCATTTCGATCTTCCGTTTACACAACACTGTAAACACGAGTTTGTATTGTCAGGACGTCGTCAGAAAAAACTTGGCGTGAGAACACTCGATATCGCAAAACGTCTCTTAGACTTTGGTTATCACCCGCCAACGATCTACTTCCCGTTAAGTGTAGAAGAAGCGATCATGATCGAGCCGACAGAAACGGAATCGAAAGAAACACTCGATGAGTTTATCGAAAAGATGATTCAGATATCAAAAGAAGCAGAAGAAACACCTGAATTGGTTCAAGAAGCTCCTCATACTACCGTTGTTAAACGACTGGATGAAGCAACAGCTGCAAGAAAACCAATCTTAAAATATACAAAATAAGTTTAATCATACAAAAAAGCAGCTCAGGAAATTTTCCTGAGCTGCTTTTGAATGTTAGTTTGATTTTACTCGGCCAGTCCATTTTCTGAAGCCACCGTGTAAATGATGCAGTTGGCCGTACTTCTTTTTCTTAAGGAAGTTGGCTGCACGAGCACTTCTGAACCCGCTCTCGCAATATAAGTAAACAGGCTGGTCGTTACGAACTTCCTTCAATCTTTGTCTCATTTGAGATAAAGGAATGTTGCGAGCTCCTAAAATATGACCCTTTTTAAATTCTTCAGGTTCACGGACATCAATCAATTGAGCCTTACGATAACCTGCCTTGAACTCTTCTTCGTTTAACGTCTTTAAAAATCTCTTTTGGTAAAGTCCCATACCAATTACATACGCCAATAAAGCTACCACGATACCTGCTAATACTATCCATCCCATAACGCTTGCACTCCTTTAAACAATCTACCACAATTATAGCGGTGCGCGGCTCTATAGGCAAAAGAAAAATCTGACTTTAAGCGATTGTTTTGACACAATCGGCGAATTTGGTACACTAGTTACGAATGAATAGCAGGGAGACGAAAAACGTGGAAAAAGAAAACTGGTATTATATCGATTCTGGAAATTGCGAACCTGCAATTAATATGGCAATGGACGAAGCACTTCTAACATGGCACAGTGAAGGAAAGATTCCGCCTGTTATCCGCTTTTACGGATGGAATCCAGCTACGCTATCTATTGGATACTTTCAAAAAGTAGAAAAAGAGATTAACCTTGATGCTGTAGAAAAATATGGACTGGGCTTTGTGAGACGCCCAACAGGAGGACGCGGAGTTCTTCATGACCAAGAACTCACGTATAGCGTCATCGTATCTGAATCACACAAAGATATGCCACAAAGTGTAACCGAAGCTTATCGGGTGATCTCAGAAGGAATAAAAGAAGGGTTTCAAGGTTTAGGCCTCGATGCTTACTTTGCGGTTCCGAAAACAGAAGAAGAGCGTGAAGGATTGAAGAATCCTCGTTCAGCAGTTTGTTTTGACGCTCCTTCGTGGTATGAATTAGTCGTAGAAGGCAGAAAAGTAGCAGGAAGTGCTCAAACGAGACAAAAAGGTGTGATCCTGCAACACGGATCGATTCTTCTAGACTTAAATGAAGACAAGCTGTTCGATCTGTTTAAGTATTCTAGCGACAGATTACGAGAAAGAATGCAAACAGCATTTAAGAAAAAAGCTGTAGCAGTGAACGCACTCTTAGATGTTCCGGTTACAATTGAAGACGCAAAGATTGCCTTTAAAAAAGGCTTCGAGGACGGTTTGAACGTAAATCTTATACCCTATGCACTTACAGAAGACCAGTGGGCAGAGGTTGAACACATAGCCGAGACTCGTTATCGCAACGCCGATTGGACGTTCAGACGTTAATAGAAAAAAATCGAAATCTCAAAAGAGATCTCGATTTTTTATTTTTGTTCTGTAGAGATCATAGAAAAAGATGTCAAGATATTAATTTTTTTTGGAAAATAGCAGGGATTTTTGAAAACCACGTGTTTGTACGGCTTTTCAAAACTACCAAATAATACAAATCTAGAATAAAGCCAATTCATTAATAAAATCATCATAAATTTACAAGAATCAAGGAATTGCTGTAAAATCCTCATGTTTTTAAGTTTGACAATTTTTTTTCTTTGACATGACGTTTACGTATATATAGTATAAGGGTAGAAGTTATACATACAAGATATAGATATGCATTCGTATGTGATTTAAATAGAGGAGGAGAAATATGGACACACTCGCAACTGTTAAAAAGGGTATTAACATTGATGCTCTCAACAGTGATATAGCTCAATTTCCACAAGTACACCCCGTAACGTCTACGATGAAAACAACGCACAAAGGTGTTTCTCGGCTGGTCATGCTAGACCGATACAGCTTTAAAGATACAGAAAAGAAAACGTTAAAACCGGGTGATTTTGTTGTATTAACGGTAAAAGAAGACCCAAAATTTCCAGCAAGAGGGCTAGGCTTTATCCAATCTGTCAACTGGGACGATAAGAATGCAGTTGTATTGGTTGAAGATGAGTTCAAAGCAGTGCTAGAGAAGCCTGAAGAAGCAGAATCTGGTTTGATCACTCGTTCACTAGATGTGATGGACAAGCCGTTAGAAGTTTACTACGAGCAGATTGCCCTAAGAAATGCGACAGGTTTAGCATCTGTTGAAACGACGGAAGAAAAGCGTAAAGAATCGTTTGAGAAATTCTATAAAGAGCTTTCAGAGATGAATTTTGTACCCGCTGGCCGTGTTTTATATGGCGCAGGCGCAGAAACGGATGTAACGTATTTCAACTGTTACGTTATGCCGTATGTAAAAGATTCGCGTGAAGGAATCTCAGATCACCGTAAGCAAGTTATGGAGATCATGAGTCGTGGTGGCGGAGTTGGGACGAACGGATCTACACTTCGACCGAAGAACGCATTAGCTAGAGGCGTAAACGGAAAATCGTCTGGATCTGTATCTTGGCTGGATGATATTGCGAAGTTGACGCATCTGGTCGAGCAGGGAGGAAGTCGCAGGGGGGCCCAGATGATCATGCTGGCCGACTGGCATCCTGACATCATCGATTTCATTATTTCTAAGATGCAGAATCCTCGCATTTTACGTTACTTAATTGAAAATACAAATGACGAGAAGATCAAACAAGTTGCACAAGACAAATTAAAATTCACACCGCTGACACCCGCTCAAAAAGCGATGTACGAAGGAATCCTTCGCTATAAGGATATTCCAGGAACAGGCGGATTTGATTCAGACGTTCTACGTGATGCCGAAACAATGCTTCGCGATGGAGGAACGTATAGCGTTCATAATTCTGAGTTCTTAACTGGAGCAAATATCTCAGTTACGATCACAAAAGAATTTATGGAAGCGGTAGAAAATGACACTGAATATTTATTACGCTTTCCAAGTGTTGAGGCTTACACGCCTGAAGAGATGGAAGCTTACAACAACGAGTGGCATGAAGTCGGAGATGTTCGGGTTTGGGAAGAGAAAGGTTATGGTATACGCGTCTATAAACGCATTCAAGCGCGTGAACTGTGGAACCTGATCAACATTTGCGCAACATACTCTGCTGAGCCAGGTATTTTCTTTATTGATAATGCAAATGACATGACAAACGCTACCGCTTATGGACAAAAGGTTGTAGCAACGAACCCGTGTGGAGAACAACCACTTGCACCATACAGTGTGTGCAACCTCGCTGCAGTCAACCTTGGTAATATGGCTGACAAAGAAAACAAAACGGTAGACTTTGAAAAGCTAAAACAAACGGTTGAAGTCGGCGTACGCATGCAGGACAATGTAATTGATGCAACACCATATTTCTTAGAGCCAAATCGCATCCAAGCTTTAGGGGAACGTCGTGTAGGACTTGGGGTAATGGGACTTCATGACCTTTTGATCTATTGCGAGACCGTTTACGGATCTGAAGAAGGAAACAAGCTTGTTGATCAAATTTTTGAGACGATTGCTGTTACGGCTTACCGCACGTCAATTGAACTTGCTAAAGAAAAGGGAAGCTTCCCGTTCTTAGAAAGTGATTCAAAAGAGACGACTAACGAGTTGCGTAGACGATTTACTGAAACAGGTTATATGAGAAAGCTTCCTGAAGATGTACGCGAAGACATTTTAGAATTCGGTATTCGTAACTCTCACTTGTTAACTGTTGCTCCAACTGGATCCACAGGAACCATGGTTGGCGTCTCCACAGGATTAGAGCCTTACTTCTCATTCTCATACTTCCGCAGTGGTCGTCTTGGGAAGTTTATTGAAGTGAAAGCAGATATCGTAAAAGAATATTTAGACAGCAATCCAGAAGCGAACGAAAATGAGCTTCCTGAATGGTTTGTTGCTGCAATGGAGCTTGCACCAGAAGCACATGCAGATACGCAATGTGTCATCCAGCGTTGGGTAGACAGCTCGATCTCAAAAACAGTAAACGCTCCTAAAGGTTATACGGTTGATCAAGTTCAAAAAGTTTACGAACGCCTTTATAAGGGTGGAGCAAAAGGTGGAACGGTTTACGTAGATGGAAGCCGCGACTCACAAGTTCTTACACTTAAAGCAGAAGAGACTTTTGAACAAACTGAGATCGATCTAGGTATGGAAGAAGAAAAGAGCAAAGTTGTTATTTTAGATACGATTACTGACCTTCGTTCTACAGATGTAACCATCGGTAATGAAGTTGGAAACACTTGCCCTGTATGCCGAAAAGGAAAAGTGAAAGAAATCGGTGGCTGTAACACGTGTACAAATTGTAACGCTCAATTAAAATGCGGATTATAAATAAGGAGGGAAGGAACTGGAAAAGTTCCTTCCTTTTTCTTTTGTAGATATTAGCACATACTAACTCCATCATTTGTTATAAAAATTGTGGGGTGTATGACTATGGCTGGTGCCAATAAACCGTTTATGCCGCAGTTGATCTATTTCGAACCGCGTGCACTAGAGTATCCATTGGGAAAAGAACTGTTCGACCGTTTTAGTAAGTTAGAAGTTGAGATCAGAGAGACAACATCTCATAACCAAATTCGTGATTTGCCAGGAGATAATGATTTTCAGAAATACAGAACGGCTAAATCAACGCTCGTTGTCGGTATCAGAAAAACGTTGAAATTTGATACATCAAAACCATCTGCAGAATACGCGATTCCTCTCGCAACTGGATGTATGGGACATTGTCATTATTGTTATCTGCAAACTACACTCGGCAGCAAGCCGTATCTACGAACTTATGTGAATACAGATGAGATCTTTGCTCAGGCTGAAAAGTATATGCAAGAACGTGCCCCTGAGATCACGCGATTCGAGGCTTCTTGTACATCTGATATTGTAGGTATCGATCATCTTACTCATAATTTAAAAAGAGCGATTGAATTTTTTGGAGCAACAGATCTAGGTAGGCTTCGATTTACGACGAAATACCATCATGTAGACCATCTCCTTGATGCAAAACACCAAGGAAGAACGCGTTTTCGTTTTAGTGTAAATTCAAACTATGTGATAAAGAACTTCGAACTTGGAACAAGTCCGCTTGAAGAGCGTATTAATGCTGCCATAAAAGTGGCAGAAGCAGGGTATCCATTAGGATTTATCGTAGCACCTCTTTATCTTCATAAAGATTGGGAAGAAGGTTATAAAGAACTTTTTGATACGTTAGAAGCGAAAATTCCAAAGCATTTAACAAACGATCTTACGTTTGAACTGATTCAACACCGATTTACGAAACCTGCAAAACGTGTTATTGAAAAAAACTATCCAAAATCAAAGCTTGAGATGAACGAAGAAGAGCGGAAATATAAGTGGGGAAGATATGGAATCGGAAAATATGTTTATCAAGATGATCAGGCGACAAGACTGCGTGAAACGGTAGAAAATTATATTCATACGATGTTTCCACAAGCGAAGATTGAATATTTTACTTGATAAAATGCAAAGACACCTTCCCTTGTCACGCTTACCATTCTATAGTATCCTTTTTATAGAGACCAAGCTGGTTTAGTATAGGGAGTGAACAATTTGCCGCCAACCCCAAGTATGGAAGACTATATAGAACGCATCTATGCCCTAATCGAAGAGAAAGGCTATGCCAGGGTATCAGATCTTGCTGAGAACCTAGAAGTGCATCCCTCTTCAGTAACCAAGATGATTCAAAAGCTCGACAAAGGCAAGTATGTCGTTTATGAAAAATACAGAGGTTTCGTTCTAACACCGAACGGAAAAAAACTTGGAAAACGTTTAGTTTACAGACACGAGTTACTTGAAGAATTCTTAAAAGTTATTGGGGTCGACCAAGAGAACATCTACCAAGATGTTGAGGGTATCGAACATCATTTAAGTTGGAACGCTATTGATCGAATTGGAGATCTTGTTCAGTTTTTTGAAGAAGATGAAAATAGGATAAAGTCATTAAGAGAAGTTCAAGCAAAGAATGAAGAACAAGAACAATCATAAATATTTTATGGTTGTTTTTTATTTTGGTTTTTTTTTTGAGGGGCTGAAACCTATGCAGATACAAGTGGACAGTATTTTGTATGAAGTGGACAGTAAATGGATCATTCAAAGCTTGAATCCCATGGGAAAACGGAGAGATGTTCCTACACCCCGCTTCCCTGACCGGCTGACCTTCTTAGATAAGAGGACAAAAGACTTTATTTTGAAGAATCGGTTATAAAGGACATCTTCTGCTGATTAGGATAATAGTGGAGGAGATGTTTATGCGAATTGATGGTGTTTTTTCAGGTGGAGGCATCAAGGCGCTTTCGTTGATTGGTGCTGTTGAAGCAGCTGAGAATCGAGGCCTCAGTTTTGAGAGGGTAGCGGGGACAAGTGCGGGGGCGTTGATGGCTGCTTTGATCAAAGCGGGCTATACGGCGGGTGAAATGAAAGATATTATTGATAAATTAGACTTTAGAAAATTTTTGGATACAAGTAAAACGATAGTACCTGTACCTTTTATGAACTGGTTGAAGCTTTACTGGAAACTTGGTCTGTTTAAGGGGGATTATCTGGAGAACTGGGTAGCTTCTCTTTTAGCGGCACGTGGAATTGTTACCTTTGCGGATATTCCATATGGCAGTCTTAAGATTATTGCGTCTGATATTTCTCGGGGCAGGTTGATCGTTTTGCCAGATGATCTTGAGGAATACGGTTTATTGCCAGAGCGTTTTCCAGTGGCACGAGCGGTTAGGATGAGTTGCAGTCTTCCTTATTTCTTTTATCCGATCAAACTTTTCAATCGTGTTGGACAAAAAAGTTTTATTGTTGATGGAGGCGTTTTGAGTAACTTTCCGATGTGGCTTTTCCAAAGAAAAGATAGGGTGCCCGTTCGGCCGGTGCTAGGTTTTCAATTAAGTTCATATATCAACGACCACATTCCAACACACAATGTGAAGAATGCGGTTCATCTTTTTAAAGCATTGTTTGAAACGATGATGCAAGCGCATGATAACCGATACATTGATTCACACGATGCACGGGATATTATTTTTATGCCTGTAAAGCATGTATCTGTTATCGATTTTCAACTGTCTTCAGAAGCGAAGAATGAACTTTATACGTTTGGCCACGATCGTGCTGAGCAATTCTTACAAAGCTGGATTGCAAGTAAGAGATATCCAAATCCAGCATATAAAAATCGAGCCTAGTCCTTAAAAGGAGGCTCGATTTTTTTTCTTGTTCTTTTTCCCTTCGATCACGGTTAAGTGATGTTCACGTGTTTTCTTTCTCTGAGCGGAACTCTTTGCAGTCTTTTTGCTCGAAAACAATGGAGAAGCAGCTTTTGCCGGCTTTTGGTTCGTACCATAGCGTTTTTGAGATTGCTTGACCGCTTTTCTATATTTGCCGTTTACACCCGATGAGGTTCTGCGAAAGATAAAGTAAAACACGGCGACCACTGCTGCCCCGATCAGAATGGTCGTAAATAAGTCGCGAGGTGAAGTGACTAGTTGATAAAGAATACCGACAATAGCCAGTGAAATAACAAACCAAATGATAGGATGCAATCTTCTATGATTCTGTTGCAACAGGTTCACCTCCTTATGATTAAACGATTTTACTTGCGTTAAGTTCACTTTCATAGGATGCGTCACGACGTAACATTTCATTAAAAGAAATAATAGAAACTTCAATTTGTTTTTCATCGGGTTCTTTCGTTGTTAAAAGTTGAAGCCATAAACCAGGATATCCAAGGTAACGAAGAACAGGAACATCTCTTAGTTTATTAGTTAACTGTAATACTTCAAAAGATACCCCTAAAACCACAGGGATAAGCGCAAGTCTGCATAAAATTCTTAGCCATAACGGATCTGATGGAAAGAAATAATAGATGAACATGCCGACGATTACAGTAAATAGAATAAAACTGCTGCCGCAACGATAATGAAGTCTTGAATGCTTCTTTACGTTTTCAACGGTGAGCTCGTCTCCTGCTTCATACGTGTTGATTACTTTGTGTTCAGCTCCGTGATACATGAATACTCTCTTGATCGCGGGTGTTAAAGAAACAAAATAGATGTAGCTTAATAAAAAGATAAACTTGAACAAACCTTCTAATAAATTCTGCCCTAAGTGCCCGGGCACGATAAAACGAAAAGCTTCTGCTAAAAAAACGGGTACGAGCGTAAAAACAAATTTTCCAAAAAGGAAAGATAAGACACCGATAATGGCTAAAGAAAAGAAAAAGGCAAATTTTGATGGTTTTTCTTCTTCCTCTTTTTCTTCCTCACCGGGGTTAACGCCAAATCGTTCAGCTGAAAAATTTAAATGCTGAGTACCGTTCATACTCGCTTCGATTATGGCAATAAATCCTCTTAAGAAAGGAATCTTCTTTAATTTTGATAAAACAGGAGAAGGTTTCTTCTTAAGTTCGAAATACTCAATCGTATCGTCATTTCTGCGTATTGCCGTTACATATGTGTGCTTTCCGGCAAACATAACCCCTTCTAATACGGCCTGGCCGCCGTAAGCGGGCTTTTTCTCTTTTGTCATGTTGAACCCCCAGCCTAAAGTTTTGTAGGTACTTTCTATTCTACAGGAAAGCGGGATATTCCTCCACAAAGGATGATTGTATTTTTCCCATTTTATACATGTTCTACACGGAATATGATTGGTTGCAGTGTGAGAAGTTTGGGCAATGGTTTTGTGGACATACTAGTAGTGTTGGAGGTGGTCGTTAATGAGCGATTCAAAACTAGAACAAAATAAACAGGAATCTCAATCTTCATTTATGAGCAGAGTAGTTGGTGTTGGCTTCTTTGGAGGTTTGATCTGGGCTTGTTTCGGATTTATTGCCTATTATTTAAATTTCTCAAAAGTAGGTCCCGCACTCGTTTTGGCACCATGGGCACTTGGAAAGTGGAAAACAGAGTGGATTGGTCAACTGATCAGTATTTTGATTATTGCTCTACTTTCAATTTTAGTCGCCATTGCCTATCGCTATGCGTTTGCCAAGATCAAATCCATGTGGGCTGGTATTCTTTTTGGTGTGGCACTCTGGGGAATCGTCTTTTTCTTGCTTCATCCGATCTTTCCAGGATTGGAACCTATGAATACGATAGGTAAAAATACGATTACAACGACATTGTGCATCTATATTTTATATGGTGTTTTCGTAGGTTACTCGATCTCATTTGAATACAGTGAACGTCATGGCCAGTCCCAAGGAAACAAGGAATCAACACAGAGTTCGTAACTATTCAAAAGAATACACGCTATGATAGAATGTTTAATGAACATTCTATTTTTTTATGCAAAGGCTAGGTGTTTCAGGTGAAAAACAGAAAATGTCTTGTTATAAACGGACCCAATTTAAACCGATTAGGTAAACGTGAGCCTGGCATATATGGTGCGCAAACATTGGAAGATCTTCAAGCAGACCTTGTTTCATTTTCAAGAGAGTTACTCATGGATCTTTCGTTCGAACAGAGCAATAATGAAGGAGATATCATTGATTTCATTCATGGAGCTGAAGGTGAGTTTGGTGGTATCGTTCTAAACGCAGGTGCCTATACTCATTATAGTTATGCGATTAGAGACGCGATTTCCAGTGTGGATGTCCCCGTGATTGAAGTCCATTTATCAAATGTGCACGCTAGAGAAGAATTCCGACGCGAATCTGTTATTGCTCCAGTTACGATCGGACAGATTTCAGGATTTGGTTTTGATAGTTATAGATTAGCTCTTCAAGTTTTTCATAATCAACTTAAAGGGGATACGTTATGAATCGTGTAGAACGGGCAAGACAATTATTCGATACATTTGATATTGATGCACTCTTAGTTACATCTTCTTCAAACCGTTTTTATTTAAGTGGTTTTAAAGGAAGCTCTGGAGTACTTTTGATCACGAGAGAAGAAGCGGTTTTAGTAACTGATTTCCGATATAAGACGCAAGCTTCTGAACAAGCAGAAGGGTATCGTGTTGTGATGCACACTGATCCAATTCCGCAAGAGGTTGCAAAGTTGACGAAGGAGCTTTCGATTTCTAGGCTCGGTTTCGAGCAAGACCATGTTACATACTCCACATATCGTACATATGAGACACTATTAAATGACAATACGACTGAACTTGTTCCAGTATCCGGTCTTGTTGAAAAGTTGCGCTTGATTAAGGATGAATCAGAGATTAAGATAGTAAAGGATGCAGCATCTATTGCCGATGCCGCTTTTTCACATATTATCGAGTACATCCGCCCAGGACTTACTGAGCGGGAAGTATCAAACGAACTAGAATTCTTCATGAGAAAAAATGGAGCCACCTCTTCATCGTTTGATATTATTGTGGCCTCTGGCTACCGATCAGCCCTTCCACATGGTGTTGCCTCAGATAAGAAGATTGAAACGGGTGAATTAGTAACCTTGGATTTTGGAGCATACTACAAAGGTTATTGTTCGGATATCACTCGTACGGTAGCCATCGGAAATGTTTCAGATGAGCTGAAAGACATCTACCAAGTCGTATATGATGCACAGATGCTAGGAATGAAAGGCATCAAACCAGGAATGACAGGTAAGGATGCAGATGCGTTAACACGTGATTACATCACTTCAAAAGGATATGGTGATTACTTTGGGCATTCTACAGGACATGGAATTGGTTTAGATGTTCATGAAGGACCAGCTCTATCTATGAAATCTGACACCATTCTTGAACCGGGAATGCTTGTAACAGTAGAACCAGGTATTTATATCTCAGGTCTAGGCGGAGTTCGGATTGAAGACGATGCACTCGTCACAAAAGATGGCAATGAATCACTTACGCACTCTACTAAAACCCTCTTAACGTTAAGTTAAGGTATATCAGGAGGATAAAAACATGATTTCAGTAAACGATTTTAAAACAGGATTAACGATTGAAGTTGACAACGGGATCTGGCAAGTTCTTGAGTTCCAACACGTAAAGCCAGGAAAAGGTGCGGCATTTGTTCGCTCTAAACTTCGTAACCTTCGCACAGGTGGTATCCAGGAAAAAACGTTCCGCGGTGGAGAAAAAGTAGCTAAAGCACATATCGAAAACCGCAAGATGCAATACCTATATGCATCTGGAGATACGCACACGTTTATGGATAACGAATCTTATGAGCAAATTGAACTTCAAGCTTCTCAAATTGAATACGAGTTGAAGTATTTGCTTGAAAACATGACTGTTCAAATCATGACGTATCAAGGGGAGACGATTGGTGTTGAACTTCCAAACACAGTTGAGTTAGTAGTGGCAGAGACTGAGCCTGGTATTAAAGGGGACACAGCTTCTGGTGGAACTAAGCCAGCAACGCTTGAAACAGGCTTGATCGTACAAGTTCCTTTCTTCGTAAACCAAGGGGACAAGCTGATCATCGATACAAGAAATGCAGCTTACGTTTCTCGTGCATAGTCTATAATATTTAAACCTCATTCCATTTTTGGAGTGAGGTTTTTTTATGTGTTAAGCAGATGTCAGGTCGCGAACAGGATGAAAAGTTTGATGGCGCAACCAATGGACAGGATAAAAAGGATGCAATGCAATATTTGTTTGAGTTTAGGGTATCTGACATCTCTTGGTTGTCGATTTATGTAGACTCGCGGATATATGGCAAAAACTTGCGGGATTAATGCCAAAACTCGCGGAATAAAGTAAGAAATTTCTTGATTGTCTTAAAGAATCTCAAGGATTCTTATTTGAAATACCCCACTCCGTATTAGTAGGAATACAAGTGCTAGAACTGAAATGCACTTATTTGGTTGTATTTAATTAAATACAGCCTGTTATAAGCTAAACTAGCACCAGATTCCTGAATGCTAACTACAATCCTACTAACTGTATTGCTAATAGACATCCAATCCATTCTTTTCAAACATAAGTAGACTCTAATCAATGGAGCTGCTTGTCACCACAGAAGTCTTACCTTCTAGACAGGCTCCTTCGCGTAGTATTTTATTGTCATTCTATCAAAGCCCTCTCTATCTTCCCTTCTAACTTTAAACTTTAACCCACCTTTATTGGCATAAAGCTTAAATATCAACCATACGTTTATAGTACTAGCCTTTTAAAGGAGAAATCGGTCATGGAGACGATCTTTAGACTTTTTCCAGATAACATACAGCACAACTTAAAAAATTTACCACCATCTGTCCTTCAATCTGTAGAAGAGATCAGGATTAGAATTGGACAACCGATGGAAATTCTTTGTTCGGGCAAACCGATCTATCCGACTGAGGGTCCGATTTCAGCTGAAGAGTCGCAAGTATTGCTCAATCGATTAAGTCAGCACTCACTCTACGCACTTGAAGAGGAATTAAAAAGGGGCTATATCACCATATCTGGCGGTCATCGTGTTGGACTAGCTGGAAAAGTGATCACTGAACATGGATTCGTAAAAGCCATCAAGGATATAAGTTCGTTTAACGTAAGGATAGCGAGAGAGAAAATTGGAATCGCTGAACCATTGATTTCTTATCTTTTTCAAAAAAAATGGCTTAACACATTGTTGATTGGTCCGCCGCAAACGGGGAAAACCACGTTATTAAGAGATATTGCGAGAGTTGTTAGTTGTGGCGTTCAACAAAGAAACATCCCCTCTTTTAAAGTGGGAATCGTAGATGAGCGCTCTGAAATAGCGGGTAGCATAAAGGGTGTTCCTCAACATACTCTTGGAAGACGTGTCGATGTTCTCGATGCATGTCCAAAAGCGGAAGGGATGATGATGCTCATTCGTTCGATGAGTCCTCAAGTGATGATCGTCGATGAAATCGGTCGAAAAGAAGATGGTGAAGCGATATTAGAAGCAATGCATGCGGGTGTTCAAATGATTTTTACCGCACATGGCAGCTCTGTTGAAGATGCAATGAAACGTCCTGTGATGAAACCATTAGGAGATCTTTCATTGTTTGAAAGGTATGTTATCTTGGGCCGCGATAAAGGACCAGGAACGATTGAAAGAATTTATGATGGAGCATTAAATGAGATGTACAGATCATCAAGTGGTAGAGCACAATGAGTTGGTTAGGTGCGATCGCGATTCTTTCAGCCACTACGATCTTTGGTTTTGAGTGGGCAAAACGAGTAAGAGAACGACCTAGGAAGTTGAGAGAACTAAAAGTGACGCTACAAGCCTTGGAGGCTGAGATCATGTATGGATCTACTCCGCTTCATGAGGCGTTTTTGCATATAGGAAGACCTTTAAAAGATCCGTTGTCCACTTTCTTCCTTACCCTATCAGACCGATTAGTAGAAGGTGAACTTTCGGTGCAAGAAGCATGGGATATACAGTTGGCTGTTCTGGCTAAAGAGACTTCCTTTAAGATGGGTGAGATTGAAGTGCTTCGCCAATTTGGAGCGACTCTTGGCAGGCATGACAAAGAGCATCAGCAGAAGCAGATTCAATTGACGCTTGCCCACCTGAATCGTGAAGAAAAAGAAGCGAGGGACATACAGGAACGCTATGAAAAAATGTGCAAAAGTCTTGGAGTCCTAATGGGACTTTTAATCGTTATTCTCTTACTGTAACAAGGAGGTACTTTCGATGGGATTGGATGTAAACGCAGTGTTTCAGATCGCTGGACTTGGAATAATCGTCGCGATGCTTCATACCGTGTTAAAGATGATCGGCAAAGAGGATTATGCACATTGGGTCACTCTATTAGGTTTTGTTGTTGCCCTTTTTATGGTCATTACTCTTTTAGATGATTTGTTTCAGAAGGTAAAAGGGGTCTTTTTGTTTCAGAATTAAGGAGGGGGCCAGATTGGAAATTATCCAAATTGTTGGTTTTGGACTGGTTGCGGCTTTTTTAGCATTAGTCCTTAAAGAACAAAAAGCAAATTTTGCTTTTTTGGTCACACTCATGGTTGGAGCAGGAATATTTTTATTCTTGATTGATAAGATTGGACAAATTCTAACGATGCTTCAACGACTTGCCATCAACGCAAACGTAAACATGGTCTATGTTGAAACGTTGTTAAAAATAATCGGTATCGCTTATATTGCAGAGTTTGGAGCACAGATCACACGAGACGCTGGTCAGGGAGCTATTGCTTCTAAGATCGAACTAGGTGGGAAGATACTGATTCTCGTGATGGCGATACCGATTTTAACGGTTATTATCGAGACCGTGCTGACGCTTATTCCGAAATAAGAAAGCGGGTTGTAAAGATGCAGAAAGTGATGATGCGGACAAGTCTTTTTCTATTCATAATCTTTTCCTTCATCCTATTTGGTCCCATAGAATCCGCATCAGCGAGCTCGATCACTTCAAAAATGGTAGATCAACAAGTTTCCTCCATGCAGTTAGATGAGATCAAACAATATTGGGATAGCATCTCGCGAGAATATGGCGGTTTCTTGCCAGAAAGCCAGAAAGGAACCTTCCTTGAATTTGTAAAAGGGGAAAAAGATTTTTCAATAAAAGGGTACATGCTTGGTCTTTTAAAGTTTATGTTTCATGAACTTGCTGTTCACGGAAAGCTGCTTGGAACCTTAATTCTGCTCACCGTTTTCAGCATGCTCCTTCAATCCATCCAGAATGCATTTGATCGATCGGCCATTTCAAAAGTGGCGTATGGCATTATCTATATGGTCTTGATCATCTTAGCTTTAAACAGTTTTCACGTTGCCATCTCGTATGCGACAGAAGCGATCGATAACATGTTGAGTTTCATGATCGCACTTATTCCTCTTCTTCTTGCCTTGATGGCTACTGTTGGAAGCATCGCTTCAGTCGCCTTTTTTCATCCAGTTATCTTGTTTCTAGTAAATACAAGCGGTCTATTAATCAAGAATTTTGTACTTCCACTTCTTTTTCTATCTGCACTATTAAGCATCGTTTCTACGATGTCAGAGCACCACAAAGTCACTCAGTTAGCCAAGCTGTTGCGTAATATCAGCATGGGAGCACTCGCCTTTTTCTTTACAGTATTCCTCGGTGTCATGAGCGTACAAGGTGCAACAGCAGCAGTGGCAGATGGCATTACGATCAAGACAGCAAAATTCATAACAGGAAATTTTATTCCGGTTGTTGGACGTATGTTTACAGATGCGACAGATACAGTTATGAGTGCTTCTATCTTACTTAAAAACTCGGTAGGCATAATAGGAGCACTCTTATTGCTTCTACTGGCTATCTTTCCTGCCATCAAAGTTTTAATACTAGCTTTTATATATAGCATGGCAGCAGCCCTCCTACAGCCTTTAGGTGGTGGGCCGATCGTTGAATCATTAGGCATCATCGGTAAGAGCGTCATGTTTATCTTTGCTGCTCTTATGACGGTTTCGATCATGTTCTTTTTAGCGATAACGATTATAATCGCAGCCGGCAACGTTACACTGATGGTTCGATAGGAGGTGAGTCATGGCATTCTTAACCGAATGGATAACCAATATTATTATTCTTGTACTATTGGCTGGAGTCATCGAGCTGTTGTTACCTGGCAATCAGTTTCAAAATTATATCAAGATGGTGGTAGGGTTGCTCATCCTGCTCGCCATGCTCTCGCCACTGTTCAAATTAATAAACTCGGATCTCGATCAAGTGTTTCTCGCTATGGATCTACCAGCCGCTGCGAAGGAAGACGAAATAAAAAATTCGATAGAAGAGAATAAAAGTGAAATACAATCCGCTCAACGTGCATATATATTAGAGCAAATGGCTGTCCCAATGAAAAAACAAGTTCAAGAGGAGTTGAAACAGACTTATGAGTTAGAGATAGTCGATCTTCAAATTCAAACGGAAATCGGTAAAGAGCCGTTGGATGCTGAGGATGTTATGGGTGCCAAAGTGGTACTAGCCAAGTATCACGATCAAGAAGAGATTTCTGAAGTATCAGAAGTGGATGTAAGTGTTTCTGGTCCAGAGAGAAAAGAATCTCTCGAACCACCGGTTTCAAGTGAAGTCATCCAGTTCCTAGCTGATCAATGGCAGCTGGATGCAGACCAAGTTGATGTACATTTGGAAGGGGGAGAGGAGTTATCCCAATGAAACGTTCATTTTGGGAACAGATAAAAAAACGGCTGCAGCTGAGTGATAAAGCAGGGAATAAACAAAAGTATTTACTTGTCTTACTTCTATTGGGAATTTCTCTAATGTTTCTTAGCAAGATGATAGACTCCCCTGCTCAAAAAAGTTCATTGAACGGGCTAGTGCCAGAAACGAAGGTTAAATCTGAGGCGGTTTTTAAACAAGCGAAAGAAGTCACAGACAAGAATATTAAGACCTATGAAGATCGTTACTCGAACGAACTGAAAGATCTATTAGAACAAATGCAAGGCGTAGGCAAAGTGTCAGTCTGGGTTGAACTCTCCACAACAGAGAAAAAAGAGTTCGTTACAGATGATAGCACTCAGAGTCAAACAACTTCTGAAAATGATAAAAATGGCGGGAAGAGAACCATAGAAGATCAAAAGATAGATGAAAAGGTAGTCATCATCTCAAATGATGGCAGAGAAGAGCCGATCATCGTTACAACAGAAAAACCAAAGATTAAAGGTGTAGCCGTGTTGGCGCAAGGTGCAGAGAACATCCAGACAAAGTCTATGATCATAGAGCTCGTTAAAAAAGTTTTTGATATAGGTAGTGACCAGATTTTCGTAGGACCAAAAAATCCTGAGGGGGAATAATCAAATGTTATTGAAAAAACAAACCGTTTGGCTTTTGACTATGCTTAGCTTAATCATTGTATTGTCGGTGTATTACATTACCGCGCCTGGTGGAACAGATGATCTTGCATACTTGGAGGCAGGAAAGAAGTCAGGTAAAGAAGCGACAGTTTCAGGTGTTGCAAACGATGATGTGTTCACAGCACTTCGCCTTGAGCGAGATGAAGTTCGTGATGAGATGAGTGCTGACTATGTAGCAGTTGCAGGGTCTGAGGATGCTTCTGCAGAGGTTCAAGCTGATGCTTGGGCGAAGATGACAGAGCTTCAGTCACTTACGATGCAAGAATCAACAGTAGAAACATTGATCAAATCGATGGGATTCAATGATGCTTTAGTAAGCACGATGAACAATGAGATCAAAGTAATCGTTAAAGCTGATAAACTGTCGAAAAAAGAAGTCGTTGAGATCATGAATGTTGCGAACGAACATCTTGGTAGTAATAAAACGGTAGCTGTTGAATATCATGCATCTAAATAAATTTGAGTTTAAAAGCCGGAAGTTCCGGCTTTTTTCTTTTTGCGTTTTCATGATATATTGGATAGAAACTTAAAGCGTCTGCGTTATTAAGTTTGTATTTCTTTGTGACGGGAAATGATAGAAAAATGTGAAGAGTATTCGCAAACGCTTACAATGTTAGGTGTTATCGTGTACTATTAACTTGAACATGATTCTAATGTATCCACGAAAAGAGAAATATGGTATATTACATGTGTTAAGACCTAGTCACAATAGAAGGTGCTAATTAAAAAATCTAAACTGGATAGGATTGTTAAAAGGAGTAGAGATCATGCTAAAAATTCAAGAAATCCGTGAATTGATTAAACTTATTGACAAATCAAGCATCAATGAATTCAAATACGAAAATGACGGTTCTAAGATTGTTCTTAAAAAGGACAGTGGAACGGTCGTTTCTCATGGAGCAGAAGAAGTTGTTTCTCAGCCCGTAGTCACTCAAGCGCCACCTGTAAAAGAACAGTCTCCAGCAGCTGAAACAGTTAAGGAAAATACAGAAGTTAAACAAGAAACAAAACAGGCAGACGAAGACGCTAACTTACATAAGGTAGTTTCTCCTATGGTAGGAACGTTCTATTCTGCTTCATCTCCAGATGTTGAAGCATTCGTTAAGCCAGGAGATAAAGTTTCAAAAGATAGCATCGTTTGTATTATTGAAGCAATGAAATTATTTAATGAGATCGAATCTGAAGTGAATGGTGAAATCGTAAAAGTTTTAGTTGAGAACGGACAATTAGTAGAATACGGACAACCTCTGTTCCTTGTGAAAGCAGAATAGGAGGGTATGTCTATGATTAAAAAGCTATTAGTAGCAAACCGTGGTGAGATTGCTGTAAGGATTATTCGCGCATGCAAAGAACTTGGTGTTGAAACAGTAGCCGTTTATTCAGAAGCTGATAAAGATGCCTTGCATGTCCGTTTGGCAGATGAGGCTTATTGTATCGGACCGACTGCTTCAAAAGATAGTTACCTTAACTTCACTAACATAATGAGCGTTGCCACACTAACTGGTTCAGAAGCCATCCATCCTGGCTATGGATTTCTGGCAGAGAACGCCGACTTTGCAGAACTTTGCAGCGAATGCAATGTAACGTTTGTCGGTCCAAGTTCTGAAGCGATCAATAAAATGGGTATTAAAGATGTTGCAAGAGCAACGATGGCAGATGCTGGAGTTCCGATCGTACCAGGTTCTGACGGGATTATTAGAGACAAGGAAGAAGCCATTGAACTCAGCAACAAAATTGGGTATCCTGTAATTATTAAAGCAACAGCAGGCGGTGGGGGTAAAGGGATCCGTGTAGCAAAGAATGAAACGGAACTCTTAAAAGGCATTGCGATCACTCAGCAAGAAGCAGCAACTGCTTTTGGTAACCCTGGTGTGTATATTGAAAAATACATTGAAGATTTCCGACATGTTGAAATACAGGTGCTTGCAGATAACCATGGGAATGTGATCCATTTAGGAGAACGAGACTGCAGCATCCAAAGACGTCTTCAAAAGCTCTTAGAAGAGACGCCATCTCCTGCTATCTCGCCATCTAAACGCCAAGAGATGGGAGAAGCGGCAGTAAAAGCAGCTGAAGCCGTTCAATATTCTGGTGCTGGTACAGTTGAATTTATCTTTGATCATAATACAGGGGATTTCTATTTCATGGAGATGAATACTCGTATCCAAGTAGAACACCCTGTAACTGAGATGGTAACTGGAATTGATCTTATCAAGGAACAGATCAAAGTAGCTTCAGGTGAGAGATTGCGATACAAGCAAGAAGATATTGAGTTTGATGGCTGGTCGATCGAATGTAGAATAAATGCTGAGAATCCAGAGAAAAACTTTATGCCATCTGCTGGGAAGATTGAAATGTATCTTCCACCAGGCGGTCTAGGTGTTCGAGTGGATTCTGCTGTTTATCCTGGTTATACGATTCCACCATTTTATGATTCTATGATTGCTAAAGTTATTACTTACGGAAATACTAGACAAGAAGCGATCGACCGTATGAAGCGAGCACTAAGTGAATTCGTGATCGAAGGAATTCATACGACCATTCCGTTCCACCTGCGTCTGTTAAACCATGAGACTTTTGTGAATGGTGACTTTAATACAAAGTTTTTAGAAAATCATGATTTAACTTCAAAAAGTGAATAAGTACGGAGGTGTTTAAGTGATGAACGAACTATCATTTGAAATGGAAAGTTACTCATCAGAATTAGGAAAAGTGGAGATCTCACCTGAAGTCATCGAAGTTATTGCAAGTATTGCGGCTTCTGATGTAGAAGGTGTAGCTTCCATGAGAGGCAGCTTTGCAAGTGGTGTAGTTGAGCGACTTGGAAAGAAAACACACGGCAAAGGCGTTAAAGTTGAACTATCAGAAGCAGGTATTTCCATTGATGTATACGTATCAATGAAATATGGAGTTGCGATTCCAGATGTGGCTCAAAAGATTCAAGATTACATCAGACAAGCTCTTCTAGACATGACAGCACTAGAAGCGACGGATATCAATGTATTCGTAGTTGGTGTTCAATTCGATTCAAAAGAAAAACAGAATGAAGCACCAGAAGTAGATTATTAAAAAGATCAAAGGGTGAGGTTCTACTTGCCCTTTGGTCTTTTTTCTTGTTGTTTAACGAGGATATATAAAACCATTCAGCTCGTTGAAGGTATAGGCTGTGGCGGGGTATCAGTGGTGCAATAACAGTCGAATGATGTCGACTCGCCGCTATATAGGCAAATCTCGCCGTATTATTGCTCAAACTCGCCGGATTAAGTCCGAAATTTCTAGAATTATCTCATGTATTTACTGAATTAAAAGTCTGAATACCCCACATCGTTTAGAGTGGAAGGTACGTGCCTAATAAATGAGACACTCATACTGGAAACGTACGAATATGGTTCACCGCCTTCCCCGCGGAAAGGGGCACCCTTTAATGGAAATCAATAACCTTCAAAAGGATCAATAATTAGAATGCAGCCTCCAAAAAATGATTCTTTAAAAATCACACCTAGAAAAGATAAAATATTTTTAACAGAAAGTAAAAAAAACTGAATGTTCGGAAGGGTTAGTAAGTCCATTGTTCGGATTGTAACGAGTCCTAACAATATGGTATTATGCTAGATAGAAATTGTTCGCAAATAGAAAGGAAGTCGGATTATGAAACGCAGACTTGCCAGAGAAAAGGCATTTCAATCGCTTTTTCAAATTGAAGTAAGTGACATCTCAGCTCAAGAAGCTATGGAGCATGTTTTAGAAGGAGAGCCATCAGACGAATTTTTAACAAGTATGGTTCATGGTACTGTTGAAAAGAAAGAAGAAATCGAGCGTTTTCTAACGCCTTATTTAGAGAAATGGAGCTTTTCAAGACTAGCAAACGTAGAACGCGTTGTTCTACAGATGGCAGCTTACGAATGGTTGTTCATGGAAGAGGTTCCAAAGAACGTTACATTGAACGAAGCGATTGAAACGGCAAAAATCTTTGGCGGTGAAGAAGCAGGACGTTTCGTAAATGGAGTCCTAGGAAAAATAGTCAAAGATATTAACCAAAATTAATTTAATAAAAAACCAACACTACTTTTGAGGGGGACTTTAGAATGGCTGTGTTAGACGGAAAACAAATTGCGAGAGAGATCAGAGAAAAACTTGCAACAGAGATCCAAGACCTTAAACAAGAAGGAATTGTTCCAGGTTTAGCTGTTATTCTAGTAGGCGATCACCCAGCGTCTCGTTCATATGTATTAGCAAAAGAAAGAACGTGTAAAGAGCTCGGTATGCATTCCGTATTGACTGAGCTTCCTGAAACTATTTCTGAGAATGAATTGTTACAATACATTCAAGCGTTTAACAATGACGAACAAATTGATGGGATTCTCGTACAACTTCCCCTTCCTTCACATATTAGTGAATCAAAAGTAATTGAAACCATTCTCCCTGAAAAAGATGTAGACGGTTTTCATCCAATTAATATCGGACGCATGCATGCAGGAGATGAGCAAGCTTTTATACCATGTACACCACTCGGGATTTTAGAGATGGTTAAACAAACCGGTGAAGATATTTCAGGAAAACATGTTGTCGTTGTAGGAAGAAGCAACCTTGTTGGAAAACCAGCTGGACAGCTTTTCTTGCAAGAAAATGCGACGGTTACGTTTTGTCACTCAAGAACTAAAAATCTTCGTGAACAAACATTGCAAGCTGATATTTTAATTGCGGCGGTAGGAAAACCGAACCTTATTACAGAAGATATGGTAAAAGCAGGTGCCGTTGTAATTGATGTAGGAGTTAATCGCAAGGAAGATGGAAAGCTTTGTGGAGATGTGGACTATGAGGCTATTAAACCGAAAGCAAAACATATCACTCCTGTTCCAGGAGGGGTTGGTCCTATGACAATTACAATGTTAATGAACAATACGGTTCTTGCTTCAAAATGGAGAAAGCAGTTAAAGGAAGTACATTAATGCAAAACAACAATCGGTATGTTCCAATATCGGCTGTAACCCGGTATATTAAGAGGCTATTTGAAAATGACGGTAACTTACAAGACGTTTGGGTAAAAGGTGAACTATCCAATGTTAAGCTCCATAGTAGAGGTCATCTGTATTTTACGTTGAAAGACGCAAACAGCAGAGTTTCTGCGGTTATGTTTGCAGGAAACAATAGACATCTAAACTTCAAACCTGAAGAAGGAATGAATGTTTTGATTCAAGGTTCATTCTCTGTTTATGAACCTCAAGGACAATACCAGCTCTATGTCAGAACGATGCAGCAAGACGGTGTTGGTAATTTATTTCTAGCGTATGAAAATCTTAAGAATATGTTAGATCAGCAAGGGCTTTTTGATCCTATACATAAAAAGCCGCTGCCTAAATTTCCTTCAACGATCGGTGTGGTCACTTCACCAACAGGAGCTGCCGTGAGGGATATCGTAACTACTATAAAACGAAGGTTTCCGCTGGCTGCTGTTACAGTATACCCGGTGCTTGTTCAGGGGCCAGGTGCTGCTCCATCCATCGTTCGGGCGATCGAGCGGGCGAATGCTTTGAATGAATCAGATGTTCTCATCGTGGGACGTGGCGGAGGATCGATAGAAGAGCTATGGGCGTTTAATGAAGAAAGTGTTGCGAGAGCAATCTTTCAATCAAATCTGCCGATTATTTCTGCTGTGGGACATGAGACGGACTTTACGATTTCAGATTTTGTAGCAGATTTAAGAGCACCAACACCAACAGCTGCTGCAGAGATGGCAGTGCCTCATCTAGATGAACTAAAGGATCGATTATTCCAAAGAAATGTTCGCCTGAAACGGGTGATGAATGAGTTTGTTGCAGGTCATCAACAGCATCTTTCCCGACTGCAAAAATCATATGCTTTTAAGTATCCTACTCAATTGATCAAACAAAAAGAGCAAGAACTCGATAGGTGTATGGATCAATTAAAACGAACGGTTGGAAGTTTTGTTGATCAACATCAGAATCAACTCTCACAGGTTAAACGTCAACTATTACTGTTTTCACCGAGAGGCCAGCTTCAGAAGGCAAACGAAAGAGTCGTTTCTTTGCATAAGACACTGTTAAAAGAAACAAATCGTCATGTAAGGCAGCACCAGAGGGATTTTTCAAACAAGATTTCTAGGCTATCTTCCCTAAATCCTCTAGCTGTGATGGATAGAGGGTACAGCTTGACCTATAAACAAGGCAAAGACGAATTGGTCAAGTCCGTATCACAGGTAAAGGCGGGAGATGCATTAACGATAAAGTTAAAAGATGGACAGATTGATTGTCACATCACTGGAACGGAGGCGTCTTTTACGAATGACTGAAAAGACAAGCAAACTTACATTTGAAGAAGCGATGATACAGCTTGAAGAAATCGTTGAAAAGCTTGAACAGGGAGATGTTCCTTTAGAAGAGAGTATCGACCTGTATCAACAAGGAATGAAGCTCTCCAAGTTATGTCATACGAAATTACAGAACGTTGAGAAGAAGATGGATACGATTTTGCATGAAGACGGAAAAGAAGAACCATTCGCGATTCAGGAGGAAGATCATTGATAGCGTTTGAACAATATCTTCAAGATAAAAAAACATTGGTTGAAGAAAAGATGGTAGCACACCTAGAAAAATTGGATGCTCCAGATACGTTGAAAAAATCGATGCTATATTCTATTTCTGCAGGTGGAAAACGAATACGTCCAATCTTAGCGCTTGCAGTCATGGAATCATTTGAAAAGAATACAGCTGAACTAGTAGATGTGGTTTGTTCGATCGAATTTGTTCACACGTATTCTTTGATTCATGATGACCTTCCTTCTATGGATAATGATGATTATAGAAGAGGGAAACTTACAAACCATAAAGTCTTTGGTGAAGCTCAAGCCATTTTGGCAGGAGATGCACTGTTGACAGAGAGCTTTAGTTTAATCACAAACAACTCGTATTTAACTTCGGATCAAAAAGTTCAAATGATCACTGTTCTATCAAGAGCTGCAGGTGCAACAGGTATGGTTGGTGGTCAAGTAGAAGACATAGAGGGAGAGAACAGAGACCTCTCGTTAACAGAATTAGAAAGCATTCATGAAAAAAAGACGGGTAAGATGCTTGAATGTTCAGTAATAATAGGTGGAATTGCAGCGAGCGCTTCTGATGAAGATCTTATCCATTTAACGAACTATGCACGGCATATCGGGATTGCTTTTCAGATTCAAGATGACATATTAGATGTAACAGGGAATCAAGAAGAAATAGGTAAACCTGTTGGAAGTGATGAGGCTAATCTGAAAACTACTTATCCTAAGATTCTTGGTCTTGATGGGGCAAAGAAAGAAATGGAAAACCATATACATATTTCTTTGGAACATTTAAACAAGATCAACGGAAATACAGGCATATTAGCGTCCATCGCTGACTACATTATAAAAAGAAACCACTAAGAGATTGTTGCGAAATTGGAAGTATGATATGATATTATTTGCTTTGGAGTGGTGCAGTATTCTAGTCAGCCCCCCATTCCTGAAGGCGGGCCTAAAAATCCGCCAAAGGGCACATCGATGAAGTTCCTTGTATTGGCTTGAGGCGCCCAGCCTTGGGTCATCGCTGGGAGTTAAGGTTGAAGGGCGATCCACAATGGCATGTGGGCGAGGACCCTTCTTCCGCGGAGGCCCCCATATTTGCGGTTTGTGTTCAAAAGACCTTACTGCGAAATGGGGTTTGAACCTGCTTAGCTTTTTTTCTTGTTCACAGGAAAAGAAGGCGAGCAGCGTAGCCTGCCTTGAGTGGAGCTTGAGGGGATTATGGTGTGAAAAGCCTGTATCGGTTGGCCGCTGATTTTGAGCTTTATACCATATGAAATCTTCTCTGCAAAAGAGGCTAGGGAATGTGCGCGAGGCTGTTGAGGAAAACTCCTAGACTGTTCTGCCCTGACACCTTTTAGGGATTATAGTGCGGACTAAGTGGTAATCTAGTCTAACGTTTGGCGACAGCGTTAAGAAGAGAGTAAAGGGAAACCGCGAACATGGCGACATTTCGTACTCTTCTGGGAAAACCTACTGGACCTAAGCCGCAGTCTTTACTTAATAAGGTGACCACTCCCTATTACATAAAGTGACCAAAAAGTGAGGAGTTATGCATGAAGCATTCCTTTACTAAAACACTCAAATGGAGTACAAGCATTGCCGTTATCACTCTTGTGTTAGCGGCTATTTTTACAGTTGTATCCTCTTTTTTGTTAAATGGAGTTTCGTGGGCGATAGGGATGGGAATCGTGTTTCTAATCGTATTAACCGGGGTTCTGTTTGACATAGTTGGGGTAGCATCAACTGCTGCGAAAGAAGTTCCCTTTCATGCGATGGCTTCTGAGAAGGTTCCTGGAGCAAGACATGCTATAATCATTACAAGAAACGCAGATCGTGTAGCGAATTTTTGTAACGATGTTATTGGTGACATCTCTGGGATCGTTAGCGGAACGGCATCCGCTGCAGTTGTAGTAGAACTTACACTTTCAATGGGGAATAGATCTGGATCAAACTCTGAGTATTTGATCTCAATCGTCTTCACTAGTGTAGTTGCTGCACTTACTGTAGGAGGCAAAGCGCTAGGAAAATCATATGCGATCAACCACTCAACCTTTATTATTTTTCAGGTTGGGCGTTTATTATATTTTTTAGAGGAAAAATTAAGAATTAAACTGCTATCGCCTGCTAAAAGAGAGAAGAAAAGGCGTTAATGGAAAGAGAGGCACATTCCATGAACTTGGAAGAAATTCAAGATCCTCAGTTTTTAAAAACGTATGAAACTGAACAATTAAATAAATTAGCCGCCGAAATTCGTTCTTTTCTAATTGAAAAACTTTCAGTTAGAGGAGGTCATCTCGGACCTAACCTCGGTGTTGTAGAACTAACGCTTGCTATGCACAAAGTCTTTGACAGTCCCAAAGACAAGTTTATTTGGGATGTAGGTCATCAAGCCTATGTACACAAGATCCTTACGGGAAGAGCATCTCAGTTCGATACACTTCGCCAGTACAAAGGGTTGTGTGGTTTTCCAAAACGTATTGAAAGCGAACATGATGTATGGGAAACGGGCCATAGTTCTACATCACTTTCTGCTGCGATGGGTATGGCGATCGCAAGAGACCTGAAGAAAACGGATGATAAAGTTGTTGCTGTCATTGGTGATGGTGCCCTAACAGGCGGGATGGCTCTAGAAGCGCTCAACCATATCGGACATGAAAAGAAAGACTTGATCGTTGTGCTTAACGACAACGAAATGTCGATCGCTCCGAATGTGGGAGCTCTTCATAACGTTTTAGGACGCATGAGAACAGCTAGAAAATATAATAAAGCCAAAGATGAACTAGAATCTTTAATCCGTAAAATTCCTGCTTTCGGCGGTAAATTGGCTGCTACAGCAGAACGCGTAAAAGATAGCTTAAAGTACCTGTTAGTATCAGGAATGTTTTTTGAGGAGCTAGGCTACACCTATTTAGGACCAGTAGATGGTCATGATGTAGATGACTTGATTGAGAATCTAACATTTGCCAAAAAGACGAAAGGTCCGGTAATCATCCACGTTCTTACCAAAAAAGGCAAAGGATATGAACCGGCTGAAAGTGATAAAAAGGATAGCTGGCATGGTGTAGGTCCTTATAAGATCGAATCAGGTGAGCAGATCAAACCGCAGATAGTTGGACCATCTTACAGTGGAGTGGTCAGTAAAACACTTGAGACACTCTCACATAAAGATGATCGAATCGCAGTGATAACGCCTGCCATGACGATAGGCTCTAAACTTACTGATTACGGCAAAGCGTTTCCTGATCGTTTGTTTGATGTAGGTATTGCAGAACAGCATGCCACAACGATGGCAGCTGGACTTGCTACGCAGAATATGAAACCAGTTCTATCGATCTATTCTACGTTCTTGCAACGAGGTTACGACCAAGTAGTTCATGATGTTGCCAGACAGAATTTGAATGTTGTTTTCACAATAGATCGATCTGGTCTCGTTGGTGCTGATGGAGAAACGCACCAAGGTGTGTTTGATATTGCTTTCTTGCGTCATATTCCAAATATGGTATTGATGATGGGGAAAGATGAAAACGAGCTTCAGCATATGGTATACTCTGCTCTTAAATATGAAGATGGTCCGATTGCGATCAGATTCCCTAGAGGTAACGGTTCAGGAGTTCCGATGGATGAAGAGTTTGAGAACATTCCAATTGGTTCATGGGAAGTGCTTAAAGATGGGGATGACGTTGCGATTCTAACGTTTGGAACGACGATTCCAATGGCGCTTGAAGCTTGGGAGATCCTTGCGAAATCAGGTGTCTCAGCACGCGTGATCAATGCTCGTTTTATCAAACCGCTTGACTCAAAGATGCTCAAAGAGCTTTATGCAGAAAACATGCCTATTTTAACGTTAGAAGAGGCTGTTCTTCAAGGTGGTTTTGGAAGTGCGGTATTAGAACATGCTTCTGATCATCAGGCAAATGTTATCATTGATCGTATGGGTATACCAGATTGCTTTATCGAGCATGGAAGTGTAACTAAATTATTAGAAGAGATCGGAATTACAACTCCTGATCTTGTTGAGCGAGTGAAAGCACTTGTTAAACGAAAGGCAGAAAAGGGTCTTCTTACATGAAAAAAGAACGGGTAGATGTACTGCTTGTCAATCGAGGACTCTGTGAAACGCGAGAAAAAGCCAAACGATCGGTTATGGCTGGACTCGTGTATTCAGGAACGAACCGTATGGATAAGCCAGGTGAAAAGATAGAACAAGATGCGCCTCTTCAAGTTAAAGGAGATGTTATTCCTTATGTAGGAAGAGGCGGGCTGAAGCTTGAAAAGGCACTTAAAATCTTTGATTTTGAAGTTAAAGAAAAGATTGGAATGGATATTGGAGCTTCAACTGGTGGATTTACGGATTGCGCGCTTCAAAACGGTGCTTCCTATATATATGCGATCGATGTGGGCTACAATCAACTCGCTTGGAAACTCAGAAACGATACAAGAGTAGCGGTGATGGAAAGAACAAACTTTAGATATGTAACTCCTGATCAGCTTCAACAGGGGATGCCCCATTTTGCAACGATCGATGTTTCTTTCATTTCTCTTCGAATCATTCTTCCTGTGCTGACTCAGCTCATGCCAACTGGAGATGTGATCGCTTTGATCAAGCCTCAGTTTGAAGCAGGACGTGAAGAAGTGGGGAAAAAGGGAATCGTTAGAGATCCGAAAGTTCATAAACGCGTGATTGAAGAGATTACGGATTTTGCACGCAAAACAGGGATTAATCCTGTTGCATTGTCCTTCTCACCTATAACGGGTGGGGATGGAAACATAGAGTTTTTAATGCATGGAAAAGTAAATAGTGAGGACTGCGTGACGATAACTTCAGAAAATATTGAAGAAGTTGTGAAGTCTGCTCATGAAACATTAAAGAAAGAGCGAGAATAAAATTTCTCGCTCTTTTCATCATTTCACTAATGAAAAATTTACATCCTATGCACAATAGTATAAGATAAAGGCAGAATGTGACAGTGTAAATTGAGGTGGAATCACGAGTGAATAAAGGACAACGACATATTAAAATACGTGAAATGATCAGCAATCATGATATTGAAACACAAGACGACTTAGTGGAACTACTAAAGAAAGCCAACTTTAATGTAACGCAAGCAACGGTTTCGCGTGATATTAAAGAACTGCATCTTGTGAAAGTACCGATGAATGATGGTCGCTATAAGTACAGTCTTCCGGCTGACCAGAGGTTCAACCCATTGCAGAAGTTAAGAAGAACACTAACTGACAGCTTTATTAGTATTGATTATGCAGATCACCTGATTATCATGAAAACACTTCCTGGTAATGCAAATGCCATTGGAGCGTTAATTGATAAGCTTGATTGGGAAGATTTAATGGGAACGATCTGTGGCGATGATACAATCCTAATTATTTGTCGTTCTAAAGAAGTTAGTGCAGATGTTTCGCAGCGATTTTTAGATATGCTGTAATTTTTAAAATAAGGTGTGATGTAATTGCTGGCAGAATTAAGTATTCGTAATTTTGCTATTATTGATTCTCTGAGTGTTTCTTTTAGTAAAGGGTTAACCGTACTAACAGGTGAAACCGGTGCAGGTAAGTCCATCATCATCGATGCGATCGGACTTCTGATTGGTGGCCGTGGTTCTACGGAATTTGTACGCTATGGTACTCAAAAAGCGGAAATCGAAGGTTTGTTTCATATTCATCCAGGTCATCGTGTATATGATAAATGTGAGGAATTTGGAATTGCGATTTCAGATGAAGATGAGATGGTCGTGCTTAAAAGGGATATAACAGAGAACGGAAAAAGCATTTGCAGAGTAAACGGAAAGCTTGTTACGCTGTCTGTTCTTAAGGAGTTCGGACAGGCCTTAGTTGATATTCATGGGCAGCATGAAACGCAATATTTAATGCAGCCTGACAAGCATCTTTTTTTACTCGATAGTTTTGGTGATAAGAATTTTAAACAAGAGTTGATAGCGTACGAATCAACATTCAGGGACTACAAAGAAATCAACAAGCAGCTTTCAGAGCTCTCTAGAAACGAACAAGAGATCGCTCAGAGAATAGACTTGCTACAATATCAGTACCAAGAGATAGCGGGTAGCAACCTCATTCCTGATGAGGATGTTAAGCTTGAGGAAGAAAAAAGAATGCTCTCGAATTTTGAAAGAATTCATGGTTCTCTTCAGGATGCTTATCATAATCTTTATGGTGAAGGAAAAGCGCTTGAACTTGTATCTAGTGCGCTAGCTGATTTTTCGCAGGTTGCTGCACTTGATGAATCATTAAAAGCCGACGAAGAGCAATTTGGAAACAGCTTTTATGTACTTGAAGAGCTTACATATAAGATTCGGGATATGTTTGATTCATTAGAATACAACCCGGAAAGGCTTAACAGCATTGAATCACGTCTTGATGAACTAAGTAAACTTAAACGCAAATACGGTTCTTCAGTGAAAGAAATGATCGATTATAGTGAAAAAATTAAAAAAGAGTTAGAACTTATTCAGAATAAAGATAATCACATTGAAGAACTCAAGAAAAAGCAGGATAAGCTCATTGCTAAACTTGAGATATCAGGTAAAAAACTGACTAAGCGGAGAACGGAGACCGCTAAAGTCTTAAAGAACAGCATTCAGCAACAGCTTAAAGAACTTTATATGGAAAAAACTAAATTCGAAGTCGTAATGAAGCGGATTGAGGCTAATCAGTTTTTAAGAACTGGACTGGATTCTGTAGAATTTTATATCTCTCCGAATCCTGGTGAACCGCTTAAGCCACTATCAAAAGTAGCATCTGGTGGGGAGCTTTCCAGAATTATTCTAGCATTGAAAACCATTTTTTCTGAAAACCAAGGAATTACCGCCATTATCTTTGATGAAGTAGATACAGGAGTCTCTGGACGAGTTGCTCAAGCGATAGCGGAAAAGATCTATAAAGTTTCTGTCGGTTCACAAGTACTTTGTATTTCTCACCTTCCACAAGTTGCAGCGATGTCTGACACGCATCTTCATATTTCTAAGGACACACTTCAAGGAAGAACGGTTACAAAGGTCCTAACATTAAAAACAGATGAAAAAGTAAATGAGATAGGCAGAATGATCTCTGGTGTTGAGATTACTGACCTTACGAGGCAACATGCTCAAGAATTATTAGAGCTTGCAGCGTCAATCAAAAAAACATCATAAAACTTTATTCATGAAAAAGCTATCCATTTAAGGAATAGCTTTTTCTTTTTTCTAGGTTATAAACTCATGGTCCGTAGGCTAAATTAAAGGTACAGCCATGGTGAGGGTGTGAGCTAGGAGCGAGGAGAGTGTATGATGTATAAGGATTTACTTCGGCGAATGATCGGCGTTATTCTCCTTGGAAGTTTAGTGGGAATCGGTTTTTTGTCTCCTGTGCGCGAATATGTAGCACTGCCTGAATCGATTACCTTTTTTGAAGGACAGCATGTCTTACAAGCTCTTCCTGTTGGAACAAACATGAAGCAGGAAGAAACAAACATTTATACGACCGCAATGGAAAGCGAACATAAAGTTTCGATACAAGCCAAAACAAACGGTGATAGCATGGCAACTCTCGAAGCAGCAAGTTTTCCCATAAAGAAGATGAATGTAAAAGTATTATCTGACCTTAAAGTTGTACCTGGTGGACAATCAATAGGAGTGAAATTAAATACTCTAGGGGTACTGATTGTGGGACATCACCTCGTAAATACAACTGCAGGAAAACAATCTCCAGGTGAAATTGCCGATATTCAAGTAGGAGATATTATTACCAAAATTAACGGAAAAAATATTAAAAAAATGGGAGATGTAAGCCCATTTGTAAAGCAATCTGGGGAAACTCGAAATCCTTTAGATGTAACCATTATTCGAGATGGTAAGACATTTCATAAATCACTTACTCCTCTGCAGGACAAGAATGACCAGTCTTATCGCATAGGGCTTTATATTCGTGATTCAGCAGCGGGCGTAGGTACGCTAACCTTTTTTGATCCAGCGTCATTTAAATATGGGGCACTCGGTCATGTTATTTCAGATATGGATACTAAGAAGCCAATCAAGGTAAACAATGGGGAAATCCTTGGATCTACCGTAACTTCCATCGAAAAAGGATCTAACGGTCATCCTGGAGAAAAGCTGGCGCGTTTTTCCAACGATCAAAGAGTTTTAGGGGACATTTCAAAAAATAGTCCTTTTGGGATTTTCGGAAAATTAAACGATGAATTATCGAATGGAGACTGGAATAAACCATTGCCAATCGCCTTATCTCATCAGGTAGAAGAAGGTCCAGCAAAGATTTTAACTGTCGTTAACGGGTCGAAGGTTCGAGAGTTCGATGTTGATGTCGTAAGCTCTGTTCCTCAAAAGTTTCCGGCTACAAAGGGAATGGTCATAAAGATTACAGATCCCGAGCTTTTGAAAATTACCGGTGGAATCGTCCAAGGTATGAGCGGCAGCCCAATCATTCAGAACGGCAGAATTATTGGAGCAGTTACACACGTGTTTGTAAATGACCCAACTTCGGGCTATGGTGTTCATATCGAGTGGATGCTGGATGAAGCGGGTGTAAATATCTATAAAGACGCAAAACAAGCGAGTTAACATTTTTAAAACCGGTTGAGATCTCACCGGTTTTTTTATTTTGAACCCATCTAAGTTGGAATAAGTGCTGGATTTGTTTTTTAGATAATTTAGACAATCCTATGAAAATTTTGTATAATGAGGGATATAAAGAAAATTCGACAAAAACACTTTTGAAAATATAATAACTGTCGAAATTCAAAGTAAATTGAAGAAAATGGGTCTATCTGCTACAAAAACAAAATAATTTTAAAAAATTTAAAACAAAATAAAGGGATTTAAGATTTATTGTTGAAATGTTACATTGGGAAAAACAAGAAATTGTTGGATGGGGAGGAAATAATGGTGCAAAAAATTAAAGTTTGTCTAGCTGATGATAACCGTGAACTGATTAGTCTTTTGAGGGAGTATCTTTCAAGTCAAGATGATATGGAGGTAATTGGGGTAGCTTACAACGGTCAAGAATGTTTGTCCGTTTTAGAGAATAAAGATCCTGATGTATTAGTTCTTGATATTATCATGCCTCATTTAGATGGATTAGCGGTGCTGGAGAAGATCAGGTCTAGCGATGATCTGCCTCAGCCGAATGTTATCATGTTAACGGCGTTTGGTCAGGAAGATGTAACGAAAAAAGCCGTAGACCTAGGTGCATCATACTTTATCTTAAAGCCATTCGATATGGACAACCTTGCGAGTCAGATCCGTCAGATCTGTGGAGCAGAAAAATCAACTGTTCAGCGTGCGTCCGGAAACAATCGAAATAATTTCCAATCTACAATTAATAATAAACCACGCAATTTGGATGCGAGTATCACAAGTATCATTCATGAGATCGGGGTTCCTGCTCATATTAAGGGTTATATGTATTTAAGAGAAGCGATCTCTATGGTATACAATGATATTGAGCTATTAGGCTCTATCACAAAAGTTCTTTATCCAGATATCGCAAAAAAATTCAATACTACTTCTAGTCGAGTTGAACGAGCTATTCGTCATGCGATCGAAGTAGCATGGAGCCGTGGAAACATCGACAGTATTTCATCCTTGTTTGGCTATACAGTATCCATGTCAAAAGCAAAGCCAACGAATTCTGAGTTCATCGCGATGGTCGCAGACAAGCTTCGAATCGAACATAGGGTAATGGTATAACGCATAACCACGCTATTTTGACGCCAGCTTATACGGGAGTTTGTCCGAAAGTTTATCGGAATCTCCGTAAATCGTTCCGATAAGTTTACCGTCCAACATACCGCTAAAGTTTGTCCGAACTTTACACGGATATTATAATCTAATTTTAGAAAATTATCGAATATTTACTTTAAGAGGCCGCCTGAAAAGGTGGTCTTTTTTGCGTTTAAAACATCGTGTAATATCGTTCTTATAACGTTTTATTTCCGCTACGTCACGTATTTTTACGCTTATCCGAAACGTGTATTAGGAGGGATGAAAAATGACGAAAGACAGAGATATCAAGCGGTTAAAACGTAGTGAGTTAGAGTTGTGGGATGCAAAAAATTTAGTTGGATGTGAGATACCCGAGTATGGTAAAAGGGTTAAACATGTTAAGGAATTAGATGAAAAGTACTGGGGCAAAGATATTAAAAAATCAACAGCAGATAAGTTCATAAGAATTTATGAACAATTTGGAGATAAAGTTCCATTAGAATCTAAAATAACCGTCAGTAAATTTTATGAAATGTTATCATTACCAACAGATATCGATGTAGCAGAATTTATTACAAAAAAAATAAAAATTCCATCAACATTAGAATTAAAAACAGTGGAGGAAATGTCACTTAAAGAACTTAGAGAGGTTACAAAACAACTCAAAGAGGCACGTGAAATGGAGGAAGTTGCTGAAAGAAGAAGGAAGGAAGCTGAGAACATCTGGTTAATGGAAAATGAAGGAAAAGTAACAATAACATCTAAGCAAGAAAAACAAATATTAGAAGAAGTTAAAAAGTATGAAAAAATGATTAAGTACTTTGAAAGCATAGAGCCTCAAATTAATAAGGATCCAAAGTCATTATCTCCAAAAGCTGTAGTAAAATTTATAAAACATTTAAAGCCAATAATGCAACGTGTGGAGAAGGATAAATATTTATTAGAAAATAATAAAGAAGAGGTTGATATTATTGAAGGAAAAATCAAATGAAAATAAACAACCTGACCGACCTTCAGACGCTGCTATTCAACGGGCAATTGAGTCGATTATGCCTGAGTTATTTCGAATAGCGAGAGAAGAAGCTGAAGAAAAACGGTCACAATAACGTTAAATCAATGAAGCCTTATCGTTCAATCGGTAACGGCTTTTTTACTTTGTGATTCGTTGTGATTTTAAAGTGCTCGATACTTATAACGGAAAGCATCGAACAAAACTTTGCACAAACCCGTAATTTACGTAAAATATACGCGGCTACAAGATTTATCGATTTCCCTACGTAGTGCAAAACGTTGCATTTAAACAGCACCGAGTGTCTGACGTGAGTCTAACGGGGAAATTTCGAGTTGAACCGTTGATACGTTTATATTTATAGCGTGATAACCGGTTAAACTGTATTGGACTCTATCGGACATTTTACGAGCACGAAGCGTCAGATACGGACCTAACATGAAAATTTCGAAACTACCGTTAGAGCTACGTGAGGTATACGTTTGAGGAGAAATTACCGTTTCCGAATACTTCATGTTTCACCAACACCGAGACTCAAACGAACAGCCTACCGAAAACTTTTCGATGAGAAGTAGCGTGTAACATCGTATTAGTACCTGGTCATAGACGGTAGACGCCTAGAGCCGCAAGGGTTTAACGGTTCGTTACGGGTGTAACACTACGTTACTTATACGTACCCATCGCTTCCCAAATCATCAACACGAAGCCCTCCGGGGATGGACCGGTTCAAAACTCACGAGGGTTAAAACACTTACTGCAACGCCCTGGAACGTAATGCCTCGAAAACTTTCGAAGGCGAAAAAAGACCGCCTTATTTGGCAGCCTTCAGGGATCGATATAACGTAGCTTTAGTAACACCAGTTAATTCCGTTATTTCAGCGACGGTGTATTCGTTTGATTCGTATAGTTTAATCGCTCGTTCTACGTCCTTCTTCGGTACTGGCGGTCGTCCTCCGACACGGCCACGGGATCTAGCGGCCTGTAAGCCGGCTTGAGTACGTTCCACGATAATGTCCCGTTCTAGTTCGGCAATAGATGCCATAGTACGAAAGAAGAAACGGCCTACCGGCGTTGTAGTGTCGATGCCATCCCGTATAGATACGAGATCTATGCCGGCATCCTCGAAGCCTTTCGTTAGTTCCAGCAGCTTAAATGTGGAACGACCGAGTCTATCGAGCTTATAGATGACTAGCGTATCCCCTTTACGTAGAGAGTCAAGACAACGCGCTAACTCCGGTCTATCGTCACGCTTACCGCTAACCTTCTCCGTATATATACGTTCACATCCGGCCTTATGTAGTGCGTCTAGTTGTACGTCTAGATTCTGGTCTTGTGTACTGACTCGAGCATAGCCAATCTTCATTCGTATCAACTCCGTTTTCTTTTATCGTATCAAAAAGGTAACGTTAAAGCAACGTTGATTAGAAACTATTTAATGAAACGTTATTGATTGTGTTAAACATTGATAATAGTTCGGTTTAATAATCGTTTCATTTATAATCGTTTTTGGAACGGAAGGGGTACACACCCCAGGCCACCCCCTAATTTCCCCTACGCCTGGTACTTCTAAAAACCGAGCATCATTTTTAAACTTTGATGTTACATTTGTAACGTTTTACCCAGGCGAAGGTTTTACGAGTTATGTAATCAGTTAAGAAAATTTCGTTGCAATTTTTTATACTCACAGAGGTTTGAGAATTTTATCAACGAATTAGACTATGTGGTAAATTTTACTAATTAAAGGGGTGTGTAAGTTGGAAGATTGGATCAGTAAAGTCGGTTGGTCAATCGCTATACTAGGAACAATGTTTGGTTTATGGGTATGCGTAAGTCTAGGAGTTGATCCAACAAACGGAAGTTTAACGAATAGTGAATATGGCGAAGATCATCCGTTAAAAGTGTTAATCGGTATTATTACGATTTTAGTTTCGCTGTTTGCAGGATCGGTACTTATCGGATTGGCCACGTTAATGGATTTCGCCAGGAAAATGATGCAAGAAAACAAGCGCAATAAATCAGCGTGATTTTTGTGGGAAGTAGAGAAGACCCTCCGAATGTGGAAGGTCTTTTTTTGTTACTTATATCGTTTTAGTTAAGGGTTACGCTGGTTTTGTGCGATGCCCTATGCACTCAGCGTATGACCGCGTAACGATAAAAATGCAGGTACACTCATATTTTTAGGAAATAAATAACTAAGCATCTTCAAGTATAAGTAATTCTGATATTTCTACGTTTAATTCTTCGCAAACTTTCGCAATCATTTGTTTGTTATATTGCTTTGTATCATCGTTATACATTCTTCTCAATGTCTCAAATTGTAAACCGGTATCTTCAGCGAATTTCCGTATTGAAATCCCTCTGTCGTCCAGTAATTTCTTCAGATTAGACCTCACTAATTTCAAATAAACTCACCTCCTAATGTTAATTATAAATAATTTTCTTACTTTTGACTACAAAAGGTAGTTGACTAAAATATGTAGTCGGTAATATACTATGAATATCAAATGACTACTTTACGTGGTCAAGGAGGTTGTATATATGTTTGAACTAGTAAACGGCCCTTTATGTGCCGAGCGAGTATTCATTGTTTTTGATCTCGGTAAGGAAGACGGTTATGACGAAGCAGACGGTTTGAAAGTCGGTAACTATGCGATGTGGCAAACGTTAGGCGGTACCGTATTTCTTACGAAAATTGAATCCGAGCCAAGAGAAGGCGTAGTCATCGCAAAGTCATCCGGTATTATCATCGCTGAGGATTTCCGTAAAGAACTAACGAAAAAGAAAGCCGTAAACTTTGCGCGTAAGCTGCAGAATATCGATGGTTGGTCGCTATTAACAAACGTGATGTACGACCGAATTGATACGAAAATTAATTTTAATTTATTGGAGGCGAAGTAGATGAAAGGAATTACTGTTTTATACGACATGGTTACAGAGTTTGAGACTCACGCTGGATGGTTAGTTGATGAGAACCATGCAGTTTTCAAAGACGGAAAGTGGCTGTTAATGGTGAAAGTAGAGAAAACGGAATCGCCAACGGTCTTTAGACAAAACGGTGGTTCAATAAATTTAGGAACGTATGAAGGAAATGATCCGGTGCCAACAATCGTTAGTTTTATCGTAAAAATGCGTTCCCAAACGGCTTATGAATTCTTAACGAAGACAATTATCGAAGCTGATGAAGACTTAGACATGGAACTACTGTAATGGAACTTACTTCGGCACTAATATTCGTAACAAGTGTATTCCTGGTTGTGTCATTATTACTAACCTTTACATCGGTTAAGTAAACGGTAACCGGGGGCTTGAATTCGTACGCTCAAAACATCGGGCAAGGGCGTATGAGTTTGCGTCTGAAACAGCGCCATAACTCTCTTTGGAGGCTAACGGACGGCAATCCGTAAGGTTGTGAACGGAGTTTGGGATCGCGCTAGTCGTTTATCGTGGAGGGACGTCAGTGTAGGCGTTCTTTTTTTGTCGAAAAATATTTTTTGTATCAATTTACGTAGAAAGTGCGCTAAAAAGTGCGCTAAAACCCGTGCAGTCATCAGGTATTAGTTAGATGGGTACGCGAGTTTAAGTTCTCATGCGTCGATTTTAATACGCGCTGTTTTTAAAGTTTCACTCGGTATATGTATGGAAGAGTACTTTTATGGTGCGCGACTTTCAAATTTTCGAGATATAGAAAAGTATAAGGTATTTTCGTGGTCATTGAACTACGTTGATATAAAAACTAAAAGGAGAGTGTTCAGATGAATGAGTTAAAGCAGTACAAACAATTACCTAACGACAAGGAGATGTTATTAACCGGTCATAATTACGAAATGTACAATCTCGATCTTATGCGAAAAGTGTTTCCGCGAATAATTCGTGAATTTAACGAGAAACACGTAAGAAAACAAAGGCGTCCTCAGATCCGAGACATTGTAACGCTGTATTTTTATTTACTTTCGTATGTAGACGGTGTTCACACGAGAGCAGATGGTACGCAAAGTGAACGATTCGGTGCGAGTTTTCCTTCGCGTGACAAAATAGCAGGGGACCTGGGGATCGCTGAGAAACGGATTAAATCGTTGGTAGACATTTTGGAAACTAATGGACTGGTTCGGCAGAAAACGGTATGGAACGGTAAATGGTACTTTCCCTCTTTTTGTCCGCGTGTAAGTGAAGACGGTTATTTGGTAGATGAAGACGGTAGAAAGGTTACACCTAATTTAGCGATTTATTAACGAAACGGGCATTAGAGGTACATCTCGAAAAGGGCATTAGAGGAGTGTTTCCATTGTTACCTCTAAGGTATACCTAAACATACCAACGTAAATATACCAAGTTAAACATACCAACAAAAGATTACGCGCCCTTTTTTCAAAAGGACACGTTACGTATCTCTTATAAATACATTCACGCGTAAGAAAAGAATAAATAGAAGGATTATTCGAAGAAGAGATAACAAATAAGACTGGCTATCGTGCTAAGAATGGAGGACCGAGTGTCTTACAATGAACCAGGTTTAGGGGCTATCGAATTTGCAAAGCATTTTATTAAAAATATGAATAGGAATGATGCTTTAAAAGTAACTACGCAGCTTTTAAAAGGTGAACTTCATGATAATCAAGATAATCGAGTAAAAAGGTGCGATTATTGTGGATATTGGTGGAAAGATAATAGTTTAAGAAATACAAGGAAAACTTGTTCTGATGGATGTAAAACTAGTATTAAAACTTTACAAAAAAGAGAACAAAGGGCAAATGAATTTCTTCTGAATCCCGAGAAGAAGGAGAAGAAAGAGACACTTATGGATTACTACTTATGGTGGCTTGAACAACCTTTTTGGGTACAAGAATACGCAATGATTAAGGTTGGATGGAAGTTTGAAAGGCCTTCTGGAGTAAGTCTTATGAACTATATTGAGGCAAAAAATGAATTGTATGGAATTGGTAATCGAAAAACTTCTAAAAAAGTTGTTAACTATCACGGTAATTCAAAAGATGAATTTTAAATGGCGACAAAAAGGTATATATGAGAAGAAGCAAATAACGGTAGCTTTCCGTTTAAGACGGTCATCTTCATCTAACAGGCGTAATTCCGTTATAAGTATCTTTAAAAGGGCATTCCTTTGGCTTGGTGGCAGAGGATTATAAGACGTTTCAAATCGTTTCAGAACGGTTTGGGGCGTCTATTTTATTTATCTTAATGGTAATAGATTTTACCAGATTAAAGGAGGTGTTGTTGGTGGACATAACACCGGATGTCTTTCGGAAAATCCGCGAGGTTCATCGCTTACCACAAGCTTATTACGGTAAGTTGCTCGGAATTTCAGTTGCGCAGGTTAATCGGATTGAACGCGATAAACGGCGACTTACTGAGGCAATTAAACGTAGGTTAATAACCGAATTCATGTTAACTCCCGAAACATTAGCGGAGTTACTAGAAATTCACGAACGTTATAAAGTTAAAGAATAATCGGAGGAATAGGAAATGAATCAACGTAAGTTAGATTCGGTAAAATCGAAAGCGAAAAGACTGGCAAAAGCCGAATGTGCCAATTTCACTGGCAACGAAGGCTGTTACGTAACCTGCGGTAACCGATGTATCCTTTTTTACGAATCGGAAGGCATCGGTAATGTGTGCCCGTACTTTATTAAGGCGGTGTTACCAGGCGACCATAAACTCGAATCGGAGTACCGTGACCTTTTTAATATTCCGACCGAAAAGAAATCTACGGATCTTTGCGAAGAATGTAGCCGGCCAATCGAACGAACATCCAACCGTCAGAAATATTGCGGTGAATGTCGCGATGAGGTTCGTAAAACAAAAGAGAAAAAACGCCAACAAGAACGACGCTATGTAAACACGCATAAACGTACGCATTTAGGTTAATCAAAAGCCTATTGTACTGCGGGTTACAAGCGTTTCATTTATGCAAAAAGGGAAGGTGTAAGGTGTTTGTATTCAAACCCTTAAAACTGCACTTCTAAAAGCGTATGGAGGTGTTTCAAGTGCCTTGTAATTACAAGTTCTTAATGGAAGTTAAAGAAATGAGTATGATTTAAAAAGGAGAGTATTAAATGAAAAAGTCAGCAAAAGAATATCTAAATCTTGCGGTAGGAATTCGTAATGGATCTACTGCTTTTTTGCGTTCAGAACAAGTAGAAATGCGGAATATGGTTTCTGCGATTCGAGGAGATAAGCATTTAACACGTGACGGTAGAATCGCAAAAGAAAAAGAAATGAAGGGGAAAAAGGGTGCAGATTTTTTAGCGAAACTTTTAAATCGTAAGCAACAACACGATGCAAATTTAACGAAAGCGATAAAGGTCGCTGAGAAAACGCTAAAAGCGAAGGTTAAAAAGCCGGCTCAGGACGAAATTGACGAGTTCAACCGTAATTTCCGTAACGTAAAGATGGAGATTTTACTTTCAAACCGTCCGGACCAGGCGGAAAAGCGCTTAAAAGAGTTCATTTCGGAAAAAGTAACGGATTCTTATTACGCTGAGTTAGTTTCGCAGGACTTTACGGAAATCATCGGCTCTATCGTATCTGCAGCCGGACCACAAGCTCCGGTATTTAAAGCGCGATTATTCGATCAGTATCAGTCGTTACAGAACGATTTCGCTTCAGATGAAGTAAAAGAGGCGCGTGAGGTTAAAGAAATGGCTGAAGCGTATCTAAACGGTGGTATGTTCGGAGGATTTATCGCAGAACAGGCGGCTAACGATGCGTTCGGGAACGAAGTCGGGTTTTACCTTAACAAACCGGAAGAGTTTTTCGCTATTGAGAAGAACATCGAACATAAACCAGCTGATTTCGTAGATCCGGAACTTGCGGAAGAAGCACGATATCAAACTGCATACCAAAACATTAATCAAAATTGGGGGAACTAATCGATGAAAAAATTAAACGCATTCCAGGTAGCCATAAATGAGGTGGTTATGGAGTCTGTAAAACTAAACGATGAGTTAAAAAGTTTACAAGAGCAAAAGTTAGACCTGATTAATCAAATTAACGTAGAAATCAAAAACGAAGCGTTAGGTAATGCAAGCGATAATAGCGATTTGAAAGTAAGTGAGTTACGTAACAAGATCGGACCGATCGAGGATCGTATTTCAGAGCTAAATGTGAAACTGTACGCGTTAGAGCAGCATAAACCGGACCGTCTAGCTAAGTCCCGTGACGAAGCTCATAAAGAAACGGAGGAATTCGTTAGTAAACAAAGTTCACAACTGCAGCAGAAACTTGATGAAGTTAAGTCATTAAGAGGTTTGTATATCCAAAAGTTATTAGAAGCCGAGGAAATTAAGACGCAAACTAATAATGTTGTAGGTGAATTCAAAGGATTGTCTCGTAATCACGTTGATAGTTCAAAAGAAAACATGAACGGTTTGCGACTACCGGAAGTTGATGCAATGAAGGGTAATAGTCAAGGTAATCACGCACCGATCTTACCGATGGAAGACGAAATCAGAAGAGTGTTTTCCGAAAAGAAAGTGCCGTTTTGGTACGAAGAGTGGTTGTTAAGCGGTGAAATCGTTAATGAGAACGAAGTAAACGACCGTAAAAACAAACGTGAAAAGGCGGGTGCCGCAAATGGAAAATAACTCTTCATATGAATTAGGGTATGCCTTCGGAATTTTTACGAATCTTGTTGAAATCGCGGCGAACAATAAGCTAAAGGAACATATTCAAGAGATCGGTTTTGAGAAATATTTAGAGGAAACGATTTTAGTTATTCAGACTTTTGGTAAGTTTACGAATTACCTTGATCAGATACCCGAATTATTAACAGCAATACAAAACAACGAGGCGTCCCATTAGAGGGCGTCTTCTTTATTAGGGGAGTGAAAATGTGAGCACAATTGGGGAAATTAAGGCCCGCATGAGTATAGATACGCGTGAATGGTCAATAAAACAAGCGCAAATTAAGCGCGATATGGCCGGAATGTCGAGGGCAGCGGTAGACACAAAAAAATCTATGACCGGAATTCAAATCGGAGCTTTAGCGATGGGATCGGCGGTTGTTGCCGGTCTTGGAGCGTCCGTTGCCGTCGCAGCTAATTTCGAACAGTCTATGGCGAAAATCAAAGCCGTAACTAACGCCAGCGAAGAAGATTTTGCCTCATTGACAAAAACAGCGAAAGACCTCGGAGCTACTACGCAATTTAGCGCTTCAGAAGCAGCTGATGCGATGTACTTCTTAGGTACTGCTGGTTATGATACGAATCAAATTATCCAGACTATGCCTGCACTTTTAAATTTGGCAGCGGCGGCCCAGGTTGGTTTGGCCGAGGCAAGTGATATAACTACGAATATTATGTCCGGATTCGGTTTAGAGGCGTCTAAAGCTTCAGAGGTAGTCGATGTACTGGCGCAAGCTGCAAATGCTTCAAACGCAAGTATTCCAGAACTTGGCGAAGCAATGAAATACGTAGCACCGGTTTCGAAAGCGTTGGGAATCAGTCTAGAACAAACCGCGAGCGCCGCCGGAATCCTTCACAACAACGGAATTAAAGCCGGGCAAGCCGGTACCGTACTTCGAGCGGCGTTCTTATCGCTTGCAAATCCGACTGGTCAAACGGTAGATGCGATTAAAGCGTTAGGTATCGAGATTTCTACGGCTGACGGAAAAATGAAACCATTACCGGAACTAATCGGTCACATCGGATCCAAAATGGAAGGTATGACGGAAACACAAAAAGCTCAAACGGTAGCTCAACTCGTAGGTACCGAAGCGGCATCCGGCTTTTTAGCGTTACTCGATGCCGGGCAAGGAACGTTAACCGACTTTACGACTGAACTCGAGAACTCCGGCGGAGTAGCGGAAAAGGTCGCAAAAGTTCGGATGGATACCCTACTCGGTCAATTTAAGGAGCTGCAGTCCGCCGCCGAAAATCTTGGAATTTCTATCGGGAATGAGATGCTTCCAACCTTCCGCCAGCTAACCGAATTTGGGACGGATGTACTCGGCGTCCTAAACGAAATGGACCCGGCGCTACTTACGTCTGGACTTCGTGCAACAGGTGCAGCAGCCGGCGTTGCCTTACTCGCAACAACAGCAATTAAACTCGGTACTTCTTTACGTGCCTTATCGTTAGCACTCGGTCCGGCGGGATATATCATATTAGGATTATCGGCGCTCGCGGGTGTAGCAGTTGCGGCTTCAGACGCACACGAAAGACATACGAAAGTCTCACTCGATAACTATAACGCTATGAAACAGAATAATGACGCGTTGAATGAATCAATTACCACGTTTGAAACGCTATCGGCTAAAAACCGACTTTCTAGCGACGAGATGCAACGGTTTCTGGATATTACTACGCTACTTAACCAAACGGCTGCCCCTGCGGTTATTGCGCGTTTAAAAGACGAGCAAGCGAAACTGAGCGAGAAGTCCGGTTTGTCAGCGCAAGAAATGCAGAACCTCGTAAAAGCTAACGATGACCTGGTTAAAAAGGTGCCGGATTCAAACAAGGTATTAACCGATCAGGGTAACATACTACTAAAAAATGCGGATGCTGCTAAAAAGTTGTCTGACGAACAACTTAACGGAATGCGTAATGAACTTAACGATCAGAAAATTAAAGCTGAAGCGAAGTTAAACGATTTGATGAGTGATCGTGAAGCAGCACTAAACCGAATGAATAGAGCTATAGAAAGACAAAAGGAGTTAATAGAGACTCGTAAGACACAGGAAGTCTTCCTTGCAGAACAAGAAGCGATTTTAGCTGATATGAAAGCGAATAAGAACCTCTACGCTCAGAAGGAAATTGATCTTCAGCAAACCATTGTATTAAACGCACAGGATGACGTTCAGTTGGCAAAAGAAAGAATCGCTAAAGAACAAGGAAAAATCGAGAAACAGCGTGAAAGTTTGGCGGAATCTGATAAAGAAATACAAAAGTTAGATACGATTAACCAAAAGCTCGTTAACATCGAGTTACAACAAGTCGGTATTAATAACAAAAAAGGCAACGGTATTCGTTTAGTTGACAACGAAATCGCCAAGTTGATGGAACAAAAGCGTAAATTGGACGAATCGACTAGCGCAAAAGACAAGAATAACTCGGAGTACCGGGAAGCAATCGCGACAATCGACCGTGAAATCGGTAAATTAAACGCTGCAAAGGACGCTGTTAACCGTATTACTGGTGCTCAATCCGGTGTTAACTCGAGGGTAGCAGATGGAATCGCGCTTGCACAACGTTTAAATGACGTTCTTTCAAAGTCGATTAACAAAACGGTTAACATTACGGAAATCAAACGTCTAATTACGCAATCGGAACGGGCAGCTCGTAGTATCGGAGTGGACACTTCGAGGCACCAGGGCGGTACTTTTGAACGGCCGAAATTCCATACCGGTGGATCCCCGGCTTTATCGTTACCGCCGTCACATCACGAAATCGATGTACGGTTGCTACGTAACGAAATGGTGTTAACCGAAGCTCAACAGGCGTCATTGTTTCAGCAATTAAATACGCCAGCGGCAAGTATGTCCGACGGATTAACGGATGAGCGAGCTATTCACTTACTAGGTAATATCGAAAGTGTTCTACGTAGTATAAATCCGGATCTTACGATTGAGATGGATGGTTATATGGTCGGTAAAGCTACGTATAAACATATCGATCAGATGCTTGCGTTTGACGCCGAACGTGAAAATTTACGTAGGATAGGTAAAACGAGATTTTAAAATAAATGACGGTAAAACGAGGCTCGGGAAACCCGGGTCTTTTTAATTTGAGAAGGAGTGTTTATTAATGGGAAAATATAAAAATATCGGTATTCAATTTAACAGGAATTTCCGTAATGATTTAAACTCCAATTTTAATAATATCGATATTGATATTCAAGCACAGAAACAACGTGTAGATAATTTGATTATCGGTACACCACAACCGAGTGAGGTCGTCGATGCGCGTGGAGAGTTTACACTTTTATGCGATCGATTGAATGATGCTGATGCACAGCTGGCGGAGAATACGTACTTAATGAGTTCATTTCAGAAACAGACGCCTGAGGTAACGGATATACCAAGAATAAAAAGAGCTATCTCTAAATTACAAGATGCTGGCGGAGGCAAATTAAAGTTTGAAAAAGCTGAATATAATTTACCTGTTTTAAATGAAGTTGATACGATTCAGATTCCATCAAATGTGAGTATAGATTTTAACGGAGCAACTTTAAAAGTAGGTAAGGGGCAAAATGGAGGGACTTACTATTTTACTTTCTTAATTAATGACACTAAAAACGTATCATTTGAAAACGCTAACTTCATTTGGCAAGGAAGTTTCAACTCAACTACCGATTCTGTTACTCAGTATGGTGTAACTAGAACGCAATACTCATTTAATACCATTATTGCTTTAAATGGTAACTATGATAATGTTACGTTTAAAAATATTAGTTGTATCGGTGAAACAGATTCTAACACATATGATGCATTAATACGAAGTTTTTCAAGTAACGGTGGTAAATTAAAAATAGTTGATGTTGAAGCATCTCATTATAGCAACTTACTATCAGATGGAATTAGAAACGCGTATATTAACAACATCAGAGGCACAAAAAGACATAATCTATCTAACAACGTATATGGACCTTCACATCTTATTTATGCAGGTTTGCAGAATTCATATGTGAACAATATTAGAGAGTATGGAGATTTACTAGGAAACTCACTTGGGACTGGTGCTACTATTCAAGCAACAGGAATTAAAAACACGACAATAAGCAATATTCACACTACCATGGCGGAATCTGGAGCTGTAGTAGTCAAAGGTACTGCTATTGATAGCACTATTGAGAACATTTATTGTTCCCCAAAATCAATGACTAGCTACAAAAATAATGCTTCATTATTTTTAGTAGGTGTAAATACAAATTTACAAGCATCTATTAAGAATCTAACATTTAAAAACATAACTTGTGATATTGTAGATTACAATATCACAGGCGTGTGGACAGGTGGCACTGATAGTACTTGGGATAATATAGTTGTTTTAAGTAGTGAATCGTCTATACAAACAAACCCTATGTTAGCTGTAGTAACAACAAACACTTCTAAAATTACTGCTAAGATTATCAATAAGTCTACAAACGAAGCTTTGGCACATTTTATTTCTGGTTCCAACGGAAATGAAATCAGCATTGAGACACAAGGGAAGTTTAAAAAGAATATAACTTACTATAATGCGGCGGGTGTAGCGCAATGGGGATATAGTAAAGGAAATGTTCTCACTGAAAAAGCATTAACGGGGAATGTAGTAGGATATAACTGGCGTGATTATCACGAAAGAGATAGCAATAAATATATTTCAAAAAGCTTCAACGACAAAAGTAAGAGTATGAAATTTAGTAACATCTTAGAAACGACAGGCGCAACAGTGAGCGTTACAGTTCCATTAGATTTCCCAAATTATCAAGTATCTGCATACGCATCTAGTGTAGTTATTTACGAATTTGAGGTTCTTGGATACGGAAGTAATTCAAACCACATTGCATACAAGAAATATTCAGCAATGCTATCGGATGGGAGTAGTTATGCAAGTATTTCTACAATAAATCAAATTACATCCATTACACACGGAGATCCTTTAGCGTTATCTTATACAATTGATACAACAAATGAAACGATTACATTTACTTGTACCAGAGCTGGCGCAACATATATCAAAGGAATAGATGTTGTTGTTAGAACTGTAATGAGTGTTTAGTACATGAGCATTTGGATCAAAATACGCAACAAAACGGACTCGGCTTCGGTCGGGTCTTTTTTATTTAAGCGAAATGGAAGAAGGACGAAGCTATTTCTTATAGGATACATCTGAATTGTAAAACTTTGGTTATGAAGATATACTTACGCTTGTATAGATATTGATTGATGGGTGGGGAATTCTATGGATAGGAATAAAAATTATAGCAGGCAGCTGAAAGTCCAAAAATTTGTATACTTATTTGAAATAATCTCAATTGTTATAATCACGCTAACCATCTATTCTTACTTGGAAAAAGGATCATTATTTCATTGGGTGAAAGAAATTACAAAATTTGAATTCTTAGATAAAGTTACAATTATCTTTGCGCTACATCAATTATTATTATTTTCGTTTAATCGTTTAAAATTATCCGCTAGGGATGACGCTTTACTAATGGTAAAATCACTTGCCCTAAGCTCATTGAATAAGGTCAAACATAATATAGATTTAGAACAAATCATTCAAAAATGTAATCAACTACTTTCGACAGAAGATGGGACTTTAATGTTTAATGAAAATGATGTAATTATGATAAATCATCTTAAAGGACTTACAGAGAAGCTTATGTCTAAAGAAATAAAACAGGATCGTTATGAATACTTAGTTGAAAGTTTAATAATAGATGTTGATCATTACGTACAAACAAATAATCTTGCATGGACAAATTCATTCTTACTGAATTTGTTTAAATAAAAACGAGACGCGATGAGCGTCTCTATTTCTTATTATTTAAATAATACTTTTCCTCTTTTACGTTCATTCCCTTTATCTAACAAGTTCATAACTGGACTGGCGGTATTATGTCGATCATGAACGTCCATATTCGTATATTTAACGTAACGCTGAGTCATTGACATATCAGAGTGACCTAAAATCCGCATTAGAGAGAACGTATCTCCCCCGCTTTTAAGGTATTTAACCGCGAAATAATGACGGAAAGTATGCGGTGAAACACGAGCGTTTAAAACAACTGCTTTTTTACCGTAATTTTTAAGCATCTTCGAAAAAGTATCCGCCATATAACGTTCTCCAAATTGCGTAAGCCATACGTATTCTTCTTCGTCATCAAGCGTCATATACTCAAGCAGATTTCTAAGTTCTTTCGTACACTTATCCGAGATAGGTATTACTCGCATTGAGTATGTTTTTGTATTTTCAGCTCGTACAACTATCTGTTGAATCTTGAAATCAATGTCCTTAACTTTAAGTGAGGTTAGCTCACGGATTCTAAGACCTGTATCCATTAGCACTAGCATCATTACATAGTCTCTATTACCCGTGTAGGTTCTACGGTTTGGTACATCAAGTAATTTCAATACGTCTTCGTCCGTAAATACTTCGAAAGTATCTCTCGGTTCAGTTTGATATCTTACGGTTTCAAAAGGAGAAGCAGTAATAATTCGTTCTTGAACCAAGAAATTGAAAAGGACTTTTAAGTTACGTACGATGTTGTTTACGGCCCGCGACGACAACCCTTTCTCACCGGTAGGACTCGTAGGGTGATTATCCCATCGATGTTTCTCGAAAGAAATATACTCAATGTATTCCTTCGCTATGTTTCCGTCTACATAATCGTATTCTTTATCCGTGAGCCATCTGCTAAACGCCTGATAAGTTTGTTGATACGTGTTAATCGTTCGATCGCTACGTTTCTGTAAACGTTTTGCTGCCACAAACAACGTTACACACTCGTCAAAGTTAAGCGTTAGTTTATCGCTTGCTTTCCTCTTCATAAACCCGTACTTTTGCATAATTTTGCACGTCTCCTTTTACGATGAATTTTTCGTAAAGGTTCGGACAAATACCGGTAAAGTTTATCGGAACGAGATAGATACGACTAGCTTAACGCCAAGTTTGGCGCAAGTTTAGCGGCTTACATACCGTTCTCGAATTCTGAGTTCATCGCGATGGTCGCAGATAAGCTTCGAATCGAACATAAAGTCATGGCATAATTACAATACTTACCTACAAAAAATAACCATCTCTCTTAACTGAGATGGTTATTTTTTTCTGTATTTTAACTGGACTTTATTTCTTTTGCGATCTCTGTAAAAAATGAATCCGCCTACAAAAGCTAAGCCTGCTAAGAAACTTAACAATCCTGCGATGAACTGTAACCATAAGTATGGAAACGGAAACTGTAAAACTCCGAATAACGTGTCTCTCATCCATTTAATGCCCATCACGGCCATGATTCCAGGGATTAATACGATTACTAATGCTGCATATCTGCTCATGAAGAATTCCACTCCTCTACTCGTCTTATTGTACATAAAGTTAAAATTATTGTCGATGCAAATTAAGTTTGCAAACCCTTTCATAGTGAGCTATGATGAGTATGTGAAAAATATTGCATGTTATAATAAAAAGGTGGGCTAATTGTTGCAAAGGATCGTATTGTTGGCAACGCAAGAAGAAATTGAATTGGTTCAAGAGATCAATCAATCCGAACTTTTTGAACTTGCAGCTATCTTTCAAGAACCTCTTCAATCGTTGCCGGCCAAATTTAATAACACACCAGTTTTTACATATTCATCGGCACCAGAAGAGGTAATAGATGTAATCGTTTATTCAGATTCACTTAAAGAAACGGCAAATCTGCTAAACGAGACCAAATATCCAATGTCGGGAAGATTGACTACGGCACAGTTTAGATTTTTGTTAACCATATCTGACGAAACGAAAAATAAAAAAGACATTAGTCATCTACAACAACTTAAAACAATTTTAGATAATACACATGATGGCATGATTGTGATCGATCAAGATTTAACGATCACCATATTTAACAAGAGTGCTGAAAAGATGACAGGTTTATCCAAAGAGGAAGTTGTAGGTAAATCCATTCTAGAAGTCATGCCTAATAGTCAGCTTCCAAGAGTTATGGACTCAGGCATAGAAGAAGTTAATCAAGAACAAATCTTAGCGAATGGCACTAAAATCTATACAACAAGAACACCGATCCTAAATCATGAAGGTCGAAAGCTTGGCGCTTTTGCTGTTTTTAAAGATATTACAGAAATCGTGGATCTGGCAGAAGAAGTAACGAATTTAAAAAGCATCCAAACGATGTTAAGATCAATCATCCAATCTTCTGAGGAAGCTATATCTGTAGTTGATGAAGAAGGAAAAGGGATCATGATCAATCCTGCTTATACGAGGCTCACAGGATACACAGCCGAGCAAGTGATTGGAAAACCGGCAACAACGGATATATCTGAAGGTGAGAGTATACACATGCAGGTTTTAAAAACAAGAAAACCTGTGAGAGGTGCCCGATTACGAGTTGGGCCAAACCGCAAAGATGTGATTGTTAATGTTGCGCCTGTTATCGTAGATGGTCTATTAAAAGGCAGTGTAGGTGTCATTCACGATGTATCTGAAATAAAAGGACTTACAGAAGAACTCAACCGTGCAAGACAGATCATTCGGACACTTGAAGCTAAATATTCGTTTGAAGATATAATTGGTTCATCAGAAGAGATGAGTTTTGCGATCGATCAAGCAAAGCTCGCTGCTTCTACTCCTGCGACCGTTCTGCTTCGTGGTGAATCTGGAACGGGAAAAGAACTTTTTGCTCATGCGATACATAATGCGAGCAGCAGAAAGTTTAATAAATTTATACGCGTCAACTGTGCAGCGTTATCTGAATCGTTATTAGAGAGTGAACTGTTTGGCTATGAAGAAGGAGCTTTTTCTGGTGCATTAAGAGGCGGGAAAAGAGGACTGTTTGAAGAGGCCAACGGCGGAAGCATCTTTTTAGATGAGGTGGGAGAGTTGTCTCAGAACACTCAAGCCAAACTTTTGCGTGTTCTACAAGAGAATGAAATCAGACGTGTTGGTGGGACGAAAGCCATTCCGATCAACGTCCGTGTGATCGCCGCAACGAATGTGAATCTTGAAAAAATGATCGCAGATGGTACGTTCAGGCAGGATTTGTACTACAGGCTCAACAGGATGCCGATTTATATTCCGCCATTAAGAGCGAGAAACAATGATATTTTGCTCTTAGCACATCACCTTCTGCAGAAGCTAAATCAAGACTATGGAAGAAACATTGATTATATCAGCAAGGATGCAGAGGACTTTTTATTAGCGTATCATTGGCCGGGAAATGTTAGAGAGCTTGAAAACGTATTAGGCAGAGCGATCATCCACATGAGTCATACGGATTCACAGATCAACCGGAGTCATATTTCTCTGTTATCTTTAGAACCATCGAAGAAAAAGGATATTCATCTGAAAGAAATGGCTGATACGACTGATAATGAAAAGAGCTTAGCTGAACAAATGGATGCGGTTGAAAAACGTATTTTAACAGAAGCTATAGAGAGATTTCGTGGCAACAAGACAAAAACAGCTAAATCACTGGGTATCTCACTTCGAAATTTTTATTATAAATTAGAAAAATACGATCTCGACGAAAAATCGCGCAAATAATTTCATGCAAAATATTGCAACGTTTCTGCAAATAAATGCATACTAATATTTGATATGGACTTTTATTACACGTTTAATAGTTGGCATGAAAATTGCATTGTTAATATAGCGGTTAACAAGGGGGGATAGCATGCGTTTACAAAACTTGGTGAGCCAAGCCAAAAATCAGCAAGAGAAACCAGTCATCGCAGTGGCAGAAGCTGGAGATCAGGAGGTTTTGGAAAGCATACTGAAATCATACAAAGAAGGGCTCGCCCGCTTTATTCTGTTTGGAAACGGTAACAAAATTTCTGACTGGTTAGAAAGAAACGCGGATGTTTCGTTAGATGGGATTAAAGTTGTTCCTACTGATACAGCTTCGGCTGCATTAAAGGCGGTAAGAGCGGTTCATGATGGAGACGCTGATATTTTGATGAAAGGGCTCATCTCAACGTCTGCTCTTTTAAAAGCAGTTTTAAATAAAGAATTTGGTCTCCGTACAGGCAAAGTGCTATCACATGTTGCTGCATTCGAAGTAGAAGGATTTGAAAAATTAATCTTTGTTACGGATGCTGCCATGAACATAGAGCCTGATCTTAATCAAAAAGTTCAGATTCTACAAAATGCTATCGATTTTGCGGTTAGAACGGGTGTGGAAGTTCCGAAAGCTGCAGTGCTTGCTGCGGTAGAGAATGTCAATCCTGCTATGCAAGCAACATTGGATGCAGCGAGTCTGATGGTTATGAACCTTAGGAATCAAATTCAAGGTGGTATTGTAGAAGGTCCTTTGGCCTTAGATAATGCCGTATCAAAGGAAGCTGCAGCTCACAAAGGAATCACAGGAAGTGTTGCAGGAAATGCTGACATCCTTCTTGTTCCAAATATCGAAACAGGAAATGTATTGTATAAATCTCTGATCTACTTTGCTCGAGCAAAAGTTGGAGCAGTAATATGTGGAGCTAAAGCACCAATCGTTCTAACATCTAGAGCGGATTCAGCTGAAAGTAAATATTATTCTATCGCTTTAGCGGTAAATTCAGTCATCACTGATAATTAAATCTTAGGAGGAAAACACAATGGAAATTTTTAAATATATGGAAACTTATGATTATGAGCAAATGGTGATCTGCCAAGATAAACAATCTGGTCTAAAAGCAATTATCTGTATTCATGATACGACATTAGGTCCTGCACTTGGGGGAACAAGAATGTGGACGTATGAAACAGAAGATGCGGCGATTGAAGATGCACTCAGACTAGCTAAAGGGATGACTTATAAGAACGCAGCGGCGGGATTGAATCTTGGTGGCGGTAAAACAGTAATTATCGGTGATCCAAAGAAAGACAAGAACGAAGAAATGTTCCGTGCGTTCGGTCGTTATATTCAAGGCCTTAACGGGCGTTATATTACTGCAGAAGATGTGGGTACAACGGTTGAAGACATGGACCTAATCTACCAAGAAACACAATTCGTTACGGGTGTATCACCTGCTTTCGGTTCAAGTGGTAATCCTTCTCCAGTAACGGCTTACGGTGTATACCGCGGTATGAAAGCAGCGGCGATGGAAGCGTTTGGTACAGATTCTCTAGAAGGAAAAGTGATCGCTGTTCAAGGCGTTGGACATGTTGCTTATACACTATGTAAACACCTTCACGAAGAAGGCGCATCATTGATCGTTACAGATATTAATAAAGAAGCTGTTCAACGTGCAGTTAAAGACTTTGGAGCAAAAGCTGTTGAGATCGATGAGATCTACAGTGTAGATTGCGATATCTTTGCGCCATGTGCACTAGGAGCTATTATTAACGATGATACGATTCCACAGATCAAAGCAAAAGTTATTGCAGGAGCTGCTAACAACCAACTGAAAGAAACGCGTCACGGTGATGCGATTCATGAGATGGGAATCGTTTATGCACCAGACTATGTAATCAACGCTGGTGGAGTTATCAATGTAGCTGATGAGCTTAACGGTTACAACCGTGATCGTGCTATGAAAAAAGTAGAAACAATCTATGACAACATCGCGAGTGTTATCGAGATTTCAAAACGTGATAACATCCCGACTTACTTAGCAGCAGATCGCCTTGCAGAAGAGCGTATCGAACGCATGAGAATGTCTAGAAGTCAGTTCCTATTAAACGAAAGACATATCTTGTCTAACCGATCTCGTTAAGAGTTCGTATTAATGGAGGTTTGAAACGTGCATCAAAAAGAATTTCGCATACTAGTGATCAATCCGGGGTCAACCTCTACTAAGATTGGAATTTTCGATAACGAACGGCCAGTATTTGAAAAAACGATCCGTCATGATACAGAAACCATCCATTCGTTTGATTCTGTTATTGATCAGTACACTTTTAGAAAAGAAACGATCTTAGAAGCATTAGACTACGAGGGCATCAATATTTCAAAACTGAGTTGTGTGGTCGGCCGTGGCGGTTTGTTAAGACCGATCGAAGGCGGTACGTACAGCGTTAATGAACCGATGCTCAAGGATTTGAAGGATGGTTACGCTGGTGAACATGCTTCAAATCTAGGTGGGATATTGGCATTCGAAATAGCAGAAGGTTTAAATATCCCTTCTTTTATCGTAGATCCAGTAGTTGTTGATGAGATGGATGAGATCGCAAGAATTTCGGGTGTTCCCGAAATGGAAAGAAAGAGTATTTTTCACGCGCTTAATCAAAAGGCTGTTGCGCGACGCGTAGCGAAACAGCTGAATAAATCTTACGAAGCTCTAAGGCTTATTGTCGTACACATGGGCGGGGGAATCACGGTAGGTGTCCACAAGGACGGAAGAGTGATTGATGTAAACAACGGACTGCATGGAGAGGGACCTTTCTCTCCTGAACGTGCAGGCACTGTTCCGATAGGTGATTTGGTTTCACTTTGCTTCTCTGGTGAGTTTTATGCAGAAGAAGTGATGAAGAAGCTCGTTGGCCAAGGTGGTCTTGTGGCTTACCTGGGAACAAACGATGCAAGAACCGTTGAAGAAAGAATCGAGAACGGTGACAAAAATGCCGAGCTTATCTATGACGCGATGGCTTATCAAGTCGCAAAAGAGATCGGGTCAGCAAGTACCGTTCTTTATGGACAAGTCGATGCGATCATCTTAACGGGCGGTCTCGCTTTCGGAAAAGAATTTGTTAAGAAGATAACAGACCGGGTTGAGTGGATTTCTGATTGTATCATTCAGCCGGGTGAGAATGAGCTTCAAGCGTTAGCAGAAGGTGGCCTTCGTGTATTAAGAGAAGAAGAAACAGCAAAAGTTTATCCTGGCGGAAAAACTATTGCTAGAGTGTCACTGGACTAACTAACAGCAAAAGGAGATATGAGCTTATGTCAAAAGACTTTGATTTGGTCATATTGGGCGGAGGGACTGGCGGCTATGTAGCTGCCATCCGAGCTGCTCAATTAGGAAAAACCGTTGCAGTGGTTGAAAAAGGAAAGCTTGGAGGTACTTGCTTACATAGAGGGTGTATCCCAAGTAAAGCTTTATTAAGAAGTGCTGAAGTATACAAAACGGCAAAAAAAGCTGCAGACTTTGGTGTTGAGATCGAAGGACTTGGCTTGAACTTTTCCAAGATGCAAGAACGTAAGCAATCCATCGTAAATCAACTACATATGGGTGTACAAAGTTTGATGAAAAAAGGAAAGATCGAAGTCTATGAAGGAATCGGACGTATCCTTGGACCATCCATCTTTTCACCGATGCCTGGCACGATTTCAGTTGAGTTTAATGATGGCACAGAAAATGAGATTTTAATCCCGCAGAACGTGATTGTTGCAACAGGATCTAGACCACGTTCGTTACCAGGGTTAGAGATCGACGGAAATCTCGTAATGTCTAGTGATGAAGCATTAGAGATGGAGTCTTTGCCAGCATCAATCATCATCGTCGGTGGTGGGGTAATCGGTATTGAATGGGCGTCTATGCTCAATGATCTTGGTGTAGAAGTAACCGTGCTTGAATATGCTGACAGAATTGTACCAACAGAAGACGAAGAGATTTCGAAAGAAGCGGCGCGTGTACTTAAGAAAAAAGGCATCAAGCTTGTAACGAGTGCAAAAGTCCTTCCTGGTACGTTAGAAAAAGGCGAAGGCGTGATGATTTCTGCTGAACACAAAGGCGAGACAAAACAATTTAGTGCCGAGAAGATGCTAGTTTCTGTCGGGCGTATGGCGAACACAGAAGGAATCGGCTTAGAGAACACCATCATTAAAGTTGAAAACGGATACATTGAGACGAATGAATATTTCCAAACCGCAGAAAGCCACATTTATGCGATTGGAGATGTAATCGGAGGACTTCAGCTGGCGCATGTAGCATCTCACGAAGGAATTACGGCAGTAGAACACCTTTCTAACTTGAAGCCTGAACCGATCAACTACGATAATATCTCGAAATGTATCTATTCAAGTCCAGAGATGGCAAGTGTAGGTCTTACTGAGAAACAAGCAAAAGACCAAGGCTTTAACGTTAAAGTTGGCAAGTTTCCTTTTAAAGCGATCGGAAAAGCTCTTGTTTATGGTGAAAGTGACGGGTTTGTAAAGATCGTTGCAAATAAAGATACTGATGATCTTTTAGGTGTTCATATGATCGGCCCTCACGTAACGGATATGATCTCTGAAGCTGGTTTAGCGAAAGTTTTAGACGCAACACCGTGGGAGATGGCTCATACCATCCATCCACATCCATCTCTATCAGAAGTATTTGGTGAAGCAGCATTAGCTGTTGAAGGAAAAGCGATCCATTTCTAAGGAGGTAAAACAAATGGCAGAATTACGTCATGAACAATTAGGTTTAACGAATGAAGATGTCATCCATATGTATAGAACGATGTTATTAGCAAGAAAAATTGACGAGCGTATGTGGCTGTTGAACCGCGCTGGTAAGATTCCTTTCGTTATTTCTTGTCAAGGTCAAGAAGCAGCACAAGTTGGTGCAGCGATGGCGCTAGATAATGAGAAAGATTTTGTGTTGCCGTACTACCGCGACATGGGTGTTGTTTTGCAGTTTGGTATGACAGCGAAAGACCTGATGCTTTCTGGCTTTGCCAAAGCAGAAGACCCTAACAGCGGCGGACGCCAGATGCCAGGACATTTTGGTTCTAAAAAGCTGCGCATCGTAACAGGTTCTTCGCCGGTTACTACTCAAGTTCCTCATGCTGTAGGAATCGCGCTTGGCGGAAGAATGGAAGGAAAAGACCTTGTCACATTCACGACGTTTGGTGAGGGATCATCAAACCAAGGAGATTTCCATGAGGGAGCAAACTTTGCTTCTGTTCATAAACTTCCTGTTATCTTTATGTGTGAGAACAATAAATACGCAATCTCTGTTCCAATCTCAAAACAGCTCGCTTGTGTGAACGTTTCTGATCGTGCGATCGGTTATGGTATGCCAGGTGTGACGGTAGATGGGAACGATCCATTAGCTGTTTATGAAGCTGTAAAAGAGGCTGCTGATCGCGGTAGACGCGGTGAAGGTCCTACTTTAGTTGAAACAGTAGCTTATCGTTTAACACCTCACTCATCCGATGATGATGATCGTGCATACAGAACGCGTGAAGAGGTTGAAGAAGCAAAAGCAAAAGACCCGATTCATACGTTTGCTGCTTACTTAAAAGAGAATGATATCTTAACAGAAGAATTAGAAAAACAGATCTCAGACGAAATTCAAAAAGAAGTGGATGAAGCTACAGAATATGCAGAGAACGCAAAATATGCGGATCCTGAAAGCGCACTTCTTCATGTTTACGCAGAGTAAAGGGGGAAAACGAGATGCCGGTAATTTCATATATTGATGCTGTAACACAAGCGATTCGCGAAGAGATGCAACGCGATAAGCGAGTATTTGTAGTAGGTGAGGATGTTGGTGTACGCGGAGGAGTTTTCCGTGCAACGACTGGATTAATTGAAGAGTTTGGTGAAGAAAGAGTAATCGATGCACCCCTAGCGGAATCTGCTATCGCAGGTGTAGGTATCGGCGCTGCCATGTATGGAATGCGCCCGATCGCAGAGATGCAGTTCGCTGACTTTATTATGCCTGCGGTTAACCAGATCGTTTCTGAAGCGGCTAAGATCCGCTATCGTTCGAACAATGATTGGACATGCCCGATTACGATCCGTGCTCCATATGGTGGCGGTGTCCATGGTGCGCTTTATCACTCACAATCTGTTGAGGCACTATTCGCTAACGTACCAGGCTTAAAGATTGTAATGCCTTCTACACCCTATGATGTAAAAGGTCTTTTGAAATCTGCTATCCGTGACGAAGATCCTGTTCTTTTCTTTGAACATAAACGTGCTTACCGACTGATTAAAGGTGAAGTACCGAGCGAAGAATATACATTGCCGATTGGAAAAGCGGACGTGAAGCGTGAAGGTGAAGATATTACCGTTATTACATACGGACTTTGTGTACACTTTGCTCTTCAAGCTGCTGAAAAGCTTGAAAAAGACGGAATCTCAGCTCATATTCTTGACCTTCGTACCGTGTATCCGTTAGATAAAGAAGCGATCATCGAAGCGGCTTCCAAAACAGGTAAAGTACTTCTTGTAACAGAAGACAACAAAGAAGGAAGCATCATGAGCGAAGTTTCAGCGATCATCGCTGAAAATTGCTTGTTCGAACTTGATGCACCTGTCCAACGTCTAGCTGGTCCAGATGTGCCTGCAATGCCTTATGCACCAACGATGGAAAAGCACTTTATGGTGAATCCTGATAAAGTAGAAAAAGCCATGAGAGATCTTGCGGCATTTTAACAATAGGAGGGGACTTTAATGGCTACAGAAAAAATTACAATGCCTCAGTTAGGGGAAAGTGTAACTGAGGGTACAATCAGTAAATGGTTGGTACAGCCTGGAGATACGGTTAAAAAATACGATCCATTAGCTGAAGTTATGACCGATAAAGTAAACGCAGAAGTTCCATCATCTTTTAGCGGAACAATCAAAGAATTAGTTGCTGGTGAAGGCGATACACTTTCTGTTGGTGAGCTGATCTGTTATATCGATACAGAAGGAGAAGGCGGGGGAAGTGCACCTGAGGCTTCATCTTCAAAAGAAGAGAAACCTGCAGAAACAGCTTCAACACCTTCAGTATCTTCGAGTTCGAATGCTGCTAAGCCTGCGGCAAACGTCGATCGAGCGGCTAGAGGACGTTTTTCACCTGCAGTGGTACGTATGGCATCTGAACATGGCATTGATCTAGACCAAGTAGAGGGATCAGGACAAAGCGGAAGAATCACTCGCAAAGATCTCCAAAAGATTATTGATTCCGGTCAGATTCCTACAAAAGGTAACAAGCCAGCTATAGAAGATGTTTCAGCAGCACCTGTTTCATCTAGCTCTCAAGAAACGGCTCCAGCGCAACAACAATCTGCACCAGCATTAAAGCCGGTTACGATCGACACAATGCCTGGAGATATTGAAATTCCAGTATCGGGTATTCGTAAAGCAATCGCTCAAAACATGGTCCGTTCAAAACACGAGGCACCTCATGCTTGGACGATGGTAGAAGTGGATGTAACGAACTTAGTAGAATATCGTAATTCTGTAAAAGGTGATTTTAAAACAAAAGAAGGATACAACCTTACGTTCTTGCCGTTCTTTATCAAAGCTGTTGTAGAATCGCTAAAAGAATTCCCGCAGATCAACTCCATGTGGGCAGGAGATAAGATCATTCAGAAAAAGGACATCAACATCTCGATTGCTGTCGCAACTGATGATGCACTATATGTTCCAGTCATTAAACACGCGGACGAAAAGTCAATCAAAGGAATCGCACGCGATGTTAAGGAACTAGCAGATAAAGTTAGAACGAACAAATTAGCTGGTGATGACATGAAAGGCGGAACGTTTACTGTAAATAATACAGGTTCTTTTGGATCTGTTATGTCTACGCCTATCATCAACTATCCGCAAGCGGCTATCCTTTCTGTAGAATCGATCGTGAAGCGTCCGGTTGTTATGAACAATGGCATGATCGCTGTACGAGATATGGTTAATCTTTGTCTTTCTCTTGACCACCGAGTTCTTGATGGGCTTGTTTGCGGGCGCTTCTTAGCTTCAGTAAAAGCTCGTTTAGAAAGCATGACAAAAGAAAACACATCCATTTATTAAAAAAATGTGTTTTTCATGTTTATGAGGGTTTTATTGCGGGTAGAGATAACTATCAACACCTCCAAACCCCATAACCCCCTAAGAAAAATGCCGTATATGTTACGGCATTTTTCTTTTTTATATGACCATAATTGAGTACAATAAGAAAGAAAGGAGCTGAATACGAATGAACTTTCAATTTAATCTTTTTAATGATGTAGTAGAGACGGCTCGTAAAGAAATGGTAGAGGCTGGTTATACACAGCTATTCAAACCAGAAGATGTTGAAGAAGCTTTCAAAAAAGAAGGTACAACACTCGTTATGATTAATTCCGTTTGTGGATGTGCAGGTGGAATCGCACGCCCATCGGCTTCATATTCGGTAAAACAAGACGTTCGCCCGGACCATCTTGTTACAGTATTTGCCGGACAAGATAAAGAAGCAACAGAGACAGCGCGTTCTTACTTTACTGGCTACCCGCCATCATCCCCATCTTTTGCTCTATTAAAAGATGGAGAGATTCAAATGATGGTCGAACGTCATGAGATCGAAGGCCATGAACCAATGGAAGTCGTAAACAAGCTAAGAAGTGCATTTGAAACGTATTGTAAGTAAGGATTTAAGTGTGTATGAATGAAAGAAGCTGGCTCGAAATTGAGCCAGCTTTTTTATTGCTCATTAAACGTAGGTGAAAATGGATTTATGATTGATTCTTTGTATTTATGAGCTATTCTAAGGATTTGTGAGCGATTCCGGGAATTTATGAGCGGCTCCAAAGATTTATGATCAATTTTAAGATCGATCATTGAACTAATGCTCACAAACCCACAAAAACTCTTTTAATCCAACCCAAGTCCCTTTCTCAAAGCCCAAACATGAGACGAATGAAAGAGGAGCTTCTCGGCTTGATCAACATTCATCCAGACCAATTCATGATCCTGATCTAACGGTTCATTTGTATCCTTCCCAAATGAACCTGTATAAAAATACCCATCATTCATTAGATGTTCGCCTTGGCTCGTTTGAAAATATTGCTTTGCATGTCCCACAAATTGCTCCATCTGAAAAGTAAAGCCTGTTTCCTCAATACATTCTCTTTTCAAACAGACTTCATGATCCTCTCCAGTTTCTATACCGCCACCTGGTAAGAATGCTTTGCCGTTCTGAATCATGACGGCAATATTCTTATTTTCATCCCAAACTATGGCATACACTGATTCTCGTTTCCGATATGTAACATCTTTCATCACTTCACCAAATTGCATGTTAATCAACCACCTTAATAAAATGCATATAAATACATTCAGAATTATTAAAATACTTAATTTTGCATATTTATGTGTTAATATTCATTTTAACGAATAAATATAAATGATTTATACAGGGGGAACTACAAATGAAACGAAATCTTTTTAGCCTTTATTTTATCATAGTACTCGCGTTGTTGGCGGGATGTGGAGCAGTAGAAGAAAAGAGTGCTACTAATACAGGAAGCGACTCGTCCGAGAAGACGTTAGTGATGGCAACTTCAGCTGATTATCCACCATATGAATATGTAGAAACAGCAAAAGGCGGAGAAATTGTAGGCTTTGATATTGATGTAGCGAATCATATCGCAAAAAAATTAGGCTACAAGGTCGAGATAAAGGACATGGACTTTAACGGATTGATTCCTGCATTGGACAGCGGCAAAGCTGACTTTGTAATCGCCGGTATGACACCGAATGAAGAACGAAGAAAAACAGTAGATTTTTCAGATGAATATTATGCAGCTCAACAATTGATCGTTACAAAGGATAAAGCGATTAAAAGCGTAGAAGATCTTGAAGGCAAAACGATTGGTGTTCAATTGGCTTCCATTCAAGAAAAAGAAGCAGACAAATTATTAAAAGACCATAAATTTGAGGTTGTTCAGCGTAACAAAGTAACAGAATTGGTTCAAGAGATGAAATCAAACCGTGTAGATGCGGCAATTATTGAAGATGCAGTAGCTTACGAATTTTTAAAGAAAAATAAAGACCTTTCCTCGTTTGCCCTACCAAACACAGACGCTGCAGGATCGGCAATCGCGTTTCCTAAGGACAGTGAGCTAACAAAAGAATTTAACGCAGAACTTAAGAAGATGAAAGCAGACGGTACATTGGACGAGCTTGTTGAAAAGTGGTTCGGTGTTAAAAAATAGAGAAAGAGAGTGGTAGGCATGAACTTGGATTTTGCCCAGCTCGTGCCTTCTATTCCGTACATTCTATACGGAATATGGGTTACGTTGCAGTTCGTGGCGGTATCGTTAGTATTAGGATTTATATGGGGAACCGTACTTTCCTTATTTAAGATAGGTAAGATCAAAATTTTAAGATGGTTTGCAGATGCATATACTTCGGTCTTTAGAGGAACGCCTCTAATTCTTCAGATGCTGTTGATCTATTATGCTGTACCTCAGCTGACAGGAGTCGATATTGGCGCATTCTCAGCAGGGGTTCTAACGTTTGCTCTTAACTCTGCAGCTTATATATCAGAAATTATTCGTGCGGGTATTAATGCAGTCGACAAAGGACAGAAAGAAGCTGCTATGGCTTTAGGTGTTCCATACCGCACGATGATGTTGAAGATCATTCTGCCACAAGCCTTTAAGAATATTTTACCTGCATTAATGAACGAATTTATTACATTAACAAAAGAATCAGCGATCGTCTCTGTTATCGGTGCGCTTGATATTATGAGACGAGCTCAAATCGTTGGCGCGAGCAACTATCGCTTTTTTGAACCATTATTATTAGCGGGGCTTGTTTATTATCTGTTAGTTATGATGTTGACGTTGGCTGGTCGAGTTATGGAGAGGAGGCTGGCTAAGAGTGATTGATGTTCAAGGTTTGAAGAAAAGATTCGGTAATAATGAAGTGTTAAAAGGAATTTCAACTTCAATCAAAAGAGGAGAAGTTATCGCTGTGATCGGGCCTTCAGGATCAGGTAAGTCTACGTTTCTCCGATGTTTGAATCTGTTAGAAACTCACGATGAAGGTTCGATTTTAGTAGAAGGTAAGGATATTAACGAGATGGAACTTCATCTTCGTAAAAAGATAGGAATGGTGTTTCAGCATTTCAATCTATTTCCTCATCTTACTGTTTTAGAAAATGTTACATTCGCGCCGCAGCAAGTATTGAAGATCTCGAGAAGTGAAGCTGAGAAGGAAGCTTTAGATCTTCTTAAAACCGTTGGGTTGAGTGATAAAGCGAACAGCTATCCTTCTAACCTTTCAGGTGGTCAGAAGCAGCGTGTGGCTATAGCGAGAGCACTCGCGATGAAACCTGAAGTTATGCTTTTTGATGAACCAACTTCCGCTCTAGATCCTGAGATGGTGAAAGAGGTGCTGCAGGTGATGAAGAACCTCGTCAAGCTTGGAATGACGATGGTTATCGTGACACATGAGATGGGCTTTGCAAAAGAAGTTGCTGATCGTGTTATGTTCATGGATGATGGAAAATTAGTCGAAGATCAAGAACCTGCTATTTTCTTTAAAAATCCGAAAACAGATCGAGCTAAAGCTTTCTTAGAAAAAGTGCTATAATGCTTAAAAAAGGACTTCTTAGCTGAAGTCCTTTTTCGTTTCTAATTATCCTTGAATTATGGAATAATGGTACAAGGTGCAGAACGAGATCGGAAAGAAGGCATGCATTTGATGAAATTTACAATTGGCTATCGAACATTGAAGACTGCAATCGGAGCAGGCCTTGCTATCGCTTTAGCAGAGTGGCTAGGGTTAGATTTTTATACGTCAGCCGGAATACTAACTATTCTCTGTATAAAGATAACGAAAAAGAAGTCGATCATCTCTTCATGGGAAAGATTTGCAGCTTGTATTCTTGGAATAGGGTTTGCGAGTGCGATCTTCTCGCTGGTCGGCTATCATCCTTATGCGCTAACCATACTTTTGATTCTGTTCATCCCAACGCTCGTATCCCTAAACCTGAAGGAAGGCATTATCACATCGTCAGTCATCATCCTTCATCTATACACGCTTCAGAAGGTTACATGGGAAATCGTGTTTAATGAATTTAGCATCATCGTTATCGGTATAGGGATGGGATTAATCATGAACCTCTACATGCCTTCGGTGGAAAAAATACTGTTAAACATGCAAAGGGAACTCGAAAAAAGATACAAAGTGATCTTTCATGAATTTCATCTGTACTTAGCTCATGATAAACACGAATGGGACGGAAAAGAGATTACAGAATGCGCAGATCTCATCTCGAACGCGAAGAGCATTGCCTTTCGGGACATTGAAAATCATTTTCTTCGTTACGAAAACCAGTATTATCACTATTTTAAGATGAGGGAAAAACAGTTTGAGATCATTCAACGAATGCTTCCTATCATTTCTTCCATCGATAAGACATATGTACAGTGTGAAAAACTAGGCAGCTTCTTCGAACGCCTAAGCGCTGCTGTTCACCCAGGAAATACAGCCGTTTTGTTCTTAGATGATCTAGAAAACATGAGACAAGAGTTCCGAGAGATGCATCTGCCAAAAGACAGAGACGAATTCGAAACACGCTCAAAGCTCTATCAGTTACTCCAAGACATCGAGGATTACTTGATTATCAAAAGTAAATTTAAGAAGTAGAATTTTTTTATTTTTCATATTTTTTTACAGATTGGCTAATAAAGGTTGTTTCATTTTATTACTTGTCTTCATTGAATAAGTTGGTTGGAGTGTAAGGTGCGAGACTCCTGCGGGACAAGCGGTCAGGTGAGACCCTTAATGGCGCAAAGCGGCAAGGGGCTCACCGCCTGCCCCGTGGAAAGCGAGCGCCTGGAACGGAAATCAACTCCTTTCAAATGCAGCTAAGAAAAAACAAAAAAGCAACTCATGACTTCCCCTGCATTTACAAATACTAAGTAAAAAATGACAGGGTGATCAAAATGGGAAAATTCAGTATAGCTCTTATCTTGTTATTTTCACCAATATGGCCGATCGGAGACGCAGAAGCCTTAGGAGACCCTTATCTAATCATTAATAAGACATCCAACAGACTGGCATACGTTGAAGGGGGAACGGTTAAAGAAATTTATAAAGTTGCAACAGGAAAGTCGAAAGAACTAACACCAGAAGGCGAATTTACCATCACGGTAAAAGCTGTAGATCCTTATTATCGAAAAAAGGATATACCAGGTGGAGATAAAACGAATCCGCTCGGCACACGCTGGATCGGTTTTGACGCAAACGGTACAGACGGTCGCACTTTCGGAATACATGGAAATAATAATCCATCAGCCATCGGAAGATATGTCACAGCGGGCTGCATACGGATGTATGAAAAAGATGTTCAGAAGCTTTACAGCAAACTAAAGATAGGCACAAAGATAAAAGTTGTTCACTCCCAAAAAAGTTTTGATGAGATCATAAAACAGTAACGTAAAACCCCCAGTCCATCGAGGACTGGGGGTTAACTATTTTATAAGAAAAAAGCGACTCCTGTTAAAAGACTGCTTAGAACTAGACAGATGATCATAACGTACACAATCGTTTTTATTAGTTTTTGATTCAAAGCCATAACCCTCCTATAAACATTTCCAACTTAATTGTACCGTGTTTGGAAAGCAGAAACAAGAAATCCTAAGAGACCAAATTGCAAATTTAGTCGAAAATTTGCGCTTTCAAGCAGGAAAAAGCGCTTACAAAACGAAAGATGTTATGTTGAGACTATTTTCTTTGTTAAACAGGAGGCTTCTAATGGATAAACAACAGCGTATAAAAGAATGGCAGGAAAAGACCGCACAATCAATGAATAGATTTCCAGAACGAAAAGAGAGATTTCATACTTCATCAGATATAGAGGTTGAAAGGCTGTATGGTACGGAAGATGAGCATTATCCGATGGAATCCCTCGGGCTTCCAGGAGAATATCCATACACCCGCGGATCTCAATCTACCATGTACCGTGCAAGATTCTGGACGATGAGACAATACGCAGGATTTGGTTCTGCTGAAGAAACGAATAAACGTTTTCGCTATTTACTTGATCAAGGGCAGACCGGACTTTCTGTAGCATTCGACCTTCCTACACAGATCGGGTATGATTCAGATCACTCGATGTCACGCGGTGAAGTAGGAAAAGTAGGAGTAGCGATTGATTCGATCGAAGACATGGAAGCTCTTTTAAAAGACATTCCGCTTGATAAGGTAAGTACTTCGATGACGATCAATGCACCTGCTTCTGTTTTGCTCGCTATGTATATCGCTGTTGCTGAGAAGCAGGGAGTGGCTCCTGAAAAACTTTCGGGAACGATACAGAATGATATTTTAAAAGAATACATCGCACGTGGTACTTATATTTTTCCGCCAAAGCCTTCAATGCGATTGATCACAGATATCTTCGGCTATTGTCAGGAATATGTGCCAAAGTGGAATACGATCAGCATCTCTGGCTATCACATCCGAGAAGCTGGGGCAAATGCTGCACAAGAACTTGCTTTTACAATCGCAAATGGACTTGCCTATGTGGATGCTGCCATAGAAGCTGGATTACATATCGATGACTTTGCTCCACGTTTAGCCTTTTTCTTTAATGCTCATAATCAATTCTTTGAAGAAGTTGCGAAGTTCAGAGCGGCTCGTAGAATGTGGGCAAAACTTATGAAAGAACATTATGGAGCTAAGAATTCAAAGTCATGGCAGCTTCGTTTTCATACGCAAACGGGAGGCTCAACCCTCACGGCACAGCAACCTGATAACAATATCGTACGAGTTACAACCCAAGCACTTTCAGCCGTCCTAGGTGGAACGCAGAGTCTTCATACGAACTCAAGAGACGAAGCACTTGCTCTACCAACTGAAGATTCGGCTCGAATCGCTCTTCGTACTCAGCAGATCTTAGCTCATGAAACAGGTGTAGCTGATACTGTTGATCCACTTGCGGGTTCTTATTACGTAGAACATTTAACAGATGAGCTGGAACGAAAAGCAAACGAATATATAGAGAAGATCAATCAGATGGGTGGTGCTGTTGCTGCCGTCGAACAAGGATACATGCAGCGTGAGATCCACCATACGTCCTATGAAACACAAAAAAAGATCGAGAGTGGTCAAGAGATCATCGTAGGGATGAACAAATTTAGTATTGAAAATGAAGCTCAGCCCGAATTATTAAGAGTCGATCCAACTTTAGGAGAGAAACAGAAAGAAAAACTGCAGGCACTGAAATCAAAGAGAGATCAAAACCGAGTGAGCGCTCAGTTGGAATCGTTACGTGCTGCTGCTAAAAGCGATGATAACTTGATGCCGATCATCGTCGAATGCGTGAGATCATATTGTACGATCGGAGAAATATGCGGTGTGCTTCGTGAAGAATTTGGAGAGTATACAGGCGTCTAAAAATAGAGAGGAGTGGAGAACGATGAAGAAAACAATTCGTGTTTTAATTGCTAAACCAGGACTCGACGGTCATGACCGAGGAGCTCTTGTAGTTTCTCAAGCGTTAAGAGATTATGGAATGGAAGTCATTTATACGGGATTAAGACAAACACCAGAGCAAATCGCAGCAGCTGCTGTTCAAGAGGACGTGGATGCGATTGGTTTATCTTGTCTGTCAGGCGCGCACAACGAACTTTTTCCAGAAGTGATGAGACTTCTTCATGAAAAAGGAGCAGACGATATCATAGTTGTCGGTGGTGGGGTAATTCCATGGGAGGACATTCCTTTCTTAGAGTCTAAAGGGATACAAAAAGTATTCACCCCAGGAACACCGACGATCGAAACAGCTAAATTTATCGAACAAGCGGTATTTAAGCGTGATGGCATTACAGAAAATGTGTTTACAGGAGTGGCGCCGGAGCGTATCGATCATATTGGAATCGCTGTTAAATCACTTGATGAAGCACTTCCTTTCTATGTCAATGTTCTAGGTCTTACGCTTGAAGCAATCGAGGAAGTTCCTTCACAAAAAGTAAAAGTGGCATTCATAAAAATCGGTGAGACAAGGCTAGAACTGCTTGAAGCCCTAACTGCAGAAAGTCCTGTCGCACAGTTCATTGAAAAGCGCGGTCAAGGCGTTCATCACGTTGCTCTTGGTGTTACAAACATTCAAGACCGCATAGATGAGATGAAAGCAAACGGCATCAAGATGATCCATGATGCTGCTGTTCCTGGTGCAGGCGGTGCATCCGTTGCTTTCATGCACCCTTCTTCCACACACAAGGTATTGTTTGAGCTTTGTGAGAAGACGAAAAGTAAGGAGGAAGCAAAATAATGGACATCTATGACAAAATTAATGAACTTTATGAAAAGAAAACAGAAATTGAATTAGGCGGGGGTGATGACCGCATCGATAAGCAGCATGAACGCGGAAAGTTAACGGCGCGAGAACGTATCGATCTTTTACTTGATGAAGGTACGTTTGTTGAACTCAATCCTTTCATGGAACATCGTTCTCACGACTTTGGCCTTTCTGGGATGAAAGCGCCGGGAGAAGGTGTGGTAACTGGATACGGAAAGATTCATGGACGTCCCATTTATTTATTCGCCCAAGATTTCACAGTATTTGGCGGAGCACTTGGAGAGATGCACGCGAAAAAAATCGCAGCAGTGATGGATCTTGCGGCTAAGAACGGAACTCCTTTTATCGGGTTGAACGATTCAGGAGGTGCTCGTATACAAGAAGGCGTCATGTCACTTGATGGCTATGGTCACATCTTTTATCGAAACAGCATCTATTCTGGCGTGATTCCTCAGATCTCTGTGATTATGGGACCATGTGCAGGGGGAGCAGTGTATTCTCCAGCGATCACAGACTTTGTGTTCATGGTGGAAAAAACAAGTCAGATGTTTATCACAGGACCAAAAGTGATCGAAACGGTGACAGGGGAAAAGATTTCTTCTGAAGATCTAGGTGGTGCTGAAGTTCATGGATCTAAGAGTGGGAACGCACATTTTACAGCACCATCTGAATCAGAAGTGTTAGAAGATGTTCGGCGTTTAATCTCTTACCTTCCGCAGAATAATAAAGAGAGAACGCCTGTCTTACCTTGGGGAGATGAAGAGGATGATCGTCCTGAACTGACAGAGATCATTCCATTTGATTCGACACGCCCATATGATGTTAGAACGGTTATCCAAGAAGTGGTGGATAAGGACTCATTCATGGAAGTTCATGCTCAATTTGCAAGAAATATAGTTGTAGGTTTTGCAAGGATAAAGGGTGAAGTGATAGGATTAGTATGTAATCAGCCGAAAGTCATGGCTGGAGGACTCGATATTGATTCTTCAGATAAAGCATCTCGTTTTATCCGTTTATGTGACTCATTCAACATTCCGATCATCACGTTTGAAGATGTAACAGGATTTTTTCCAGGAGTAAAGCAAGAACATGGAGGCATTATCCGCCATGGAGCGAAGATTCTTTATGCATACTCCGAAGCAACGGTTCCAAAGATAACGATTATCCTGCGAAAAGCATATGGCGGTGCATACGTAGCTTTAAATAGTAAATCTATCGGAGCAGATTTAGTATTTGCATGGCCGAATGCAGAGATTGCTGTTATGGGACCACAGGGAGCTGCAAATATTATCTTTGCCAAAGAGATCGAACGAAGCGAAGATCCTGAAGAGACGAGAGCCGCGAAGATTGAAGAGTATCGTACGAAGTTTGCTAACCCTTACATCGCTGCTGCAAACGGGATGGTAGATGATGTGATCGATCCGAGAGACACGAGAATCAAGTGTATTCAGGCGCTTGACATGCTGCGCACCAAGAGCGAAGACAGACCTTACAAAAAGCATGGCAACATACCACTATAAGAAGCGAGGGAATACATAAATGGTAAATGCAGACCGTTTGTTAAACGAATTTTTAGAGCTTGTTCAAATTGACTCTGAGACTAGACATGAAAAAGAGATCTCAATCGTTCTTAAAAAGAAGTTTGAAGAACTTGGTGTTGAAGTCTATGAGGATGATGCTGAATCAACGACAGAGCACGCGGCAGGAAATTTAATCTGTACGTTAAAAGGAAATAAAGAAGGCGTTGACACGATCTATTTCACTTCTCATATGGATACAGTTACACCTGGTAACGGAATCAAACCTTCTATAAAAGACGGATATGTAGTAACAGATGGAACTACGATTCTTGGAGCGGATGATAAAGCAGGTCTTGCTGCTATGTTTGAAGCGATTAAAGTGCTAAAAGAAGAAAACATCTCTCACGGTGATATTCAATTTATTATTACAGTAGGAGAGGAATCTGGATTAGTGGGCGCAAAGGCAATGGATGCGTCAAAAATCACAGCAAAATATGGTTTTGCCTTAGACAGTGATGGTCCTGTTGGGGATATTATCGTTGCTGCTCCTACCCAAGCAAAAGTCCGAGCAAAAATCTATGGAAAATCTGCACATGCCGGTGTCGCTCCAGAAAAAGGAGTTTCAGCTATCACGATTGCAGCTAAAGCGATCGCTCGCATGCCGCTAGGCAGAATTGATGAAGAAACTACGGCTAATATCGGTCATTTCCACGGTGGAGGTACTGGGGAGCAAACAAATATCGTTTGTGACACTGTTTTTGTTCTAGCTGAGGCACGTTCATTGATCAACGAGAAAATGGAAGTTCAAACAGCAAAAATGAAAGAAGCTTACGAATCAGCTGCTGCAGAATTAGGCGGACGTGCAGAAGTTGAGATCGAAGTGATGTACCCTGGATTCAAGTTTGGTGAAGGCGATCATGTAGTAGAAGTTGCCAAAAAAGCAGCTGAGAAGATCGGACGCCCTCACAGACTTCTTCATAGTGGTGGTGGAAGTGATGCGAACATTATCGCAGGTCACGGTATTCCAACTGTAAATCTAGCTGTAGGTTACGAAGAGATCCACACAACGAATGAAAGAATGCCGATCGAGGAATTGACGAAGACGGCAGAAATGGTACTTGCGGTTATCGGAATAACAGCTGGCGAATAAGAAAAATGACGAAACTTGGCGGAATTTCGCCAAGTTTTTATTGTTTAATAGGCCTTGTTGCCTGTTTTTGTTGCTCTTTAAAACAAAATGTCGCAAAAAGTTGACAGTCACTTTATGATTTATGTAAGATATTTTTATCATGTAAATGAAAATATTGGTAATTTAAAAGAATCTTATTTCGGGGGGAGGAAATGGGATGAGTCAACTATCTGACATGCATATGATGGTAAATTATATGCGTGGCGTGTATAAAGTTTTAGAAGAAGATTGGCAGAAAGCTGCGAAAGCCATTGGATTAACTCAGGCAGAGCAACATATTCTATGGATCGTTTCACTAGAAGAAGACATTACGATCTCTAAGATCGCTTATTACGGATTATGGGATGTATCTACAGTTATGCAAGTGATCAAACGACTAAAAGATAAAGGCTATGTGAGATTAGAGAAAAAGAACGATGACCGCCGAATATCTTATGTTTATTTAACAGATGAAGGATCGGTAAAACACAAGGAGTCTACGAACTTCAACTGCCAAATCTATGGCTTTCTTCAAAAATGGATGGAAGATGAAAGTAAAGAGGACTTTTATCGAGATCTTATTCAATTACATAAAGATTTAAACAAGCATTTTCATGGTGAAGAATTTGTTGAATGGGTAGAAGATACTGGAAAGCGGCTTCACAAGACAAGGTAGATACCTTGTCTTTTTCTTTTGCAGAGACAGTCTTTCCTTTTGTTTTTAAACGCTGTTCTAACATATACTAATAGATAAGTTTTTGATAAAGGGAGTGTTCATGTGTATCAGTCTCCTGGGTCTAAAAGAAGAATCATATTTCATGTGGACATGAACAGCTTCTATGCATCAGTAGAGATGGCTGAAAACCCTGATCTTCGAGGAAAGCCAGTTGCGGTAGCCGGAAATGTAGAAGAGCGAAAAGGAATCATCGTAACGTGCAGTTATGAAGCGAGGGAAAAAGGCGTAAGAACAACGATGCCGCTTTGGCAAGCTAGAAAACTTTGTCCGAATCTAGTTGTTGTTCCTCCAGACTTTGAAACATACAAAATGTATTCTTCACGCATGTTTCAGCTTCTGCAGGAATATACAGAAAAGGTAGAGCCTGTTTCCATCGATGAAGGATATATGGATGTGACAGACTGTCAAGAACCACTCGAAATGGCAAAGGAAATTCAATCCAGATTGTTGAATGAGCTGAACTTGCCATCATCTATCGGAATCGGTCCGAATAAATTTTTAGCAAAAACAGCTTCAGATATGAAGAAACCGCTTGGAATCACAGTTCTTAGAAAAAGAGATCTCAAGGAAAAGCTTTGGCCGCAAAAAGTTGGGGAGATGCACGGAATCGGTAAGAAAACCGAAGAAAAGTTAAACAAGTATGGCATCATGACGATCAAGGATCTCGCAGATGCCGTAGATTATGAATTGAAACATCGTTTTGGCATCAATGGTATAAAGATGAAAGAAAGAGCAAACGGCATCGATACGCGTCCGGTTGATCCAAGCGCGGCAAGTGATTATCGGTCGATCGGCAGTTCTACGACATTGAGTGAAGATCTTATTTCTGTTATGGAATCAGAAGCTGTTTTTAAAAAGCTCGCAGAAAAAGTATCGTCTCGGCTTAAAACAAAAGGCTATGTAGCGTTTACGCTTGCGATCACTATTCGCTACAGCGATCGGAAAACAATCACGAGAAGCAAGATGCTCTCGAACGGAACACAGCATGCAATAGATATCCAAAAAACTGCGGTCGAACTCTTTCGCAAACATTGGAATCAGGAACCTGTTCGTTTATTGGGCATAACTGCTACAGAAGTAGTGGAGAAAGAACAAGCGACTTATCAGCTTGATCTGTTCTCTGTCGAAAAGAACGAAAAAGATGCTCTGCTTCACGATGTTTTGTCATCGATCGAGAGAAAGCATGGAGAAGGCATCATAAAAAAGGGGAAAAAGTAACAGGAGCTGATCGTACCATGATCTTTGAGAACAGCGTGATTAGAACAGTGGTGTTAACAGTTCTTTGCCTTGGGCTTTTTATTCTATTTGCTTCTATCTACGAACAATCAAGAATAGAAGTTCTTGATGTGTGGGCGATGAAAAATGTATCTGTTATCCATCAGCCTGCTCTAAATGATAGCTTTACGTTCTTGACGAACATCGCTTCTAGACCTTATCAATATGCGATCTTTATCTTTTTTGCTGTAATCTGGCTGATCGGAGAAAGAAAGTGGATAGAACCGTTCGTGTTAGGCGTTTGTCTCATCGGAATTCGCTTTGAAAATCAATGGTTTAAAGAATGGTTTGAAAGAGATAGACCGATGTATGATCGAATCATTGAGATTACGGGTTATAGTTTTCCTAGTGGGCATGCCATGATCTCCATCGCTTTTTTTGGTCTGCTTTCGTATCTTCTCGTACATAACTATTCGTTGTTGTACAGATATCGAAAGTTCATGTATGGTGTCACGGCACTTTTTATTGGGTTAGTCGGTTTTAGTCGAGTATATTTAGGTGTTCATTATCCTACAGATGTTCTAGGTGGGTTTGCGGCTGGAGGAACCTGGCTTTTAATCTGCGTTTTATTGTATAAAGGACTGAATCATCTTCTCAAGAGAAATGTGTCATATGAATAGAAAAAGCTGACTCTTCAAAGAGCCAGCTTTTTTCTCATTCTTACCAACCACGTTCATATTGTTTGGGACTTTCGATCTCTGTTCCAAGATCTTGTGCAGCTGATCGCGGCCAATACGGATCTTTCAAAAACTCTCGACCGATAAAAATAAGGTCCGCTCGTTTGTTTTGTAAGATTTCTTCCGCTTGTCTGCCTGTTGTGATCAAGCCAACAGCTGCCGTTGCGATTTCTGCTTCGTTTTTAATCTTGTCTGCAAAAGAAACTTGATAACCAGGGAACGTCGGGATCTTTGCTGGTACAACAGCACCCGAACTGCAGTCGATAAGATCGACCCCGTCCTCTTTCATCCACTTCGAATAGGTTACAAAATCTTCTGGTGCATTTCCTTCTGGGTGATAATCGTTCGCTGAAATACGAACAAACAGTGGACCTTCCCATTCTAATCTGACAGCAGCAATGATCTCTTGTAAGAATCGGTAGCGATTTTCTTGGCTGCCTCCATAAGAATCAGTTCTTCTGTTAGACAGTGGGGAAAGGAATTCATTGATCAAATATCCATGCGCTCCATGAATCTCGATCACATCAAATCCTGCAGTCTTTGCTCTTTTTGCTGCACTTCGAAATTGCTTTACTGTCTCTTCGATCTGCTGAAGTGACATTTCTTCTGGTGTTTTCATCTTTTCAGAAAAAGCGATAGCAGATGGGGCGATGATCGGTCCGTCTATCATAGCCTTACGTCCTGCATGGGCGATTTGAATCGCTGCTTTTGAGCCGTTTTCTTGTATAGATGAAACGAGCTTTGACAGACCTTCTACATGGCTGTCATCCCAAATTCCTAAGTCTTCAGCACTTATTCTTCCTTGAGGGCTTACTGCTGCTGCTTCAGTCATAATTAGCCCGGTCTGACCCATTGCTCTAGACGTGTAATGAGTCATATGCCAAGGGGTCACAATTCCATCTTGTTCATAACAAGAATACATACACATAGGTGACATGACGATCCGATTCTTTAACGTTACGTCACGGATGGTCAATGGTTGAAACAATAACGGTTGAATATAAAACAACTCCTTTTTCTTTTAAGAACAAGCTTTTTGAGCATCATTACTTTTCTTTCTCATTGTAGTACGTTTCATCACTATTTTTGAAGAAATCTGCTCTTTGAATGTGGTGAAAGGCTGTTCAACACATCTCTTGCTAAAATCGGATAGTCGGTTATGATCGCTTCAGTATTCCACTCAAAAAAATACTTCATCCACTTTTGACTGTTAACCGTATATGGACGAACAGGAATATTATTTCTTTTAAAGCCTTTCATGATGTAAGGGTGAAGAGATTTATAGTTCGGGTGTACACTTTGTGAACAAACGGCCTTCACATACTCCCACGGTTCAAATAATCCGGAAGAATATAGAGGCGCCGTCTGTACATATTTGTTCATTCTTCTGATCTTGACTAAGCTATAATGATTGAATGACGAGATCACGGTTCGATCCATCATCCCGTAGTGTTGCAACAATTGAAGTGCCTTTTCCTCGAGCCCGTTGTATTCAACGATATTGTTTTTTAATTCGATATTAAGCAACATAGGGAGTGGTGTTATCCATTCTAAAAATTGTTGAAGAGAAGGAACGGATTCCTTATTGAATTGTTTTGAGAACCAGCTGCCCGCATCTAATTGTGATAGTTCATCATAGGTGTAATCAACAACATAACCTTTTCCGTTAGTCGTTCGATCCACTTTCTCATCATGAATGATGACCGGTACCCCATCTTTAGATAGCTGCACATCAAGCTCGATCCCATCAGCGCCATCTTTAAATGCTTTTTGGAATGCAGCCATCGTATTTTCTGGACAATCCTTACTAGATCCTCTGTGAGCAAATATATAGGTCAAGCATGTAATCTCCCTTCATAAAAAAAGATTATAGACAGTATAAGCTAAATGAAAACGGAGATGAAATGAAAGGTTCCATAGTAAACTTATGAAAGTGGTTGATTTCCGTTTCAGGTGCTCCCTTTCCGCGGGGCGACCGGTGAGCCACTTGCCGCTTTACGGCTCTAAGTGTCTCACCTGACCGCTCGTCCCGCAGGAGTCTCGCACCTTACACTCCAATCAACATTCAAAGGTGGTAAAAATCTAAAAGCATTTCTAGTTTAAAGGATTTTTCTTCTTGAATATTCATTATCTTCCTATGCCAGTTGAATTAAACGGAAGGTTGCCGACTCCTATGGGACGAGCGGTCAGGTGGAGCCTCCTAATGGCGCGAAGCGTCAGGAGGCTCACCGCACGCCCCATGGAAAGCGAGCAACCTGAAGCGGAATTCAACTACCACCATAGATCAACATACTAAAACACAGACAGAATGAAAGAAACCCTTCCTGTTTGAAGAGGAAGGGTGAGTTATTTTCTGCGTCTAGAACGCTTCTTTTTTTCTTCTCTGTTGTGTTCTTCAACAGTGGCTCCTTTTTCTGTCAGCCAGTGGATAAAAACAAGCTCTTTGTCAGTAAGAGATCGTTTCGTAAACTTTTCAAACTGAACGCGCAATTCAAGGTATCTTTGGGAAATTTCTACTTCGGTCACACAAATCCCTCCCTAAATCTAGCTCTAGCTCCTACTTAGATGATAAAGAGTAAGTAAAGGGCTTGTCAATTTTTTCTAATCGCCAATTTCTGCAGAGAAAACGAGAGAATTGGTGCAAAATAACGAAAAGGAGTTGACAGTATGAAGATTTTCAGCAAGTTAGTCTACTTGATGATGGCCAGTTTTTTAGTTTGTAGCTCACTTCCCCTTACAGTGTCAGCAGAAAGTCCAAGGGTACAAGAACCTGCTTATGCAAAATGGGGAAGGCTTGCTGTTTTTGAAACAGGGAAACGCTACCCCGACTATGATATCGTTGATTATTTATATGTTGGACGAACGACAGCACCAAATGAAGATATTGTCGAAAGATTTAAACTGTGGATCAAGAAAGGTTCTTCAGAAAAGGGAGTTATTATAACGATCACACTAACCCCAGGTGGTGTATTTAAGAATATTTCCTTTCAAGAGACAACCCGTTAACAGCTCAGTTCATTCTTCCTAACTCTTCAGACCGTTTCACCGCTCTTTTGATGCAAGCTAAGAACGCATCTTGAACTCCAAATTGATCAAGTTTACCGATACCAGCTTCTGTCGTACCGCCAGGACTAGTTACTTTTCTTCTAAGCTCAATAGGGGATTCTGTTGTTTGTTTAAGCATAAGAGAGGCACCTAAAAGCGTTTGAGAGATTAAAGTCTTTGCTTCTTCTTCGGAAAGATTTAATTCTTCAGCCGCTTTTTGCATGGCCTCCGCGATGTAGTAAATATAGGCAGGACCGCTTCCAGAGAGACCTGTAACGATATGCAGTTTTTCTTCTGGTACGAGTGTGACCGTTCCGATCGTCTCAAATAGCTCAAGAGATTTTTCAATATGCGATTCCAAGGCATACATTCCTGAGGAGAGTGCAGTCGCAGAATGTCCGATCGATGCGGATGTATTCGGCATGGCTCTCATTACAGGGTTATTAAGTTGAAGCCAAGTTGTTAGCGTTTCTGTAGATATGCCAGCCATAACAGAAATGATCAGCTGATGACTCTTAACAAACGGCTTGATGGTGTTAACCGCATTGTGCGCATCTTTTGGTTTTACCGCAAGAATAATAATATCAGCACCAGCAACAGCTTCTTCTATCGTTGAAGCGGGTACTACACCATACTTAACTTGAAGATCATTTACTCGTTGTGTATTACTTCGATTTTTTATCGTAATCAGATCAGCTTGCCATTTTTCTTTTTTGATCAACCCTTCCATAATGGCCTCAGCCATCGATCCGGCACCAATAAACGTAATTTTTTCTGTTCCCACGGGTAATCCCTCCCAGAATTTTGAGTATAAAAAAACTCCCAGTCCTAAATATAAAGGACGGATGGGAGTGATCCGTGGTACCACCTTTGTTGGCATGATTGCTTGCCCGCTCAAGATGTCTTTATCGCAGAACTGCGCCGGATTTCTCCAGACTGCTCCAGGGCAGGTTCAGTAATTCCTTTACGGTGAAATCTTGCAGCCTATGGATTCCACTCTCTAAACGGAGGAGATTACGTACTAATCCCTTTCAACGCATTTATTTATTGGCCATAAATGGCATTTCTTTTATATTTTAAAAAACATTATGCTATGATTTCTATATGTATGTCAACTAGTTATTTTATTTGGAGGAAAAGATGAATCAAAAAACAGCTATTATTCCGATTACTCTTCCTACACCGTTTGATGTAGGTCCTGTAAACTGTGTCCTCCTAAAAAGTGATGCGGTTACGCTCATTGATTCCGGAGCAAAAACCGAAGAAAGCAGGCAACTGCTTATCTCTATTCTCAAGGATCACGGACTCACTTTTAAAGATTTAGACCATTATATCTGCACGCACTACCATCCTGATCATGCGGGACTATCAAAAGAGATTCAAGAGAATGGTGTTCAGACCCTCATGCTTAAAGAAGCGGTTCCTTACGTGAGTGGCGATCTTCATTTTATTGAACAGGGAGAAATGTTTTATACGAATCTCTATCATTCTTTCGGAGTGCCAGATGCTCTCGGTAGATTAGAACTGTTAAAGCTGCGGAAATATCGTACGTTCTCAAGCTCGTTTGTTCCAGACACCTTGCCTTTACCTGGTGATGAAGTACCTGGTCACGAGGGATTTATCTTTTTAAAGACGCCCGGACATGCCCCAGATCACCTTTCTCTTTATCATGAAGAAGATGGCATCTTAATCGGTGGGGATGTGCTGCTGCCTCATATTTCGTCTAATGCCCTATTAGAACCGCCTGCTGTAAACGAAACAGAGCGGCCCAGAACATTGCTTCAATACCGAGAGACATTGCAATATCTATACACGCTGAACTTAAAAACAGTATACCCTGGACATGGCGAGCCTTTTACGAATGCAGCACAGTTGATCACAAAACGACTTCACGATCACACCGAGCGTGCAAAAACGCTTGAACATCTGTTGAGCGATGAGCCGTTAACTGTTTATGAACTGTGCAGACGCCTGTTTCCAAAACTATATGAAAAGCAACTCGGTTTGGTAGTTTCCGAAGTTGTAGGGCATCTCGATCTGCTTCAGTCAGAAGGACGAGTACGAGTAGAGGAAGAGAACAAGGTATCATATTATCGCAGAACAGGAGTTATAAGATGAGTACATTAAAAAATAAAGTGGTGTTGATAACAGGAGCATCTGGGGGACTCGGGGCTCACCTCGCTATGGATGTTGCTAAAAAGGGAGCGACGCCCATCCTTACTGCACGAAGAGAAGATCAGCTGAAAGTGGTACAGGAAGCCATCTTAAAAGCTACGAATATAAAAGCGCCTTATTATATTTTAGATGTTTCAAACACAGACAGCGTAGAGGAGGTTTTCTCAAGAATCCTCAGCGAACATGAAAACATACATATTTTAGTGAACAATGCGGGCTATGGTATTTTTGAAGAGTTTGTAGATTCACCATGGAAAAATATTGAAGGAATGTTTTCAACGAACGTTCTTGGGCTTATGGCTTGTACGAGAGCAGTCCTGCCTCACATGCTTCAAAGAGAAAGCGGTCATATCGTGAATATTGCTTCTCAGGCCGGTAAGATCTCAACGCCAAAATCGAGCGTATACGCAGCAACGAAACATGCTGTGTTAGGATTCTCAAACGGGTTGCGTTTGGAGGTCGCACACAAAGGGGTAGACGTGACAACCATCAACCCTGGACCGATCGCGACCAACTTCTTTACACTTGCTGATCAGTCTGGCAATTACGTTAAAAACGTTCAAAAACTGATGCTTCAGCCTTCACATGTTTCAGAAAAAATTGTTAGAGCGATGGAGCGTCCCGTTCGTGAGATCAACCTGCCATGGTGGATGAACGTAGGAAGCACGATGTATCAAGTCATGCCAAAGTTGATCGAAACACTAGGTGGGAAATCGTTTAGACAGAAGTAAGTTGCAATAATATTATTATGTAAACAAAACTGAGAGTTATAAGACTTTTGGAGCTGGTGATGAAACTCGTGGATTGGAGCTCAAAACTCGTGGATTACAGCCCGAAACTCATGGATTGCCGCTTAAAATCTCATCGATCACAGTCGAAACTTCTCACACTAGCATCAAAAAGTAAGCAGGTTTCCTCTTCAAAAGACGGAACCTGCTTATTTATTTGTAAAATAGGTATAGAGAACGTCCTGAATGATGCTGTAAACAGCCTCATTTTGATCTTCCTCTTGCATCTGGCGCAAAACTTTTTCTTCTAGATCGGCCCATTCTTTCTCCGTTAATATACAATTTTCTTCTTCCCATAAATAATCCTTCAACGAATGTTGGATCATTTTTCTTATCAATAAACGATTCATTTCTTCACCTGGCTTTCCTTATAAAGCCTAGACTTTTGACTCAAAAACGTCAATCTGCAAAATTCGCTGAAAAAATTACCATTGTTATAAGAACATACATTCGGTTAAAATGGGTATACATATAAAGAACAGATGTTCGTAATGTGATGAAAGGGGTGTGTCGAATGAACTATGATGAAATGCCTAAGCGAACGATCCTATGTATGGATATGAAAAGTTTTTATGCAAGCTGTGCTGCTGTTCGCTTAGGATTAAATCCGCTGACATGTCATTTGGCAGTAGTAGGGGATACGGAGAGACAAGGAAGCGTTGTGCTTGCAGCATCACCAAGACTGAAGGCTGACTTTGGCATTCGAACAGGCAACCGTCTGTTTGAGATTCCAAAAAATAAAAACATTATCGTTGTAAACGCGCAGATGGCTTATTTTTTAGAAAGATCGATGGAGATTACGAAGATGCTGCATCGATATGTTCCGCCAGAGTCCATCCACACATATAGCGTGGATGAAAGCTTTCTTCAAGCTGACGGAACAGAAAGGTTGTGGGGAAGCGCACAAGAACTTGCTGAGAGAATTCGCCGTGACATCTGGCGAGAGTTTGGATTGCCATGTGCGATCGGAATCGGTCCGAACATGCTCATGTCAAAACTATGTCTCGATCTTGACGCGAAGAAAAAAGGAGTAGCGCAGTGGGGGTATGAAGATGTAGAGAAGAAGTTATGGCCTCTGTCTCCCTTAAGCCAGATGTGGGGAATCGGATCAAGAGTAGAGCGGACGTTAAACAGGATGGGTATTGTAACAGTCGGTGACCTCGCACATTATCCTCTCGAACTTTTAGAGAAAAAATTCGGGATCATGGGAAATCAGCTCTATCATCATGCTTGGGGCATCGATCTGTCTGAAATTGGTGCGCCCATCATGCAAGGTCAGGTCAGTTACGGAAAAAGCCAGATCTTACTTCGGGATTATACAGATATAACGGAGATCAAACATGTCATTTTAGAGATGTGTGAAGAGGTAGCAAGACGTGCAAGAAGGGCGAGAAAAGCAGGAAGAACGATTAGTTTTGGGCTAGGGTACAGCAAAGATGAGGGTGGTGGCGGCTTTCATCGTTCTAAATCGATCGATCAGCCATCTAATATTACGATGGAGCTGTATGAAGTGTGTCTAGAACTTCTCCAAACCTTTTATCGTGGAGAGACGGTGCGTAAGATTTCGATCGCTCTTTCTAATGTTTGCGAAGATACTGAAACACAGCTCACCTTGTTTTCTTTAGACCATCCAAAGAAAAGAAAGATCGGCTACGTTATGGATGATATTCGGCAAAAATACGGCTCCAACTCTCTTCTGCGAGCTGTTTCTTATACAAAAGGAGGAACAGCATTGTACAGAAGCCGACTTTTAGGCGGACATAAGGCATAAGGGGGCGGAAAAACCGTGATTCGTGACAGAGGAACGATTAAGTGGACGGCGATGATGCTGCCGGAACACGTAAAAATGTTAAGAGAGCATCAGGACGGTTTGGACTATGGAAGAAAACCAGAATTAGATGAACAAAAGTATGAAGAATTTAATGAGACAATCTGTATGGCGATGGAAGAGAACCAAGCGCTGAAGTTCACGTATTTTGAAAAAGGCAGGGCGCTCGTAACTATAGGCCATGTGCATTATATTGATGAATATAAAAAAGAGTTAAGGGTGCTGAATGAAGAGAAAAAGATGCATATCTTAAAAGTGATTGACATCATGGACGTGGAATATGCATAGCTGCGTAAGAATATAGACATGAAAAAACAGCAAAAACTAACGTTGAAGATAGTTTTTGCTGTTTATTTATCCAAAGATTTGAGTTAAGTAGATCATGATCAAGAGCCCGGCAATAAAGGATAAAGTAGCAGATCGAGCGTGACCGTCACCATGGCTTTCTGGTATGAGTTCTTTATAGACGATAAAGAGCATGGCGCCGGCGGCAAAGGAAAGGCCATAAGGCACTAGATTCTCTACATAAGAAGTGAGCACATAGCCAAGCAAAGCCGTAACAATTTCAACAGCACCTGTTAATGTTGCAATAAGGAAAGCCTTGAAACGATTCATATTTTGATGAATGAGAAAAAGAGCGACTAACAGACCTTCAGGTGCGTTTTGAAGTCCGATTGCAAATGCGATCAAACCGCCAAGTCCTGTATTTTCACTAGCATAACTGACCCCAACAGAAAGACCTTCCGGCAGGTTGTGCAATGTGATCGCAGCAATGACAAGAAAGGCTTTAGCATCAATGCCTTTAAAGATCTTAGAATGATCAAGATCAACGTGCGGAACGAACCTTTCTAAGAGTAAGAGTGTTAGGGTACCGAGTGTGATACCGATCGTAAGTACAGTTAGATTTGATAGTTCAAGAGCTTGGGGAATCAAGCTGAACGTTGAAGCAGCGACCATGATACCTGCAGTAAGAGCAAGTAATATGTCGCGAAACCGATGTGTTACCTGAGACCAGAAAAGAACAGGCAGTGCACCAAAACCGGTTGCTAATGCAGATAAAACACTTCCAAATAAAGCAGCTTCCATTCTGTTACCCACCTTAGTCAAATATCCAATTTTATAAAAATAGTCATATGGCTCTTTTAGTATACCGCCAAATCCTTTTTAATAGAAGTAAGCGCCATTTTCATTTCAAAAAGCGCTTCTATCGGAGAAATAAGAAGGTGACAATTTGAAAGTCATAATCATTGACCCGGGCCATGGAGGTAATGATCCAGGAGCGGTAAATAAAGAGCAATTTGAAAAAGTATATAATCTGGCAATCGCCAAAAAGATACAAGCTAATCTTCAAAACAACTATGAAGTGACGGTCATCATGACTCGAACAGGTGATACAACCGTATCATTAGAAGAAAGAACAAATGTAGCAAACAGCAAGAATGCAGAGCTGTTTGTGTCTATCCACCAGAACATCGGTGGGGGAGAAGGATTTGAAAGCTATGTGCACCAGCGAGCAGGTGCTGAAACGAAAAGGATACAAAACGTTTTACATGCATCAGTCGCGGCTGTTATGAGTAAGTACGGTGCGCGCGACAGAGGACAAAAACAAGCTGATTTTCACATGCTTCGTGAAACGAAAATGTCAGCTGTGTTATTAGAAGTGCTTTTCATAGATAACGAGAAAAACTTGGCTCTTATAAAAAGAGAAGATTTTCAAAATGAATTATCTATAGCGATCGCACAAGGAATCGCACAAAGTCTTTCTCTTCCAAAAAAACAGGTACAGATTACACAAACACAAATTTTCAATGTGATCGCAGGAGCATTTGAACAAAAAGAGAATGCGGTAACTCGAGTTTCACTTTTAGCCAAACAAAACATTACAGCCTTTATTGACGAAATAAAAAGCGGAAACAAAACGTATTACAGAGTTCAAGCTGGAGCTTTTCAAAATCGAGAGTACGCAGAGAATTTTGCTAAGACGATTCGTTCGCAAGGTGTCGTGGATGCTTATGTGGTAGAGAAGAGCACAAATCAGCAGCCTCCAGTCCAAGAACCGCCAAAGCCAAGTCCGGTGCCACCAAAGCCAAATCCAGAACCGCCAAAACCAGAGTCTCCAAAGGGACTGACGATTGGAGGTTCAACGTTACTCACAGCGGATGAGATGGATCGATTTGTTAGGAAGGTCAATCCCAATGCACCATCTGTAGCTGCTCTTTACGTTCAGATCGGACAGGTGTACGGGATTAGAGGGGATGTGGCATACGCTCAGGCTATTCAAGAAACAGGGTACTTCCGCTTTGAAGGCAATGTTAAGTCTTCACAGAATAATTATGCCGGAATCGGTGCGACAGGCAAGAACGAATCAGCCGTGTTTAAGACTCCTCAAGAAGGCGTATTAGCACACATCCAGCACTTGTTTGCTTATACGTCTACACAACCTCTACCTTCCCAATATCCTCTCGTTGATCCTAGATTCCAATATGTTCAAAGAGGCAGTGCAGTGACATGGGCACAGCTCAACGGAAAATGGGCCATTCCAGGAACGACGTACAGTACTATGATATTGGATATTTATAAAAAAATGCTAAATGAAGCGAAAATCCCATTGCAAACAAGAATGAATGCTTTAAATGCAATGCTGAATGACTTATAAAAAAACGTTGAATTCACGAGTGATTTTTCATAAACAGTAAAAAATAAGGCTTCGCATGTGAATCATTTCCTGCGAAGTCCTTATTTATTTTTAATTATTTTTTTAAAAAACTAAATGCACGCGTATTGAAGCTGTTAGGCTAAAAACCATACGAGTTAAATTTTTAAATAGCCAAATTGTGTGTTTTTTAATAGTAAGGAAGAATTAGCCAAAAGTGAGTGATCTGTAATAAGATAAAAATAAGAACAATAGATTAAGATTTACAGCATGAGAAAAGTCCAGACGAAAGTATTTTTTCTTTTAATTCTGTATTGGGTGGATCGCATATAATTTCAATGAAGTCATCAGGATAGATAGACAATGCGATGATACCAAGAAAGCTCTTTCCGTCAGCTGTTCGATCTCCTTTTTGTAGATAGATGGATTCTGTAAAGCTGCCAGTAAGTTCAACAAGTTTGGCAGCACGTTCTGCATAAATAGGTCGAGTTGCTTTTACGATCATAATCAAAAACCTCCTTTGCCAATCACACTATGTATGGATATGTGCATAAGAAGGAAAAATGCTTACTAAATGAAATTTTCACATGGAGGAAACATGAAACTTACAAAAAAGTGGCTATATCTAATGTTAATAGTTGCGGGTTTGATCATTTTATTTCTCTGGCTGCAAAAAAATTATAAGGGATTTAGTCCTGAAGAATTTAGAAATTGGATCATACAGTGGGGATGGATCGCACCTTTTATCTTTGTTGTTCTCTATACATTGAGGCCTTTTGTGTTATTTCCATCTTCCATATTTGCCATTACAAGCGGTTTGTCGTTTGGTTTTTATTGGGGATGTCTGTATACATATCTCGGATCGCTAGGAGGAGGACTCCTTACGTATTTCGCGATCAACCGCCTTGGCCGTTTCAAGAAAAATAAACAATGGAAAAACGAAAAATACGAAAAAGTACGTAACAAGATCGAAAGTGAAGGCGTTCGTTTCGTTCTGTTATTAAGGTTGCTTCCGGTATTAAATTTCGATCTCGTGAGTTATTTAACGTCCTTAACAAAGGTAAAGTTTAAAGACTATGCGATCGCTACTGCAATAGGGATCATTCCGGGAACAATCGCTTATACGTATTTAGGTACATCCATGACGTCTGGAAGTAAAAAAGTCGTTTGGATCGGCACTACTCTTTTATTTGTCCTTGTCGGTCTACCCATGATATTTAAGAAGAAGATGAAGGCAAAGGTAGGGTTGTAGAAATTAAGAAGGTTGCTCTGGAGGTAGGATCAGACTCATCGCTGACTCAGCATCAGCACCTTCAACGATATAAAGAAAAGAATCTCCTTCTTTTAACGTTAAAAAGAATGCTACGAGCTGTGATAACCCTGTGGCTTGAATGGTAATACCATCTTTACTTAAAAATAGCTGGCTGTTAAGTCTCTTAGCAGAATGCATAATCTCAATGGCCTTACTCACTGTATATTTAGCGGTCACGATCACTTTTTGAGAGCAGATTTGTTTCATAATCTGAAGCCTCCTGTATGAGATGATTGCTGATATATTTCCCATAAGTAGAGGGACCGAAACAAGGTCTTTAGTCCCGATGTGCAAAATGATGGAAAAGTATGTAGTGCTATAGAATAAAGAAGGGTACATACAAAAACGATAGATTTGGCTTTATGTAAAGAGTTGCTATAGAGAGAAGGAAGTACAAAGGGAAACGGACCAATAAATGGGGGAGATTGATTGCGGATTTCATTTAAACTATTCATCATGACTGTTTTACTTTTTAATCTGTCACAAACTTATGTGTTTGCCTCCTCACAGACCGTTGCTGAGAAAAAGGCAGGGGGCTTTCACTATAGCATAATAGCAGATGGAGAAATTTTGACTTGGAGTATTGGAGACGGTAAAAAACAGAGTAAGATCCAAGAAGGTAAAAAGAATCAGAGGGAGCTGGATCAATTTAGGGAAGCAGTTAATGAGATGAGCGTACAAAAATTCTCTTTAATTATCTATATAGCGTATCTGATCTTTATTGGAATTATAGGGTATACCCTGTATAAGAGGGTTGCGAAAAAAAGGGAAGAACTCATGGTCATCGTTGCGCTTTTCGCTATGTATGCCATATACAAGTGTTATAGGGCCTACGAATTTTTTGTAGAAGCTCAGTGGAATGCCAAGTATTATTTGGCAGTTCTTACATAAAGCAAAAAAAGTACAGCCGGCATGTGAAAGCCGGGCTGTACTCTTTTTTATGAATTTAATTTTGCTTTTTCACGTTTCGCCTGTCTTCTGAAGAATAACTCATATAGAACAGGTACGATGATCAATGTTAATAGTGTGGAAGTCGTTAGACCACCGATTACAACAATTGCTAATCCTTTAGAGATCAGCGTTCCTGACGATGTTGTTAATGCAAGCGGAATTAATGCTGCAATCGTCGCGAATGCTGTCATTAATATCGGACGTAAGCGAGTTTTACCAGCTTCTAATAGCGCCTCGCGAACTGGCATACCTTTAATCTCACGGTTTTGTCCGATGCGGTCTACCAATACGATCGCATTCGTTGTAACGATACCGATCAGCATCAGTATTCCGATCATCGCACTTACAGACAATGGTTCGTTGATTAAATATAATCCACCAATTGCTCCAACCGGAACGAATATGAGAGAAGAAAGGATGATGAATGGAATACGAGCTCGACCAAACGTGATCAACATCGTTAAGTAAACGAGACCGATGGCAACTAGCATCGCAAGGCCAAGATCTTTGAACGTATCCATCGTTTCTTCGCTTCCTCCGCCACCTTCTGTAGATACAGAAGAAGGAAGGTCTACATTATCTTCAACGCCTTTAATAACATCTTGTGTTACTTTTTGAACGTTGTCACCTTTTACTTGTGCAGAGACTTGCGCATAGATCTTACCATCAAGCTTTTGGATTCCAGTTACGGTATCTTTCTCTGTTACCTCAGCAACGTCTGAGATCTTAACCGGACCTGATGAACCAAATACAGTTAGGTCCTTGATCTCATCAAGAGATTTAACTGCTTCGTCATATTCAACTTTCACGTTCTTTTCATCGCCGTCTAATGTCAGTTCTCCTACTTCAACAGGTTTTGTTACATCTGAGACTGCTCCTAGAATAGCGAAGCCTGATACGCCTTTTTCAGCTGCTTTTTCAGTATCAATGTCAACAGCCCATTGTTTTTGTGTATCTTTAAAGTTGTTTGATACATACTTGATCGAATCAATCGTCTTCATGTACTCTTCAACTTCACTTGCTGCTTTCTGCAGATCTTCTAAGTTGTTTGAATATAGATCAATATTGACTTCGTTATTAGCTGGAGGCCCGCCGCTTGAAACTTCCTGCAAGCTGATTACGGTTCCTTCTGCTTTTTCGTCTGTGATTTCTTTAATATCTTTTTCTAGCTCTTTTAATTCTGTATCAATGTTTGCTTCTTTTTTGAGGTTAACAAAATAGTTGGCAACATTTTGACGCTTAAGACCGGTTTGGAAATCACGAGAACCGATACCAGCTGTTACATCTTCAATCGTACCGCGCTTAGAGAGGTACTCTTCAACTTCTAAAGACACTTCGTTCGTCTTTGTTACATTTGTACTTGCAGGTAATTCAACGTTAATCGTTAATGTTTTTTGTTCTTCATTCGGCAGGAACACCATTCCAAGCTTTGTTGCAAGGAAGAAAGATCCGCCTAAAAGAATGAATGAAGTGAAAAGAACTAGAATTTTATGGTTCAATGAGGCTTTGATCAGTTTTTCATAACCACGTTGCAATGGACCATCGTTCTTTTCTGGTTTAACGGTTTTAAATGCATATTTTGCTAGGATCGGTACGATCGTAACAGCAACGATCAATGATGCTAATAATGCGAATACAACCGTTAATGCGAACGGCAAGAAGAACTCACCTGTGATACCGCCGACAAGACCGAGTGGTAAGAATACAACGACGGTTGTAATCGTAGAAGACACGATCGCTTTTAAAATTTCGCGTGTAGAATCAATGATCAACTCATCACGGTCGTAGTCACCATCTGTTTTACGGATTCTCCTAAAGATATTTTCGATAACTACGATACTATCATCTACAACACGTCCGACGGCTACTGCCATTCCACCTAGTGTCATGATATTTAAAGTAATATCAAGACGGTCTAAGAAGATAGCCGACACGAGCAGTGAAAGCGGAATTGAGATGATGGCGATGATGGTTGCTCTGAAGTTGCGAAGGAATATCAATACGGCTAAAGAAGCGAACAATGCTCCAAATAGTCCTTCTTTAACTAGCGTGTTTACAGAGTCTTTAATGCCTTCTGCCTGGCCGAAACCAATCGCATAGTCTAACTTATCATCGTATTTATTTTTGTTAAGTACTTCTAAAACTTTGTCAGCCACTTCGACCGTATTTGCATCTTGTTTCTTTGTTACGGCCATAGAGAGTGAAGCTTTTTGGTTATATCTTGTGATTTCACTAACATCATCTGTTTCTTTAACTTCAGCAAGATCACCAAGCTTTAAGTTTGCTGGTGCTTGAGGTGCTTGTGCTCCCCCAGGTGCTCCGCCTCCAGGTTGAGTTGCTTCACCTGGTGCTCCTCCGCCAGATTCTCCAGGAGACTGTGTAGGTGCGCCTTGACTTGAAGAGATTGTAATCTCCTTTAGTTCGGCAACTGTATCGACTACTTCTTCAACACGAACTGGGACTGTAATCGAGTCATCGGTTACGGTACCAGCAGGAAAAGAGAGGTCACGGCTGTTGATTGCTTCTTTAACAGCGTTTAAGGTGATGCCAGCTTCTTTTGCTTTTTCTTTATCAAGTGTGATCGAGACGAATGTTTCTTTAACACCACCTACAGATACGTTGTTCACACCTTGGATCTTTTTAAGTTCTGGAACTAATTCGTCATTCACGAATGCTTGGATGTTTTCTCCTTCTTTTTCAGGGAATAGAGAAATATTGTAGATAGGAATCGTTCCAAATGAGAAACGGCTTACCTCTGGTTCCACATCTTCAGGAAGATCCGTTTCTGAAATGATGGATTTGACTTGATCTTCTACCTCATCCATATTTGCGGTGAAAGGAAAATCCATACTAATGATAGATACGCTTTCGTTCGAAGAACTCTTAACGGTTTTGACATCCTCAACTTGCTTCAATTGTGTTTCAAGTTTGTCCGTTACTTGTTCGTTCACATCTTCAGGAGATGCTCCTGGATAAACGGTTTGAACGGTCAGCTGTGGAAACTCAACGTTTGGCAGCAAATCCACTTTCAAGTTCGTGAATGAGAAGACTCCACCAACAATGAGTAAAAATGAAAAGATGAATATTGCTACTGGATTTTTTAAACTAAATCGTGTTAACCAGTTCATTGTTTCCTCTCCTACGTATGTTTTTATTTTTCATATGTGTATTTTCACATATGTTTATATATAATATAATAGCTGTATAAGATTTATATCAAGTATTAAGAATAAAATATTTGTGAAAAATGTGTTACAATGCAAAGCAGAACAGAAAGAAAGAAGGGTATCAAATGGCGTTAAGGTATGCGCTGTTAGGTTTATTGGCGAAAAATGAAGCAACAGGTTACGAGCTAACACAGCAATTTAAAGAAACAGTTATTCATTTTTGGACAGCCCATCACACGCAGATCTATAGAGAACTCTTAAAGATGGAAGAAGAAGGACTTACACAATCAAAGACCGTACAGCAGAGTGATTATCCTGATAAGAAGATATATGCGATCACGGACAAAGGTTTTGAACAGCTGCTTGAATGGATGCTGAATAAACCTGTAAATGCACCAAAGCTGAAAGACGATTTGTTATTGAGGGTATCCATGTTTCATTTTATCCCGACAGACAAAGCGATTGCTTTTTTAGAAAAAAGTAAAGAACACCATCAGATGGGACTGATGATGACGAAAAAATGGCAAGAAGAGCACTTTCCAAAAGGAACGTATGGAAAAAACGAACTTGGTGAGTTTTTAACAAGTGAATACGGCATTCGATATATGGAAAGCTGGTTATCATGGTGTAACTGGGCGATTAAAGTTCTAAAGAAGAAAGGTGAGTCATAAAACAGTATGGAAATTGTATTTACAGATGCAGCATTAACCCGATTGGAAAAGAAGGTACAGGGAAAAGAAGGGTACCTGAAGCTCAAACATGATACAGAAGGCTGTGGCTGCGTTGTGAGCGGTGTAGCTGCCCTTGTTCTCGTCGATCAAACAGAGGAGAACGATACCAAAATTGAGACGAACGGTCCAGATCTATTCATGGAATACAATACAGCTGTATTCTTTGCTGAAAAGATGACCATTGATGCACCAGCAGGCAACCATTTTTCATTAAAAAGTCCTGTTGAGATGCTGAATCCTTCAATGAAATATTATGATAGAACGAAACAAAACACGGGCATGTAAGAAGCCCGTGTTCTGTTTTTTTAAGGCTGAGGAACGTTCTTTAACAGTTGAAACTGCTTGCTTGAAACAGGTTTTGAGAGACGAGGAGATATGTAGGCTGCAGCTTCAAGTAGCTTATCGAGGTGAATCCCTGTGGATATTCCCATCTGAGAAAGCATGTGAACAACGTCTTCAGAAGCCACGTTACCTGAAGCTCCAGGTGCGAACGGACAACCGCCAAGCCCTCCAGCAGATGTATCAAAACGGTCGATGCCGGCTTGAAGGCTGGCAAAAATGTTAGCAAGAGCCATTCCTCTCGTATCATGAAAATGAGCGGTTAAAAGTGTTGTTCCACGCAGATGATGTTTTAAAAGTGTAAAAAGTTCAAAACATTCTGCTGGATTGGCCATACCAATCGTATCTGCAACACTTAGTTCATCCACACCCATATCTTCAAAATCCAGACAAATTTTTAAAACGTCCTGTTCATCGATCTTGCCTTCGAATGGGCAATAAAAACTAGTTGAGATACAAGCCCTCACAAAGAATCCTCTGCGCTTTAAATCTTCAATAAGAGGTCGTAGTTCATTCATACTTTCTTCTGTTGTTTTGTTTATATTCTTCTTATTGAACGTATCGCTGACACCTACGAATACAGCAATATGTTTCACTCCCGATTCAACAGCTAAGTCAATTCCTTTTTGGTTTGGAGCGAGGACAAAATTTCGTTGATCGTCCAAGCAGTTATCAATGATGACAGAAGCATCTTGCATTTGAGGAACCCATTTTGGTGAAACGAATGAAGTGAGCTCCATCTCTTGAAATCCGGCATTTTTTAACAGGGAAATAAATTCTATCTTATTCTTTGCAGGTATTAAATTCTTTTCATTTTGAAGACCATCTCGCGGTCCAACTTCTATAAGCGTAACCCTTTCAGGTAAGTCCACTAGTGTAAACCCCTTTCTTGAAAACGTTTTCCTATGGTTATTTTAACTAAAAAAAATCGTCTGTTGCAACACATTTAAATTGTTATGGTATGATAAAAAGGAATTTTCAGAAATTTAATAGAGATCCACAAGGAGGAGACTAGGAATGGTTTCAAGGGAGAGAGATGCTGTAGTTGTAAGCGCTGTCAGAACACCGATCGGAAGCTTTATGGGAAGCTTTAAAACGGTTGCGGCAACAGAATTAGGAGCGATCGCGATCAAAGATGCATTGAATAAAGCTGGTGTCCCGAAGGATTCAGTAGATGAAGTCATCATGGGCAATGTGCTGCAAGCAGGCCTCGGACAGAACCCAGCCCGACAAGCGGCTATTAAAGCTGGTTTACCGAACGAGGTATCCAGTATGACGATTAATAAAGTGTGCGGTTCAGGTCTCAAGGCGATCCATCTCGCGTGCCAAGCAATCTGGCTAGATGAAGCAGATATTATCGTTTGCGGTGGAATGGAAAACATGAGCCAAGCTCCTTACCTTTTGAACGGGGCGAGAGATGGTCTCAGAATGGGTAATGCTCCGATGGTAGATTCCATGATTCAAGATGGATTATGGTGTGCATTTGGTGATTATCACATGGGAATCACCGCGGAAAACTTATGCGAGACGCACTCATTGTCTCGTGAAGAGCTAGATGAGTTTGCAGCAGAAAGCCAAAGAAAATGTGCACAAGCGCAAGAACAAGGAAAATTTAATGACGAGATCACGCCGGTAGAGATTCCTCAACGTAAAGGTGATCCGATTATTGTTGATACAGATGAATACCCAAAACCAAGTTCAACGGCTGAAAAGCTAGGGAAGCTTCGCCCTGCGTTCAAGAAAGATGGAATGGTAACAGCAGGTAACGCGTCAGGCATCAATGATGGCGCTGCAGCACTTGTTGTGATGAGCAGAAAGAAAGCAGAAGAACTAGGATTGAAACCAATTGCCGTTGTAAAAGCGAATGCAAGTGCTGGTGTTGCACCAGAAGTGATGGGAATCGGACCAGTGGAAGCTGTTAAAAAAGTTTTAAGAAAGACAGAGTTAAGCATGAATGACTTTGACTTGGTTGAAGCCAATGAAGCATTTGCAAGTCAATCTCTAGCGGTTGGCAAGGATCTTGAATTTGATAAAGAAAAATTGAATGTAAACGGTGGAGCGATTGCGCTCGGGCATCCGATCGGAGCAAGCGGCGCAAGAATCGTCGTGACATTGCTTCATGAGATGAAACGCAGAAATGCAAAACGAGGTCTTGCAACGCTCTGTATTGGTGGTGGCCAAGGGGTAGCGTCGGTTTTTGAGAACGAAGAAGAATAAATGACTGTTTAAAGACAATGAGCGTAAAAAGGAGAGAGAAAAATGAAACCAATATTGAACTCAGCACTTGAAGCTGTAGCAGATATAAAAGATGGATCTACTCTTTTAGTAGGAGGGTTCGGTCTTGTTGGAATTCCTGAGAACTTAATCTTAGCACTAGTCGAAAAAGGTACGAAAGATCTTACCGTCATCTCAAACAACTGTGGAGTGGATGACTGGGGTCTGGGCCTTCTATTAAAAAATAAACAGATCAAAAAGATGGTCGGATCTTACGTTGGTGAAAACAAAGAATTTGAAAGACAAGTATTATCAGGTGAGATTGAAGTAGATTTAATCCCACAAGGTACACTTGCGGAAAGAATTAGAGCAGGCGGTGCAGGCATTCCTGCGTTCTATACTCCAGCAGGAGTAGGAACACCAATTGCTGAAGGAAAAGAAACACGTACGTTTAACGGTAAGGAATATCTGCTTGAAGAAGGAATCGTAGCTGACTTTAGTTTGATTCGAGCAGCAAAAGGAGATAAAGCAGGAAACCTGATCTATAACAAAACGGCTCGTAACTTTAATCCGATGATTGCAGCAGCTGGAAAGGTGACGATTGCTGAAGTAGAAGAGATTGTTGAGATCGGTGATCTGCACCCTGATTACATACATACACCAGGTGTATATGTTCAAAAGTTGATTGTTGGAACACAAGAAAAACGCATTGAACGACTCACTGTAAAAAAAGGATAAAAGGAGGGAAACCATTATGAATATTAGAGAAAGAATTGCAAAAAGAGCTGAAAAAGAAATCGAATCAGGATTCTATGTAAATTTAGGGATCGGAATGCCGACGATGGTTGCCAATTTTATTTCCGATAATAAAGAGGTTGTTCTACAGTCAGAAAACGGGCTTTTGGGAATCGGACCTTATCCACTTGAAAGTGAAGTTGATCCTGACCTGATCAATGCAGGAAAAGAAACCGTCACGGCTATTAAAGGTGCATCTTACTTCGACAGTTCTGAGTCGTTTGCTATGATCCGCGGCGGTCACATCGATATCGCGATACTAGGCGGAATGGAAGTTTCAGAGAATGGGGATCTAGCCAACTGGATGATCCCAGGAAAGATGATAAAAGGAATGGGCGGGGCAATGGACCTTGTGCATGGAGCAAAGAAGATCATCGTCATCATGGAACATGTGAACAAAGCAGGTGACAGTAAAATCTTAAAGGAATGTCAGCTTCCCCTAACAGGTAAAGGAGTCGTGGAACGAATCATTACTGATCGAGCTGTCATGGACGTTTCTGAAAAAGGTCTCGTCTTAAGAGAAGTAGCAGAAGGATATTCCGTTGAGGATGTGGTGAATTCAACCGAGGCCAAACTGTCTGTCGCAGAGGATGTTAAGTTAAACGCTTATTAAGGTATGTCCTTGTGATAAATATTTATTACACGAAGAAGATTCATGATCAATACAAGGGTTCTTAATCTTTTAAATAAAGAGGTGCAACCACATGACTATCTATATCATAGATGGGGCTAGAACGCCGTTCGGATCATATGGAAAATCCTTGACTGGTGTGAGTCCGACAGACCTAGGTGAGATATCTGCTCTAGAGGCGATGAAACGTGCCAACATTTCTCCAGCAGATATAACGGATGTAGTTTATGGTAATGTTATTCATTCAAGCAAGAATGCCGCATATGTAGCGAGACATACTGCTTTAAAAGCAGGAGTGCCATCAGACGTTCCTGCCATGCTTGTCAACCGCTTATGTGGATCTGGCCTGCAAGCAGTCGTTTCAGCCGTGCAGAACCTACGTGATCAGGAAGAAGGAATCGCGCTTTCTGGAGGCATTGAAAATATGTCACAGTCGCCACACGTTTCTTTTCACCACCGGTTTCATAATCAAAAGTTTGGCCCGATCACGTTTGATGATATGCTTCTTCAGACGTTAAGTGATGAATACATCGGGTGTGGCATGGGTATTACAGCTGAAAATTTAGCTGATCAATATGCCATTTCAAGAGGAGAGCAAGATGAGTTCGCAAGTCTAAGTCATAGAAAAGCGGCTGAAGCAAGAGAGAGTGGAAGATTTACAAAAGAGATCGTTTCAGTACCGCTAAAAAACGGAGCTCTCTTTACAGAGGATGAAGGGATCAAACCTGAAACATCTGTTTCTTTGCTTGGAGATTTGAGGCCATCATTTCAAAAAGACGGAACAGTTACAGCGGGAAATTCTTCTTCTATTAACGATGGCGCCGTGTCACTCATTCTTGCTCATGAAAAATCGGTCAAAGAGAAAGGTTTAAAACCGCTCGTAGAGATTGTTTCATGGGCAGTAACAGGGGTCGATCCATCGGTGATGGGTATCGGTCCAGTACCAGCTATTCAGAAACTACTTCTAAAAACAGGTCTTACGATCGATGACATTGGTTTGTTTGAAATAAATGAAGCGTTTAGTTCTCAATACTTAGCTGTAGAAAAAGAACTACAATTAGATCGCGAAAAAACGAATGTAAACGGAGGAGCGATTGCACTCGGTCACCCTGTAGGTGCGAGTGGCGCAAGACTGTTGCTTACATTGAGTTATGAAATGAAACAACGTCAAGAAAAGTACGGTATAGCGAGCCTCTGTATTGGCGGTGGGCAAGGAATTGCGATGTTACTAAAACTAGTATAAAAAAAGTCCCGTGGAGCGATATCGCTGCAACGGGACTTTTTCTATTGGATTATGCTCGGTGCGTTTCGTAGATTTCAACTGGAAAAAGAGAGCGCAATGACTCTGACTCCGCTTCTCTTAAAGGTGTAGATTCAAAGGTTTTAATATTTTCTAAAAGTTGTTCAACTGAGCTCGCACCAGCAGCTGCAGTTGCCACTGGCTTTTGACTCAACACATATTGCAAAGCTGCGTGTGTGATGTTCTTATCGCCTAAGACATCTTTAGACTTCTCGATCCTTTTTTGTATGTCTGCGCCTGTGTAATGAAGAAACGTGCCATCAGCACTCTTTTGAAATGCTTTTTCACTCAACCATCCTTTTGCAACAGGACCTCTTGCGATCACACTTATATCCTTTGTATTGAGATAAGGAAACAGTTCTTCAGGACGTCTATCCAATAAACTGTATTGCATCATGATACTTTGAATATTCGAGTGCTCTGCAAAATATTTAATCGTGTTAGGCCGTATAGAAGAAATACCATAATAACGGATATATCCTTCAGACACGAGTTCATCAAAAGCTTCGATCGTTTCATCAAGCGGATCATCGATTGTTCCTCCGTGAAGCTGGTAGAGATCGATGTAATCAGTTTGTAGACGTTTTAAGCTATCCTTTAACGCAGATTTAATATAAGTTTTAGAAGGATTCCATTGCCATCCATCTCCTGGCTGGTTCCAATCGTTGCCACCTTTTGTCGCAAGAATGATATCTTGTCTAACTTCTTTTAGTGTTTTTCCAATAAACTCTTCATTCCACCCGAAGCCATATAAATCGGCTGTATCAAAGTAATTAATACCATGATCGAGTGCTGTCTTTACGATTCTCTCGTTCTCGTTTCTAAGCTCAGGTGCAAGTGACATACATCCTAAACTCAGTTCACTCACATACAAATCAGAAGAACCTAGTCTTCTTTTCTCCATTCTAATCACCTCAACTTCATTCGATTTGTTTCTGCTTTAAACCTATCATAATGATCTAAAAAAAGGAAAAAGTCCGCACAAAAAAAGATGCGAATATAAATTCACATCGTTAGCCGTTAAGCTGCGTTTATTTTTTAGGAGACGTGGCGTTGATCCAGTCTTGAACAAGTTCATGCTGCTTCATATAAGTTTGTAGCATATATTTGATCTGCCATGCCTTACCCACAAGGGTGATCCCTTTAGGTTGTAGATAGATCTTCATCTGCTATGCCTCCCTCATCGTCCTATTAAATGCAGTATTCCAAAGTATGATAGACTTTATGTAGAAAAGAAGATAAATAGACCATTGGAGTGTGGAAAATGGAAAACTTATACGAAAAAACGATAAGCAAAGAACAGATATACAGCGGTAAAGTTATTGATCTATATATAGAAGAAGTTGAACTGCCGAATAAGAAGACAGGAAAACGAGAGGTTGTTAAACACCCTGGAGCAGTTGCCGTACTAGCCGTAACAGATGAAGGTAAGATGTTAATGGTAGAGCAGTTCCGTAAACCACTCGAAAAGACGATTATCGAAATTCCGGCAGGTAAGCTTGAAAAAGGAGAAGACCCTTTAGAGTGTGCCAAGCGCGAATTGTTAGAAGAAACGGGTTTTGCTTGTGAATCTATGGAGTCTATCGGTTCTTTCTACACCTCGCCAGGGTTTGCAGACGAACTGATTCATCTCTACTATACGAACACTCTTACAAAACAAGGTAATCAGATGACAGATGAAGATGAATTCTTGAACGTCCTCGAATTAAGCGTAGATGAAGCGAAAGAATTAATGAGAGAAGAAAAGATTCATGATGCAAAAACAGCTTACAGTGTTATGTATATGGAGTTAACTCGTGCAGTCAAAAAATAAACTTCTACCGTTCTTTGCTGATATGCATATTCACATTGGAGCATCTCGAACAGGAAAAGCGATTAAGATTACAGGTTCAAGATCCCTGACACTCCGCAATATCTTACATGTAGCCAATCATGTAAAAGGGATGGATGTCATAGGAATCATCGATTGTCATTCACCTGAAGTAATTCAAGAATTAAAAGAGCTTAAACAAGAAGGTTCCTTGAAAGAGCTAGAAGAAGGCGGCTTATCGATTGATGGATTAACACTCATACCTGGAGCCGAGATCGAAATTAACGATGAACATTGTAAAGGCCCGATTCACGTTCTTGTATACATGCCTAGCCTTGCTGCAATGGAGAACTTAAGTCTTTGGCTATCTTCTCGAATGAAGAATATCCATTTAAGTTCACAGCGAATGTACGGCAGTGCTCTTGACCTACAACACTTTGTGAAAAATTCTGGCGGATTATTTATTCCTGCTCATATTTTTACTCCATTTAAAAGTTTATACGGAAAAGGAGTAGGCTCATCTCTAACGGAAGTGTTAGATCCGTCTATGATAGATGGTGTTGAATTAGGTTTAAGCTCGAATACAGAGATGGCATCCCGACTAGAAGAGCTTTCTTCATTCACTTTCCTGACGAATTCAGATGCACACTCATTAGAGAAGATTGCACGTGAATATCAGATGCTTTCCTTGAAGGAACCAACTTTTAAAGAATTCAGTATGGCTCTTCAAGGAGAAAATGGTAGAGAGATTATTGCTAATTATGGCCTGAATCCTTATCTCGGAAAATATTATAATTCGGTCTGTGAAACATGTTTAGAAGTTTTTCTTCCGAACAGTGACAGCTGCAATAAATGTGGAAGTAAGAAGTTTGTAAAGGGAGTCAACGACCGGATCAAAGAACTTCAAGGTACAAAGACAAGTAAAGTAAACAGACCACCTTATATTCATCAGATACCGCTGGAGTTCATACCAGGATTAGGTCCAAAATCTTTGGTGAAACTTCGTGAAGCGATCGGAACAGATATGGATATCATACATTCTTCTACAGAAGATCAACTTAAAGAAATTGTTAAACCAGCTATAGTAGAACAGATCCTATCCGCTAGAAACGGAGACCTCTCTGTCCAAATAGGCGGTGGTGGAACTTATGGAAAAGTAATTGTAAACCATCCTAGTAAAAACAAAAAATAAGACATACCTTCTCCCCTGATTCATAGAATAGGATTAAGAGATTCGGTGGAGGAGGCTTACATATGGAGAGTGCGCGTTATTATATGCAGCGGCATCTAGAAGAGAATAAGACCTTGTATGCGTTTGTTGGTGTTCTCTTTTTAATGGGTGTCATCTTTGGAGCAATTATCGTAAATTCGTTGAGTCTGAATCAAAAACAAGATCTATACACGTATTTATCACGTTTTTTTGTTCAAGCTGCGGAAGGTGGCTTTACGAGCAAAACAGATATGTTCTTTCAAAGTTTTGGCCATTATCTAAAATATATGGGTCTAATGTGGATTCTAGGACTATCCGTGATCGGTCTGCCTGTTATCTTAGTTATGCTGTTCTTAAAAGGAGTAGTAATTGGTTTTACTGTAGGCTTCTTAGTGAATCAAATGGGATGGTATGGCTTTTTATTATCTTTTGTGTCGGTTCTGCCGCAGAACGTACTATTAATTCCAGCTTTCATTATTGTAACAGTAGCAGCAGTGGCTTTTTCATTTAAGATGATTCGTCAGCTTGCTTTTAAAAGACACCATATGCCTTTTTTGCCACAGCTTTTAAGATATACACTTTTGGTTGCAGGGGTAGGTGTAATGGTTCTGCTTGCCTCAACGATGGAAGCTTTCTTTACCCCAGCACTGATGGAGCAAGTTATAAAATGGTCGATTTAGTTTCTGGATAATAATTATTTGTTAATAATAAGTTTAAATCGTTAATTAAAATGAGTTTAAATTGACAACTTTTTTCTCCATGCTTATAATTATCTTGTGTGTACATAAGGAGGAAAAGGGTATGGAAAGCAGACTCGACCGTATCAAAAAACAGCTGCATTCACAAAGCTATAAGCTGACTCCACAGCGTGAGGCGACCGTTAGAGTCCTCCTCGAAAACGAAGAAGATCACTTAAGTGCGGAAGATGTTTATCTGCTCGTAAAAGAAAAGGCGCCAGAAATTGGTTTGGCGACCGTTTACCGTACTCTGGAACTCTTAACCGAGCTTAAAGTAGTAGATAAGATTAACTTTGGTGATGGGGTTTCCCGTTACGATCTTAGAACAGAGGGTGCGGACCATTTTCATCATCATCTCGTTTGTATCGAATGTGGAGCGGTGGATGAAATACAAGAAGACCTTCTTGGCGATGTGGAAAAAGTAGTTGAAGAAGGCTGGAATTTCAAAATTAAAGATCACAGACTTACATTTCATGGAATCTGTCACAGATGTCATCCTAAGGATAATAATGAAGGTAAAGGAAGCGAAGAGTAGCGCTTCCTTTTTGTTTTTGTTCAACAATTTTCGAGTTGGTAGGTATCTTCGAAAAGGATTTCATACTCACTTAGAAGATATTAGGCAAAGAATATTTACAAAGTCCGAAGAATCGGGTAACGTATGAGGTGTAGATTTAAGTTTTATGTATAATCGGGGAACATGTGGGCATAACCTGTACTATATGAGGACAGGGGTGGACATGATGATTTCCTGGATGAAAATCGTTTGGAATACAACAAAGGTGTTCTTTGCTTTTTCAATTTGCACGCTCGTGTTTTATTTCGGTTTGCTTTGGATTAATTCAGAATATGAAAACTATCATAGATATGACGAACCAAAAGGTAAAGCTGTTAAAGTCTTTAACTTGAGTTCTGATAAGGACTCAAACCCTGTAAAAAGACTTTTTTATTTTTATCAAACGGGTGAGTAAGGAGGGGTAGAGTGAACGAACATGTTCAGGATTTTCTTCAATACATTATTGTAGAACGAGCCCTCTCAAAGAACACAATCGACTCCTATAAGAGAGATTTAACTCAATATGTACGATATCTCGAAAAAGTCGAATCTCTTGAAACGATTCATGAGATTGACCGTAATCATATAATGGGGTATCTTTTATTTTTAAAAGAGAATGGTAAGGCTTCCACGACGCTAGCGCGCAACATTGCGTCTATTCGGTCTTTTCACCAGTTTCTTCGAAGAGAAAAAGTCTCCAGTCAAGACCCTTCTGTACATATTGAAACACCTAAAACAGAGCGGAAGCTTCCTAAAGTATTATCCACAGAAGAGGTTGAAGCATTATTAGACACACCTGCTGCAAACGATCCCTTTTCTCAAAGAGACAAGGGCATGCTCGAGCTATTGTATGCAACAGGCATTCGAGTTTCAGAACTTGTTCAGCTTAATATAGGAGATGTTCACCTAGATATGGGATTCATCCGCTGTATAGGTAAAGGGAATAAAGAAAGAATTATCCCTCTTGGGAAAATGGCCCAAACAGCAATCGAACGATATCTGCAAGATGGACGGTCAATCATGTTAAAAAGCAAGAAAACGGATGCACTCTTTCTAAATCATCACGGAAATCGTTTATCTCGACAAGGATTTTGGAAGATATTAAAGCAACTAGCAAGAAAAGCTCATATTGAAAAAGAACTCACGCCGCATACACTTCGCCATTCGTTCGCTACTCATCTGTTAGAAAACGGTGCGGATCTTCGTGCAGTGCAAGAGATGTTGGGACATGCTGATATTTCAACCACACAAATATATACGCATGTAACAAAAACGAGATTAAAAGATGTATACTCCGCCTTCCATCCGAGGGCGTGAGCTTTCTTTTTATAACAAGATGTCAGACTTCTGACATCATTAAGGATTTGTTTGTTGTTTCTGCTAAAAGGAAATAGTAAATAAAGTGAATGTACGAATTTCAGGAGGACAAGATGAAACAATCACGTTTTAAGAGAACTTTTTTAGTCGTAATGGATTCTGTAGGAATCGGTGAAGCCCCAGATGCAGAAAAATTTGGAGATAAAGGAGCTCACACGCTAGGCCATATTGCTCGTGAAATGAATGGCCTCAACGTTCCAAATATGGAGAAGCTTGGACTTGGAAATATTGATTCGACGATGGAGGGTGTTGAAAAGGCAACGAATCCAATCGGTCATTACGCGAAACTACCTGAACTTTCAAATGGTAAAGATACGATGACGGGGCACTGGGAGATCATGGGACTTCATATTAAGGAGCCTTTTCAAACGTTTCCAGATGGCTTTCCTGATGAGTTGATTGATATGCTTACAGAAAAATGGGGCAGAGGAATTCTTGGTAATAAGCCTGCTTCAGGTACAGAGATTATTACTGAGCTTGGAGAAGAACATGTACAGACTGGTAAGTTGATCGTGTACACGTCAGCAGATTCAGTGCTTCAGATTGCAGCTCATGAAGATGTAGTTCCTCTAGAAGAATTATATGAGATCTGTGAAACGGCAAGAGAAATGACACGTGAAGGCAAGTATATGCTGGGAAGAATCATAGCTCGTCCGTTTAAAGGTGAGCCAGGAGCATTTGAAAGAACGTCTAACCGTCACGACTACGCTTTAAAACCTTTCGGAAGAACGGTAATGAACGAGTTAGAAGACGCAGGTTACGACAGCATCGCACTAGGTAAGATCTCTGATATCTTTGATGGTGAAGGTGTTACAAAAGCCATTCGCACGAAATCGAACATGGATGGAATGGACAAGCTTGTGAAATCTATGGATGAAGACTTTACAGGTCTTAACTTTTTGAACTTGGTCGATTTTGATGCATTGTTTGGACATAGAAGAGATCCTAAAGGGTATGGACAAGCATTAGAAGAATTTGATGCTCGATTACCAGAAGTTCTAGAAAAGCTTAAAGAAGATGATCTCCTTATCATCACGGCAGACCATGGAAACGATCCTGTTCATCACGGAACAGATCACACACGTGAATATGTGCCATTAATGGTATATTACAAAGGCATTAAAAAAGGTAAAGAACTTAGCGTAGGTAATACGTTCGCTGATATTGGTGCAACGATCGCTGAGATTTATGATGTAAAAAAACCTAGTATCGGCCAAAGCTTTTTAAATCAACTTTAAGGTTAAGTTAAGGGGGAAATGAACATGTCAAAACAATTACAAACATCTGCTGATTTTATCCAATCAAAACTTACTTCTGCTCCAAAAATAGGTTTGATCTTAGGTTCTGGTCTAGGAATTCTAGCTGAAGAAATTCAAAACCCGGTTATTATTCCATACTCAGATATTCCTGAGTTTCCTGTTTCCACTGTAGAAGGTCACGCTGGTCAGCTTGTTATTGGTGAATTGGCTGGAAAACAAGTAGTAGCGATGCAAGGGCGTTTTCATTATTACGAAGGATACTCGATGGAAAAAGTAACGTTTCCTGTACGTGTGATGAAACTGATCGGTGTAGAAACAATTGTTGTAACGAACGCTGCAGGCGGGGTGAACAAGGATTTTGAAGCTGGAGATCTAATGTTGATCACTGATCACATCAATAACTTTGGTAACAATCCGTTAATTGGTGCGAATGATGATTCGTTTGGCGTTCGTTTTCCAGATATGAGCGAAGCTTACACGTTATCTTTACAAGATGTTGCACGCAGTGTAGCAAAAGACTTAAACATCTCATTAAAAGAAGGTGTTTACGCTGGAAATACAGGCCCTTCATATGAAACACCTGCAGAAGTAAGAATGCTTCGTGTATGGGGAGCAGATGCTGTTGGCATGTCTACGGTTCCAGAAGTAATCATCGCTCGTCATACTGGAATGAAAGTTCTGGGTATTTCTTGTATCTCTAACATGGCTGCAGGTATCTTGGATCAACCGTTAACACATGATGAGGTAATGGAAACAACAGAGATGGTAAAATCCAATTTCCTTTCTTTAGTTAAAGGAATCGTTAAGGAAATCTAACAGTTCAGTAGATAGATTCCAAAGTATTTTAATTAACTTTTTAAAAATATCTTCATATGTAAAGTGATAAGAAAGTGGTGCTATTAACATGAGAATGGTTGATTTGATTCAAAAAAAGCGTGATGGAAAAGAACTAACAAAAGCGGAGATCGATTTTATTATTCAAAACTATACAAACGGTGATATTCCTGACTATCAAATGTCTGCATTTGCTATGGCTGTATACTTTAAAGATATGACTACTGAAGAACGAGCTCATTTAACAATGGCGATGGTTGAGTCAGGTGATCAGATTGATCTTTCTGCGATCGAGGGGATTAAAGTAGACAAGCACTCAACAGGCGGTGTTGGTGATACAACGACTCTTGTGCTAGCTCCTCTAGTTGCTGCGCTTGATGTACCTGTAGCGAAAATGTCTGGAAGAGGACTTGGCCATACAGGTGGAACGATCGATAAATTAGAAGCTGTTCCTGGTTTCCACGTTGAGATCGACAACCAAGAATTCATTGACTTAGTAAATAAAAATAAACTTGCTGTTATCGGACAAAGTGGAAACCTTACACCTGCTGATAAAAAGTTGTATGGCCTTCGTGACGTAACGGCAACGGTTAACTCTGTTCCATTGATCGCGAGCTCAATCATGAGTAAAAAAATCGCTGCTGGTGCTGATGCAATCGTGCTTGATGTAAAAACAGGTGCAGGGGCATTCATGAAAACACCAGAAGAAGCAGAAGAACTTGCTAACGCGATGGTGAAAATCGGAAATGCAGTAGGACGTAATACAATGGCAGTTATCTCTGATATGAGCCAACCTCTAGGATTAGCGATCGGAAATGCTTTAGAGATCAAAGAAGCGATCGATACGCTTAGTGGCAAGGGACCAAAAGACCTAGAAGAGCTTTGCTTAACATTAGGTTCTCACATGGTATATCTGGCGAAAAAAGCAGATTCATTAGAACAAGCACGTGAGATGTTAAAAGAAGTAATCACTTCTGGAAAAGCGCTTGAAACGTTAAAAGTATTCTTAAAAGCTCAAGGTGGAGACGAATCTGTAGTAGATCATCCAGAAAGAATGCCACAAGCTGCGCATACATTTGAATTGACTGCAGACGAAGACGGCTATGTTTCTGAAATTGTTGCAGATGAGATTGGAACTGCTGCTATGATTTTAGGTGCTGGACGCGCAACTAAGGAATCAGAAATCGATCTTGCTGTTGGTTTGATGCTGAACAAGAAAGTTGGAGATCGCGTTTCAAAAGGTGATTCACTCGTTACGATCTACAGCAACACTGAGAATGTAGAAGATGTGAAGAAGAAAATCCGTGATGCTTATACGATCTCAAAAGAAGCTGTAGAAGCTCCTCCGCTCGTATACAAAGAAATAAAAAAATAATGGATATGTAAGGTGACTCAAGAGTTCATACTCTTGAGTCTTTTTTTGTCTTCAAGAACTTTGAAATGGTTGGAAGATCCGGTATAAAGTGAAAAATTATGGAAAAAATATAACTATATGAATGGAGGGAACTGTATGAAAGGCGTTATTTCAGGTCTACTAAGTATTTGTTTGCTGGCATCGTTTGCAATTCCAAAAGCTGATGCAGCAGAAAAAGCAAAAGAAAAAATAAAGCTTGCAGAACAGAGCCACTCAGCCATTTTAATGGAACAAGATAGTGGGAGTGTACTGTTCGAAAAGAATAGCCATGAGAAGTTGCCGCCAGCGAGCATGACAAAAATCATGACGATGATATTGATCATGGAAGCTATCGATAAAGGAAAGATCAGCTGGAACGATAAGATCCGTGTAAGTGAGTATGCGGCGAGCATGGGTGGATCTCAAATCTTCCTTGAACCTGGTGAAGAGATGCGTGTAGAAGACATGGTAAAAGGTATAGCGATCGGAAGCGCTAACGATGCATCAGTCGCAATGGCTGAACATATCGCTGGTTCTGTTGATTCTTTTGTAAATCGTATGAACGATAAAGCAAAAGAACTCGGTTTAAACGATACGTTCTTTAAAAATCCTACGGGGCTTCCTGCAGCAGGTCATTACACATCTTCTCATGATATGGCGATCATGGGAAAAGAACTTCTTAAACATGAGGAAGTTACAAAGTTCACGGGACTTTATGAAGATTATTTAAGAGAAGAAACAGACAAGAAGTTTTGGCTTGTTAATACAAACAGACTTGTAAAATTTTATCCTGGTGTAGATGGATTGAAAACAGGTTTTACGAATGAAGCAAAATATTGTTTAACAGCTACAGCAAACAAAAACGGTATGAGAGTAATCGCAGTTGTTATGGGAGCCCCTTCTCCTAAAGATCGAAACGCACAGGTCACCTCAATGCTTGACTATGCATTTACTCAGTTCTCAACAAAAAAACTCTATGCAAGGCATGAGATTGTAAAAGAAGTTAAAGTTCAGAAAGCAGAAAAGTCTAAGCTTCCTGTCGTTACTTCTGAACATATTTCTCTTTTATTGAAAAAAGGTGAGACCGCGAAAAAAGTAAAAACAGAAGTTAACGTGGATAAAGATTTGAAATTACCGGTTAAAAAGGGACAGCAGATTGGTTCTTTAAAAATTTATAACGGGAACAAGCTGATTACTGAAAGTCCAGTTTTGGCATCAGAGACAGTTAAAAAAGCATCTTGGTGGAAACTTTTTAAACGAACAGCAGGACAAATGTCAAAATCCTCATAATTTGAATGGTTTCTTGACAGTTATAGGCGAATTCCCACTAGTTTTGTCAAGAGTGAAGGAATTCGTCTTTTTTTATAGAAAATTCACGTTATCCAAAAAAGAAGGAGAGGATAGCGTGGGATTAGCTGTCAATTTGGAACTTAAACACACCGTATTATGCATCCGCTTAGACGGAGAACTTGATCACCATACAGCAGATATGCTTCGGTCACAAGTTGAGGAATATTTAAGGAAGCATACGGTAAACCATATTGTCTTGAATTTAGAAGGTTTGAGTTTCATGGATAGTTCAGGGTTAGGCGTTATACTAGGGCGTTATAAACAGATCAAGAGTCAGAATGGTGAGATGGTGGTATGCGCCATATCTCCAGCGGTAAAACGTCTTTTTGAAATGTCAGGACTATTTAAGATTATCAAGCTTGAAGAAGATGAAGAGCTTGCCCTTCAGGCTTTGGGGGTGGCTTAAAAATGAGAAATGAGATGAAGATTCAGTTTTCAGCGTTAAGTCAGAATGAATCCTTCGCACGTGTGACGGTTGCTGCGTTTATCGCTCAGATCGATCCTACAGTTGATGAACTGACAGAGATCAAGACCGTTGTATCCGAAGCGGTGACGAATGCGATCATTCACGGATACGAAAACAAAGCAACCGGAATGGTTTATATTGAAGCTGCTATCGAGGAGGATACGATCCACCTTACGATTCGTGACGAAGGCATGGGAATTCGTGATCTTGATCAAGCAAGGCAGCCCCTTTATACGTCTAAGCCCGAGTTAGAACGCTCAGGTATGGGTTTTACGATCATGGAGAATTTTATGGATAGTGTAGAAGTCATCTCAGAACCGTCTTACGGAACAACGATTCATTTGACAAAATACTTAACCAAAAATAAAGCTATGTGTAATTAAGGGAGTATGTCTATGGATGTCGAGGTGAAAGGCAGCAAAAGTGAACCGTTTCTTAAGGATGAAGAGATTAAGTTATTGATCAAACAGAGTCAGGATGGAGATCAGTCAGCACGTGATACGATTGTTGAAAAGAACATGCGGCTTGTCTGGTCTGTGGTTCAGCGCTTTTTAAACAGAGGTTATGAAGCAGATGACCTCTTTCAAATCGGCTCTATCGGGCTATTAAAATCTGTTGATAAATTTGATCTTTCTTATGATGTTAGGTTCTCCACCTATGCAGTGCCTATGATCATTGGTGAGATACAGCGGTTCATCAGGGATGATGGAACGGTTAAAGTCAGCAGATCATTAAAAGAGACCGGTAACAAAGTTCGTAAAGCAAAAGATGAGCTATCTAAATCACTTGGGAGAACACCTACCATTTCAGAAGTAGCAGAATTTCTAGAGATCGCAGTGGAAGATGTGATTATGGCGCAGGATGCTGTACGAGCACCACAGTCGATACATGAAACTGTTTATGAGAATGATGGGGATCCCATAACGCTACTCGACCAAATTTCCGATCATTCGGAAAACAAGTGGTTCGATAAGATCGCGTTAAAGGATATTATGGATAAACTTGATGAGAGAGAACGGCTGATTGTTTATTTAAGGTATTTCAAAGACCAAACGCAATCCGAAGTAGCCGACCGGCTGGCCATTTCTCAAGTACAGGTATCCAGACTCGAAAAGAAAATATTATTGTTTATGAAAAACCAGATGGAGACTTAAACGTCCTATCTGGTTTTTTGCTTGTTGTTTTGTTTTAGCAAAGGATGTCGTTCTTAGAGAGGTAGTTGATCTCCGCTCCAGGTTGCACGCTTTCCATGGGGCGAACGGTGAGCCTCATTCCGCTTTGCGCCCTTAGGAGTCGGCAACCTTCCGCTCCAATCAACTTGCATAGGAAGTATAAAAAGAAAAAATCTAAATGTAAATCGCTTAGCCTTTTATTCAGATGTTTTATCAAGACGCCGTTCAAGTTATTGAAATATAGTTATGACTCACAATCAAAAGTTCAAACAGTCTTTAGCATTAGCAAAAAACACATAAGAGCCTCCAATTGTCTTAGAGCTTCATGACTTACTAACTAAAGTTCAAACAGCCTTTAGCGATACTTTATAAACATCACTGATTAGGTTGATTGGAGTGTAGGGTGCGAGACTCCTGCGGCACGAGCGGTCAGTTCAAAAGTGAAAGTGGCTCTTTTAGCCCCGACAAGCAAAAGCTGAATGGGCTATGAAGGCGCATTTTGCCTTCTTGACCGTTTAGCTTTTGACCTCGAGGGGCTAGCCGCTGTAACTAGACAGGTGAGACACTTAGTGGCGCGAAGCGGCAAGTGGCTCACCGGTCGCCCCGCGGAAAGGGAGCACCTGAAACGGAGATCAACCACTTTCAAATACATCAATGATACATCAATGAACCCCGAAACGTTTTCTTGTGGTAGTTTTTGGATGCTGTTAAATGTGAGGCATGATAAGAATTCCATCATCGCATACTAAACACAAATGCGCTTAGAAAGAGGTGAAGTGAAAATTGGATAAAACGGTATACCTGCGTATGCGTCAACGCGTACAGGTCATTCAGCATCAGAAAGTCACGATTGGTGAAGTTGCACAGATTGTAGCATCTGATGAATTAGAAGAAGCCATCAAGGGATATATTATCCACGAAGTAACCCCTGAAGATAAGCATTTGATTGTGATTGATGTCATGCGTGTGATCGCTACGATTCAAAAGAAGGAGCCAGGCTTAGACGTCCAGACCATCGGACCAGCACAAGCGATTCTAGAGATTCAAATGCAACAAAAAAAGCTGGCTCCAGTATATTTTGTCTTGGTTTGGCTTCTCCTTTTTACAGGATCGGCTCTTGCGATCATGAATTTTCATGAAGATGTAAGCATGCAGCTTGTTCACCAGAAAATCTATTTCATGATAACAGGGCATTATAAAGAGCAGCCTCTTTTATTGCAGATTCCCTATTCGTTCGGTCTTGGTCTAGGCATGATTCTTTTCTTTAACCATCTTTTCCGAAAAAGACTTAATGAAGAACCAAGTCCTTTGGAAGTTGAGATGTTTAATTATCAGCAAGACCTTGATCAGTATGTGATCGTTCATGAGAACAAAGAAACAGAGAAGAAGATCAATGGGAATTAAAGTATTGCTCGTTGCCTTTATCGGTTTTGGTGGTGGAATAACAGTAGGCTCTGGTCTTGTCGCTCTTATAACGGTTCTTGGAATTGTACCTAGACTGATGCAACTCTCTAAAACGTATCGATACATCAGAGGTTATGAGTTAAGCATCATATTAGGAGCTGTAATCGGAGGTTGGATGAATCTAAGAAACGCTTCGATTGGGTTTCCAGCTTTCTTTCTAATACCGATTGGTCTGTTTACTGGAATCTTCATTGGGATGTTAGCCGCAGCGTTAACAGAAGTATTGAACGTACTCCCGATTCTTGCGAAAAGAGTAGGGTTCGGAGAGAAGATTATCATTATATTAATGGCGATTGTACTGGGGAAAATCTCAGGATCTTTGTTTCATTGGATGTACTACATTAATCATTAAGGACGTGATTGTACGATGGCAACTAAAGAAGAACAGCAGGCATATGCCGAGAAAATTAAGTCGATCCAGCCTAAACCGCCATATGTTTTAAATTGTTTAAAAGCTTTTTTTGTAGGTGGAATCATCTGCACGATCGGTCAAGCGATACAAATGTTTTATATGACTTACTTTAATTTCACACAAGAAACAGCGGGAAATCCGACTGTTGCCACGCTCATTCTAATTGCAGCACTGTTAACAGGACTCGGAGTATACGATAAGATCGGTCAATTTGCTGGAGCGGGTTCTGTCGTTCCGGTAACAGGATTCGCTAACGCCGTTACGAGTGCGGCATTAGAACATAAAAGTGAAGGTCTAGTACTAGGAGTCGCTACAAATCTCTTCAAATTAGCTGGAGCTGTTATTGTATTCGGAGCTGTTTCCGCCTACATTTTCGGTATGATCCGCTACATCTTTCAGCACTTGACATAAGGAGTGAAGGCATGAATTTATTAGGAAGACAAACATGGAAATTTGCAAATAACATTTACTTAAATGCTGCAGGTACAGCAGTAGGTCCGATGGAAAGCGAAGGACCTTTAGGCAGCTATTTTGATAAAACGTATAACAACCTTCACTGCGGACAAAAGAATTGGGAACTTGCTGAACGTCAGTTGATGGAAGATGCGATCGATGCTTGTTTACAAAAAGTAAAGATGAAGCCAGAAGATATTAACTTTTTGTTGGCAGGTGACTTGTTAAACCAAATTGTTTCGTCAAACTACACAGCTAGAGGAAACGGAATACCTTTTTTAGGTGTATTCGGAGCATGTTCAACATCAATGGAGTCTCTAGCATTAGGTGCAGCTTTAGTGGATGGCGGGTATGCGAATCGGATTGTCGCCGCAGTAAGCTCCCACAATGCTACAGCTGAAAGGCAGTTTAGATATCCTACTGAATACGGCGGGCAAAAGCCAGATACAGCTACGTTTACCGTAACAGGTGCTGGTGCTGCACTTGTGAGCAAAGAGGTCTCAGATATAAAGATTACATCGGCAACTGTTGGAAAAGTTGTGGACTTAGGAATCAAAGATCCTTTTGATATGGGATCAGCGATGGCTCCTGCAGCTGCAGACACGATCGCCGCACATTTTAAAGAGATGGATGTTCAGCCTGATGAGTACGATTTAATCGCTACAGGGGATCTTTCTGGAGTCGGTGCACCGATCGTTAAGATGTTATTAAAAGAGCAAGGTTATGATGTGTCCGACAATCATCGAGATTGTGGATTAATGATCTATCGAAGCGGACAACAGGTTTTTGCAGGAGGAAGTGGCTGTGCGTGTTCTGCCGTTGTTACGTACGGATATATCTTAGACGAGATTCGAAAAGGCAACCTGAAGAAAGTCTTAATGGTCGCAACGGGTGCATTATTGAATCCGGTAATGGTTCAGCAAAAAGAGAGTATTCCAACGGTTGCTCACGGTGTGGTTCTAGAGCGAGCGGAAGGAGGGCAATAAGATGGAATTTTTTTGGGCGTTTGTAATAGGTGGAGCCATTTGTGTTGTCGGCCAGCTGATGATGGATGTAATGAAGCTGACTCCTGCTCATGTTACTACTTCTTTTGTAGTTATTGGCGCACTTCTTGATGCTTTTGGTATCTATGATAACCTGATTAAATTTGCGGGTGCAGGTGCTACAGTTCCCATTACCAGTTTTGGTCACTCCCTTCTGCATGGAGCGATGGCCGCAGCTGAGGAACATGGTTTTATTGGAATCGCTATGGGAATCTTCGAGTTAACATCTGCCGGGATATCATCTGCTGTTTTGTTTGGGTTTTTAGTAGCAGTCATCTTTGAACCAAAGGGGTGATCATATGGTGAAAAAACGGGTCATTTTCATTACCGATGGAGATTTGTATGCATTGCGAGTCGTTGAGCACGCGGCTAAACAAGTTGGAGGACGTTGTATTTCACAATCTTGGGGAAATCCAACGAGAAAAAGCGGTATAGAGCTTGTAGAGATGATCCGTAAAACACCTCATGACCCTGTACTTGTGATGTTTGATGACTGTGGATTTAAAGGAGAAGGTCCGGGAGAACATGCGATGAGATACATTCATCAACAGAAAGATATAGAGGTTATTGGTGCTGTAGCAGTAGCTTCGAAAACGCATTTTACAGAATGGACAAAAGTTCACTGTTCTATGGATCGATATGGAGAACTAACAGAGTTCGGTATTGATAAGAGTGGGATTCCGGACCTAGAAACAGGAAGGATTAACGGGGATACCGTCTATATCCTCGATGAATTAAACCTTCCTTTCGTAGTAGGTGTCGGGGACATCGGAAAAATGGCAGGTTTTGATGCAATAGAAAAAGGAGCTCCAATTACTGTAAAAGCAATTCAACTCATTTTAGAAAGGAGCGAATCAATTGGCAGCCGAAAAAAATAAAACACCAATCAGTAAAAACATTGAAGATACGGAAAGGTTCTTAAAAGAGCGACTCGGCATTGGTGTAAGTTTTGATGTTGGTGTCAGAAAGATCTTTGTTTTAAAAAAGGAACTTCAGCTGTATTATTGTACGGGACTTTGCGACAGTGAGTTCATCATCATGATCTATCGCGAACTAATGGATATGGATCATGGTCATCGCGCACCAAGTAAAGTAAAAGATCTTGTACATAACCACCTTGCCCATCAGCAAGTAGAGATTACGAAGTCGTTGGATGAAGCTGTAGACCGTATGCTCTCAGGTCTGATCGTTATATTCATTGACGGTGAAGAAGAAGCATTCGTTGTGGATGTAAGAAGTTATCCAGGAAGATCACCAGAAGAGCCAGACATTGAGAAAGTGGTAAGGGGAGCTCGTGATGGATACACTGAAAATATTATAATCAATACTGCTCTTACGAGAAGGCGTATTCGAGATGAACGATTAAGACACGAAATTCTTCAAGTAGGTGAGCGTTCCAAAACGGATGTGTGTCTGGCTTATATTCAAGATGTAGCTGATCCTGGACTCGTTGACCTTATTAGAAAAGAGCTTAACTCCATTGAGATCGACGGAATACCCATGGCCGATAAGACGATAGAAGAATTTGTAGTAAAACAAGGCTGGAATCCGTTTCCTTTAGTCCGTTACACAGAAAGACCTGATGTTGCAGCTCAACACTTGATGGAAGGTCATGTTTTAATCATCACAGATACATCGCCAAGTGTCATCATAACACCTACAACACTTTTTCATCACGTACAACATGCAGAAGAGTTTAGGCAGACACCATTCATTGGTGCATTTTTAAGATGGACCCGTTTTACAGGTATGCTGGCATCGGTATTCTTAGTACCAATGTGGCTATTGTTCTCGATGGAAGAGCAGTTGCTGCCACCTTTTATTGATTTTATAGGTCCCAATAAGCACACGAACATACCTTTGTTTCTCCAAATTATTTTTGCGGAAATCGGGATCGATATCTTAAGACTTGCGGCCATTCATACACCTAGTGCACTATCAACCGCCATGGGTCTAATTGCAGCTGTATTGATCGGCCAAATTGCAATAGATGTAGGTTTATTCGTTCCAGAAGTTATTTTATACGTTGCGATTGCAGCGATCGGAGCGTTCTCTACACCTAGTTATGAGTTAAGTATCGCCAACAGGGTTTTGCGGCTCTTTCTGATAATAATGGTCATGCTTTTCAAAGTTCCTGGGTTTATCGTTGGTTTTACGATTATGATCATATATATGGCAACGATTAAGAATCTGAACACGCCTTATTTATGGCCGTTCATTCCATTTAATCCCAAAGCATTCCTGCAGATCATTATTCGAGTAGCCGTTCCACTCTCTAAAGTTCGGCCGAGTATCGTACATCCGCAGAACACCAAAAAACAGCCAACTAATTAATCTGTCCCTTGCTGATTGTTGAAAATTGTGTTAAATTCATAACTAATTAAATATGCCTCATATGAGGTAGAGGCGCAAAACGAATGAGTAGCATATGGAGTTTGTGGATGACGATGAAATATGTTGAAAGGTCAATTTGCCGAAGTGTAGAAAGAGCTCCATCTCTTTTTATGCTGGGCCGCTGCTGAACAAGCAACGGACTGTCACTACAACTGTAGTGGAGAGCTATTCCGACGTGAGGGTACGGTTATGACAGCCTGCCTTAGTTGCGGCTGTCTTTTGTATTTGTCGGGATTGAATTCTCTATCAACAACGAGAGGGGATTTTTTGTGAATTTACACGGAACATCAAAAATTGGAGATAATAATCATCTATGGATCGGTGGTTTAGATACGGTAGATCTAGCGAAGAAATACGGAACGCCGCTTTATCTGTACGATCTATCCTTAATTAAAAATAGAGCAAGAGGCTTCAAAAAAGCATTCGAGGAAAATGGGGTAGGATATCAAGTCGCTTATGCCTCAAAAGCCTTTTCTTCCATCGCCATGTTTCAACTAATCGGGCAAGAAGGGTTAAGTCTGGATGTGGTTTCAGGTGGTGAACTTTATACAGCACTTCAAGCGCAATTCCCACCTGAGAGAATTCATTTTCATGGAAACAATAAGAGCTTAGAAGAATTAGAATTTGCCCTTAATGCTGGAGTCGGCTGTATTGTAGTGGATAACTTTCATGAGATCTCATTATTAAAAATGCTGAGCAACAAGCTGAACAAAAAAGTAAACATCTTACTTCGTTTAACTCCAGGAATCGAAGCCCATACCCATGATTACATCATTACAGGTCAGGAAGATTCTAAGTTTGGATTTGACCTAGGAAATGGTCAAGGAGACAAAGCACTTCAAGAAGTACTTGTATTTGAAGGCTTTCGCGTTTTAGGCATTCACTGTCATATTGGATCTCAAATTTTTGAAACAGAAGGGTTCACCCTTGCGATTGAAAAGTTGTTCGGTCACTTTAAGAAGTGGGAAGAAAACTTTAGCTATTTTCCAAGTGTCGTAAACCTTGGAGGCGGGTTCGGCATTCAATATACATCAGAGGATACACCGCTCTCTCCTGAACAGTACGTTTCTGCAATGATTGAAGAAGTGAAAAAGCAGATGGTTCACTTTGTAGGGCAAGAACTGCCTGAACTTTGGATTGAGCCGGGCCGTTCACTTGTAGGTGATGCGGGCACGACAATCTATTCGATCGGCTCTCAAAAAGAGATCGAAGGGGTTAGACACTATGTGTCCATTGATGGGGGAATGACAGATAATATTCGGCCAGCACTCTATCAAGCCAAGTATGAAGCATTTGTAGCGAATAAGATGAACGAAGAACCAACGCAAACCGTTTCAATCGCAGGAAAATGCTGTGAGAGTGGCGATATGTTGATCTGGGATATCGAACTTCCAAAAGTTTGTGATAACGACTTCTTGGCCGTTTCCTGTACAGGGGCTTACGGTTATAGTATGGCGAGCAATTATAATCGCATCCAGCGTCCGGCTGTTGTTTTTGTAGAGAATGGTGAGGAACAGCTTGTAGTCAAGCGTGAAACCTATGAAGACCTTATCAAGAACGATGTTCCGCTTAAATCGAATGTTTTTGTGTAAATTAGTTTACGGAGCAGCCATTTAACCGTACAATGGTAGTTGAATGAAGCAGAAGGAGGCCTGTTTTTTATGAAAAAAGGTTCAATTGAATTTGAAAACGGCGAGAAAATTGTATTTGATCTGTATCAGGAGGAAGCGCCTGGAACAGTGGAAAACTTTGAAAAACTTGCAAACGAAGGATTCTACAACGGTGTAACGTTCCACCGTGTTATCCCTGGATTTGTTGCTCAAGGTGGAGATCCAACAGGAACTGGAGCTGGCGGCCCTGGTTATTCGATTCCTTGTGAAACAGAAGGAAATCCGCATAAGCACGTAGCAGGATCTCTTTCAATGGCGCATGCTGGACGCGATACAGGTGGAAGCCAATTCTTTATCGTACACGAGCCACAGCCACACTTGAACGGTGTTCATACTGTTTTTGGACAAGTTACAGAAGGTTTGGAAACAGTTCTTCGTATTAAACAAGGCGATGTAATGAAAGAAGTTAAAGTTTGGGAAGAATAATTTCTAGACTAAGAAAAGCTCCGGAATCGATATGATCCGGAGCTTTTCTATTGAAATGATAACAAATGATTTTTTTTATAAGGTTCTGTTCTTTTTCAGTTTTTGCCTATTTCGTTCTTCAATTACAGAAGAGCGATCTCTTAATGAGTGCTTGTGAATGATAGTATCATTCGTTTTGGTTTGTGATACCCAAGTGTCTTCTGTTGCGTTTGCTTCGATTAAGCATGCTTGAAATAACTCCATCGATAGGGGAAGGGTTATAGACTCAAAAGATTGCTTTTGCTCGATTCTTTGTATACTTCTATCAAGCAGTTCAAGAAATATTTTAACTTCTAATCCGAGTTCGTTCAGTGCTGGTTGCTCTTTTTGAAGCTTCACTCTACAACTAAGGATCATTCGTTTAGCTCCATTGTAGTTTCCGCGCCGATGGTGATATTGAGCTACTGCAAACTGAATCAATCCGGGCCACAAGTCCCCTTTCATTCCCTCGTTCTTCCAATGCTCCTCAAGCACCTCATGACATTCAAAGTAATCTTGATCTCTATGAAAATGCACTAAGTAATCGATCCATGGTTTTGGATAAGTCACTGATCGTTCACGCCCCTTAATAAGCTCGACTTTAAGTTTACCATATGCACAGCATGAATAAAAACAAGCCGCGAGAGTCACAAAATATGATATAATTTTATAATACAAAATCGCTGAAAAAACTGGGGAAATGTTATGCAATATAGTGTGAAGCTTGATGGATTTGAAGGTCCGCTAGATTTACTGCTTCATTTGATACAAACCTACGAAGTGGATATTTATGATATTCCGGTAGCCATCATAACTGAGCAATACCTTCAATATATACATACGATGAAAGAACTTAAACTTGATGTAGCAAGTGAATTTTTAGTCATGGCAGCTACTCTTCTTGCGATTAAAAGCAAGATGCTGCTGCCAAAGCATGAAGAAGAGCTCTTTGAGAACCAAATGGAACTTGAGATGGAAGAAGATCCAAGAGATGAGTTAGTGAGAAGGCTCGTTGAATATAGAAAGTACAAGCACGCTGCTGATGAACTTAAAGAAAGAGAATCGGCTAGAAGTTTAATATACACCCGTCAGCCAGCTGATCTCTCTCAATTTGAAAAAGAAGAGTCGGCAAAGCAAGTGACCAACGTAACGCTTTATGATATGTTGCAAGCGATGCAAAAAGTCTTTCAAGAAAAGGTCACGCGAGCACCAAGACAAACGACCATTGAACGGCAAGAAATTCCGATCGAAAGAAGGATGGAACAGATAAAAACTTCTCTTCTTTCCGTAGGCGGGCGAAAAAAATTTACAGACCTTTTTGATAAGAGTACGAAAGAACATGTCGTTGTTACCTTTCTTGCTATATTAGAACTAATGAAAGTAAAATCAATTAATTGTGAGCAACAAGATCATTTTAGCGAAATATATATAACGATGTTAGAGGAGTAATACGATTTGGAACGAAATGAATATAAAGCAGTTGTTGAGGGTTTGCTTTTTGTCAGTGGAGATGAAGGTATCGACAGAAAACAGATCGCTCAAGTGCTGGAGATCGACAGCAAAGAACTTGATCCCATCATTGAAGAATTAAAACAAAGTTATGCTTCAACAGGGCGAGGGATGTCTATTGTTGAATATGCAGGATCCCTTCAATTTGTAACAAAGCCAGAACACGCTGCCTTTTACGAACGCCTCGTTGAGACACCAGGTCATGCGACACTTTCTCAAGCTGCCCTTGAAACGCTTGCGATCATTGCCTATAAACAGCCGATTACAAGGTCAGAGATCGAAGAAGTAAGAGGTGTGAAAACTGAAAAACCGTTGCAGACACTATCTGCAAAAGGATTAGTAAAAGAAGTGGGAAGAGCAGAAGGTACGGGACGAGCGATATTATATGGTACAACGAAAGCATTCCTAGAACATTTTGGTCTGCAAAGTGTAAAAGAGCTGCCTCCACTTCCGGAAAACATTCAGGAAGAAAATGTGGAACAAGAAGCAGATCTGTTTTTTTCTAAGTTTCAAGAATCACTATCTACCGATGAATAACAAGGGGGAGTCATGCATTGTTGATTCAACATATTGATGGTATGGAGTTAGAAAAAGAGAAGCCGAATACATCAGAAGATTTTTTTAACCGTTCAGAAGTGACCTATGAACTTGGCGGAAAAACTCAAACTTTTCATCTTCTTTATGTAAGATATTTTGAAGAAAAACTTCAAGAAGAATTAACACACCATGACTTTTGGAAAGATTATTTGAGCTTCTTTAAGATAACACAGATTGCGGCTCTTACAGCACTGCTTAAGGATCCTGCATATCTTATACGAAAACGAAGCTATATCAACAATTATGAGGAATTTAGAGATCTATTCATTCCACCAAGTGAAGAGTTGCTAAGTTCACATCTAAATAACTTAAAACAAATTACAAAGTAAAACAGCCAAAAATCATTGGCTGTTTTTTTGTCTTTAACTATAACATTTTCTTTAAAGGTTTTTTCCTAGTCATATATTTACCTCTTTGACCGTTGATCGAAGTTGAATGTGTGAGACTCTTCTCGCGGAAACCAAAGCAACTTGTAGCGAAAATCAACTACCTTCGAAAAAGCAACAATTTATATGTAAACAGCAGATTTTTAAGTCTTCGTTTTAAAAGGCTGTTTAAGGGTAAATTATTAAAAAAGGATATGCAGCCGAAGGAGAGAAATCAATTGCCAAGAATAGCAGCAGTAGAAACAATAAATCCACCTCATAAACTTTCTCAAGATCAAACAATGGATTTTGCAAGAAACCTATTTCAAGACGCATTCTCAGATATTGAGCGCTTGCTCAAAGTATTCCAGAATGGTGAGATCGAGTCACGGTATTTCGCGATGCCTATAGAATGGTTTAAAGAAAAAAGAAGTTTTCAAGAAAAAAATGATCTATACATAGACTTTGCAACAAATTTGGGAGCAGAATGTATCGAAAAAGTGATGTCTGATCAAAGTTTAAACATGTCGTATGAAGATATTGATGCTATTTTCTACATCTCGAGTTCGGGTCTGTCTACTCCGAGTATCGAAGCAAGAATTATGAACATTCTTCCATTCTCATCACATACGAAGAGGATTCCGATCTGGGGTTTAGGATGTGCGGGTGGTGCTTCTGGCTTTTCAAGGGCTTACGACTATTGTAAAGCTTATCCGAAATCAAATGTGCTCGTATTAAGTGTAGAACTTTGTTCACTAACATTTCAGCATGAAGATCTTTCTAAGAGCAATCTAGTAGGTACCTCTTTGTTTGCAGATGGGGTGGCTTGTGCATTAATCTGCGGAGATGAGTCGGACACAGCCAAAACATCAGAAGTATCTCCTTACATAAAAGACACGATGTCTACATTGAAGCCTCATTCTGAAGACGTGATGGGATGGGAAGTAAAGGACACAGGTTTGTATGTTGTCTTTTCAAGAGATATTCCAAACGTTATTCGAACATGGCTTAAACCGAACGTAGATGAGTTCTTAAACCGTAATCAGCTTGCTGGAGAACAGATCAAACACTTTATTGCACACCCTGGCGGTAAGAAAGTTTTACAAGCATACGTAGATGCGCTAGGAATTCCGTTATCCAAGACCGATGTATCGAGAAACGTCTTAAGGGAAAATGGAAATATGTCATCTGCGACTGTTTTCTATGTCTTAAAAAATTTTATGGAAACAAGGAAAGATGAGGGAGATCTCGGTGTAATGGCTGCTTTGGGACCAGGTTTTTCTTCTGAACTTCTTTTAGTGGAATGGAGGGAGTAGATGAACTGGTTTCTTCTGTTTTGGGGTTTTCTTATCGTACAGAGATTAGCAGAAGTGAGGGTCGCTAGATCTAACGAAAAAAAGCTATTGAGTAAAGGTGCTGTAGAAGCTGGGAAAGATCATTATAAATGGATGGTTTCAATGCACGTAGCTTTCTTTGTTGTTTTCTTTATTGAAGTGTATGTTTTTAATGCAGAGCCCCCTAGCTGGTGGATTGTACCTTTTGTGCTGTTTTTATTGGCGCAAGTGATCCGAGTATGGGCCATTTCGTCATTAGGCGAGTTCTGGAATACGAAAATTATTCTATTACCTGGTGCGAATGTAGTAGCAAAAGGTCCATATCGTTTTATGAGACATCCCAACTATACGGTAGTCTCCTTGGAACTTTTAGTCATGCCCCTCATTTTTGGTGCTTATTTAACGGCTATCCTTTTCACGATTTTAAATATCTTCATGTTGAGAGTGCGGATACCAGCTGAAGAAAAAGCACTCATGGAACTAACAGACTACGAAAAAAGCCATGGTCAAAAACAACGATTTTTTCCTTCACAATAATTAGCGGAAGTAAATCCCATTCATAACCTGTCCTTGTTTGCATAAACTTTTACAAAACACCTAAAGGGCGGGATTATGAATGAAACGAACCTTAAAACGAAAACCATTGCTGCTCGTTATGATCTGCATGCTTATCCTTGCTGCATTCCCGCAAGAAGCAAAGGCTGACCCCGGTGTATCAGCTAATGCTGCTGTGTTGATGGAGCAATCATCTGGAAGAGTTTTGTATGGGCGCAATGAACATCGCCCCATGAGAATAGCAAGTATCACGAAGATCATGACGGCAATCCTTGCGATAGAATCTGGAAAGATGAACGATACGGTTACTATTACGGAAGCTGCATCACGAACTGAAGGGTCATCTCTCTATTTAAAACCAGGTGAGAAGATACCACTAAAAGATTTAGTGTATGGTTTGATGCTACGATCCGGCAATGATTCAGCTGTTGCGATCGCTGAGCATGTAGGAGGAAGTCTGGATGGCTTTTCCTATTTAATGAATCAAAAAGCAGAAGAGATCGGTATGAAGCACACGCGGTTTAGAAATCCACATGGACTGGACACGCATGAAGATCATTATTCTACCGCTTACGATATGGCTATATTAACGAAGTATGCGATGAATAATGATACGTTCAAAGACGTGTCATCGACGAAGGTCTATCGATCAGAACAAACAGGTGAAAAGTGGGATAGAGTGTGGCGAAACAAGAATAAGATGTTAAAGCTTTATGAATATTCCACTGGTGGCAAAACAGGATATACCAAACGTGCAAAACGAACCTTAGTATCAACTGCAGAAAAAGACGGGATGGAACTGATTGCTGTTACACTGAACGATCCAAACGACTGGGATGATCATCAAAATTTGTTTGAGTGGGGTTTTCATTCGTTCAAGATGACAGAACTGATCAAAGAAGGCGAAATTTCCGGCATTAAAGATAAAGGATACAAAGGGAAAGTAGAAGCTGCTCGAACGTTCACTTACCCTTTATTGAAAGAAGAGATCGGGCAGATCTCTTCTTCCATCCAGTTGTATGAACTTCCAAAGTCGGGCAAGTGGGAAAAAGAAAAAGTGCCTAAACCCGTTGGCAGGTATTTTGTAGATTTAAAGGAAACGAGAATCGCTGATCTTCCACTTTATTACGATGGCAAAGCATTGATCAAACCTGATCAGGGAGGGTTTTGGTCGTCATTTAAGAACATATTCAACAAGTTATTTTTTGTAGCTAAGGAAGACAATCTCCTATGGTGAATTACATCTGGGTAGGAATGATGGTAATCGGTTTCATTGTGGCAGGAATTAACGGCACGATGGATAAAGTGAACGAAGCGATTTTTACGAGTGCAAAAGAAGCAGTCACGTTAAGTTTTGGAATGATTAGTATTTTAGTATTTTGGTTAGGGATCATGAAGATCGCAGAAAAAGGCGGTTTATTAGAAGTATTAGCGATCCTGTTTCGCCCGATCGTTAAGCGTCTTTTTCCTGATATACCAAAGGATCATCCTGCTCAAGGGTACATTCTTTCAAATATGGCGGCAAACTTGCTTGGGCTAGGGAACGCTGCAACACCAATGGGTATAAAGGCAATGGAACAACTCAAGATTTTAAATGGCGGAAAAAATGAAGCAAGTCGATCGATGATCACACTTCTTGCGATCAACACATCAAGTATTACACTTATTCCAACGACGATCATCGCGATCAGGATGAGTTATAATTCGGCGTCGCCAACTGATATCGTTGCGCCAACTTTGATTGCGACCGCCATTTCAACAGTAGGTGCTATTTTAATAGATCGATATTATTATTACCGCTCTTTACCAAAAGGAGGGAAATAGATGTCGATCGTCCAATCCTTTTCCATTTGGTTCATCCCTTTTTTGATCGGATTTATCCTTTTGTATGGTACTTATAAAAAAGTCCCGACCTATGAGACTTTTGTAGAAGGCGGTAAAGAAGGTTTTTCAATCGCGATCAACATCATCCCCTTTTTAGTTGGTATGCTTGTTGCCATTTCGGTTTTTCGCGCTTCAGGAGCCCTGGATTATGTCATGATGGCGATGCGTCCACTATTTTCATTGTTTCATATTCCAGCAGAAGTTGTACCGCTGGGGCTGATGAGGACGATCTCAGGGACCGGCGCTCTCGGGATGACATCAGATTTAATCGCAACACATGGTCCTGATTCGTTTATCGGAAGGCTCGCTTCTACGATACAAGGAAGTACCGATACAACGTTTTATGTATTGACCGTCTATTTTGGAGCGGTAGGTATCAAAAAGATGAAATACGCGCTTAAAGTAGGATTATTAGCTGATCTGATCGGCTTTTTAGCATCTATAGCAGTGATCTCTCTATTGTTTTACTCATAATTCGACAAAAAAGAGCCGATACGGCTCTTTTTTACGTTTACTGAGGTTGAGAATTACGAATAATGAAGGTATGATGAGACATGAGGTGAAATCATGGAACGATTGCAAAAGGTAATTGCCCAAAGCGGCGTAACTTCCAGAAGAAAAGCAGAGGAGTTAATACGTGAAGGCAAAGTGAAAGTAAACGGAAATGTAGTGACCGAACTCGGCACAAAAGTAGGTACAAAAGATAAGATTGAAGTGAATGAGATTCAAATTCAACGGGAACAGCCCGTTTATTTTTTGATGTATAAACCTTCAGGTGTAATCACGGCAGTTTCGGATGATAAGGGAAGAAAAGTGGTAGCTGATTATTTTAAAGACATCATCGAACAACGTGTGTTCCCTGTTGGAAGATTGGATTATGATACGACAGGTGCCATCATCATGACAAATGATGGTGAGTTTGCGAACGTACTTATGCATCCACGCTATCAGCTTGATAAAGTATACATTGCAAAAGTAAAAGGAATTCCATCAAGAGAAAGAATCAAGCAACTTGAAAGAGGAATACGTTTAGAGGACGGAATGACAGCTCCTGCTAAAGTGAAAGTAACATCGATCGATAAGAAAAAAGGAACAGCGATCATCGAACTTACGATTCATGAAGGTAAGAACCGTCAAGTTAAGCGTATGTTAGAAGCGATCGGAACCCCTGTTATGAAATTAAAGCGTGAAAGATATGGCTATTTAGATCTTAAAGGCCTGAATCCAGGTGAGTTTAGAGAACTTACACCACATGAAATCAAACAGCTGAGAAATCTGGCTGTCACACAAACGTCAAAAAAAAGCCGTAGATAGGCTTTTTTTTCAAGTTATAGTAAAATGGAAGCGGCTTAAAGGAGCGGATGGATGTTGAAAAAAAACAGGTTGTGGTTTCGCTCTGCTCTGCTTGCCATTTTAGTTGTTGCGGTTGGTTATACGATCTACAACAGTATGAATGAAGAGTCAGGTACATACATAAGTAAAGGTGATACGGCTCCAAATTTTGTGCTAACCGATCTGAATGGCAAACAAGTAGAGTTAGAAGATTATCGTGGTAAAGGTGTTTTCTTGAACTTCTGGGGGACGTGGTGTAAACCGTGTGAACGAGAGATGCCCTATATGCAAAGACAATACGAGAAGTTCAAAGATCAGGGTGTAGAAATCCTTGCTGTAAACGTTAGCGAAACAAACGTATCCGTTAAAAATTTTGTTGATCGCTATTCTATGAGTTTTCCTGTTCCTATGGACAAACAAAGAGAAGTAACAAAAGCTTACGGCATAGGACCGATTCCTACTACAATCTTGATCGATAAGAACGGAAAAGTAGTGGAACGGACGAGTGAATCATTATCAGAGAAAAAAATTATTTCCTACATGGAAAAAATAAAGCCGTAACGGGGTGAAAAGATGCAAACGATAACATGTGAATGCGGCCACTCTAACCCATACGGAACAAGTCTTTGTCAAGCATGCGGTAAACCGTTGAAGCAAGATGTTGAGATACTATCAAGCATGAGATATGAAGGAAGCGCGAGACGATCTCAAACTTATAAACAAACACTTATAGATAAGATTTGGAACTTCTTTTCGTCTGTTAAAGTCGGGGTATGGCTCATTGTCATTATTTTAGTAGCAGCGGCAATCGGAACTATATTTCCACAAGAGACGTTCATACCCCCAAATGTGGATCCTGCGACTCATTATGAAAGCGAATACGGTACGTTAGGACTCATCTATTATTTGTTAGGATTTCATAACCTTTATGGGTCATGGTGGTTCATTCTTCTACTAGGAATGTTAGGACTCTCTATCATTATTGCCAGCCTTGATCGTGGTATACCGCTTTATAAAGCATTAAAGACACAAAGAGTCACAAGACATGATCAATTCATGAAGAATCAGCGCTTGTTCTCAAAAAGCAGTGATGTGGAACTTGATGAGATTAAGTACACGCTTGAATCTCTTCGATACAAAGTTCGAGAAGAAAATGGAAACCTTTTTGCAGAGAAGGGCCGTTTTTCAAGATGGGGTGCTTATGTAAACCATGTTGGACTGATCATCTTTTTAACAGGAGCGATGCTTCGATTCTTTCCTGGAATGTATGTTGACGATATCTTATGGGTGCGTGAAGGAGAGAAAGCTTCGATTCCAGGCACTTCAAGCGATAAAGGACAATATTATCTAGAAAACAACGATTTCATTCTTGAGATGTATGATAAAGAAGAAAAGAAGTTTAATAGTGCGCTAAGCTCTGTAGATGGAGAAGTTGCAAAAAACTATCAAAGTAACGTGACACTCTATAAAACAAAAGAGAACCATACAATTGGAGCAGAGCCAGAGCTCGAAAAAGTGAAGAGCGGTGAGATCCGAGTGAACGAACCGTTTAAGTTCGACTCGTTCGCTCTTTATCAAACCGACTTTAAGCTTAACGAGTTTTACAAGATGAGCTTTGAGCTCGAAGAAAAAGCAACAGGTAACAAGTTTGGTAAGTTAACAGTTGATCTTCATGATCCTAAAAAAGAGTATGATCTTGGAAATGGCTACAAAGTTAAAATCGAAGAATATTTTCCGAACTTCGTCTTAAACGAACAGAATCAGCCATCAACCGTTAATAATTTGCCAGATAATCCAGCATTTGTATTCTCTATGTATTCTCCTAAAACACCAGAAGGAGAAAAAGCATTTGTAGGCATTCAGAAAAACATAGATTCCGGTGAGAATCAGTTCAAAATGACTTTCGCTGGTATCGAAACGAAAGATCTAACAGCCCTTACAGTGCGAAAAGACCATACGCTTTGGATCATTGCCCTTGGCGGAATCATCTTCATGATTGGTGTTACACAAGGTTTGTATTGGAACTATAGAAGAATTTGGATCAAACAAAATGCAGGTGAAGTATGGGCTGCAGCGCATACAAATAAGAACTGGTATGGCTTGAAAAAAGATGTGGAATTTCTGTCTGATAAGACCAATCTCACACCTTTAGAAGAAAAAGAAACAGCTTTAAAGTAAGGCTGTTCAAGCGGGAGGGTTAATGATGGCTGAAATCAGCAGTACACTTTTATATAGTGCATTTATTATTTACTTGTTCTCTACTCTATTCTTTGCAATGTCTATTTCTGATAAAAAAGGAAAAGACGCTGCTCATACGAAAAAATGGGGAAAAATAGGGTTCATTAGTTCTTGTATTGGTTTTGCATCACAATTAGGCTATTTTATTACAAGGTGGATGGCAAGTGGACATGCTCCTGTAAGTAACTTGTTTGAGTTTACTACCTTTTTTGGCATGATGATGGTACTAGCTTTTATTATTTTATACATCATCTATCGAACGAACGGTCTTGGTGTTTTTGCGATGCCAATCGCCGTACTCGTGATCGCGTATGCAAGCATGTTTCCGAGAGATATCTCTCCTCTTATTCCCGCACTTCAAAGTGACTGGCTCAAAATCCATGTAACAACAGCGGCGCTCGGAGAGGGAATCCTTGCGATCTCTTTTGTTTCAGGGCTGATCTATTTGATCCGTACGGTTGATCAGACGGTCTCATCTAAAAAGACTTTATGGTTAGAGATCATCCTATACAGCTTGATTGCTGTTGTTGGATTCATCTTTGTTTCCATCGGTTTCAAAGGTGTCGGGTATGAAACAACATTTGAGATGATGGATGATAACAATCAAGCAGTTAAAGTAGTTTACGATATGCCGGCTATCGCTGGTCCAAGTAACGGAGAGCAACTTGACGATTCTTTTGGACCATTATTTTCAACTCCATCTTGGATGAACGGTGTTGATGCTTCTATTAAGCTAAATACGTTTATCTGGTCAATACTCGCAGGAGCTGCCCTTTACGGCTTGCTTCGTCTAATTTTAAGAAAACGAATAGCAGCAGCTCTTCAAACAAAAGTTAGAATGAAACCAGATCTTTTGGATGAGATCAGTTATCGAGCAGTTGCAATTGGGTTTCCGATCTTTACACTTGGAGCACTTATATTTGCTATGATTTGGGCTCAGCAAGCTTGGTCAAGATTTTGGGGATGGGATCCAAAAGAAGTTTGGGCTCTTATCACGTTCTTGTTCTATGCCGCTTTTCTTCATCTTCGATTATCAAGAGGCTGGCACGGAGAAAAGTCTGCTTGGCTTTGCGTGTTAGGATTCTGGATCATCACATTTAACTTGATCGCGGTAAACCTTGTTCTTGTAGGATTGCATTCATACGCGTAAAGATTTTAGAAGTCTCTCTTTCATTAGAGGGACTTTTTTAAAGGCTGTTTTCGTAAACTTTGTTGATTTTGGAAGTGTTGATTTCCGTTCCAGGCTGCTCGCTTTCCACGGGGCAGGCGCTGAGCCACATTCGTACGTTTCACTCTTAAGTGTCTCAGCTGCCCGCCTTAAGAAGTTCCTTGCTCCTGCGTCTACAAGTGATGCTTCGTAGTAAGCTTTCTAAGTCGCATGCCTTGCAAGGAGTATCTCATGTAGTAGGCAAGCACCTTCCTCTACAATCAATTTTCAAAGGTGACAAAGAGTTCAAAGCAACAATCTTTTAGAAAAGAGCGTTTTTAAAAGAGATGAACATGATTAACTACATATAAAGCCCTTTAAGATTTGTTGTTTTAATCATTCTTATTAAGTTCCTTTGACAAATTGATTGTAATTGGAAGATGCTAGCCAGGAGACTCACTCCGTGAAAAGGAGCATCTGTAATGGAAACAGCTACTGTTAAAGAAAGAGAAAAATCATATTTCAAACCATCCCTAAATTATAAGAAAATAGATAAACAGCATGTCCGGTTTGTTTAGTGTACTTAGTTTCATGTATGATAGAAACAGGAAAAAATCTTGTTTAACTGATTTTAAGTGGAGGATTGAATATGGATACAGAAGCTAAAATTCTAGTTGTTGATGATGAAGAAAGAATTCGAAAACTATTAACGATGTATCTAGAGCGAGAGAACTACGAAGTTCACGAAGCAGAAAATGGTGAAGATGCCCTACAGATGGCAGTATCCATCAATTTTGATCTGATCTTGCTCGACCTTATGCTTCCTGGTATGGATGGGATTGAGGTATGTGAAAAATTAAGAGAAAAGAAAGCGACTCCTGTAATCATGTTGACAGCTAAAGGAGAAGAGCTTCATCGGATAGAAGGATTCGAAGCTGGTACGGATGATTATATCGCGAAGCCGTTCAGTCCAAGAGAAGTCATCTTACGGGTAAAAGCACTGTTAAGAAGATCTTCTCCAACAAAGTTCCTACAAACCGAGACGGTGGCTAAGAACGTTGTTGTGTTTAAGCACCTTACGATCGATCACGATGCTCACCGTGTAACAGCTGGCGGAAAAGAAGTTAACTTAACTCCTAAAGAATATGAGTTGTTGTACTATTTAGCAAAGACCCCAGATAAAGTCTATGCACGCGAACAACTGCTAAAAGATGTTTGGAACTATGAATTCTTTGGTGATCTTCGAACAGTTGACACACACGTGAAAAGACTTAGAGAAAAGCTTAATAAAGTCTCACCGGATGCTGCATCCATGATTGCGACGGTTTGGGGAGTAGGATACAAATTTGAGGTTGGGAATGAATGATCTGGAGAAGTGTAGTTGGAAAACTATGGATAACAATACTGTTATTAGTCTCAGTCGTTTTAACGCTTCTCACCATTCTTCTTACACAGTTCTTTGAATCGTTTTACGATGATCAAGCGCGGGATCAATTGACGAAGATGGCTGATCGAGTGATGTTGATTATGGAAAGCGATGAGAATAAGGAAGAAGCAATACGCATCACAAGTGAAATGGCTGAAGCATATTCCATGTCTATTATGATCATAGACGAAAATCAGGAATCCTTTATGTCTAAGAATTCTTACGATGATGCACCTTATATCCCTGTTTCTGTTTTCAAAGAGAATGATCAGTTATCAACTGTCGCAGAGAGTGGAAAAAAGATCTACGTAAACGGAGATTTTCCTGTTCTGAATAAAAATGATGAGACGATGCAAACGATGATCATCTACGGTGAACCTTACGGGTCGGGAGAAAATGCAGGAGCCGTTTACGTCTATCAATCCATCGAAAATGTGGAAAAGACAACGAACCATACAAAGTATCTCATCTTTTTAGCAGCGGGGATCGCAATCATTTTAACCACGATCTTTGCGTTCTTCTTATCTACACGAATCACAGCACCATTAAGAAGGATGAGAGAAGCCGCAACGTCTGTAGCAAAAGGTGAGTTTGATATGAAAGTGCCGATTCTAACCCATGATGAGATCGGCGAACTTGGCATGACATTCAACCGTATGGGCAGACAGTTAAAAAACAACATCACAGCATTGAACCAAGAAAAAGAGCAGTTAACGAGTGTTTTAAGTTCTATGGCTGATGGTGTGATCACCTTTGACAGAAAAATGAACATCCTTGTTACGAATCCTCCTGCTGATCGATTCCTACAGGCATTTTATTACGAATCAGGCATGAAGACAGAGGTTAACGGAAACGTTCCTGAGACGGTCAAACAGCTCTTTGGACAAGTTGTTGCACTCGAGAGTGAACAGATGACAGAGATTGCGATACAAGGCCGTTCGTGGGTAGTTGTAATGACGCCACTGTATGACCAGTCTTTAATACGAGGAGCAGTCGCTGTTCTTCGAGATATGACAGAAGAACGACGAATGGACAAGCTTAGAGAAGATTTTGTAGCGAATGTTTCACATGAATTGAAGACGCCGATCGCTATGCTTCAAGGATATAGTGAAGCAATCGTAGATGATATCGCAGAATCTGAAGAAGAGAAGAAAGAGTTAGCAGGTATCATTTTAGACGAATCGAAACGTATGGGGAGACTAGTTAACGAACTTCTTGATCTAGCAAGATTAGAAGCGGGTCATATGAAGCTTCACTATAGCTCTCTTCCAATTATTCCTTTTGCAGAAAGAATCGTGAGAAAATTTCAAGGTCCAGCAAAAGACAGAGAGATTCAATTAAATCTAGAGTTTAAGAAAAATCTCAAAAGTCTGCAAGAGGAGATAAATATCGATCCAGACCGGATTGAGCAGGTCTTAACCAATTTGATCGATAATGCGATACGTCATACTTCTCAAGGTGGATTTGTTAACCTGACTGTAGAAGTGAGCGATCAGAACGTGAAGTTCTTTGTTAAAGACAATGGAACAGGTATTAAAGAAGAAGATCTGCCGTTTGTTTTCGAACGCTTTTATAAAGGTGATAAAGCAAGAACAAGAGGAAAATCAGGTGGAACGGGTCTTGGACTTGCCATTGCAAGAAACATAGTGGAAGCACATGGTGGTCAGATCAGCGTTCACAGTAAGAATAATGAAGGTACAACATTTTCTTTCGTTATTCCGCGAACGTTGAAATAAATTAGCAATACGTCCCGATTAATCTTGTTTCATAAGGAACAAAAGCACATATTAAAAAAGGATTTCACAAATTTCTCCAATATGTTTATAATAGAAATTGTGATTTCATAAAATTTCATAAGTGTTAAACAGGTGCAGTCCTTTATTGGACGAGCTTAATAGGGAAAACGGTTAGATTCCGTTGCGGTCCCGCCACTGTAATTGTGAGAATCCTATAGTTTCGCCACTGTGAAAACGGGAAGGCGTTAGGAGACGATGATCAAGAGCCAGGAGACCTGCCTGTTTGTTACATGACATGACCTACGAGGATAGGGGGGTGTTTAACAGTACCGGGGCCGGTTGCTGTTTTCTGCCTGTATACTATTAATCTCCTTCGTAGCCGAAGGGGATTTTTTTAGTTGCGTAAAGTAAGTTGTAGTACCAAACAAAGCGTTTTTATAACAGAAAGAGGTAAATCATGAAGAAATTACTTTTAGTATTAGCAACAATGATGATGATGTTAGTAGGCTGTGGAACGACTGAAACGAAGGAAACAGGTGATCAACCGAAACAAGAAGAAACGAAAAAAGAACAAGTAACGGTTCAGATCACAAAAGATAACGGTAAAGAAAAAGTTACGGAAAAGAAAGTTGATATCGCAAAAGATGCGACGATCATGGACGTGATGCAAGATAACTTTAAGATTGAAACACAATACGATGGTGCATTTATCAGCAGTATTGAAGGCGTGGCTGGAAGCGAACAGGAGAAAACATCTTGGTTCTTTTCTGTAAACGGTGAAGAAGCGATGAAGGGTGCTAAGGATATTACATTAAAACCTGGTGATGTCGTAGAATTCGATCTTCACAAATATGAATAAGCTGACAGTCAAACGAATTACGATCATCGCCTTACTTGCTGCTATATTGACAGTAGGCAGAATCGCCTTTTCAATGATACCCAATGTTCAGCCGAATACGACGATACTCATACTCGCTTCATTCGTACTCGGTCCAGCTCAAGGGCTCTTACTTGCGATATTGAGTACGATCACAACCAACCTATTTTTAGGACATGGCTTGTGGACGTTCGGTCAGATGTTTGCATGGGGGCTGATAGCCGTTATGAGCGCATACTTAGGCAGGTACAGACATAACATACCTTGGTTGTTACTTCCAATCTATGCTGGGTTCTGTGGCTTTTTGTTTGGTTTCATCATGTCCGTAATCTTTGGCGGAATCATCATGCAGAAATTCTGGCCATATTACTTAGCGAGTCTTCCTTTTGATTTAAATCACGCTATTGGTAACGTAGTGTTCTTTATCGTTCTATACAAACCACTACTTTACGTGATGGAAAATTATATTAATAAAGATGTAAGTCAAAAAGCTGCCTTTGAATAGGTAGCTTTTTTTCTTTGAAAAAAACAGGTTCAAAAAAATGAACAGCTGAATAGGATGATAAAGTTGATTTTACTTTTACCTAGGAGGACCCTATGCGAGATTATCTGAACCGTTTTTTTGCTGTGATCTTTTTAATGATGTGCTTAAGCGTCTTATTTATCGGCGGTAAATTGGGAGCATAAACTCTTGAACGAACAAGGAATTCATGGTACATATGGTAAAACGTTTTAAAAAGGAGATTAATATGCTGACAGATTACCACTCTCATCTCGAAAAAGGAACATTGACAATCGATTATCTAAAACAATTTGTAGACACGGCAAAAGAGAAGGGAATACAAGAGTTTGGAATCTCGGAACACGCGTATCACTTTTATGAAACAAAAAACATCGTATCAAAACCATGGATGGAAGAAAGACGCTATTACAAGATGGACGATTATGTAGATCTGTTCAACCGTGCAGATCAGTTAGGAATGGACGTCCGCATGTCGATCGAAATGGATTATACGCCAGGAAAACACGCTGAGATGGAGACTTTTATAAAATCCTATCCATTCGATTATGTGATCGGTTCTGTACATTGGGTCGAAGATTTTGGGATAGATCTTGCAGAATACCGAAAAGAATGGGACCGTCGAGATCTTTATGAAACGTATCGTTCGTACTATGATCAAATTGTAACACTTGCAGAATCAAATCTATTCGATATTGTTGGACATATCGATCTAGTCAAGATTTTTAAATATGTCCCAACTGACCAAGAATTTTTATTAGAACAGTATGAGCGCATAACGGATGCGTTGAAAAATTCAAAGACCTGTGTAGAGATCTCATCAGCGGGTCTAAGAAAACCTGTCGGACGAATCTATCCAGAACCAGAACTCCTATCACTTTGCTATAAAAAAGGGATACCGATCGTACTCTCTTCAGATGCTCATGAACCTCATCAAGTGGGAGAGAACTATGAGGCGTCGATAAAGCTTGCAAAAGAGATCGGTTACACGAAGCTGATGACTTTTCAGGATGGGGAAAGAAAAGAAGTAGATTTAGGATAAACAGATAAAAAAGCTCTGCAATCATCATGCAGAGCTTTTTGCTATCTCTATACTATAGATCCAAAGGTTTGCACACGAGAAGATCCTCAATGCTCACGAGCTCCTTCTGAGTAGATTCTGGAAGCTGCGTGTCAAAGGTAAGGACCATCATGGCTTCACCGCCAGCTGATTTACGTCCAACGTGCATCGTTGCGATATTTATGTTTCGTTCTCCTAAGAAAGCTCCTACTTTTCCGATAATTCCTGGAGTATCACGATGTTCGATGTACAGAAGAGAGCCTTGTGGTACAAAATCAACCGTATAACCGTTCAACTTGATGATTCGTCCTCCAAAACCTTTAACGAGTGTCGCTGAAAGAGTAAAAGTTGTGTTCAGGCCAGTGATTTTTACGTGGATGATATTCGGATAACCGTGATCGTCGGTTCCGTGCTTTTCACCTACTACGATTCCTTGTTCCTTTGCGGCCACCATACTGTTTACATCGTTAACAGGGCGATCTAGTCTCGTTTTTAGGAAGCCACACAAAAAACTGCGTGTAAGGGAAGTAGTATCAGTTTCTGATAATGATCCCCCGTAGCCGATTGAAATCTCTGAAACAGGTTCTTTAAAGAACTGAGTCGTAAAAGAACCAAGAAGATTTGAGAAATCATAATAAGCAATCAGTTTTTCATACGTATCTTTTGATAGTGAAGGGAAGTTCACCGCGTGTTTTAATGGTTGATGTAGAAAATGCGATCGAATCTCATCGCTCGCCATATAGGCTACATTTTTCTGCGCTTGCACCGTAGATGCAGCAATATGAGGTGTAACGATCACTTTAGGATGATCGACTAAAGAGCGGCTGACGGGCGGTTCTTGTTCAAAAACGTCAAGAGCGCAGCCGGATAGATGACCATTATCCAAGTAGTGTAGAAGAGCTTCCTCATCGATGATGCCGCCGCGAGCACAGTTTAAAATAAACGCACCTTTTTTTGCATATTTTAAGTTATCAAGATTTAATAGTTTATGGGTATCTTTTGTAAGCGGAGTATGAACGGTGATAACGTCACTCTGCTGGATTAACGTATCGAGATCAACAGATGTAACGGATAGTTCTTTTTGTTTTTCTTTTGGAAAATAAGGATCAAATACAAGAACGTTCATGGAGAAGCTTTTTGCGCGCTTCGCAAGTTCAGAGCCGATTCGTCCCATACCGACGATACCGAGTGTTTTTTGGTAAAGTTCTTGCCCTGTATACTTTTTGCGGTTCCATTCACCTTGTTTTACAGATTGATTAGCTTGAGGAATGTTGCGGACCAATGCCATCATCATGGCCCAAGTATGTTCTGCAGTAGAGATGGTGTTTCCTTCAGGTGCGTTTACTACGAGTACACCTCTTTTTGTCGCTGCGTTCAGATCGATATTATCTACACCAACACCAGCTCGTGCAATGATTTGAAGTGAGGGCAGCTGATTCAATACTTCTTCTGTAATCTTTGTTGCACTGCGTACCATGATTCCTTGAATGTTTTCTGGTTGCGTGATTTCGTCAAGTTTTCCGAAGATCAGTTCAACACTTTCAAGTCTTACTAACGGTTCAACACCTTCACTCGTTATTCCATCACAGACTAATACGGTTGCTGTCACAGTTCCACCCCTTGTCTATCTTTATGAATAGCATCAATATTTTGATAATTTATCACATTCTGACGATAGGTACAACTATGATTTTTAAGATAGCGTTTTCAAAGAACAAGAAAACTAATTGACAATGAGAATCATCCTTAATAAAATAAATAAAAAACCCTCTAGTGTAAGAGGGTTCCAGATAAGATGAAAACTATTCGAATTTCAATGCATCACCGTCGAATGACTCATCAGAAACTTTAATGGAGTCTGTAGGACAGCCTTCGAATGCATCTTGCATATCTTCTAACAATACATCTGGAATTTCAACGATTCCTTGGTTATCGTCTAGAGTTACAAACGCAATTCCTTCGTCGTCATAATCGTAAATGTCTGGTGCTGCAGCTCCGCATGCTCCACATGCGATACAAGTTTCTTTGTCAACAATCGTATACTTTGGCATAATGAATACCTCCTAAGGAATTGAAAAAATACCCGCTTACATATTTAACCATTTTAAATTAAGGGTCTACTAATCATATTGTAATAAGTATCCCTCTACATTTCAATAGAAAATTAGGACCTCGTCATATCTTTTATTCCCAATCTTCCTCTTAATATAACACTTTTACGCTTAAATTTCCTTAAATCTGATAAGATAGATTATATGATAAAGTGTGGTGATTTATTATAGATATTTGTCATGTTGCATTATTAGATATCTTTCAAAAAGTGAACGGTAGCAGAAAAAGCTCAGGCGTCTATTATATGGTTACAGGAAAGAAAACGGCGCAATCATTGTCTGACAGTCAATGGTTCGGTATTGAACGATATTATGCCGCTTTTAAGGGCATGGCACATGAAACGTTTACTGAAACCATTCATAGCTTAATAAAAGAAAAGTATATGCACGCTTTAGAAGACCATGTTTATATCCTTACTGAAAAAGGTGAAGAATTTCTTAAGTGTGAGAATGATAGATTATCATACCTAAAGCATTTAAACGGACTAAAGTATGCCTCAATAGAGACTTCCTGTTGGCAAGTAATTACGTTATATGTACAATCTCTTTCCAATTCGCTTTATGGGAATTTCAATTATTCACCAGTAGTAAGAGATTTCTCAGTAATTCAAAAAGTTAAATCTGTTTTTCCTAAGTCAGATTTGGAAAGAAAGGATCAAGCGGCAGAACTCTATTCTGAAGTATCACAGATACTGTTTGAACATGATAAGGTGTCAGCGGATCTATTTGTTAAGAAACTGTCTGGTTACAATAGAATCGGCAGTACATTTGAGCAGATATCCAGGGTTGAAGGAATAAGTCTACAAGAGACTGTCCTTCGTTTCAGGGCGGTCTTGCATTCTCTCATACAAAAAGTAACCTCAGAAAAGATTGATTTTCCTATGCTGTACTCTTTAATAGGTTCGTATGCAGAAGCTCCAGCATTAACGAATTCAGCATCGATAACTTATAAAATGTTAAATAACAATAAATCAATAGAGGAAATCATGAGCGTTAGAAATCTTAAGATCAGCACACTAGAAGATCATCTTGTCGAGATCGCAAGAGAAGTTCCAAATTTTTCTATGATCCCTTACATTGATGAACAAGAATTTTTGAAGGTGAAAAACTATTACAGGAAAACGAATGAAACGAAGCTTCGCCCATTTAAAGATGCCTTTCCACATCTGTCCTATTTTCAGATTAGGCTAGTACTTGCAAAAGAGGGTGGTAAACATGCAACCGGAAGAAGCACTTAGAGAATTATATGGATTTTCAACGTTTAGATCTGGTCAAAAAGAAATTATTACTGACCTGCTTTCAGGAGATGATGTGTTAGGTATGCTGCCGACTGGTACGGGAAAAACATTAATCTATCAGATGACTGCACATCTATTGAAAGGAAGAGCACTTATCGTTTCTCCATTGGTATCTTTGATGGAAGATCAAGTAGATCAGTTCAAACAAGCTGGATTCAAGAGAACGGTCGCGCTTAACAGCTTTTTAGATCAGGGTGAGAAACAAATCATCCTAAAAAGAATACAAGATTATCAGTTTGTGTTTGTGAGTCCTGAAATCCTCCAAAACTCATACATTCGTTCTATTCTGCTGTCAGTTAGTTGGTCGTTATTCGTAGTTGATGAAGCTCATTGCATCTCACAATGGGGTCATGAATTTCGTCCTTATTATTTGGAGTTAGCAAATATGAAAAAAGCGATGGGAAATCCGCTTTGTCTTGCATTAACAGCAACGGCAACAAAAAAAGTACAAGCTGATATCCTTCATCATCTAGACATGAAGACTGCAAAAGTACATATTCATAGTGTGAACCGTCCGAACATATCTATCTTTGTTGAACGCTTTGACGAACATGATCAGAAAGTGGAGCGAGCAATCAAGCTGGTTCAACAGCTTAAGGGTCCGGGCATCATCTATACGAATACCAGGAATGCGGCAGAACGGCTAGTGAAAAAATTTCAAGATCATGAAATAGAAGGGATCGCTTATTATCATGGTGGCATGAATGCGGATGAGAGACTTCTTGTACAAAAACAATATCTTGAATCACAGCTGAACATTATTGTTTGTACGAATGCTTTTGGAATGGGAATAAATAAATCGGACATCAGATTTGTCATTCATTTTCACACACCCTCTACCATTGAAGGATATGTTCAAGAAATAGGAAGAGCGGGCAGAGACTTGAAACCTTCTGCAGCTGTCCTCTTGTATCATCCTGCTGATCTTGAGATACCGTACCATTTTATTGATCAAGAACTGCCTGATCAAGTACAAATTGATTATTTGTTTTCCGATCATGAACAGTTAAAAGAGAATACCTACAGAGAAAATCTGAAACTTGTTGGTTTATCTGAAACAGGTCAAAGATTCATGGAATATCACTTGAAAAAAGCAGATGTTCTAGATAAACGAAATCTAGATGTAGATGTTGAGGAAAAAAATGTGCTGATCTCGACAATAAAATTCACGATTGAGAATAGAAAAGCTGATAAAATAGATGCATTGATGGCGATTGAAAAGTGGGCAACAAGTAATGAGTGTAAACGAAGCGGATTGCTGAGATATTTCGGAGAATCCGGACCTGAACAACATTCAATGTGCTGTGGTCATTGTGGAACAGACCTTTCAAACTTTTATGGAAAGCAAGCATCACGCAACACTTCTTATGGATTATGGAAAGATGAACTAAAACGACTTTTAAGACAGGAAGTGTACAACTAAAGGATGAGGAATTCTGTGAAGAACAATTGGATCGACCAGATCACACCGAGAGAACTTTTGTTAAACGTCTATTTTTCGCAAAGCTTGTTTATGTTAGCGGCGTTAGGACTTGCATTCTTCTTTAACGTTTCATTTCCATGGGTTTTGCATGACATTGACCTTTCGATAAACGAATGGCTGCTTGCGATAAGTACGGGATTGTTCCTTCCTTTTTTATCAATTCAGTTAAAAAAGAGGTTACCGGAAGAATCGCTAGATGATGGCGGAATCAACGAAAAGATTTTTGGTTCACTCTCATACATTCATATCTTTTTTCTAACAGGCATAATTGCTTTTGCTGAAGAGTGGCTCTTTCGCGGAGTCCTTCTATCACTTTTAGGTCTATTTATAACGAGTATTATTTTCGCTGTCCTGCACGTTCGTTATATAAAAAAACCAGTCCTATTTAGTATCGTATGTGGCTTAAGCTTTTGGCTAGGTATGATCTATGAGATGACAGATAACATATGGGTCCCTTTCATCGCTCATTTCTTGATCGATTTTATTTCTGGATGCTGGATAGCTAAACAAAACAAGAACAACAACAATATTATTGACGGCGAGAGTAGGAGTGTGGATCTAGATGAAGAATGATCAGGCGGAGCGTTTGAGAAATAGAACAGCGGATCATACAACTGCTGCTGTACAACATGTTCATTCTTTGCCTTCAAGAACAGAAGTGCATGGTAAAAAGAGAGAAAACGAAAGAAAACAAAAAAACGCTAAAAAAGAAAAGAGAAATACAACTTTTTTAGTTACTCGATTACTCTTAGCTGCTTTTATTCTTTTGATTGGAATAACAGTTACTTATAAACTGTGGTCAAAAGATCTTTATATTCCTGTACAAAGTGAAGATCGAGAAGGTGTTGAACAAGTAGAGATTGAGGAATAAAGACCGCCTGGTTATGTATGTCCAGACGGTCTTTTTTTGATTGCAAGTATTCTTTTATTCCATTCCCTTAAAACGTTTGTTGGTGTTTTTTTATCGTCTGCTCAAGATTGAAACGAAGGGCTTGTTACACGGACTATCAATTATTAAAAAGCATGAATCTGCTTGTATAGGCATAGTAATGTGTACAGGAGGTTATGCGAATGAATGCACTGAATCACTGGAAGATAAAGCCCTTTGTAAATGAATTGACAAGTATAGTGTTAGCACAGCTTGTTGATAAAAAAGCTGAAAAAGACAAGTGGAAAAAAGCCATCAACCAATGGGGATTATCGATGATTTTTGTTGTACTAGCAACCTTCGTCTACCTTTACTACTATAAGCTTCCAACAGCCTCTAGATATTCAAATCCATTAACATTGTTATTCTCTGATGAAATGGTATGGATCTGTACAGGTTTTATAATTTTTGCGAGCTTTTATATGATCTGGATGAAAAAGAAGTACAAAAAAGCTGATGATGATTTTGAAGCGATCAGAAAAGATTTTATAGATCGAAACGAAGAATGGTGGAGTGATGAGGAACAATGGAACCAGAGGCACGTCGTTTTTGAATTTATGAAACATGAATATAATATAAATATTCTTCACAAATAAAGAGATTTATTGACAGGGGCAGCCAAAAAATAAACAAGAATCTCGATCGTGGCGCTGACCTTGGATAACGACGGTCATTTCACAAAAATGATCGATTCTTCCGAATGCAAGCGTTTCGTGTTTTTCCATGCAATACACTTCTATAGGAAGGCCGAGTCGCATGCTATAAGACAGCTCCAGGTCTGTCACGAGAGATTTATTCTTCAATTTAGTTAATGTCATGATGTTTTTCCTCTCCTCTTAGTTTGGTTAATCATGTAAATTAATCATACGTGAAATTTACATTTTTTTCAACCGATCTTTTTAAATATTCAAAAAATTAACAGTGAATCCATTCTCCTTAGGATGCTTAAAGAAAATATGATATGATCATTTACATTCATATCAGGAGGGCACAATGATCTTTTTATATTTAGTCATTTTAGCTGGTACAACGCTATTATTATATATGTATATTGAAGCGCATCGAAATCGTGTCATTCACGATTCCATCAAGATTGCAAAACTGCCAAAGTCATTTGAAAATTTTAAGATCTTTTTTATTTCAGATGTTCATAAGCGTGAAATATCTGAGAAAATTATCAAAGAATCAGGGAAAGCTGATCTCGTTGTAATCGGTGGTGACCTTGTTGAAAAAGGAGTTCCAATGAAGAAGGTAGAAGATAATATCAAGCGCCTTTCAACGATTGGACCTGTCTTCTTTGTATGGGGGAACAATGATTACGATGTTGACACGAAACAGTTAGCTTTCACGATCCAAAATGAAGGTGCAAAGATATTAGACAATACGAACGTCTGTATAAAACGAAATAATGATGTTATCGAATTGGTTGGAGTAAATGATACATCCTTAGGTTTTGCCTCATTAAAAGATGCACTTAAAGAATGCCAGACTTCTTGCAGGATATTAATTAGTCATAATCCTGATATTTCAAAACACATCAACGGTGAAGATAACATCCAGCTTGTTTTAACGGGGCACACTCATGGAGGACAAATCCGTGTTGGACCGTTCGGTATAGCAAAAAGAGGCGGCTGGTATGAAGAGTTAACACATACCTTATTAGTGAGCAACGGCTATGGAGCTACACATCTACCTTTACGATTAGGTGCACCTAGTCAAACCCATTTGATAACCTTAACACGGTAAAAAGTTTACATTACAACGTTTTATTCGATATACTCTTCTTAACCTATTTATTGGAGGAAGAACGGATGCCTAGTGAAGGGAAATATAACATTAAAGCGGTTTCGAAGATGCTCGGCATTCAAGCAGGAACTTTAAGAGCTTGGGAAAGACGCTATTCAATAGTAAAGCCAAACAGAAATGAAGCTGGCCACCGACTTTACACCGACGAGCAAGTTTACATACTAAAATGGCTAGTAAATAAAGTGAATCAAGGTTTTACGATCAGTCAAGCGGTTGATGTTGCCCAAAATGGGGAACTTTATAAAGAAGTAGCTCCTTTTACAATTGAAAATACAGATCGTGCAGCAGAAATGGGTAATTTGATTCTAGATGCTCTTTTATCCTTTCAGGAGAGGAAAGCAAATGATCTTTTGAGCCAAGCTTTCAGTATGTATAATTTGGAAAAAGTCATTATTGATATTTTGGGTACATTATTAGTACGCGTAGGACACCTTTGGGAAGAACAAAAAATTACTGTTGCGCACGAACATTTTACTTCATCCTTTTTACGTAGTAAGATTGGACAACTCATTCAATGGCTTCCTTCTGATCCATATTTACCAAAGGTTATTGCTGCGTGCGGATTAGATGAAGAGCATGAACTAGGGCTTCTGATGTTTACACTGTTCTTAAGAAGAAAAGGATTTGAAGTTATATACTTAGGACATGGAATACCAAAACGAGACTTTGAGGTTGTGATGAAAGAAGTAGAACCTAAGATGGTATTTTTCTCATGTACGATCGCTGAGAACTCTAAGAAAACCTTGGAGTGGGCAAACAGCCTGAAGAAAGAATTTCCGAATACCGCATTTGGTGTTGGAGGTGCTGCGATCAATCATATCTCTTCAGAAACGCAAGAGAAGTACGAATCATTCTTAATTGGAAATACGAAGTTAGAATGGGACGACTGGATTGCTCAGAAGCTGAAAAATTAATAGCCTAGGTTTTATATTTTGTTGGATGTTTATCACCAACTTTTTGCAAACTCATATATTGATATTAAGACATAATAGCGCCGATCGTAAGGGGGACCAGAGATGCGGGTAGAACGGTTAACCTATAACAAAATAAAAATCTTCCTAACTTTTGATGATCTGAATGAACGTGGTATTTCTAAGGAAGAAATATGGCAGGATATTCCTAAAGTACATCAGCTCTTCCGTGACATGATGACTGAAGCTGATGATGAAGTAGGATTTAAAGCTGATGGTCCTATCGCGGTTGAAGTTTTTTCACTTCCAGCTCAAGGTATGGTCGTAATTGTTACAAAAGGAATAAACGAGTATGAACTAGAAGAAGAATATGATGAAGATTATATAGAAATGCAAGTCACGTTAGATGAGAACGATGAGATTTTCTATGAATTTTCGTCTTTCGAAGACGTTATTCTACTTGCAAAACGCCTTCATTCTCTAGAGATTAAAGGTGGTACTCTGTATTCGTTTAATAATCACTTCTACTTAAAGTTTGAAGAAGATGAGGTCCAGCCAGTAGACCTTGATCTGTTCATTGCTCTTCTAGCTGAGTTTGGAAGCTCCTCGACGATTACGAGCTATCGAGTTATTGAGTATGGAAAAGAATTAATGAAGTCCGATGCAATAAGCGAACTGTATCGGTATTTTAAGTAACTGCAAAAGAGAGGGGCGCAAATTTTTGCGTCCTTATTTATTTGGAAAAGACACTTTTCTAAGCGGTTTTTTTAGAGATTGTCTCTTTTAAATTCTTGTATCCCATGAAAGTTGATTGTAGTACAAGATGGGAGACTGCTATAGGACAGGCGGGCAGTTCGAAAAAGTGGAAGTGGCTCGTTCAGCCCCGACAAGCAAAAGGTGAATGAGCAAGGAAGGCGCACTTTGCCTTCTGGATCATTTAGCTTTTGACCTCGAGGGGCTAGCCACTGTAACTAGAAAGATGAGACACTTAAAGTGAAACTTACCAATGTGACTCACCGCCTGCCCCACGGAAAGCGAGCAATGGAACGGAAATCAACTACTCTTACAGTGCAACACTTCATAAGTAAAAGATTGAACAGAAAAGAAATTGTCATGTATATATCATTGTGAATTTAGAGACAAAACGTGTTATGATTATTAATATTTTTTACATCCACTGAACCGATTTGACGGCAGGGAATATAATATATACATAAACTTTTGGGCTAGGAGTGACCAAGAAGATGAAAATAGCAGTATTATATGGCGGTGTTTCTGCTGAGAGAGAAGTATCCTTATCAACAGGAAAGCAGATCATCTCTGCGCTTGAAAGCAAAGGTCATGAAGTAACAGGAATTGACTTTCATCCTTCTCGACTTAAAGATTTGTTAGAACTTGAAGCTGACGTTGTATTTCTAGGACTTCATGGAAAGTATGGAGAAGATGGAAGGTTACAAGGTCTTTTAGATATGATGGAAATTCCTTACGTAGGTTCAGGTGCTCTAGCATCAGGAATCGCTATGGATAAGGCTAAATCCAAACAGTTCTTTAAAGACGCAAACATCAATATAGCAAAAGAAAAAGTTCTTTACAGAAAGTCTTATGATGAGAAGCAGTTGGAACTCTCTTTTGATTTTCCAGCAGTAGTAAAGCCGAATAGAGAAGGATCAACAATCGGCCTTACTATCGCTCAAAATCATGATGAACTATTAAAAGGAATCGCTGAAGCATTCCTGCATGACGATACGATTCTCGTTGAACAATTCGTAAGCGGGAAAGAGGTTACCGTAGCTGTGATGGGGGAACATAACAACTATAAAGCCCTTCCTGTGGTCGAGATCGAGCCTAAGAATGCTTTTTATGACTATGAGTCTAAGTACGCAGAAGGTGGAAGTATCCACTATGTTCCTGCAAGAATTGATGAGAGTACAACGGCTAAGCTACAAGAACAAGCAGTCCGTGCTCATGAAGTTTTAGGCTGTGAAGTGTATTCGCGAGTTGATTTTATCGTTCCACACGATGGTTCAGAACCAGTTATCTTGGAAGTAAACACGTTACCAGGCATGACACCGACTAGCCTGTTCCCTGATGCAGCGAAAGAGATTGGAATGGACTATCCTACAATGATTGAAAAGTTAATCGAGCTATCTTTTAAAAAGTAATAAAGAAAAATATGATTGAAGAAAAATTAGTGTGTTCTCCACCTCTGTAATGAGGTGGGGATTACATCATATAAGCAGTGGACAAGCACAATAGGTATATTGGCAGAAAATTAGCTATTTTCTCAACAGTCCGTGACTTAAGAAAGCGTTTACTTTTTAGGCGAAAATCACTAATTTTCTCTTCTCTTTGCTTATACAAAGGTGTATACTGACGATGAAGCTTGACTAAACTCTAGAGGTGACGAATATGGGAGGTAAACAAATGACAGCCCAAAATAACACAGACCAAAAATCCGACAATCATCATGAAAATGACAATGTACTCCAATCCACGCAATCCGTAATCGCGGATGCGCTCGATAAATTAGGATACTCTTCCGAAGTTTATGAGTTATTAAAAGAACCGATTCGTATGTTGACCGTTCGAATTCCGGTCAAGATGGATGATGGAAGTACAAAGATTTTTACAGGATATCGTGCCCAGCATAATGATGCTGTTGGTCCAACCAAGGGCGGCGTTCGTTTTCATCCGAATGTATCAGAAACAGAAGTAAAAGCGCTATCAATCTGGATGAGCTTAAAAGCAGGTATTGTTGATCTGCCGTACGGTGGAGGAAAAGGCGGAATTATTTGTGATCCGCGTACTATGTCTTTCAGAGAACTTGAAAGATTAAGCCGTGGCTATGTAAGAGCGATCAGCCAGCTAGTTGGACCGACGAAAGATATTCCAGCTCCAGACGTATTTACAAATTCGCAGATCATGGCTTGGATGATGGATGAGTACAGCAGAATCAGAGAGTTTGATTCTCCTGGATTCATTACAGGGAAACCACTTGTACTAGGTGGATCTCATGGCCGTGAAACAGCAACTGCTAAAGGTGTTACGATCTGTATCCGTGAAGCAGCAGTGAAAAAGGGTATCCAGCTTGAAGGTGCTCGAGTAGTCGTACAAGGTTTCGGTAACGCCGGAAGCTTCCTTGCTAAATTCATGCACGATGCTGGTGCAAAAGTAATCGCGATCTCGGATGCATATGGTGGTCTATATGATCCAGAAGGATTGGACATCGATTATCTGCTTGAACGTCGTGATAGCTTTGGAACCGTAACAAAGCTTTTCAAAGATACGATAACAAATCAAGAACTGTTAGAGCTTGATTGTGATATTTTAGTACCTGCAGCGATCGAGAACCAAATTACTGAAAAGAATGCAAACCAGATCAAAGCTTCGATCGTTGTTGAAGCAGCGAACGGACCAACTACACTTGAAGCGACTAGAATCTTATCTGAAAGAGGAATCCTTTTAGTTCCAGACGTATTAGCAAGTGCTGGTGGAGTAACTGTATCTTATTTTGAGTGGGTACAGAACAACCAAGGTTATTACTGGACAGAAGAAGAAGTAGAAGAAAAACTTGAACGAGTAATGGTAAAATCGTTTGAGACCGTTTATACAACAGCCATGAACAGAAAAGTGAACATGAGACTAGCCGCTTATATGGTTGGTGTTCGTAAGATGGCTGAAGCATCACGCTTCAGAGGCTGGATTTAAATTTTTGCAAACTCATACCAAATCTCCTATCATATGATGATAGGAGATTTTTTTTGGCATGCTAAGAAAATGAATAACAGTGTTTTTTGGAGTGGTGAAAAAAGTGAATATAGACGTTTGTATTATTGGTGGAGGGCCATGCGGATTGTCAGCAGCTCTTGCACTGCAGAAAAAAGGAATTTCTTACTGTGTGATTGAAAAAGGAAACGTAGTGAATACCATCTATCAATATCCAACGCATCAAACATTTTTTAGCTCGAGTGAAAAACTTGAGATCGGAAACTTTCCTTTCGTTCATGAACAACGAAAACCGAAAAGAATTCATGCGCTAACGTACTATCGTGAAGTAGTTAAAAGAAATAACCTTCAAGTTCGAACGTTTGAAAAAGCAAAATCGGTCACCAAACAATCTGATGGAACGTTCAAGATCGAAACAACCAATCGTAAAGATGAAACGATAAGTTATGATGCCAAATATGTCATCATCGCAACAGGGTATTATGATAACCCAAATCGATTGAACATTGAAGGAGAAGACCTGCCTCATGTTCATCATTATTTTAAAGAAGGTCATCCTTATTATGATCTCGATGTTGCTGTGATCGGCGGGAAAAATTCTGCAATCGACGCAGCTTTAGAACTGGAAAAAGCTGGTGCTCGTCCTCATGTCTTTTACAGAGGAAGTTCTTATTCGCCGAGCATCAAACCATGGGTACTCCCAGAATTTGAAGCATGTGTGAAGGCAGGCAGCATCAAGATGACATTCAATGCCTGTGTAAATAGAATAACAGAAGAGGGTATGTATGTTACTGAAGGAGAGAGTGGATCTGAAACGTATCATCCGTTTCATGCTGTGTTTGCCATGATAGGCTATCACCCTGACCACTCGTTCTTATCAAAAATGGGTGTGGGAATCGATACAGAAACTGGACGTCCTTCTTTTTCTGAAGAAACGATGGAAACAAACGTGGAAGGTCTATTTATCGCAGGTGTAATTGCGGCAGGTAACAATGCAAATGAGATATTTATCGAGAATGGAAGGTTTCACGGTGAAGTGATCGCTGAAACGATAGAGAAACGAAAAAAGAACCGATAACGTTTTGTTATCGGTTTTTTGTATGTTATTTGTCTAAATTTACAATGAATGGGGGTATTAAGCCGGTAAATTTTGTCTTATTTTGCCGACTCGCCGGTATATGCGTAAAACTCGCCGGAATAGAGCAAAAACTCGCCGTAATAAGTCCGATATATCTTGAATTATCACTGGATTTTCTCAAATTAGCTGACTTTATACCCCTTATGGTATAACTTGGAATTTGTTATAATAATTAAAACCTCTATTTTTTTACTGGGAATTTCCGTTATTGCAGAAAAAGTCGTTGCAATTGATGAGGTTCACTAGTATTTTCTAAGGCGATCATAAGTTTTAATCGTGCTTTTTGTCCGTTTAGACCGTTTGAGAAGATCGCGCCAATTTCTTTTAAGTGCTTTCCTCCACCTTCATACGAGTAGATGTCTTGAGCGATTCCGTTGAAACATCTTGATACGAGTACAACAGGTATTCCTTTAGCAATGAGTTCTTTTATGGCAGGCACTGTTGCAGGAGGCAAGTTTCCTTGACCTAATGCTTCTATGACAACACCATCTGCTGAATTAGTTGCCGCTTGGATCAAATTACCGTCCATTCCTGCATATGCTTTAAGTAAAACGACGTTTTTTGTAAAGTTCTTTACATGAAAGAAGTCTGAACGAATGGTTGTGTGATGGAACAGAACTCCTCGTTTTGTTACGATACCGATCGGTCCATATTGAGGACTTTGGAATGTCGCGATGTTGCTCGTGTGAGTCTTCGTAACATTTTTTGCAGCGTGGATCTCGTCGTTAAACACAACAAGAGTTCCTTTGCCTAACGATTGATCCTCACAGGCAACTCGTACAGATGAGATCAGGTTGTATGGTCCATCTGAACCGTGTTCGTTACTTGATCGCATTGCACCCGTGACAATCACTGGAATTGATGTTTGCAATACAAGATCTAATACATAAGCCGTTTCTTCCAGCGTGTCTGTTCCGTGAGTGATGACGATTCCATCGAATTGATCAGAATCCTTTTGTGTAGTAATAAATTGTGCTAACTCCAGCATATGGGCAGGAGTAATATGAGGAGAAGGCAGATTCACATAATTTTTCACCGTTATTTCTGCTAGATCAGACAGTTCTCTGAGGGTCGCCTCTAGTGGGTGTGTTTCCTTCGTATTAACGCCGCCTGTGGATTTGTTCTCTTCCATAGCGATCGTGCCGCCAGTATGAATCAATAATATCTTTTTCAAGATTAACGCCCTCCTTATTCTTTGTGTTCGCTATTCCACTTCTTAAAATATCATGTTACGATATAAAAAAACAGTAGAAAAGAGGCAGGACATGCTAGCTGTAATTTCTGCAGCGGTGGCTCCGGCTATTGCTCTATTATCCTTTTTTTATCTAAAAGATAAATATGAGACCGAACCATTATCATTGGTGGTCAAAGTATATATATTTGGCGTACTTCTCGTCTTTCCAATCATGGTTATTCAGTTTGGAATTACCGAAGAGATGAACGTACCTTCCTTTGTTGAGGCCTTTTTTGTTAGTGGTACATTAGAAGAGTTCTTCAAATGGTTCTTAGTGTTCTATGGAGCTTACCTTCACGAAGAGTTCAACGAGCCATATGATGGTATCGTGTATGCAACAGCGTTGTCTTTAGGATTTGCATCTTTAGAAAACATCTTTTATCTCTATACGTTTGGGATTGAAGAAGCGTTGGTCCGAGCACTTCTGCCTGTAAGTGGTCATGCTTTGTTCGGAGTGATCATGGGCTTTTATTTAGGAAAAGGGAAGTTTTCAACAGGAAGAAGGAAAAAGATCTACCTTACACTGTCACTCCTTTTACCTGTTGTTTTACACGGTACGTTCAATTTCTTGTTGTTATCCAGCACAAAGTATATTTTCTTTTATATGTTCCCATTTATGATTTTCTTATGGTGGTTCGCTCTTCGGAAAGTAAGAATCGCCAATACGGCTATAACTCCATACACAAATCCAGATGCGAAGACCGGAATTTAACCGGTCTTCTTTTATTTTATTATCAAAAAATATAACTTGTTAGCACGATGTCATTCGACGTGGCAACAAGTTAAGGTAGATAGTATAAGCGCAACTAAGGCAGACTTGAAGAGCTTGGCGTCAGCCAAGTTTTCTTTATTGTGAACCATGAGTCTTTGAAAGCTGAATAAAAAAAAACAGATTACAAATGATATCTGTATAACACGAAAATGGAGATTAAATTACAGGAGGCTTACTTTCTCATGAAAAGAAATTCAGCTTACATAAAGGGAGCATTTTTTGCAATCGCCCTTTGTTTTGGGCTTTTAGCTGGATTTGGTCAGAATAATGCACAAGCATTTTCAAACCAAGTCGTTCAAGTGGGAGCAACGGGTGAAGATGTAGTTGAACTTCAGTCGAGGCTTCAATATTTAGGTTTTTACACGGGGAACATCGATGGTGTTTTTGGATGGAGAACGTATTGGGCATTACGAAACTTCCAATATGAGTTCGGTCTACCGATTGATGGTTTAGCAGGTGGTACGACAAAGAATAAGTTAGCAAAAGCTTCTAAATACGATAAAGCTTGGGTAAATAGACAGATTGACACCGGCAAGAAGTTTTCTTATTACGGCGGTGAGAAGAAAAGTGCAAAAAGTGGCGCGGCTAAAGGCGGCACTGCAAAAAGTGGCACACCTAAAGCTGGCTCTGCAAAAGGAGCAGGGAAACCTAAAGCAAAAGCTGCTCAAGTTAAACCGGCAAAAAATATTCCTAATGGTTATTCCCAGAACGATGTGAATTTGATGGCTAATGCTGTTTATGGTGAATCTCGTGGTGAGCCTTATATCGGTCAAGTCGCAGTAGCAGCAGTTATTATCAACCGCGTAAATAGTGCTTCATTTCCAAACACCGTTTCTGGTGTAATCTTCGAACCAGGAGCATTCACAGCAGTTGCGGATGGCCAGATCTATCTAACGCCTAATGCACAAGCGAAAAAAGCGGTCATGGATGCATTGAACGGCTGGGATCCAACAGGAGAAGCTGAATATTATTTTAACCCTGATACAGCTACATCAGGCTGGATATGGACTCGTCCTCAAATCAAAAAAATCGGAAAGCACATTTTCTGTAACTAATAAAGGGGTGAACTGATATGATACGCACGATCCTAATTGTACTGTTGTTCGTTGCAGTAGCAGGAACAGGCTATTGGGGCTACAGTGAACATCAAGAAAAGAATGCTGTACTTCTTCAAGCAGAAAACAACTATCAACGCGCTTTTCATGACTTGAACTTTCATATGGATTCTCTTCATGACAAGATTGGCGAAACAATCGCTATGAATACACGTAATCAGCTATCTCCAGCATTGGCTCAAGTATGGAGACTAACATCAGAAGCTCATAATGATGTAGGTCAACTGCCTCTGACGCTATTACCATTTAATAAAACAGAAGAATTTTTAACAAAGATGGGCGAATTCAGTTATCGAGCAGCAGTACGCGATCTAGACAAGAATCCGCTTAGTGACAAAGAATATAATACATTAAAAGAATTATATGCAAACTCAACTGAAATCCAAAACGAATTAAGAAAAACAGAATCACTCGCTCAAAAGAACAACTTGCGTTGGATGGATGTTGAGATGGCACTAGCTACGAATAAACAGCCAGAAGACAATACGATTATTGACGGATTTAAGACTGTTGATAAATCAGTAGAAGGCTATTCAGACGTAGATTTCGGAACTGAAGTATCCAACATGGAAAAAATGAAAGACCGTGATCTTAGTCAGTTAAAAGGTAAAAAGATCACAAAAGAAGAAGCCAAAAAGATTGCGATCGATTTCTTCCAATTAAAGAAAAACGTGAAGATCACAGTAGAAAGCACTGGAAAAGATGCAAAGTACGACGCATACTCGCTAACGTTATATAACCCAGATACAAAAGGTACAACATACATGGATCTTACAAAAAAGGGTGGATATCCACTTTACGTCCTTTACGATCGTAACGTTGGGAAGGCAAAAATCTCACTGAATGAAGCGATGCTTCAAGCCGATGACTTTTTGAAAAAGCATATGGAAAGTCAAATGGAGATGGTAACGAGTGATCAATACGATAACATCGGAGTGTTCACTTATGCTCGACTCGACAACGGTGTAAGAATCTATCCTGAAACCGTTTCTGTAAAGGTAGCATTAGATAACGGAGACATCATGGGGTATGAAGGCACTGACTTCCTACTTGCACACGTTGACAAAAGAACACCAACATTTAAGATTTCCGAACAAGAAGCAAGAACAAATCTTAACCCTAAGTTCCAAGTAAAAGAAACAAGCAAGGCATTGATTCGAAACGATATTAACGAAGAAGTGTATTGCTACGAATTCCTAGGAATCCTAGGCAATGATACATTCCGCGTTTTCATAAACGCAGAGAACGGAAACGAAGAAGAAGTAAGAAAGCTTAAAGAAGCAGAGCCATCTTACAACGATATTTAAAAGAGTAGTATATCTTCCATTTCTACAAAATGATTATCGAGAAAAATGTTTTGATCTATGGCTCCTTGGCAAGTTGATTGGAACGGAGGGTGCGAGACTCCTGGGGGATGAGCGGGACAGTCGAAAAAGTGAAAGTGGCTCGTTTAGCCCTGACAAGCAAAAGGTTAATGGATTGGAAGGCGCTCTTTGCCTTTAAATCCATTTACCTTTTGACCTCGAGGGGCTAGTCACTGTAACTAGACAGGTGAGACTTCTAAGGGTGCGGAGCGCCGAGAAGGCTCACCGCACGCCCCCCGGAAAGCGAGTATCCCAGAGTGGAAATCAACTACTTACAAGTACTTCAGATACTACAAAAACTTTTTATTAAAGCAAAATTTCGAAACTTGAAATTTTGCTTTTTCTTTTATTTTGAAACTGTCATAATAAGGTAGAAAGATAAGAAAGCAATGTATGGGGGAAGTTTGATGATTACAGTGGGTGAACCGTTATATTTAGAGCCGTTGTTTTCGGACAAAAAAGATAAATATCGCTGCAAAGTGTTCGATGTAAAAGAGGGTCATCTTTACATTGATTATCCGAGTAACGAGAAAACAAATCGCACAGAATATTTTTTTGATGGAACACAGTTTAAAGCCTCTTTTGTAGATAAAGAGAGGAACGTCTACACATTTCGAACAGAGCTTTTAGGTAGAAAAATCGAAAATATTCCAGTATTGATGATCACTTCTCCGAAAGAAGAAGAGATACATAAGATTCAGCGGAGAGAATTTGTAAGGGTAGAAACGATGATAGACACGTCGGTTGTTAACCAAAATGATGCTTATTTACCTTTTAACTCTGTTATTCTCGATCTAAGTGCAGGAGGGATGCTTCTTTCTCTTCCGGTTGTTCATTCCGTCAAGAACGAAGACCAGTTGAACTGTCTTGTGGTTTTTCCTATGCAATCTGGAGAAAAACTGTATCTAGACCTAGACTGCACAGTTTTAAGAGTATTTGATGGAGGAGCAGGCGGACGGCAGAAAGCTTCACTTAAATTCGGGGAAATTACGCAAAGAGACCGACAGTATATTATCCGATTCTGCTTCGAACAGCAACTGCTTCAGAAGAAAAAAGAGAGCGCGAGTCTATAGAAGTGTATAGAGTTTTTCTTTTTGGGAAAAATACTCCCGAAAAGAAGGTGACGTACTTATGAAACGATTTGAACGAATATTGATTCAGCTAGCCGTAGTTCATTTTATTTTACTAGTTGCCGCGCAATTTTTGCTTGAGATTCCTTCCTTTAAGTTATATACAAACAAAAGCATCTATTACGAAGGAGTCATCAAGAATGACCAACAACCAACTTTGGAAACCATAGACCGTTAAACAACATGTATGGTAATATACATATAGATTAAGTCTGATGAATTCAGATTTATACACAGAAAAAAAGCAGGGGATACTCACCTGCTTTTTTATTGCTATGTATGCATAGTCATAGGTATGGGGTAGGAGGAAACATGAAAAAATTATTATCGATCGCCATTGATGGACCGGCTGGAGCAGGAAAAAGCACGGTAGCCAAGCAAGTAGCTGAACGTCTTTCTTTCATTTACATTGACACGGGTGCTATGTATAGGGCACTAACGTATAAAGCTCTTCTAAAGGGAGCAAACCTTAATGATGGACGCGAACTAGAAATCGTTTTAAATGATACAGATATTAAATTAGTAATCACCGATGGTGGACAAGCTGTACTTCTTGACGGAAAAGACGTATCAGAAGAGATTAGAACAAGTGAAGTAACGAATAATGTATCTTTTGTTGCAAGACAGCAAGAAGTACGAACTGAAATGGTAAAAAGACAGCAGCTACTAGCTGAATCTGGCGGAGTAGTCATGGATGGCCGTGATATCGGTACACACGTTATGCCTAACGCGGAGCTTAAAATTTTCTTGATCGCTTCTGTAGAAGAAAGAGCACGCAGACGCTATGAAGAAAATATAACAAAAGGGTTCGAAGCAGATTTCGAACTTTTAAAAAGCGAGATTGCATTAAGAGATAAACGTGACAGTGAAAGGGAAGTAGCTCCACTAAGAAAAGCAGAAGATGCTATCGAACTGGACACAACAAGTATGACGATCGAAGAGGTAGTTTCAAGCATTCTTCATTATGCAAAAGAAAGGGCTTTGTAAAATGATGCTTTATTCTTTCGGAAAATGGCTATGTGGGACATATTTTAAAGGAACATATAAGCCAGAAATTGTTGGAGCAGAAAATGTGCCGAAAACAGGAGGCATACTTCTTTGTTCCAATCATATCCACAACTACGATCCACCGCTTGTAGGGGTCGCTTCACCACGAGATGTGCATTTCATGGCAAAAGCAGAGCTCTTTTCGGTACCGGTTTTAAAACATATCCTTCCGAAGATCAACGCATTTCCTGTAAAGCGCGGGATGAGCGACAAAACGGCATTAAAAACAGGGATGAACCTTTTAAAAGAGGGAAAAGTTGTAGGATTGTTTCCAGAAGGAACCCGCTCAAAAACGGGAGAGATCGGAGAAGGCCTAGCGGGAGCCGGTTTCTTTGCTCTTAAATCAGATGCTCACATCGTTCCTTGTGCGATCGTTGGAGAGTACCAAAAAGGAAAAAAACTGAAAGTCGTATTCGGTAAACCAATCGACTTTACACATTTTCGGGAGCAAAAAGCTTCCGCAAAAGAAGCGACAGAGCTTATAATGAAACATATAGCTCAGTTAAAAAAAGAGCATGAATAACTAAATTACTTACTTATCTTTAAAGATGAACTTTGAGTTGTTTTGTAAACTTCTTTGAATATTGATTGAAGTGTAAGGTGCGAGACTCCTAGGGAATCAGTGGGCCAGGTGAGACTCCTAAAAGCGCATAGCGCTAGGAGGCTCACCGCACACCCCCAGGAAAGCGAGCGACCTGAAACGGAAATCATACTTTCACCAGTGCTACTTTTGCAAAACAACTCCATGATCGATGTTAATGTTCTTTCATACCGAAAGTTCAATAAATTACTTTTCTAATTTTTGAGGAGGTCACGAACATGACAGACGAAATGAGCACAAGTTTAACAAATGCTTCTATGGCTGAAAAAGGTGAAATCATTAAAGGTACTGTACTAAAAGTGGAAGACAAACACGCGTTAGTGGATATCAGCGCTAAGCAAGATGCGTTTTTACCGATTAATGAAGTATCAAGTCTTTTCATTGAAAAGGTAAGTGACGTGTTGAATGAAGGAGATCAAATCACGGTTAAAGTACTTTCTCATACAGAGGACAAGCTTCTTGTTTCAAAGAAAGCTGTGGACACTGAAAAATCATGGAGTGAACTACAAGACAAGTTTGATTCAAAAGAAACGTTTGAAGTCGTGGTTCACGATGTAGTAAAAGGTGGACTAGTGGTAGACCTTGGCGTGAGAGCGTTCATTCCAGCTTCCATGGTCGAGTCTCACTTCGTGGAAGATTTTTCAGATTATAAAGGGAAAACACTATCTGTGAAAATCGTTGAGCTCGATGCAGAAAAAGGTCGTGTTATCTTATCTCATCGTGCAGTAACGGAAGAAGCTGCGGTAGCAAAGAAACAAGAGATTTTAGACCGTTTAGCACCAGGCGAAATCATTGAAGGTAAAGTACAGCGTTTGACTGACTTTGGTGCTTTCGTAGATATTGGCGGTGTTGATGGATTAGTCCATGTTTCACAGCTATCTCATAACCGTGTTGATAACCCTTCAGAGGTTCTTAGCGAAGGTCAGACAGTAAAAGTAAAAGTTCTATCTGTTGACCGTGATAATGACAGAATTTCATTGTCGATAAAAGAAACACAGCCTGGTCCTTGGGAAGAAGCAAGTTCGTCTATCCAAGCTGGAAGTGTTATTGAAGGTACGGTTAAGCGCATCGTTGCGTTTGGTGCATTCGTGGAAGTGGCACCAGGTATTGAAGGCTTGGTTCACATTTCAGAATTAGCGAACCGTCATATCGGAAATCCGAGTGAGGTTGTTAAAGAAGGTCAGCAAGTCTCTGTAAAAGTTCTTGAAGTGAACAGTCAAGATAAGAGAATGAGCTTGAGTATGAAAGCCGTTCAAGATGAAAAGGAAAAAGCGAACCTGAAAGAAAACCTTCCGAAAGAAGAAAAAGGTTTTTCATTAGCGGATATGATCGGTGATCAGCTAAAAGGTTACAAATAAGACAAATGAAGTTACAGCTCTCGATGATTCTCATCGAGAGCTGTTTTTTCTTGCGATTAGAAGGGTACATATTGTGGCAATAATGCTATCGAGGTGAATGAGATGAACGATGGCATACTTTTTTATTGGTTCATGTGGATAAGCTGGGTTGTTTCTACCTTTCTTATGCGTAAAGGAAAGTTAAGAAATCAATGTGTACTTATAACGTTGTTCGGAATCATATTGTCCGGTATAGATCTTTATTTTTCAGTAGGAAGCATGAATGCTGCATTTGCATTCTTCTTGTTGATCGGATTGATTCATGTGATCAGATTTAGTCATCAGCTCTTTTTTTTCGTTACTAGCAGTTTTATTGTGGCTACGGCTTATGTCTCGATCGAACTTTTTGCTCTATACGACCCCGTAAAACTGTTTTTAAACAAGAAAATAATGCTCCTCATATTCCTGACACTTTTAACGATTACGTTAGCAAGAAGTAAAAAAGATCTTTTCAGTTTGATCGCCATCGGTCTTTTTATCGGTGATGCCGCTTATCAATTTATCATTCTTAGGCTTGTTGGAAAAGTCGAGATCGGATCTTTATATGTATTGGATTTGTTTGCCTCAACTTCTATGATGCTCTTATTTATGGTAGTATTGGTAGATATGTTCAAAAAAATAAGACGAACAGCTTTCAAAAGGGTTACTTCAGCGAAGCAGATTTAGAAGAGAATCAGTTGTCTAAACCATAAGTAATTTGCTAAAATAAGTGGACTTGTCTAATTACAAGAAAATGATAGAGCATATAAAAAAAGAAAATTTGATGATTGACTTGATCAGGAAAAAAGGGAAGTGTCTACATGACGAAACCAGTTTTAGCCATAGTAGGAAGGCCAAACGTAGGAAAATCTACTATTTTTAACAGAATTGCCGGAGATCGTATCTCGATCGTAGAAGATATGCCAGGTGTAACGCGTGACCGTATTTATAGCTCAGCAGAGTGGTTGAACACAGAATTCAACTTAATTGACACAGGCGGTATCGAAATCAGTGACGCACCATTTATGAGTCAGATGAAAGAACAAGCAGAACTTGCGATTGAAGAAGCGGATGTTATTCTATTCCTTGTAGATGGAATGAACGGAATTACAGCTGCTGATGAAGAAGTAGCAAAGATGCTGTTTCGATCTAAAAAGCCTGTTGTATTAGGTGTGAATAAGATCGATAACCCGGAACGTAAAGAATTGTTATATGAGTTCTATAGCTTAGGAATGGGCGAGCCGATCGGTGTATCAGGTACACATGGTATCGGTCTTGGGGATCTTTTAGACCAAGTGGTAAGTCATTTCCCTGAAACAGTTGTTGAGGAAAAAGAAGACGATACGATCTACTTTTCTTTGATCGGACGACCGAACGTAGGAAAATCTTCTCTTGTGAATGCCATCTTAGGTAAAGAACGAGTTATTGTAAGTAATATTGCTGGAACAACGAGAGATGCGATCGATTCGAGTTTTGAGCGTGAAGATCAGAAGTATGTAATCATCGATACGGCTGGTATGAGAAAGCGCGGAAAAGTATATGAAACAACTGAAAAATATAGCGTAATGCGTGCGATGAAAGCGATCGAACGTTCCGATGTTGTCCTTATGGTCATCGATGCTGAAGAAGGAATCATTGAACAAGATAAGAAAGTCGCTGGTTTTGCTCACGAAGCGGGTAAAGCAGTAGTGATCGTCGTCAATAAATGGGATGCTGTTGAAAAAGACGATAAGACGATGCAAAAATTTGAGCAAAAGATTCGTGATCATTTCTTATACCTTTCTTATGCGCCGATCGTTTTCGTATCTGCATTAACAAAGCAGCGTCTTCATCAGTTGTATCCTGTAATCAATCAGGTTGCAGAAAATCACTCACTTCGTGTTCAAACGAACATCTTGAATGAAGTGATCATGGATGCTGTTGCGATGAACCCAGCACCAATGGATAACGGAAAAAGACTGAAGATCAACTATGCGACGCAAGTGGCTTCAAAACCACCAACGTTTGTAATCTTTGTTAATGATCCAGAGCTTTTCCACTTCTCATACAAACGTTTTCTAGAGAACCGTATTCGTGAAACGTTCGGTTTTGTTGGGACACCGATTAAAATCTTTGCTAGAAAGAAAAACGACTAATCTTCCATGATGACGATCGTACTCTTCGTTATTTCTTACTTGATCGGAAGTGTTAGTTTCAGTTATTTGCTGACTAAAGTATTGAGAAATGAAGATATTAGGAATCATGGAAGTGGTAACGCCGGTGCAACGAATACGCTTAGGGTGTTAGGAAAGAAACCGGCGATCGCCGTTTTACTTTTAGACTGCTTAAAGGGTATTTTAGTTGTCTCGGTTGCCTTATGGTTCGCGGATTCATCCTTCATTGCAGTTCTGTGCGGTCTGATAGCCGTAATCGGTCACAACTATCCCGTCTTTTATGGATTTAAAGGCGGGAAAGGCGTGGCTACAGCGATCGGTGTCTTTTCTGCGATTGCATTCTTGCCGTCACTTATAGCAGGTGTTATCGCGATCATAACCATTTGGATATCCAGATTTGTTTCATTAGGTTCTATTGTTTTTTTAATTCTTACTCCATTTTTCATGTTGTACCAATTTAATCTGTCACTAGAAGCAGTAGTAGCAAGCTTCGTTCTTTCAATTGTTTCAATCTGGAAGCATCGTGGAAATATAGTAAGGATCTGGAATAGGAATGAACGTAAAATTTAATAGTGGAGTGTGACACGTATGGATAATGTTGCTGTTTTAGGTGCTGGAAGTTGGGGAACTGCCCTTGCCATCGTTTTGGCTGACAACGGTCATAACGTTTCTCTATGGGGACGTAGAGAAGATCAGGTCCATGAGATCAACAACGATCATAAGAATGAAAAATATTTGCCTGGCGTTGAACTCCCTGAAAACATCCAAGCAACAACTCAGTTGAACGAATGTGTGAAAGAAGCGGACACGATCGTACTCGTCACGCCTACAAAAGCGATGAGAGAAGTACTTGGATTATTAAAAAAAGAATTGAGCTCTCCTGTTACAATCGTTCATGCTTCTAAAGGCATCGAGCCTGGTACATATAAACGTATTTCTGAAATCATAGAAGAAGAGCTTCCTGAGAATGTTTTGGATTCTGTAGTCGTTCTTTCAGGTCCAAGTCATGCAGAAGAGGTATCTTTAAGGCAGCCGACCACTGTTACGGTATCTTCAGTAAACATGAAGGCGGCTGAAAAAGTACAAGATCTTTTTATTAATCAAAATTTCCGTGTCTACACGAATCCTGATGTTGTCGGTGTGGAGCTTGGTGGTGCTTTAAAGAACATCATCGCTCTAGGTGCTGGACTTTCTGATGGATTAGGTTATGGAGATAATGCGAAGGCAGCTTTAATCACGAGAGGTCTGGCTGAGATCGCTCGACTTGGTACACATATGGGTGCGAATCCTCTAACTTTCTCAGGTCTTACAGGAATTGGAGATTTGATCGTAACGTGTACGAGTGTTCATAGCCGTAACTGGCGTGCTGGAAATATGCTCGGTAAAGGTATGAAGCTGGAAGATGTTCTTGAGAACATGGGCATGGTTGTTGAAGGCGTTAGAACCACACAAGCAGCGTACGAATTGAGTAAACGTGAAGAAGTGGAGATGCCCATCACACAAGTGCTGTACGATGTATTGTTCAACAACAAAGGTGCAAAACAGGCTGTTGACGATCTGATGCAGCGTTCTCGTACACATGAAGTAGAAGATGTATCTTCTTTAAAGAGCTAAACATACAAAGTCGATAGGCGAATGTCTAAAAAATTTTAGGCATTCGCCTTTTTTTCTTTCACGCTTCCAATCTCCCTGCATACGATAAGGTGAAAAGGAAGTGGGAGGAGGACTTCAGGTGGAACGTGAACAACACTTTTTTGATAAGATCGAGAAGAAAACAAGTGTGAAAAAGGATGATATTTTTAAACTTGCTCAATCCGTAAGCGGGTCAAATCTTCGTGACGAGCGCACGATTCGTATGCTGATTTCCCAAGTATCTTCTATGGCTGGAGTAGCAGTTTCGAAACAAAAAGAAGATCAGATCGTTCAAGCTGTTCTTAACAATAACATACCTCTCGACTTAGCAACATTATCTAAAATGTTTGAAGGTAAGTAGGCTCAATTTAAAAATTGGATAAAGTGGATTAGCACCTAAAATCATGGAAGTGTTCCTTCAGTACAGGAAGTATTTAGTCGAACACCCGGTCATGCCCGGGTGTTTTTTTGTTTGGTTTTTTAAATTTATATTGGCTATTTCTTTGATGTTTCGAAGGTAGTTGATTTCCGTTCCAGGTTGCTCGCTTTCCGCGGGGCAGGCGGTGAGCCACATTCGTACGTATTACGTATAAGTGTCTCACCTGCCCACCTGTCCCGCAGGAGGCACGCACCTTCCACTCCAATCAACTTGTCAAAGAAGTAATCGAAGATTTGCCGGATACCTTCAAAAAATGAAACGAAAAGCCCATGCCTTCAAGTCCAACAATAAACACAAAATCGTCACGCGTAATCTTGAGGATCAAGTTTCTATGATCAATAAACAAGTCTAGTCTCTGTCAGAATTCATCTTCCGAAAAAGTAAAGGAAATACCAAGAATTATGCTATAATGTACGCTGTGGACAAGGAGGATACATATGAGTGAAGGTTTGTTGAAAATGTGGGTGGCTCTATCAGCCATCGGTTTAATGTTTGTTGCTGTTTTCTCTATCATGTTTAGTCGAGCGAAATTATCTGGAATCTTTCAGACGGTCGTTTCACTATTCGCGTGGATCTGCATGATCGTGGCAGGTATTCTAATCATCATCGTTGTGTTCAGCGGACCTGTACAAGGTTAGAGGAGGAAGTCAATATGTCTAAAAAATGGTGGATTCCTTTATGTTTAATTTTATTCACACTTTCAGGATGTTTGTATCCGGAAGAAAGAAAAACGCAGAACCGAGTTCCTTATCAAGATCAGATTTCAGCGGTTCAGCAAGCCGTTGAGAGCTTTCAAAAAGATACGGGTGTTCTGCCGATCAAGACAAAAGAGGCAGATACAGATATCTATCAAAAATACTTGATCGACTTTAATAAACTAGTTCCAAAATATATGCAAGAACCTCCAGGCAATGCTTTTGAGAAGGGTGGAACCTTTCAGTATGTGTTGATCGATGTAGAGACAAAGCCGACGGTCAAGCTTGCAGACCTTGTTTTAACAGATAAGGTTCAAGATATTCAGGTTGCTTTAAATATCTATATGGCCGAGCACGACTACCCGCCATTTAAAAAGATAGAAGCTCAAGGAAGGCATACTCTTGATTTTAAGAAGTTAGGTTTTAAGGAAGATCCATACGTCACAAGTCCTTTTACAGGGAAGAAACTGCCATTTATGGTCAATGGTGATGCAAAGATATTTATAGATTACAGAAAAGATCTAAATGCAGTGATCACAAGCTACCAGGATGAATTGGACAAACACGAAGACATACGTCACCTACTAGCCGTTCATTCGTTTTTTGTGCCTGTCTATTCCGTTCCATATACAGTTGAAAATAATAAACCTATTTTTTTAATAAAATAGGCATGAACTCTCCCTTTTTCTAATACATTCATAGAAAAGGCGGAGAGATTTTTTTTGGAAATCCTTTTAACGAAACAAGCTTTATAGTTTCATCGGTAGGCACTCAAGTGCGCCCTCCCGTTTTTATGGAACTATACAACCGAGAAAAGCGAGGATCCAATAAAAATTTCCGTTCCTTTGTCATAATCAATAGGACAAAATCATACGATGTATTGTCCAAGACTAGCATCCGGAACTTTATTTGGATCGGGAGGGAAATGAATGGAGAAAATCGATATTTTCAAAGATATCGCCGAACGGACAGGCGGAGATATCTACTTGGGTGTAGTAGGAGCAGTTAGAACAGGGAAGTCCACATTTATTAAGAAGTTTATGGAGCTTGTGGTGCTGCCGAACATTGAGAATGAAGCAGAACGCCAACGTGCTCAAGATGAATTACCGCAGAGTGCAGCTGGACGCACCATTATGACCACTGAGCCCAAATTTGTTCCAAACAATGCGGTGAAGATCAATGTAGGTGATGGGCTAGATGTTAACATACGTCTCGTTGATTCAGTAGGTTATGCGGTGCCGAGTGCAAAAGGGTACGAAGATGAAAACGGCCCAAGAATGATTCATACGCCATGGTATGATGAACCGATTCCGTTTCATGAAGCCGCTGAGATCGGTACTCGAAAAGTGATTCAAGAACATTCCACGCTTGGAGTTGTCGTAACAACGGATGGAACGATCGGTGAGATTCCAAGATATGATTATGTGGAATCAGAAGAACGAGTGGTTGAAGAGCTGAAAGAAGTTGGAAAGCCGTTTATCATGCTGATCAACTCTACACAGCCGCACCATCCAGACACGCAGAAACTTCGCAACGAGCTTTGTGAAAAATACGATATTCCTGTACTTGCAATGAGTGTTGAAGCGATGACGGAGCATGATATTAATAACGTGTTAAGAGAAGCTTTATACGAGTTTCCGGTGCTTGAGGTCAATGTTAACCTTCCTAGCTGGGTAATGGTCCTTCGTGAGAACCATTGGCTGCGTGAAAGCTATGAAGAAGCAGTAAGAGAAACGGTTCAAGACATCAAACGTCTGCGTGATGTAGATAAGGTTGTTGGATTCTTCGCTGACTATGATTTTATCGATGACGCAAGACTCGCAGGAATCGAAATGGGGCAAGGGATCGCTGAGATCGACTTGTTCGCACCTGATTACCTGTACGACCAGATCTTAAAAGAAGTGGTGGGCGTTGAGATTCGAGGCAAAGACCACTTGCTTCAGCTGATGCAAGAATTTGCATACGCTAAGACCGAGTATGATCAAGTGGCAGATGCGCTAAGAATGGTTAAGCAAACAGGATATGGAATTGCGGCACCAGCTATTACGGATATGAGCCTCGATGAGCCTGAGATCATCCGTCAAGGATCTCGATTCGGTGTAAGACTGAAGGCGATCGCACCTTCCATTCATATGATTAAAGTAGATGTAGAATCAGAGTTTGCGCCGATTATCGGTACGGAAAAACAAAGTGAAGAGATGCTTAGATACTTGATGCAAGACTTTGAAGAAGATCCGCTATCAATCTGGAATTCTGATATCTTTGGAAGATCGCTAAATTCTATCGTAAGAGAAGGAATTCAAGGTAAGATTTCACTGATGCCAGAGAATGCAAGATATAAATTAAAAGAGACATTAGAACGTATTATAAATGAAGGTTCAGGCGGTTTGATTGCCATTATTTTATAACGTATGGACTCCTATCATCAGGAGTCTTTTTTTTTGTTTGTTTGACTAGAACAAATGACCTGTGCTAAGAGAGTGACTTTATTACCTCGAGAGGGCATATTTTTTGTAAAAAAAGGTCAAAAAATAAGGAATTTTAAGGGTTGAATAGCGAAAAACGCCTAAAAAAGATTGAATTTCTCAATGTAATCGTATAATATAAGGCTTGTCACAGATATAATTAGTAAAATCTTGTATATTACATAAATGAAGGAATCATGATTCAAAAGTTGAATGATGGTGAATAGTACCTTGAGAGGAGGTGAATGGAATGAACAAGACTGATCTAATCAATGCAGTATCTGAGCAAGCTGAGCTTTCTAAGAAAGATGCATCTAAAGCAGTTGACGCTGTTTTCGAAGCAATCACTGGTACACTACAAAGCGGTGATAAGGTTCAACTTATCGGATTTGGTAACTTTGAAGTTCGTGAGCGTGCAGCTCGTAAAGGCCGCAACCCACAAACTGGTCAAGAGATCGAGATCTCTGCTAGCAAAGTTCCTGCTTTCAAACCAGGGAAAGCCCTTAAGGACGCTGTTAAATAAATGATACATAGGGCAACTTAAAAAGACCGTGAATCCGTTCACGGTCTTTTTTATATGGATTATTCGAAGTGGGAAGGGCGAAACCGGATATCGGCAAGAATTAACATGATATCGGCAAAAAATAGAATATATCGACAAAAACAAGATTATATCAGCAACAATTGAAATATATCGACAACAATTCCGTTTTATCGGCAACTCATGTTATGACTCCCTAGATCCACTCCGCACACGGCGTAAGGGTTTTCTCTTTTTGCTATTCTCTCTTCATTATGCTAAAATTTTTCTATTGTGTGAATGGAATTGGAGGACAACCGGCGTGGCAGAAGTTCAAAAAGAAAAAATTGAGTTAGCGGTAAAAATGATATTAGAAGCGATAGGTGAAGACCCTGAGCGAGAGGGTTTAATAGATACACCAAAACGTGTTGCAAAAATGTATGAAGAAGTATTCCAAGGATTGAACCAAGATCCTAAAGAGCACTTTGCTACTATTTTTGGAGAAGATCATGAAGAGTTAGTGCTTGTAAAAGACATTCCTTTCTACTCCATGTGTGAGCATCATCTCGTACCTTTCTTCGGAAAAGCGCATATCGGATACATACCTAAAGGAGGTAAAGTAACAGGATTAAGCAAGCTTGCTAGAGCTGTGGAAGCTGTTACAAAACGACCTCAACTTCAAGAAAGAATCACATCGACGATTGCGAACAGCTTGCTAGAAACTCTAGAACCTCATGGTGTGATCGTTGTGATCGAAGCAGAGCATATGTGCATGACGATGCGTGGTGTTAAAAAACCGGGCTCTATGACGGTTACTTCAGCAGTGCGTGGCGTTTTTGAAAAAGATCCTGCAGCTCGTGCAGAAGTATTAAGTTTAATCAGAAACTAAGGAGGTAACTTCATGAAATCAGAATTTGATTTTTTCGTGATCAAAGCGAAGGAGAACGGTGTAAACGTGATCGGCTTAACTCGTGGTACAGAAACAAGATTTCACCATTCTGAAAAGCTTGATAAAGGTGAAGTGATGATCGCTCAGTTCACAGAGCATACTTCAGCTGTAAAAGTAAGAGGGAAAGCTGTGATCTACACGAAACACGGAGAAGTAGATACAGAATCGTAAAGATTACTTTCGGCGGTACATGTGTCAAAAAGCTGGGCTAAAGATAAGCCTAGTTTTCTTTATGTCTTTTAAAGAGGTTGAATCCTAATAATTTTGGCGACTATGTTATAATAAGAAAGCACAATTTTGCTGTGTCATTGGAGGGATTTGATGAGCACCTTGGAACAGATTCAACGTTTAAAACAGCATACACTTTTATTGATGCAGCACAGTTATGTAGAACGATATATCCAACCTCCAGTATTTAATGAATCCAAAGTATTCATCACGTACTGTCTTTTGCGTGAACTAGAATTGGATGAAGCTGTAGAAGCAGAGTACTTCAGTTCGATTACTCTCATTCAGTCTGCATTGGACCGTCATGATGACATTTTGGAAGAGCAGATCAATAAGAACAAAAAGAACCGTCAGCTTGTTGTATTGTCTGGCGATTATTTTAGCAGTCTATACTACTTACTTTTATCTCACTGTGAAAATTTAGACCTGATCTCAAAGTTATCGAGTGCGGTTCAGGAAATTAACGAACTAAAGGCTGATCTGCATATTCATAGCAAGGACAAGTTTTCAACCACGAGTGTAGAATATTTAAAAGCCATACAGAAGATCGACAGTCTTTTATTAACAAAAGCCGCTGAATCGTTTGGTCTCTATACATATATCCCGTTTATTGAAAGGTACCTAACTGTGTCACGATATCACAGTCTTGATACGAGAAGAAGATTAAGTGAAGAACAGTTGAACTATCTCGAGACATGCGAGACGGAACTAAAGAATAAAGAAGTGAAAATGCCGCTGTTGCTTCATAGAGAAGGATACAACATGGTAGATGCTAGCAAAAATGACTTAATGTTAGGAGAGGGTTAATCCGATGTTGAGTAAAGAAGAACGGGTTCACTCTGTATTTGAAAAGATATCTGATCAATATGACTATATGAACGATCTGATCTCTTTTAAACAGCATAGTAAATGGCGTAAAGATACGATGAAAAGAATGAAAGTACAGCCTGGAAACCAATGTCTAGATGTTTGTTGCGGAACAGGTGAATGGACGTTCGCTCTTGCTGAAAAAGTTGGTGCAGAGGGGAAAGTAGTAGGCCTCGATTTCAGTCAGAACATGTTAAACGTTGGGATCGAAAAGTTAAGGAAGCGCCGAACTCCTGGAGTCAGCTTTATCCATGGGAACGCGATGGAGCTTCCGTTTGAAGATAACAGCTTTGACTTCGTTACGATCGGTTTTGGGCTTAGAAACGTTCCCGATTATCTCCAAACACTAAAAGAGATGGCTCGCGTTGTGAAGCCAGGCGGTAGAGTCGTATGCTTAGAGACTTCTCATCCGACGGTTCCGGTGTTCAAACAGCTCTTTAAACTTTATTTTAAGTACATCATGCCGGTATTCGGTAAGTTGTTTGCTAAAAGTTACCAAGAATACGCGTGGCTTCAAGAATCAACAGAAGCTTTTTTAACAAAAGAAGAACTGAAACAACTTTTTATACAAGCAGGTTTATCAAACGTTGAGGTTAAATCGTATGCTTTAGGTGCTGCCGCCATGCATACAGGGAAAAAACAGCAATAGAAGAGAGCGTTGCAGTGTGTGGAATAAAATTAAAATAATTTTAGAAATGATAAAGTTTGAACATACCATCTTTGCTCTACCGTTTGCATTTCTTGGAGCGATCATGGGAAACCTCGTTGAAGAGGGAACCGTTCCATCCTTGATGGAATGGGTTTGGATCACTCTCGCTATGGTCGGGGCACGAAGTTCTGCTATGGCTTTAAACCGTGCGATAGATTCAGAGATTGATGGAGCGAATCCTAGGACGAAAACAAGAGCGATACCAGCTAAGCTTTTAAAAAGAGGCGAAGTTTATCTTTTTATACTGATCTCACTAGCTTTATTATTCGTAAGTGCTTATCAATTAAATGCGCTATCCGTGAAGCTCTTGCCGCTTGCGGTCTTTTTTCTTGTTATCTATTCGTATACGAAGCGTTTCACGTATTTGTGTCATATCGTCTTAGGTGTGACGATCGCTATCGCGCCACTAGGCGGTTGGGTTGGTGCAACCGGAACATTAAGTCCGGAAGCCTTTTTACTATTTGTAGGGGTATTATTTTGGACAGCTGGGTTTGACGTGATCTATGCCACACAAGATGCAGAGTATGACAAGTCGCATGGGCTGTATTCCATTCCTTCTGCGTTTGGTATCGCTAATGGTCTCTTGACTGCTAGATGGCTGCATGTTGCTAGTTTCATAGCGTTTGTCTCACTTGGCGTTGTATCAGGGATGGGCTGGATCTATTATTTAGGTGTGTTCATATCTGGTGGGATCATGGTGTATGAGCATTCACTCGTTAAACCTCATGATCTGTCTAAACTGGATGTTGCCTTCTTTACGATGAACGGTGTATTGAGTGTGGTCATGTTTATCTTTTCAGTAGGAGATCTGTTGATATGAAAACTTTTACAATCGGAATAACGGGAGCGAGTGGAGCTGTTTACGGAGTAAGACTTGCTCAAGAGATATTAAAAAGCGGACACAAGCTACATCTTGTTGTAACTGAAGCAGGTTGGCAAGTGTTTAGAGAAGAATTATTGTGGGATACAGAGGACCGTGAACGCTGTATCGAAGAGAATTTTGCTACATATGGTAAAGATCGTCTTCATTATCACACGCTTCGCGACTTTAACGCGCCGATCGCAAGCGGTTCGTATCAGAACAACGGAATGGTTATCATTCCTTGTTCGATGGGAACTCTTTCTGGAATCGCTCATGGTGCATCAGGAAACCTGTTAGAACGTACGGCAGATGTTATGCTGAAAGAGAGCAGAAAACTGATCTTAGTCCCAAGAGAGACACCGCTTCACAAGATTCACCTTGAAAACATGTTAAAAGTAACAGAAGCAGGAGGAAAGATTGTTCCTGCGATGCCTGGTTTTTATCATCTGCCGAAGTCAATGGATGATCTAGTGAACTTCTTGGTAGGTAAAGTGTTAGATAACTTAGGTGTACATCACGAATTGTTTACACGCTGGGGAGACTGATAGATTATGAACATCGGGGAAATCAGCTACACGAACATCATACCCCTTTACTTTTATTTAGATAGAGAGCGACTGATGGAGCAAGGTGCGACGATTACACAAGCGGTTCCATCACGAGTTAACGCTTTAATGGAGAAACAGCTGGTCGACATTGGAGGCATCTCTTCGTTTTCATATGGAAAGAACGCTCTGAACTACAGCTTAGTCCCAGATCTTTCGGTTTCTTCGTTCGGAAAAGTAAACTCTATCTTTCTTTTTTCAAAGTATAAAATCGAAGAGTTGGACGGAAAGAGAATTGCATTAACATCTAGCTCAGAAACATCGGTGGCTCTATTAAAAATCATCTTAGACCGTTTTTATGGTGTTGAGGTTACGTACCAGACAGAAACACCGAATTTTGAATCCATGCTGAACGCGTATGATGCATGCCTCCTGATCGGGGACGATGCGATAAGTGCGAACCGTAAACGAGGCTCTTATCACGTTTATGATCTTGGAGAGATCTGGTATCAACAGACTGGGTTACCGATGATCTTTGCCGTGATGGCGTATCGAAATGAAATGGAAACTGAACAAGGTGCGCTGTTATCGTATGTGGGAAAAAGTATGATAGAGAGCAAAGAAAGATGTCAGAGAGAAAATTTTGTTCCAGTCATCGAGCGAGTGATAACAGAACATGGAGGCACTTTTCAGTTCTGGAATTCCTATTTTAATGGATTAAATTATCAATTTAGTGGCGAACATGAAAAGGGACTCAACCTTTATTTTCAGCTAGCTGTAGAGTGCGGATTGTTAAATACAATGCCCTCAATCATTAAATATTCGTATAAGTAACGGGCGATAGGGTGAAACAAAAGTGAAGTTAAAGGACTTATACTCATTTCTAAAAAAAGACTTGCAGCAGATTGAAGATCAGCTCGTAGAATCCGTTCGTTCCGATCAGAAACAGATTCATACGGCAGGAGCTGAACTTTTAAAAGCAGGGGGAAAGAGAATCCGCCCTGTGTTTGTTCTGCTTTCCGCTCAGTTCGGCACATATAACATTCACCAAGTGAAAAAGCCAGCTGCAGCTCTTGAACTGATTCATATGGCTTCCCTCGTTCATGATGATGTAGTGGATGATGCGGATATGAGACGTGGCAGAAAAACAGTAAAAGCAAAATACGATAACAAGATTGCCATGTATACGGGCGATTTTATTTTCGCATCCGCTTTAAAACTAATGTCTGAGATCGAAATTCCGCGTGCGCATCAGATTTTGGCACAAGGCATGAAAGAGATGTGTCTTGGGGAGATCGAACAGATCAACGAGCAGTATGATACGGATCAAAACATTCGAAAATACTTCAAACGAATCAAACGAAAAACCGCACTTTTAATCGCGCTGAGCTGTCAGCTTGGAGCGATTACGTCAAAAGCAGATGTTTCTCTGCAAAAGAAACTGTACGATTTTGGTTTCTCTGTAGGGATGGCTTTTCAGATTACAGACGATATCTTAGACTTTACCGCTTCTGAAAAACAGCTCGGTAAGCCGGCGGGCAGTGATCTGAAGCAAGGTAACTTAACATTGCCTGTGCTGTACACGATCTATCAGTATCCAGAGATGAAAGAGAAGCTGGATGCTTATTATGAATCAAGAGAGCCCGCGCAGCTTGCAGAACTGTTAAAAGATATCAAAGAGTTAGGTGGAATTGATTACGCGACGAAGATATCTGATAAATATTTGAAGCGCGCTAAAATGGCTGCCGAGTCTTTGCCTGAAACGGATGCCAGAGATAGTTTGTTAAAAGTAGCAGATTATATCGCTGGTCGAAAATTTTGAGTGATTGCTAATTTTTAAAATTTTTGGTACGATTTCTCTGGGGAACTTGTCCCACATATACATAGATGATAGGAGAGGGAATGCATGGAAAAAACGTTTTTAATGGTAAAACCTGATGGTGTTCAACGTGCGTTAATCGGAGAAATCGTATCCCGTTTTGAGAAGAAAGGTTTTCAACTTGTTGGTGCTAAACTAATGAACATTTCTGAAGATCTTGCAAAAGAACATTATGGTGAGCACAAAGAGCGTCCGTTCTTCGGCGAACTTGTTGATTTTATTACTTCTGGTCCAGTATTTGCTATGGTTTGGGAAGGTAAGGACGTTATTTTAACAGCTCGTAACATGATGGGCAAAACGAACCCTTCTGAAGCTGCTCCTGGTTCAATCCGCGGAGATTATGCTGTACAAGTAAGCAACAATATTATCCATGGTTCTGACTCTGCTGAAAGCGCTGTCCGTGAGATCGGTCTTTTCTTCAAAGAAGAAGAACTTGTTTCTTATGATAAAGCAGTAGCGGTTTGGATTTAATTTTACATGGAAATGAAAGCGTTTTAACCGGCCTGTGTGCCGGTTTTTTTCATTTATGCGGTGAAAGTGAAGAAAAGTTGGGTGAGATTGCTCTAGTCGTTACTAAAATAAACGAGAGAAGCCAGATTTTGAGGTTGTAAGTTAAATAATTTAGTTTTAACACTAAAATCTATCGTCTATTAGGTATTTCCCAACTCCTTACAACAAATTTTTAAAGTAATCCCCCGAGTTTTTAAGTTAATCCAGCGAGATTTTGCAATAATCCAGCGAGAATCATAATTAATCCGGCGAGTTTTATAGATATTCCGGCGAGTTTTCGTTTTAAATCAGCGAGTCGACATTTGAATGATGTCGCTCCGATAACGCAACAATTTAAATTTCGATCCGATATTATACATACATAGACTAAATATGGATAGCAGAAGTGAATGGGAGAGAAATATATGGACGCGGACTACGAAAGCTTTAAACAGAGCATTTATGATCAAACAGGAATAGATCTTTCCCTATACAAGGAAGCGCAGATGAAACGCAGACTCATTGCACTAAGGGACAAGCGTGGATTTACAACGTTTTCTGAATACTTTCGTGCACTCACGAAAAATCCAGAATTGCTTCTTGAATTTTTAGACCGTATGACCATCAACGTTTCTGAATTCTACCGAAATCCTGCTCGTTGGGATGCACTAGAGAAAAAAATCATTCCTCTATTAGTTGAAGACAAGTCATCGTTAAAAGTGTGGAGTGCAGCTTGCTCCACAGGAGAAGAGCCATACAGCCTATCGATGTTGTTATCCGATTACAAAAAAGGCTTATCAAAGTTTTCGATCCTTGCAACAGACTTAGATCAACAAGTGTTAGAGCAAGCAAAAAAAGGGTTTTATTTTGAAAAAGCGATCAAAGATGTTCCGAGCGATAAAATAGCACGATATACAACTAAAGAGGAACTCGGTATCAGTGTTACAGATTCGATCAAAAAACATGTGACGTTTAAGAAACAGAACTTGCTTTCTGATCGTTTTGAATCTGATTATGATCTGATCGTTTGTCGGAACGTGATGATCTATTTTACGGAAGAAGCCAAAACTGTTCTGTATCAAAAATTCAGCAGAGCCCTTGGAAAAGGCGGTGTTCTGTTCGTAGGAAGTACCGAGCAAATCTTCAATCCAGGATTATACGACTTGGTATCGGTAGAACCGTTCTTTTATCGAAAAATGAGTTAAAAAACAAAAATAGAACCATGTAAATCTGTTGACAGATTTCCTAGAATGGTTTAATGTAACTGATAAGTTTAGAGCACAAGTAATTGTGCCCATTAGTTTAGAGTTTAGAGCCTAGTTGAGACAAGTTGAGAGAGTTTGAGTGGAGCAGAGCCGAGAATGGATATGTACATATGCCATGCGGGTTATTTCTGCATGGCTTTTTTATATGCTTCTTAAAAGAAGGATGTACATGTTCCCGTACAGATCGACCTCTTAAATCCCCCTCATTCTCCGTATAAAGCGGAGGTGCAGATATGATCATATCCCATCCGATCCCTCCTTGAACGTTTTTGTTTGTAGACAAAACAACTAAAACGATTAAGGGGTGTTCATATGATTTCAAATATCATTCAAAAAATAATGAAACACGAAACATTAACCGAAGATGAAGCTTTTTATTTTATGGAGAAATTAGCGAATGGTGATGTAACAGATGCGCAAGGAAGTTCTGTTTTAAGCATCATGAGCTTTCGCGGCGAGACGATCGATGAGATCGTTGGATTTGTTAAAGCGATCAGAAAGCTTTCTAGAGCGGCAGATTCATCCCAGCACGGTGAGCTCATGGACACGTGTGGGACTGGCGGTGATGGAGCATCGACATTTAACATCTCTACAGCAGTTAGTATCATACTCGCTTCTCTAGGTGTAAAGGTAGCCAAGCATGGTAACAAAGCAGTCACTTCAAAAAGTGGTAGCTCTGATGTGTTAGAAGCTCTAGGTATCGTAGCAGCCAGCAACCACTTTGAAGCGAACTCACAATTGAATAAACACGACATCGCGTTTCTGCACGCACCATATTTTCATCCGGCACTTAAAAAAGTAGCATCGTTGAGAGGGCAGCTTCCATTTCGAACGATCTTCAATTGTATCGGTCCATTGTTAAACCCGATGGCGCCTGCTTATCAGCTGATTGGAGCGAGCAATGAAGAAGTTGCAGAAAAGCTTGCTAAAGTGATTCAGAAGCTCGGAATCAAACGAGCATTGATCGTTACAGGTAAAGATGGATTGGATGAATGTTCGATCACTGGCGAGACACGGATGTATTTAGTGGAGAACAACACGATTAATACGTTCAACTACACACCTGAAGAAGCAGGGTTGCCTCAAGGAAATTTAAATGATCTAACCGTAACAAACAAAAAAGAAAGTGCTGAACTCATACGTTCCATCCTACAAGGGGAAGGAAACGAATCAGCACGAAACATCGTCATCTTGAACGCTGCTGCCGCTCTTTTTGCATCAAAACGAGTCCCAAGTATTCGAGATGGAGTGGAGATCATCAAACAAAGTCTACAATCAAAATCTGCACATGATCATCTTGAAGAAATGACGAAAGAAGAGGCGAATGCACATGTTAACTAAAATATTGAAACAAAAAGAAAAAGAAGTAGCTATTCTTCCTTCATTTATAAAAGGTGAGCTGGACTTTACTGATAAAGATCATCGACCTTTTGCTTATAAGATTGCAAACTCTTTATCAAGGCCAGCGTTGATCGCAGAAGTGAAAAAAGCTTCGCCATCCAAAGGGATCATTAAAGAAAATTTCAATCCTGTCGAGATCGCTGTGGAATATGAACAAGCAGGAGCATCTTGCTTATCCATCTTAACGGACACAGAGTTCTTTCAAGGAGACCTTCAATATTTAAAGGATATTCGCAATCATGTTTCACTACCTCTATTAAGAAAGGATTTCATCATAGATGAAAAGCAGATCATCGAGAGTGTAGAGAACGGAGCAGATGCGATTCTTCTAATTGCCGCTTGCTTAACAAGCGATCGTTTAGGAACGCTTCACGCACTAGCAACAGAATGCGGGCTAGAGTGCTTGGTGGAAGTTCATTCACAACAAGAGATCCAGCAAGTTTACGACGTTTGCAATCCTTCTATGATCGGGATAAACAATCGTGACCTTAAAACGTTCACAACAGATATCGAACATACCTTTTCTCTTCTTTCATCTATTAAAAACGAAACACTTGTGATCAGTGAGAGTGGCATCAAAACAGCTTCAGATGTTAAAAGCCTGTTCGATCACCAAGTGAACGGAATGTTGATCGGAGAAACTTTGATGAGAGCGGACTCTATAGAAAATAAGATAAGAGAGCTTTATCATGACTGTTCGAATTAAATATTGTGGCTGTCAGTCTGAAGAGGACTATAAGCTGCTCATAGAATCAAAAGCAGATCTGATCGGATTCATATTCGCTGAAAGTAGAAGAGAAGTCGATCCTACGAAAGTGAACAGCTGGATTCAGAAATACGGAAAGCCAAAAAAGCTCGTTGGTGTTTTTCAGAACGCAAGCCTACAAAGAATCAACGATGTCATCAGTACCGTTCCGATAGACATCATCCAATGTCACGGAACTGAAACGGTTGATCAGCTCAAGGAAATAAGAGATCACAGCAACAAAGAAATCTATAAAGCACTTCCTTTTAGTGAACATATTTTGAAAGAAATAGAGTTATACGGAAAAGTAGCAGATAGTCTAATCGTAGATTCTGTATCTCAAGGTCAGTTCGGAGGAACCGGTATTCCTTTTTCGTGGAAAGAAGTTCCTAACATGATGAGAAAAGCAGATGCTTTAGGGGTCACTTGTTTTATAGCAGGTGGAATCAGACCAGACAATGTTGCAGAACTAGTAGCCTTAAACCCGCACGGAATCGATCTAAGTGGTGGTATCGAAGAAAACGGAAAAAAAAGCTCACAAAAGATAGAAACTCTCGAAAGGATGATTATGAGATGACTACAGCAACAGTACCTGATCATAGAGGAAGATATGGAGTGTTCGGCGGAAAATACGTACCAGAAACAATCATGTTTGCACTTGAAGAGCTTGAGACAGCTTTCAACGAAGCCATCCAAGATCAAGAATTTAATGAGCTTTTCCAAAAAGAACTCGCGATTTATTCAGGACGTCCGACTCCGTTAACAAAAGCAGATCGACTGAGTGAGTCGAACGGTGGAGCATCCATCTACTTAAAAAGAGAAGACCTAAACCATACAGGGGCACATAAGATCAATAACGCCATCGGGCAGGCGCTCTTGGCTGTAAGGATGGGAAAGAAAAAGATCATCGCTGAAACTGGAGCGGGTCAGCATGGCGTAGCAGCAGCGACTGTAGCAGCGAAGTACGGATTATCTTGTAAAGTTTATATGGGAAAAGAAGATATAAGAAGACAAGCTTTAAATGTGTTTCGCATGAAACTGTTAGGAGCTGAAGTGATCGAGGTAACGAGTGGCAGCCAAACATTAAAAGATGCTACTAATGAGGCGATCCGGGAATGGGTTGCTGCGGTCGAAGACACATTTTATCTCATCGGATCAGCTGTAGGACCTTATCCATACCCGAAGATGGTCAAACAATTTCAGCAGGTGATCGGTCATGAGACAGAGAGTCAGTTTAAAGAGATCCAACAAGGAAAGCTTCCTGATGCTGTTGTTGCATGTGTAGGCGGCGGCAGTAATGCGATCGGCATGTTCGCACCGTTTATTGAGAAAGATGTACCCCTATATGGAATAGAGGCTGCAGGAATGGGTGTAGAGACGACTAAGCATGCAGCAACGTTATCTAAAGGTTCCAATGGTGTGATTCACGGTTCGTTGACAAAGCTTCTTCAAACGAGTGAAGGACAGATTACAGAACCATACTCGATCTCAGCAGGACTCGATTATCCAGGAATAGGACCGGAACATGCTTACCTGCATGAGACGAAAAGAGTAACTTATGAAGCAGTCACAGATGAAGAAGCGTTACAGGCTCTGAAGCTTTTATGTGAGAAAGAAGGGATTCTATGTGCGTTAGAGAGTGCACACGCCGTAGCATATAGTCTGAAGCTCGCTAAAAAAATGCAAAAAGATCAACAAATAGTCGTCTGTTTATCTGGAAGAGGCGATAAAGATGTTCATACATTGATGGAATTTGAAGAAGGGGGAAATGAGTATGAATAAGAGATGGGAAGTCTTTCAAAATTCTTCAGATTATCGCTTCACCCCCTATATAATGGCTGGTGATCCATGTGAAGAAGCAACGATTGAATTGTCACTCGCTCTAGAAGAGTGTGGAGCACACGCCCTCGAGTTGGGTGTTCCATACTCAGATCCTTTAGCTGATGGACCTGTTATCCAACGAGCAGGTATGAGAGGTTTGTCACAAAACATGAATCTTGAGAAAACGGTAAAGCTCGTTTCAAAGCTTCGTGAAAGAGGATTGAAGATTCCGGTAATTATCTTTACTTATTATAATCTTTTGTTACAATTAGGAGAAAATCGTTTCCTGAAGTTAGCAGAGAACAGCGGTGTAGATGGGGTTCTAGTACCTGATCTGCCGTATGAAGAAAGTGGTTATCTACAGAAGATGTGTTCAGAGCATAACCTTGCTCTCATCTCGCTTGTTTCACCTACTACTCGTGAAGAAAAGCTAGCTAGACTCGGTAGAGAGGCAGAAGGGTTTTTATATTGCATCTCATCTTTAGGTGTAACAGGCATCAGAAGTGAGTTTAGAGCGGGACTCGACGATTTCTTAAAAGCCGCGAAACGAAACAGCCGCGTTCCAGTCTTAGTAGGGTTCGGACTGTCTACACGAGAACAGATCCAGCAGTTTGATGGCAGCAGTGATGGGTTTATCGTAGGCAGTGCGATCGTTAAAAAGATTGAGGAGCTAGAGAGTGACCTGCTAACGAACAGAGAGGAAGCGATTAAAACGTTTAAAACGTATATTGAGTCATTGCTGCCTGTCTATAGTCGTTAAAAAGGAGTGGGAAAATGCAGCCGAAACAGCAGTTGTTATCTTTAAAACCTTACAAACCAGGTAAACCAGTAGAAGAAGTGAAGCGTGAACTAGGTCTAGAGAAAATCGTAAAACTCGCTTCAAACGAGAACCCTTATGGATGCTCTGATCGTGCGAAAGAAAAGATAACAGAGGAGCTCTCACAGCTTCATGTATATCCAGATGGCTATTCAGCTGAGCTTAGAGAAAAACTTTCAAACCAACTTCAAGTGAAACAAGACCAGATTATTTTTGGAAACGGCTCAGATGAAGTCGTACAAATTCTTTGCCGAGCGTATCTATCTCCTGAAACGAATACTGTGATGGCCGCTCCTACTTTTCCTCAATACAGACATAATGCTGTCATTGAAGGAGCTGAAGTGAGAGAGGTTGCGCTGATCGAAGGCAATCATGATCTAGATGGTATGCTCGAGGAAATCGATCAAGAAACGAGAATCGTCTGGCTTTGCAATCCGAACAACCCGACAGGAAACTATATTCCTGAGTCAGAGTTTGTAAGCTTTATGGAAAAAGTTCCGTCTGATGTAGTCGTAGTAAGTGACGAAGCTTATTATGAATATGTATCAGCTGCTGATTATCCAAATACACTAGATTACTTGGAAAAGTATCCGAATCTAGTGATTCTAAGAACGTTCTCAAAAGCTCACGGACTAGCTGCACTTCGAATTGGTTATGGAGTCGCACAGTCTTCTATCATCCAGTCGATCGAGCCTGCTAGAGAGCCTTTCAACACTTCTCGGATCGCTCAAGCTGCAGCGATCGGGGCATTAGAAGATGATACGTTTATTTCAGAATGCAAAGAAAAGAACAGAAAAGGTCTAGAAACGTTCTATTCATTCTGTGATGAAAAAGGGCTGTTGTACTATCCCTCTGAAGCAAACTTTATTCTGCTCGACGTCAAATCTGATGCTGATCAAGCGTTTGATTATCTTCTACGAAAAGGTTACATCGTGCGTTCAGGAAGTGCATTAGGTTTTCCTACTATGATCAGAGTAACGATCGGTGAAGAAGACCAAAATAAAGAGATCATCGAACACTTAGGTGCGTACATTGACTCTGTAGTAGAGAAAGTAAATAAATAAAACACCCACAACAAAAGCCCGATTATGATTAATTATATCGGGCTATTTTCATAATTTTCAAAAAAGTGTTGCATTTTAAATAAGCTCTATTTATAATGAATGTAATATGGTTTCTCTCCACTCCTATCCATATTAAACTTTCCTGACAGCGCTTACATGTCAGGACTTTTTTTGTTCTCTTCTTTAGTTTCCTCTTAAATTTTCTATCATAAAATTCTCATCTCTATCATAACTTGTCCTATAGAGAAAAAAAGGAGGCGAGCTATGCGATATATCATTGAGCGCCCGCTGCAATCGCTCGGTACAGACACTGTCCTTTCTTATCTAGTAGACTCTCAAAAAATCTCCTATGTCTCACAGGGCCCTCTTAGAATGAATGTGATGAAGATGTCTATGCATGGTTTAAAGATGATTCCTGGGCATATCAGTCCTCTTATGTCATTGAATAGATTGCCTATCGAAAAGGTAAGACAGACCCTTAGCGAGAGAGTTAGAAGCGGCACGACTACGCTCTTAGCCTCTGCTGAAGTCAACTATCTGCATGAAGCAGAAACAGAGTTGAAGCGAGCGAGGCATCTCTTAATATCTAGTTCAATAGACTATTGCATCGGTCTTAGTATGTCTCCAGAAAAAATCACACCACAGATGATGAGTTTTTGCCGAAAACAGAAAATCCCGTTCATCCAGTTGATCTGTAAAGATTTTGCTCAGTTAACACATGTGATCTGGGAGAGGGTCAGTGATGCTAATTTCAGTTATGGTACTGTAATCTTTCCAACCTTTCCAGCGAACATAGATCAGAGGTTGAAAAAAACATGGCAAAGAAAATGGAACGAGCTATCGATCAAACATCACATCCCAACTCTTTTTCATGATCTGTGTGAAACTGAACCAATCTCGTTACCAAGTTTAAAAATGCTTGGTCTATATCCTGTAAAAGGCGGTCTGTTCACAGGCAGTGATGCTGACTATTGCATCTATCGTACAGATGCAATAGGTGATACGCTACAAGCTGTAATCGTAAGAGGCAAAATCGTTTTTACTAAGAATCTTCCAGAAACTCATCAAGGGTTTGGTAAAGAAATTATCGTAGTAAAGCCTCGTCGTTTTGGAGAATCTCTCGTATCTCGTGTATAATAGGCACAAGAATACAAGGGATAAGGGAGTTTTATCAGTGAACGAAATCCAAGATGCAATAAGGCTTGTTGAACATGGTGACGTAGAAAAAGGAATGTCGCTCTTAGATAAAATAAAACAAAAAGCTCTAGATCCAGAAAAGTTTGAGATCGCCGAAGTTTATCTGAACTGGGGCCATACAACAGAAGCGATGAACCTTTTTAATGAGTTGCTAGAAAAGTACCCTGGGGACGGCGAACTGCTCGTTTCTATTGCAGAATGCTGCTTAGATGAAGGAATGGATGAGAAAGCGATCGAGTATTTAGATCAAGTAAATGAAGATGATGATGAATATCTTAGAGCACTAATTCTTCAAGCAGACCTGTATGAAAGTCTTGGACTGACAGAAGTGGCAGAACGTAAGCTTACAGAAGCACATCAAAAGGACCAGAAACATCCTGTACTTGCTTATGCTTTAGGTGATTTTTATTTACGGCAAGGTAAATTTGATTCAAGTTTGCCACTATTAAAAGTAGCGATTGATGAAAAAGCTGAAATAGAAGATGTAACACTACGATATGCCGAAGCATTAAGCAGAGCAGGTAAGTTTGAAGAATCACTTCCATTCTATAGAAAAGGTCTGGATCACCATAAAGATCTTTACAGCTTATTTGGTCATGGAGTAACTGCCTTTAAAGCAGGTGAGTTTAAAGAAGCGATCGCAAGTCTTGAAGAGCTAAAAGATATGGATCCTGATTATACGACCCTTTATAGCGTTCTATCTGAAGCATATGAAGAAGAAGGTGCTCTAACAGAGGCGTATGATGTTATCTCTGAAGGATTAAAAAGAGATGAACATAACGAAAACATCTATCTACAGGCTGCAAGGTTAGCTTATAAACTCCATAACCCTGATCAAGGTGAACAGTGGGTGAAACAAGCACTTGAAATCAATCCAACACGGATCGAACCACTCTTGCGGTTAGGAGATCAGTACATTCGTGAAGAACGATTTGAAGATCTGCTCAGTCTCTATAAGTCTCTGGCTGAAACGAAAGAAGAGATACCGCTCATGTACTGGCATCTAGCTACAGCAAATAAAGAAACCGAGAATTATACTGAAGCTGCAAAATGGTACGAAAAAGCTTCTCTGTTGTTTGCTGAGGACCCGGTGTTCTTAGAAGAATATGCATACTTCCTCATCGAGGAAGGAGAGCAGAAGAAAGCGAAGAGCATTCTGCAGAATTTGTTGAACCAAAGCCCTGAACGAGACGATATTGAGGATGTTTTGAATCGTCTGGAAGATTTTTAAAACTTTCTGAAGTGAAGAAGGATTTTACGAGCAGTGAGAGAATATATTTAGTATCAAGATGACGTGTTTTTGAATGATGGGGGGATTGCAATGAGCAGCACCGTTTCGGTCCTTGAAAAAAAGGATTTTATCAAATGGTTCCTTAATCATTATCAGTTAAAGAAGCGCGAATGTGTTTGGTTATTAAACTATTTAGTTAGTGATGACCAACTGATGGAGAAGGTACATTTTGTAGAGAAAGCTGAATATTGTCCAAAGGCCATAATCATGTCAACTCAATGCACAGACGGAGTTCCATTCCGTTTTTACAAGCAAAATGTTCTAACGACTGATGCCGAAAAATCATTTCACGACATCCGCTTGAACCAAGAAGAAGAGATCTATCTTGAACTTAATTTTAACGCATCACGTCTGACGCCCGAGTACGCTTCTGTATTAGAAGAGAATCCACACTTGCCTCAGAACATGTCCATGGACAAAAAATACGGCATATGGGCTGAAATGGTATTAGAGAAGTCGATTGAAACCTATCGTAAGAATGATATTATGGCAAAGATCGATGCCGCACTAGACCAAAAGGATTATGACAGCTTTACAAAATGGACAAATGAATTAAAAAATCTAGAAAAACAGCCATCCTAGTTGTGTGAAGGCGACTCTTGAGAAAGAGTCGTCTTTTTTGTGCGTTATGTGGCTATCGTGCTAACGGGTGCACACGCTATAGTTGGCCTCAACTAAGCTTGCTTTGCGCCCAATCCACAAATCATGCTTTGAATCCTGAAGTTTAAGCCTCCAATCCAAAAGTTTGGTCACTTTATTCACGAGTTTTTTACATTTATCCGCAAGTCGACACTAGTAGACTTATTTCGACATCTATAAATCTACCTATTTTCAAGGCGAAACCCATTACCAGACAGAGAAATATGGTACGATAAGAAGCAGTACATACCAAGTAAGGAGAATTTTTTATGAAATGGAAAACGAAAGACGCCGATGTGTTCTTAAAATCTGGTGAGTATGTGGACTCGATTCTCATTCCATTAACACCAGTCAGTTTCTCTCACGAGTTCAAATCCAGTGTGACGATGTCTGAGTATACAGAACTGTTAACATCAGAGATCGAGCGTCAGCTGCATGGCAGGTTGTTTTTATCACCCAATTTTACATATGTAAAGAACGAAGGTGCTCTTGATCTATTAACTAGTTTCTTAGAGCACGTAAAAAACTCGGGACATTTTAAACATATCTTTCTCATGACAAGTGATGTGTATTGGAAAGAGTTCGAACAACAACTTTCAGGACAATTATTCTGGGTTCCCGCTCTGCCGCTGGAAACCATGGACGAGAAGTATAAACTTGAGGTGATAAAAGAGCAGGTAAAACCGTTGTTTCAGCTCATTTTCAACGATTGGCAGAGAAGTATAAATTCGTAATATTTACCACATGTCATATTGACATTAAAAGACAACATAAGCTATCATGTTTATGTCCTAGTAATATGTGTGTAAAAGTCCGGATGGACCGTCATTTACAGCATAAGGGGGGGAAAACAATGTCAAAGGAAGATATTTCAAGACGTCAGTTCTTAAACTACACATTAACTGGCGTAGGCGGATTTATGGCTGCCGGCATGCTTATGCCAATGGTCCGTTTCGCCCTTGATCCGATTCTTAAAGAGGGTACAGATCAAGAATTGGTAGCGGTTACGAGCATGGAAGAGATCGCGAACGAACCAAAGCGTTTCGATTTTAAAATCAAACAAAAAGATGGCTGGTACGAGTCTGATGTCACTCAATCTGCCTGGGTTTATAAAGCGAAGAATGGTGATATTATCGCACTTTCTCCAATCTGTAAACATCTAGGTTGTACGGTAGACTGGAATACAGATCCATCGCACCCTAACCAGTTCTTCTGTCCTTGCCACTTAGGCCGTTATACGAAGGATGGAACGAATGTTAAGGGAACTGCACCTCTTGCACCGCTTGATGTATATGACAGCCAGGTGAAAGATGGAAAGCTTTATTTAGGAAAGGCAAAACCAAGAAAGGGGGCGTAATGAATGCTACAAAAGATTTATGACTGGGTAGATGAGCGCCTGGATATTACGCCGCTTTGGAGAGATGTTGCAGACCATGAAGTACCTGAACACGTAAACCCCGCACATCATTTTTCTGCGTTCGTTTACTGTTTCGGTGGATTAACTTTCTTCATCACGGTTATCCAAATTCTTTCAGGTATGTTCTTAACGATGTACTATGTGCCTGATATCGTGAATGCTTGGGAATCCGTATATTACCTGCAAAATGAAGTGGCATTTGGAGTGATCGTACGCGGAATGCATCACTGGGGCGCGAGCCTTGTTATCGTAATGATGTTTCTACATACATTGCGCGTATTTTTCCAGGGAGCTTATAAGAAGCCAAGAGAATTAAACTGGGTTGTTGGAGTACTTATTTTCTTTGTTATGTTAGGTTTAGGTTTTACAGGTTATCTATTGCCTTGGGATATGAAAGCGCTATTTGCGACTAAGGTAGGAATTGAGATCGCTATGACGATTCCTGTTGTTGGTCCGATCGCGAAGACATTCCTTGCCGGCGGAGAGATTATTGGAGCACAGACGCTCACGCGTTTCTTTGCGATTCACGTATTCTTCCTTCCTGCAGCATTGTTAGGCTTGATGGGTGCCCATTTCTTAATGATCCGTAAACAAGGTATTTCCGGACCGTTGTAAGAACAAACATAAGATTAAAAGTTTCATAAGAGCAAAGGAGGGAAATATATGCATCGCGGTAAAGGAATGAAGTTTGTCGGTGACTCACGTGTCCCTGCTGAGCGCAAGCCGAATATTCCTAAAGACTATTCGGAGTTTCCGGGAAAAACGGAAGCGTTCTGGCCAAACTTTCTTTTAAAAGAATGGATGGTAGGAGCCGTATTCTTGATCGGATACCTCATACTAACAATCGTCCATGAATCTCCTTTGGAGAAAAAAGCAGATCCTACCGATGCTGGATATATTCCTCTACCAGACTGGTACTTCCTATTTTTATACCAGCTTCTGAAGTACAAGTATGCGGCAGGGGATTATGTTCTTATCGGTACTGTTATTATACCGGGTCTAGCGTTTGGTGCGTTAATGCTTGCGCCATTCTTAGACAAAGGGTTGGAGCGACGTCCTTCTAAACGTCCGATCGCAACTGGATTAATGTTATTAGGTTTGATCTCTGTTACATATTTAACATGGGAATCTGTTGTGACACACGATTGGGAAAAAGCGAAGACTCAAGGTAAGATCGTTGATGTAAGCTTTGATGAAAACGATCCTGGATACAAGATCTACCAAAAGCAGAGCTGCGTAGGCTGTCATGGTAACACGTTATCAGGTGGAGCATCAGGACCTTCATTGATCGGTACAGGATTGAAGCCTGAAGAAATCATGAAAATCGCAAAAGAAGGTAAGCCGCCAGGCATGCCGCCGAATGCGTTTAAAGGTTCAGATAAAGAGCTAAAACAATTAGCTGAGTTTATCTCAAAACTTGAAAAGAAATAATAGATAGAAGCCGGCTCGGTATGGGCCGGCTTTTTTTCTGAACTTAGAAAAAGAAGGAGTATGTGATTATGTCCTGGATTCGAACGATCATCATGGATCGAATGTTTTTACTAGCACTTCTTTTAATCAACATACTAGGCACGATCTACGGCTACTATTGGTACCTATATCAGTTGCAAGAGACACCTTGGTACTTTTTGCCGTTCGTCCCTGATAGTCCGACAGCATCCTTATTTTTTGTTTTTGTTATCATCGGGTTTTTGAGGGATAAACAGCATGGTGTGATCGAGGCATTGGCTGTTGCCACACTTTTTAAGTATGGCATATGGGCTGTCGGAATGAATCTTGGTGGTGCTCTTGTTGGAACGCCTCTTGATCTGATCAACTACATGCTTATCTTTTCACACCTTGGTATGGCGGTTCAAGGACTGCTTTATGCGCCGTTCTATAAGATCAAGGGTTGGCACGTAACCCTTGCTGCGCTCGTCCTTTTTCATAACGAGATCATCGACTATGTGTTTGATATGATGCCGAGATATGACATTCTTGATCCGTATCAAGATATGATCGGTTACTTAACCTTTTGGTTGTCTGCACTTTCGATCTTCATTGTTTGGAAAATGAGAAAAGCATAAGGCACCCTCCTAATCCTTAATTATAGGTCTATCCTTGTCCCAGCTCTCATACGTTTTAAGTATAAGGGGTACAGGAGGGACAACGGATGAGAAGGTTTGGATGGGCATTGATGGTTCTTTGTATGGTTTTTGGACTTTCTTTGCCAGCACTTGCGTCAAATCATACAGAAACGAAGGATTGGTCTCTGATCAATGAACTAACGAGTGAGACCTGGGAACTTGGTAAGATAGAACGATATGAAGAAGCTGCAGGTGTGTTGCAGTTTACTTCCGCCAACATCATTCATATAGAAGATGTCTTGTCATTGAGACCGGAACAGAAGCGTCTCGTTGAATATACGTTCAGAGATGCTGTGTCTTCTCTTCAGAATCCCGAATGGTCGAAAGAAAAAAAGCTAAACAAGCTTACAGAGGTTCGCTTATTAGTGGATGCCCTTCAGACTGATTATGAGCCATTATGGAAAAAAACAGGACTGATGATGCTAGAGCCTTTTATCTCGATGGAAAAAGGAATCAGTGAGGATGATTCAGTGGCGTTTCATCAAGCTGCTAACCTTTTACTCGAGCGTTACGAAACGGTCAGACCGGCACTCATGGTCGACCTGAAAGATGATGAGCTTCAAAAGCTTGATGAACACGTTTCTTACGTAGATACGAACCGCAGTCAGATCCTTAGGGATACTGCTCATCAAAAACAGCTAGAGACTGCGGCTGCTGACTTTGAAGCATTATTCTTCGCGAAAAAAGATAACTCAGAACCTTCGCTCTTTTGGCTAATATTTTCAATCGGTGGCATCATATCATCAACACTAGCTTACGTAGGATGGAGAAAATACAAAGGTGATCAGCAGGATGAGTTGCGTGTGCCGGATAAACGGTAATAGGTCATGAGTCATGCGTATTCTTTGACAAACTGTGAGCTGAAAACGTAAAATGTGAGTATCAAAAGCTTTTTATATGGAGGAATGCCGACGATGGGTGGATTTTTAATCTACTTCGCAATTTTGCTTATCGTTCCAATCTGGGCTCAGATGCGAGTGAAAAGCACGTACAAAAAGTATTCAAAAGTGAGTAACAGCACAGGTAAGACGGGTGCAGAAGTTGCAAGAGAGATCTTAGACCAAAATGGACTTTACAGTGTTCAAGTAGAGCCAGTGAGAGGGATGTTATCTGATCATTACGACCCTCGCAGCAAAGTGGTTCGTTTATCTGAAGATAACTATTACGGAAGTTCGATTGCAGGTGCAGCGGTTGCAGCCCATGAAGTTGGGCATGCGATCCAAGATGCAGAAGGATATGCGTTCTTACGCTTCAGACATGCTCTCGTTCCTGTAGCTAACATCGGATCTAACTTTTCGTTTCTATTGATTCTTGGTGGTATGCTTTTAAGCTCTATGAACTTGTTCCTTCTAGGGATCATCTTCATGTCAGTAGCTGTATTGTTCCAGTTCGTTACTCTGCCGGTTGAGTTCAATGCAAGCTCTCGTGCGATGGACCAGATTGTTTCAACGGGTCTTATTCGTAACAACGAAGAGCGAGGAGCGCGTAAAGTACTAAACGCTGCTGCCTTAACTTATGTAGCTGGTGCGCTAGTAGCGTTACTAGAACTAGCACGATTCATCTTCATGTTCTTAGGGATGAACCAAGACGATTAATACAAAACTAACAAAAAAAGCTCCCGATACTAATCGGGAGCTTTTTTCTATCTGCCTATTGGATTCTTATCAGCATCTAAAGTGAAACCTTCACCGATCACTTCATGAACGTCATTTACGGTAACAAATGCGTGCGGATCGATACGCTCGATCACTTGTTTGATGCGGACGATCTCGTTCTTAGCGATAACGCAGTACAGCACCTCACGGATATTTCCTGTAAAAGAACCTTTACCGTTTAAGATGGTTGCACCACGGTCCAATTCTTTGATGATATCTGCTGCGATCTCGGTATTTTTATCAGAAAAGATCATGACGGCTTTACCAGCATAAGCGCCTTCTTGCATAAAGTCGATAACACGTGCACCGATGAAAACAGCAACGAGAGTGTACATCGCTTCTTTATAATCTAAGTAGACGAGAGAAATCGCGATAACCACGAAATCAAAGATGAACATCGTCTTACCCATGCTCCAGCCTAAAAATTTATGACCGAGTCTCGCGATGATATCTACACCGCCAGTCGTTCCACCAAAGCGGAAGATGATTCCTAGTCCGACTCCGATAAAAACACCAGCAAATAATGCCGCAAGTGTCATGTCCTCTTTAAGGTTGATCGTAACGAATGAGAAACGCTGAAAGATAAACAAGAACACCGATACGGCAACTGTTCCGATGATCGTATAGATAAAGGCGTTTCTGCCAAGCAGTTTCCAGCCGACAAAGAACAATGGAATGTTGAGTGCTAGGTTAGAATAAGAAGGATCGATCGAAAAAAGAAAATAGAGAATTAGCGTGATCCCTGTGAAACCACCTTCTGCTAAATTGTTCGTCATATTAAAGTGAACGATTCCGAACGAGAAGATGGCAGCGCCTAGTAAGATGAATAAAATATTTTTTAGTTTGATTGGATAAGTCATAAGAGGCCTACTTTCTACAAAAATACAAAGGTTGTTTTTAGTCATGCTTTCCTATTATAAGCGAAATTTCATGAAATTTGTCAAACAGAAAAAATACCGATAACATATAGAAGACTAATATTGAATGAGGAGTGTCAACATCATGGCCAATCGTACATTAAAAGAGAGTCAGGACGTTGTAGATCAATACATATCACAGTTTAAAGAAGGCTATTTCAGTCCTTTAGCTATGCTTGCACGATTAACAGAAGAATTAGGTGAACTTGCCCGTGAAGTGAATCATCACTATGGAGAGAAACCGAAGAAATCAACAGAGGATAAGAAGACGGTCGAAGAAGAACTTGGAGATATGTTCTTTGTTTTGATCTGCCTTGCAAATTCCTTAAATATAGATCTAGATGATGCGTTGAAAACCGTTATGCATAAGTTTGAAACACGAGACAAAGACAGATGGACAAAAAAAGAAGGAGAGACTACTCATGAATAATATACGAATCATACTTGCAGGACCACGAGGAAAGATGGGACATGAAGCGTTGAAGATGATCGAGGAAACTGCTCACTTTGAACTTGTGGCAGCTGTAGATTCAAAGAATGACGGTCTTCAAGTAAAAGATCTGCAAGGGGCACCGCAATCTTTGGAGGCACCCGTATATGATGATATGGAAAACTGCCTTGCCTCTATTGAAGCAGATGTTGTTGTCGATCTTACACGACCAGATATCGGTAAAAAACATCTTGAACTGGCTCTAAAGCATGGTCTGCGCACGGTGATCGGAACAACCGGCTTTTCAAATGAAGACCTCGAGCGACTGAAAGCGTTAGCTGAAGAAAAACAAACAGGTGCTATCATCGCGCCAAATTTTGCGATCGGTGCGATCTTAATGATGAAGTTCTCTCAAATGGCAGCGAAATATCTCCCGGATATCGAGATCATCGAAAAGCATCATGATCAAAAGCTAGATGCGCCTTCAGGAACGGCATTAAAAACGGCACAACTGATCACAGAAGTGCGAGAAGAAAAGACACAAGGTCATCCTGATGAAAGAGAAGATCTTAAAGGTGCACGAGGCGCTGAACTAGAAGGGATCCGTATTCATAGTGTAAGATTACCTGGACTGGTGGCGCATCAAGAAGTCATCTTCGGTGGTGAAGGTCAAGTACTAACGATCCGTCATGATTCTATGAACAGAACATCATTCATGCCAGGGGTCCGACTTGCGGTAGAAAGTGTAATGAACATTGAAGGTCTTGTATACGGCCTTGAAAATATTATGGAATAAGAGGGGATACTATGAAAATAGCTCTTATTGCGCACGATAAGAAAAAGAACGATATGATCAATTTTACAGTCGCATATGCACCGATTTTAAAGGATCATACACTGTTTGCGACAGGAACAACGGGATTTAAAATAAACGAAGCGACGGGCCTTGATATCAAACGTTTTCAATCGGGTCCATTAGGAGGCGATCAGCAGATAGGGGCGCTGATCGCTGAAAACGACCTTGACCTTGTACTGTTCTTTAGAGATCCTTTGACCGCGCAGCCTCATGAGCCTGATGTATCAGCTTTGATGCGTTTATGTGATGTGTATCAGATTCCGCTTGCAACGAACTTAGCTTCAGCAGAGCTTTTTATTCGTTCCCTTGAACGAGGAGATCTGGATTGGAGAAAAATAATAGATGAAAGAGAGTCAGAGAAAAAATGACCGAAAAAAGCTGGCTTGCTTTTGGCGCACATTCAGATGATGTAGAGATCGGCATGGGTGCGACAATTAAAGCAGAAACAGAGAGAGGACGTAACGTGATCATCTGCGACTTAACAGAAGCAGAACTATCATCGAACGGTACCGTAAACATCCGAAAAAGAGAGGCTGAAAGAGCAGCAGAACTTTTAGGAGTAAGGAAGAGAAGTAACCTACAGTTGCCTGACCGTGGACTATACATGCAAGAAGACTATATTCTAAAGCTCGTGTCGGTGATTCGTGAGCATAAGCCACAATATGTGTTCGCTCCCTATTGGGTCGATCGGCATCCAGACCACGGAAACTGTGCACGTCTCGTAAAAGAAGCAGTCTTTTCTGCTGGCATAAAAAATATTCAAGATCCGAAACTTCTGCCTTCACACAAAGTAAAGAATATATTTTATTACATGATCAACAGTGCAGAGAGACCAAAACTCTTTGTCGATGTAACAGGCTCTTACAAAGCGAAGATCGAGGCACTTAAAGCTTATCCATCTCAGTTTGTGAAAACACTGGATAGCATTGATACACCGCTGACGAACGGTTATATCGAACGTGTGGAATCCCGTGACAAACTGTTTGGTCTTGAAGCTGGTGTCAGTTATGCAGAAGGGTTCATTCCAGAACAAACGTATATAACTAACCATCTATAAGGAGAAAGTCTATGACGTTAAAAATCGGCATCACTTGTTATCCGACCGTAGGCGGATCAGGAGTGGTTGCGACAGAACTAGGAAAACTATTAGCTGAAAAAGGACACGAGATTCATTTTATTACATCAAGTGTTCCTTTTCGTCTAGGAAAATTTTATCCGAACATCTTCTTTCATGAAGTAGAAGTAAACCATTATTCTGTGTTTAAATATCCGCCTTATGATCTAGCTTTAGCGAGCAAGATGGCAGAAGTCGCAAAACGAGAAAAGCTTGATCTTCTTCATGTTCATTATGCTGTTCCTCATGCCGTATGTGCGGTATTAGCCAAACAGATGCTTAATGATGAGATGAAGATCGTTACAACTTTACATGGAACAGACATCACGGTACTTGGCTACGATCCTTCACTAAGTGAAATGATCAAGTTCGGTATCGAGAAATCGGATGTAGTCACATCGGTTTCTCATCAACTGAAAGCAGATACGTTAGAGTTGTTGAATATCAACAAAGATATCATCCCTGTACATAACTTTGTAGACGAAAGAGTGTATTACAGAAGAAGCAACAATGCTGAACTAAGACAAACGTACGGAATTGAAGAGAACGAAAAAGTCATCGTTCATATCTCGAATTTCAGAAAAGTAAAAAGGTTAGAAGATGTGATCAAGTCGTTCGCTCTCATCCGAAAAGAGCTTACTTCAAAGCTATTGTTGATCGGAAACGGTCCAGAGCTAACAACGGCATGCGAACTTGTTCGTGAGCTCGATATTGAAGATGATGTGTTGTTCTTAGGTAAACAAGAGAATGTAGGCGAGCTGTTCTCTATATGCGATCTAAAGCTCCTTCTTTCTGAAAAAGAAAGCTTTGGGCTCGTACTATTAGAAGCGATGGCATGCGGTGTACCTGTTATCGGAACGAATATTGGTGGAATTCCAGAGGTGATCGTTGATGGCGAGACGGGTTATATGGTAGAGCTAGGGTGTCCAGAAACAGTAGCCGAAAAAGCGATAGCTCTGCTACAGGATGAAGAAAAATTAATGGCGTTCAGAGAAAATTCCGTTAGACATGTAAAAGAAAACTTCTTATCTGACAAAATCGTCTCGATCTATGAAGATATTTATTATTCATTGATAGAGGATCGTTCTGTATGAACAAGATGTTCGAAAACGCATTGCCGGTATTGAAGAGGTTGGAAGAAGAAGGCTTCAGCGCTTATTTTGTTGGAGGTTGTGTACGAGACCTCTTACTTCAGCGTCACATCAAAGATATCGATATTGCGAGTTCTGCCAGACCAGAAGACGTTCAACGAATATTTCCAAAAACCATTCCGGTCGGTATCGAACATGGGACGGTTATCGTGAGACACGACTCTGTGTCTTATGAAGTTACAACGTTCAGAAAAGAAGACGAGTATAAGGATTATAGAAGACCGTCAAAAGTGTGGTTTGTCGATGACCTGAAAGAAGATCTTTCTAGAAGAGATTTTACCTTCAATGCAATGGCGATGGATACTTCTTTTCAGTTGATCGATCATTTTGGCGGGCGTGAAGATCTTAAGAGAGAGCAGATTCGGACTGTTGGAGATCCGAATCTGCGCTTTTCAGAAGATCCGCTTCGTATCATGAGAGCTTGCCGGTTTATGAGTGTATTTAACATGGCGATCGAAAAAAAGACCATTGATGCGATCAAAGAAAAAGCTCATTTACTGAAAATGATCTCTACAGAACGAATCGCCATCGAATTCATCAAACTGCTTCAAGGTGAACAAGCGGGTAATGTACTCGAATTTATGAAGAAAACCTCTATTTTAAATCATTTGCCTACTGAGCTGCAAGAAAAACAGAACAAACTTTATAAAGATTTCTATTGGAATGAGCTAGAATCCGATGAACAGCGATGGACAGCGATCATGTTATTATCGGATGTGAGTGATAGCAGAACATTCTTAAAAAGTTGGAAACTTCCAAATCATATGATCAAAAAAGTTGGAGAGTTAAAGGCCGCTTATGATAATGATGCTTGGAGCAAGATGGATTTGTACCGCTATGGTTTAGAGACGGCCTTATCAAGCATCACGTTAAAAAGTGCGATGGAAAAGAAAGACTTTGCTGACGTGAAAGAACAGCTTCATCAGCAATATAGCGAGATTCCGATCACATCTAGAAAAGATATTCCACTAGATGGTCAGGATATTTTAAAGATCACCAATCGTGAACCAGGGATCTGGGTAGGAAAGCTCTTAGAAGATATGGAGAAAAAAATCGTTGACGGAGAACTAACACTTAACACATCCACACTAAAGAATTGGGTAAAAAGGTGGGAGCCATGATGAAAGAAGCATTGTTGCACATGCTTACAGAGCAAGAAGGAAAGTTTGTTTCAGGTCAAGAGATCTCAAACAGACTGGATTGTTCGAGAACGGCGATCTGGAAACACATATCAGAACTACGTAAGAACGGGTATACGATCGAAGCTGTACAAAAAAGAGGATATCGATTGATCACATCTCCGGATGCAGTAACAGCAGAGGAAGTGTCACTCTACACGGGTGACGGAACATTCGGTAAGAAGATCACGTACAGAGAATCAGTGAATAGTACACAAGAGATCGCACATGCTCTTGCTAGAGATGGTGCGGTTGAAGGAAGCATCGTACTTGCTGACGAACAGACCGGTGGAAGAGGAAGGTTAGGAAGAGCGTGGCAATCTCCTAAAGGAACAGGAGTTTGGATGAGCTTGATTCTAAAGCCGAACATACCTCTTCAGAAAGCTCCTCAGCTTACATTGCTAATAGCGGTAGCTGTGTCAAAAGCGATCGAAAAAGTATCAGGCATCGAAGCAGCGATCAAGTGGCCGAACGACATTTTAATCAGCGGTAAAAAGTCAGCTGGTATCTTAACAGAACTTCAAGCTGAAGCGGATTCTATTCATTCAGTAATCGTAGGTATCGGGATCAACGTGAATCAAGAAAGACAGCACTTTTCAGATGAAATCGCGGAGATTGCTACAAGTCTAGCCATTGAAGGCGGACAAACATTCAAACGAGCTGAAGTGGTGGGTGTGCTTCTTCAAGAGATCGAAACCCTATACCATCAATATTTGGAGAACGGTTTTGGTGTGATCAAGCTTTTATGGGAATCTCGTGCTTTCAGTTTAGGAAAACGAATCACAGCGAGATCAATAACAGGAGCAATCACAGGTTATGCAAAAGGAATCACTGAAGAAGGTGTTTTGCTTTTAGAAGACGATCATGGCGTCGTACACTCCATCTATTCAGCTGATATCGAATTTCCTTCTACTTAAGGAAAGTCCGTGATAAAATAATGTTGTAGGCGGTATCCATGTGGAACTGCACTAATTTTCTCTAGTTTTAACCACAAACCTTATATCTGCCTAGATCCAAATTTAGGACCGGGACAGAGGGAGCAAACAATAAAAGTCTAGGATTTTTCCTATGCCTTCTTCCTCTATTGGAAAGAAGGTTTTTTGCACTTCTGGCCCTGTTAGAGGCATTTTCTGTTATGCTTTGTTGCTTTTGAGAGATGTTGATTTCCGCTCCAGGTTGCTCGCTTTCCGCGGGGCGACCGGTGAGCCCCTTGCCGCTTCGCACCATTAAGGGTCTCACCTGACCGCTCGTCCCGCAGGAGTCTCGCACCTTCCGCTCCAATCAACTTGCTATGATGACTTAGGTTCATAGAGCAATAACCATTTAGAAAGAATCTAAACAAAGTCAAAAGCAACAACTTACGGAAAAAGCCCAATTAAAAACAGGGAGGCTTTATGATGAAAACGACGAAAAGTTTTCTTAAGATGAAGAGAGATGGCGAAAAGATCACGATGGTAACGGCTTATGATTATCCGACTGCCGTGATCTGTGAAAAAGCGGAGATGGATCTTTTGTTAGTCGGAGATTCTCTTGGCATGGTCGTGCTTGGCTATGATTCAACGATTCCCGTGACGATGGAAGATATGATCCATCATACAAAAGCAGTAAAGCGCGGCGCGCCGAACACGTTTATCGTGACGGATATGCCGTTTATGACGTATCACGGTTCGATCGATGAAACGCTGAACAACGCGCGTAGAATTCTTCAAGAGAGCGGTGCTTCTGCAGTCAAAGTAGAAGGCGGTAAACAGATCGTTCAGACTGTTGAACGGTTGACTGACGCTGGAGTTCCTGTCATGGGACACCTTGGTCTTACACCTCAGATGGTAGGTGTGATGGGCGGTTATGGTGTTCAAGGAAAAGAAGAAAGAGAGGCAGAGCGACTCATCGAAGAGAGTCTATTGCTTGAAAAAGCTGGTGCGTTCGCGGTCGTTTTGGAGTGCGTTCCGCAGCAGTTGGCTGAGATCGTAACAAAAAAATTAAGTATTCCTGTTATCGGAATCGGTGCAGGTAAACATACAGATGGTCAGGTCCTCGTCTACCACGATATGATCGGCTACGGTTTTCACCATGTACCAAAGTTTGTGAAAACGTATGGAAACGTGAAGGATGTCATGGTAGAAGGACTTTTAAAATATAAAGAAGACGTAAGAAAACAGCAGTTTCCTGAAGAAAGCCACAGCTTTAACATGAAAGCTGAAACGCTTCATTCTCTGTACGGAGGAGTTCAATCGTGAAACAGATCCATTCTATTAAAGACATGCAAAAACTAATCGCAGATGAAAAAAGAGCTGGAAAAATAATAGGATTCGTACCTACGATGGGGTATCTGCATGATGGCCATCTATCCTTGATCGAACGAGCGAAGAAAGAATCTGATGTGATCGTTGTCAGCATCTTTGTTAATCCGCTGCAATTCGGACCAAACGAAGATTTTGACAGATATCCCCGTGATCTTGAGCGTGATCAGAAATTGGCGTTAAAAGCGGGAGCAGATGTATTGTTTTTCCCTGAAACGAAAGAGATGTACCCGCAAGAGTCAGTCGTTACGGTCTCTGTAAACAAACGAGTGGATGCGCTATGCGGGGAAAGTCGAGTAGGGCACTTTGACGGAGTGGCGACAGTATTAACGAAGCTTTTTCATATCGTTTCGCCCGACTACGCTTATTTTGGATTGAAAGATGCGCAGCAAGTGGCTGTTATCGAAGGGCTTGTTGAAGACTTTAACTTCCCAATAACAGTGATCGGGTGTGAGACGAAGCGTGAGGCTGATGGTCTTGCGATGAGTTCTAGAAACGTTTATCTGTCTGACAGTGAAAGACAAGAAGCGATTCATCTGAGTGAATCTCTTATAAAAGCGAAAAAATGGCTTTTAGAGGGTGATAGTGGTGAGACCGAAGAAAAGATGATAAAATACTTGGAGGAACATACGAGCGGTATTGTAGATTATTGCAAGATTCTTTCGTATCCTGATCTTCTTCCTCCTAAATCTGAATCGAAAAAATTGATCATTGCTGTAGCTGTAAGATTCAGCAAAGCACGTTTGATTGATAATGTCATCTTAGACAACATTTTATGCAGAGAAGAAAGCGAGGAAGAAACATGTTCCGTACGTTAATGAAAGGCAAGATCCACCGTGCTACGGTGACTGAATCTAATTTAAACTATGTTGGCAGCATCACGATCGATGAAGATATTTTAGATGCTGTTGATATGATTCCGAACGAAAAAGTTCAGATTGTAAATAATAATAATGGTGCACGTTTTGAAACGTATATTATCCCTGGTAAACGGGGATCTGGTGTGATGTGCTTAAATGGCGCTGCAGCACGTCTCGTGCAAGAAGGGGATATTGTTATTGTTATTTCCTACGGAATGTATGATGAGACCGAAGCAAGACATCATGTACCGAAAGTTGCGATTATGGATAAGAACAATCGTGTACAAGAGATGCTCGGAGTTGAACCTGAGGCTACTATTTATTAATTCCATATATAAACCAGCCACAGGGGAATGAGGTGAAGGCTATGACACGGCGATTTGTCGTTATCGATTTTGAAACAACAGGAAATTCAGCAGCAAAAGGAGACCGAATTATCCAGATCGGTGCGGTCGCCGTAGAGGCAGGACAGATAACGGACAGATTCTCGACGTTCATCCAGCCAGGCGTTCCCATCCCCCCATTTATTGAGCAATTGACGGGCATCAACGATGATATGGTGAAAGATGCCCCGTTGTTTGAAGAAGTGGCACCAAAGCTCCTTCAGATGTTAGAAGGAGCTTATTTTGTTGCCCATAATGTGATGTTTGATTATTCATTTCTGCAAGGTGAACTTGATCATGCTGGCTATTCCAGGCTTTCCATGCCGCTGATCGATACCGTTGAGATGTCAAGACTGCTTCTTTTAGGAGCAGACGGCTACCAGCTAGGAATGCTAGCAGATTACTTAGGGTTAGAACACCTTAACCCTCATCAAGCTGACAGTGATGCAGAAGTAACAGCGAGACTTTTGATTCATCTACTAGAAAAGCTAGAAAATCTACCGCTCGCAACACTTGAGAGGCTCACACCTTTTTTAAAGAAACTTCAAAGTTCTTTAGAAAGCATCGTAGGGGATATGATCGCAGAGAAGTCAGCTTTTTTAGCAGATGAAGAGACATATGATTTTTACCGCAAGCTCGCTCTTAAAAAGAGGCCGGATTTCGTCCAATCTTTAGATGATGATTTTACAGAATTTAAAGACGAAGAAGTTCATGATCAACTTCAACAGCATATGCAGCATTATGAAGTGCGAAAAAGTCAGCAGAGAATGGTCGAACTCGTCGATGAAGCTCTTCACACGAATCAGCACCTTGTGATTGAGGCGGGAACCGGTGTAGGAAAATCGCTCGGTTATCTCATACCGGGCATTCGGCATGCGAAGGAAAAGGACCGTCCGCTTGTCGTTTCCACCCATACCGTCCAGCTTCAGCAACAGTTGTTAGAACGCGATGTTCCGCTTTTGAAAAGAATCATGCCGTTTGATTTTACAGCGACTCTTCTAAAAGGAAGAAATCATTATCTATGTTTAAGAAAATTTGAACATACGCTAATGGATCATCACGATGACAACTACGATATGAACTTCACAAAAGCGCAACTTATCGTATGGCTTACAGAAACGGAGACAGGGGACGTAGAAGAACTGTCGATGGCGTCAGGCGGAAAGCTGTTTTGGAACACGGTCAAAAGTGATGCCAATTCTTGCTTGAACCATAGATGTCCTTGGTTCTCCAGATGTTATTATCACAAACAGCGAAGAGCCGCACATGAATCAGATCTTGTAATCACGAACCATGCGTTGTTGTTTACGGACTTAAAGTCTGATAATCAACTGCTGCCCGCTTATAAAGAAGTCGTCTTAGACGAGGCGCATCATGTAGAAGAAGTTGTGAGCGATCATTTTGGAAAAGAAACCGATTATTTTTCATTCGTTAAGCTCCTAGATCGTCTATCACAGACGGATGGAGATGGAATGATGAATACGTTTAGGGAGATCTGTGATCTTCTTGAAGTCCCAAAATACGAACATCATCTGGCCAATTGGGATACGCTTTTTTCTGATGTGAAGAATGAGCTTGATGAGATTTTCAAACAGATCAAGAACATCTGTTTACGTAAAGCGAAATCATCTCGTTCCACTGAGTTAACGAAATTAACGCTTCGTTATACAAAACAGGATATCGAAGCTGCCTCTTGGGAACCAGTTTTAGAGATGGAAGCACGCGCACGTCAGTTTATGGGTGATCTTGTGAAACCTGTAAAACGTGTTTTAAAGAGCTTTGATCAGTACGAAGAACATCTTACGGTCCAGCAAAAAGGGTTCTTAGTCGACCTAGAAGGCATTCTAAACGATCTACAGGACGAGATGACAGATCTTCAACACTTGTTGTCTTGCCCGTTATCTGAAGAAGTGTACTGGATGGAAGCAGAGTCAAAAGGTCCGAGGCATGCGGTTACACTCTTTGCAAAGCCTGTTGAGATCGATCAGATTCTAGCTGATAAGTTCTTTGGTAAGAAGAGCTCCGTCGTACTCACTTCTGCGACGATGAGTGTTAAAAACAGTTTCCGTTATTTGAGTGAGAGACTTGGACTTTTAGACTTTGGTCCGATCAGTGCACAGCTGCCTTCACCATTTCAATACGAACAACAAGCGAAGCTGATGGTGCCAACTGATATTCCGCTCATTAATGAAGTGGATCAAAAAACGTTTGTTAAAAAAATCTCGTCTTCTCTGTACGAGATCGCGAAAGTTACGAAAGGGCGTATGCTCGTTCTGTTCACTTCTTACGAGATGTTGAGAGAGACACACGGAGCGTTCAAAAATTTGATGGATGCCGAAGAGTTCGTCTTGATCGCACAAGGCGTTGATTCAGGAAGCCGGGCACGTCTTACAAAGAACTTCCAGCGTTTTGATAACAGCATTCTGTTTGGGACGAACAGTTTTTGGGAAGGAATCGATATTCCTGGTGACGATCTTTCTTGCTTAGTGATCATCCGTTTGCCGTTCACACCTCCAGATCAGCCTGTGATGGCCGCGAAAAGCGAGAAATTGAAAGCAGAAGGCGGAAATCCGTTCTATGACCTTTCTCTTCCGCAAGCGATCATTCGCTTTAAGCAAGGATTCGGCCGATTAGTAAGAAGCAGTCGAGATAAAGGAGCCGTGTTCGTGTTCGACCGAAGAATGATCGAGACAAGATACGGAAAATCCTTCATTCAATCGCTGCCAAAGCTTCCGGTATCGATCAAACCAATCGATGAACTCGTGTCAGAACTGGATGATTGGATGGAATAATGTGAAAGGAGAAGCAGATTTTTTGCTTCTTCTTTTTTTATTGTCGATTGAGATTCTTACTTGTTTCTTCATTGAAAAGTTGAAAGGAGCGTAAGGTTGCCGACTCCTATGGGACGAGCGGTCAGGTGGAGACTCCTAATGGCGCAAAGCGGCAGGAGGCTCACCGTTCGCCCCATGGAAAGCGAGCAACCTGGAGCGGAAGTCAACAGCTTTCATAACAAACAATCTTATTGCCGTTCGATCGACTGTCACAGAATCATGCTTTTGAGTAGTTCAAAGCGAGACAGAGCTCATCAGTTCTTTGAACGAGAAGGCTTTGATGGATCTGTTAGTAGAGGCTTTAAAAATTATTTGTAAGCAATAACTTTAAAAGCAATCATCTCTTTCAACTAGAGGTGATTTTCTTTTTGAAATCAAATTAATACTTTCTAGTTTTTTAGGGCGTTTTTTGGCTCTTTATATCTTCCTAATAATAACCAAATAAACTTGGTGCATTGCTTTTTTGTTGATAGACAAGCTATACCCCTTTGGCATGTATCTTGCAATAAATAAAATGAATTTTCAAAATTATTATAGATTCTCTTGTAGAAGTAGCTTCTGCGAAGAGAGATCTCTATGAATGGAGGAGAAAAATCCTTGAACAAAAAGTGGATGTCTGTAACGTTGGCAATGACGCTTGGCTTATCACTAACTACCTCATCAATAAGTTTTGCAAAGAAAAAGGATGATTGGAAAGGAAACCTCGTGATTGCAGGAGGAGCTTTAGGGAGCAGCAATAAGGAAGTATATAACGAATTTATAACATTAGCAGGTGGCAAGAAAAAGGCCAAAATTGGTATCATACCTGCAGCAAGCAGTTCGTTAAAATCTTCACAAAGCTTTAAAGAAGATCTTATTACATATGGTCTAAATGAAGATCAGATCGAGATTGTTCCTCTAGCAAATCATGATTTCAGCGGCACACCTGAAGATGAATCAAAATGGAGAAAAAACGCACACAGCAAACGAATAGCAAACAAGATTGAGAATTATAGTGCGATTTGGTTTGTGGGTGGAGATCAGCTTCGAATTACAGATACATTAGTAAAACCGAGCGGGCATCGGACAAAAGCATTAGACGCCATTTGGAAGATATATCAAGAAGGCGGTGTCATAGGAGGAACCAGCGCAGGTGCAGCCATCATGAGCGATGTGATGATTACAGGTGGTGACAGCTTAGGTGCGCTAAACAATGAGGTTGTTACGAAAAGTAATCCTAATTCAGATAAAGAATACGAACCATTGCATATTGAAAAAGGGCTCGGATTTTTTAAGTATGGCATTGTAGATCAGCATTTTGATGAACGGGCACGTCTTGGGAGATTGGTGATGACGGCTCTAAAAGAAAAAACGAAGAATCAATTCGCTTATGGTGTAGATGAAGATACGGCTCTTATCGTGAACAACAAACAACAAACAGTAAAGATAGTCGGAAGAAGCGGGGTGTCTGTTGTTGATGTCAGTAAAGCAAAGGTTACTGACCTTGATAAAGCACATTTTCAGGATGTTCAGATCAGTCATCTCGTGTCAGGTGACTCCTTAAATGTATCTACTAAAGAGTTTTTTATAAGCGATCATAAAGATGAAACGAATGGATATGAATACTACGAATTCAAGCCACTAGACGCAACAGGCTTATTTACTTCTTACGGAAGGATGAAAGAATATCTTTCGTATTCTTTGATCGATAATTCAACAACAAATGATGTGATAAGTTATTTATACGACTCCCAAGGTAATGGTTTTCAGCTTACGTTTAGAAAAACAGAGAACACAAAGGGGTATTGGGGTTATAAAGATGGACAAAAAGACGATTATTCGTTTGCAAACGTCATATTTGATGTAGAACCTAAAAAGGTTGGTTTTACAGAAAATAAGGATGCGTTCTCTGAGTACAAGAATTCTGAGTTTAAACCACCTTTCATCGACCGTTCAAAACCGGTTAAAGGGAGCCTGTTGATCGCAGGTGGTTCATTAGGAAGTACCAATGGTGATGTTTATAAAAAATTTATTGATCTAGCCAAGCAAAAAGAGGAATCTAAAGTTGGAATAATACCGGCTGCAAGTTCCAGCTTAACATCATCAAAAACGTTTAAAGAAGACCTCGTTCGTTACGGGATGTCAGCAGAACAAATCGAAATTCTTCCGCTCTCTGTAACAAATGACAAAAAAACACCAGAAGATGAGTCTAAGTGGGCGGAAATAAATAAAAATAACGAGGATCTTGCTAAAAAAGTAGAACAATTAGATGCCGTGTGGTTTGTAGGTGGTGATCAAACCAAGATTACAGCTTCACTATTGAACGAGGACGGATCAAATTCTAAAGTATTAAATGCCATTTGGGAAACGTATAGAAATGGATCGGTACTTGGTGGAACTAGTGCTGGGGCTGCAATTATGAGTGATGTTATGATCGCGGGTGGAGGAAGCTACGATACCCTTGCTTCCGGCTTTACAGAAACATATGACGGAATGCTGCAGCAAGAAGGTGGTCCAGGTTATTTAGAACGAGGGCTTGGTTTCTTTGAATATGGCATTGTAGATCAGCACTTCGACAATAAAGCACGTCTTGGCCGATTGATCGCTGTCTCTAATGAAAAAGGAGATCACAATAAACTTTCTTATGGTATTGATGAAGATACAGCTCTCGTCGTATACAATGAACAGAAAAAGGCGGAAGTGGTAGGCAGAGGTGGCGTAACCTTAGTTGATCTATCAAAGCAGCTAAAGAATCCGGAGCTTGGCCAAAGTCAGTTTAAGAATATTAAGCTATCGTGGATCAACCAAGGTGATGTACTCGATCTTACAACCAAAGAAATTTCGATTAACGAGAATAAAGACAGCACAACAGGTTATGAGTATTATGAGCACAAAGTGCCGCCTCATTCAGGTGTCTTAAGTGCTCACGGCGTATTAAACAAATTCATCTCTTACAATCTAGTAGACAATGCTGGAGCGGCGAGTGTAAAAAGTTACAGCTTCAGCGATAACAAAGGATTTGAGTTGAACTTTAGAAAAACGCCTGAAACAGAAGGCTATTGGGGATATACGGATGGTCAAAAAGATGATTACTCTTTTGTAGATATTTCTCTTGATATAACGCCTGTAAATGTAAAGATAGATTAATTGAACCAAGGAATAACAAGATCAAACCGATCAGATAAAATTCTGGTCGGTTTGATCTTCTTTAGGCTTTTTCACGGATTCATAAGTACCTTTTTCACCAATTTTCTGCTATAGTAAACAAGGAAAAGATCGATGTAAGAGGAGGAAGAACCGTGGAAAGCAAAATAGAAGTTCTTTCGACGCTAAAGGTGGACAAGTCGAGTGACTTGTATAAAGTAGTATCTGAACTGAACAAAACATTAAAGCATCAAGATTTAATGTTTGGGCTCGCGTTAGATGACGAAAATAAAAATAAGATGATTTTTACGATCTATCGCACATAGGAAGGCTTAAATATGGGAAAAAAGTGGATACTTGTTATTGTTGGCATTCTGATCTTAGCAAGCTGGCAAGCTTATTATCTGTTTAACGGCGTTCAAGCAAAGCCCGCTAAGAAAGAAGCAGAAGCGGTTGAGATCGCGAAAAAAGAAGAAGACCTCGTTTCTATTACGAATGTGGATCACTTCTACAAGAATGAGACGTATTATGTAGTAGAAGGCAAGAACAAAAAAGGCACAAACAAGATCGTTTGGGTCGATAAAGACAAAAAGGTTACCTCTTTAAACGCGAAAGAAGGGCTTTCAGAGAAACAGATTCTGAATTATGTCAAACAGAACCATGACGCGAAGACGATCGTCGACAGCCGATTAGGGATGGAAGACGGCATTCCATTATGGGAAGTGGTCTATTACGACACGAATGACCGATACACATATTTTTATGGGTATTTTGAAAGTGGTGAACGATACGAGATCTATCGTCTGAAAGAATCAGATCAATAGAAATCAGATGAATAAAAAAGTGGAGGGATTTAGTAGTATGAAGCTTGCAAAACGTGTGGAGGCATTAACTCCTTCAACAACTCTGGCAATCACAGCAAAGGCAAACCAATTAAAGGCAGACGGGCACGATGTGATCGCACTAGGTGCAGGTGAACCTGACTTTAATACACCGATACATATTATTGAAGCAGCTTACGAGTCTATGAAAGAAGGACACACAAAATATACAGCTTCCGGCGGACTTTTATCATTAAAAAAAGCGATCGCGAACAAGCTGAAGCAAGATCAAGGTTTAACGTATGAAACGTCTGAGATCATCGTTAGTACAGGAGCGAAACATTCGTTGTATTCTCTGTTCCAAGCCATACTCGATGAAGGAGACGAAGTGATCATTCCGATTCCGTATTGGGTGAGCTATCCTGAACAGGTGAAGCTTGCAGACGGTACGCCTGTTTACTTAGAAGGAAAAGAAGAGAATGGATTCAAGATCACAGCAGAAGACTTGAAAAATTCTATCACAGAACAAACGAAGGCACTGATCTTAAACTCGCCGAGCAATCCGACTGGATCTCTGTATTCAGCAGATGAACTGCGCGCGATCGGAGAAGTGTGTCTAGAGCATGATGTGTTGATTGTGTCTGATGAAATCTATGAAAAGCTCGTTTATGGCGGAGTGAAGCACACATCGATCGCTGAACTTTCACCTGAACTGAAGAAACAGACGGTCATCATCAACGGTCTCTCGAAATCTCATGCCATGACAGGCTGGAGAATCGGTTTTGCAGCAGGTGACGCGAAGATCATCAAAGCGATGACGAACTTAGACAGTCATAGTACATCAAATCCGACAACTACATCTCAGCACGGTGCACTTGCAGCTTATAACGGCACTCAAGAGCCTGTTGAAGAGATGCGTCAAGCGTTTGAAGAGCGCATGAACAAAGTGTACGACCGTCTGATCACGATTCCTGGCATCACGTGTGTAAAACCGAACGGTGCGTTCTACCTTTTCCCGAACGCTACAGAAGCGGTAAGTATGACAGGATTCAACTCTGTGGATGAGTGGGTAGAAGCTCTTTTAGAAGAAGAAAAAGTAGCTTTAGTACCAGGTTCAGGATTTGGTGCGCCTGATAACGTGAGACTTTCTTATGCAACGAGCCTTGATACGATCATGGAAGCTTTAGATCGCATCGAACGTTTTATCAACTCAAAACGTAAGTAATGATTGATTTTTAGAAAGTTCTCCTTCATAATTTTTTTTGGTAGATATTGATAACGTACAGTGGAGGTACATGCAGTGAAAACAACGATTAATAAGCTTAGTGAACACGTAGGCAAGACCGTAAAGATCGGTGCTTGGCTCTCTAATAAGCGTTCTTCAGGTAAGATCGCTTTCTTACAGCTTCGCGATGGATCTGGATTCGTACAAGGAGTTGTTGTAAAGAGTGAAGTAGGCGATGAGATCTTCGCTAAAGCAAAAGGACTCACGCAAGAATCTAGTCTTTATGTAACGGGTACGGTTAAAGAGGACGAGCGTTCAGCTCTAGGTGTAGAACTTGAAGTAACAGATGTTGAAGTGCTTCATCAAGCAGTAGACTACCCAATCACACCGAAAGAACACGGAACAGAGTTCTTGATGGACCACCGTCACCTTTGGATCCGTTCTAAGCGTCAGCACGCGATCCTAAAGATCCGTAACGAGATCATTCATGCAGTTAACGAGTTCTTCTACAACAACGACTTTGCAAAAGTAGATCCTCCGATCCTAACAGGAAGTTCTGCAGAAGGAACCACATCATTGTTCCACACGAAGTACTTTGAAGAAGATGCGTATCTTTCTCAAAGTGGACAACTCTACATGGAAGCCGCAGCGATGGCACTTGGAAAAGTATACTCGTTCGGTCCGACTTTCCGTGCAGAAAAATCGAAGACTCGCCGTCACTTGATCGAGTTCTGGATGATCGAGCCTGAGATGGCTTTCGTTGAACACGAAGAATCTCTTGAGATCCAAGAACAGTTCATCTCACACATCGTTCAATCTGTGATCTCACGCTGTGAGAACGAGCTGAAGACACTTGGACGTGACATCTCTAAACTAGAGAACGTTAAAGCGCCTTTCCCTCGCGTTTCTTACGACGACGCGATCAAGATGTTAAAAGAAAAAGGGTTTGACGATATCGACTGGGGAGACGACTTCGGTGCGCCGCACGAAACAGCAATCGCGGAAAGCTTCGATAAGCCTGTCTTCATCACGAACTATCCGAAAGACATCAAAGCGTTCTACATGAAGCCAGATCCTAACCGTGATGATGTTGTACTTTGTGCAGACCTTATCGCTCCTGAAGGATACGGAGAGATCATCGGTGGAAGCCAACGTATCGATGACCTTGCCCTTATGGAGCAGCGATACGAAGAGCACGGGTTAACTGACGATGCTTACAAATGGTACCTAGAACTTAGAAAATACGGAAGCGTTCCTCATTCAGGATTCGGTCTTGGATTAGAGCGTACAGTAGCTTGGATCTCTGGAGCGGAGCACGTTCGTGAAACGATTCCATTCCCACGTCTATTGAACCGTCTATATCCTTAATAAATTTTTAAATCTCCCTGTTATGCGGGGAGATTTTTTTTGTTGTTTTAGAAGGTGTAGTAAGTGTGGAAAACGTGCTATTAAGTCGTTTTGAGAAAGAATTAAGTCGTACTTGAATGCGATTAAGTCTAAAATAAAAAAATTAAGTCAAAATCGGAACCAATTTAAGTCAAAAAAAGAAAATAAAGGCCGTTCTGCAAATTTCGACAAGCCCCTAGCCTTAGCTCATGACTTCCAAAACTACTTTTTTCTCAACATTCACCAGTACAGCGAAAATAAAAAAGCTAGTTTTATATGCTATAATGTAGGAAGAGGTGTTTTAGTGATGAACGGTAATTTATTTGAACGATGGATGGCTGAAGGATCAGTCAGCATTCCTAATATGTTAATCAAAACGTACAAACAGATCGGTCTATCAGATAACGAATGCATGTTGTTTATACAGCTTCATGTTTTTATAGAATCAGGAAACTACTTTCCGACACCTGTCGAGCTTTCTCAACGAATGTCCGCTTCAAGTGATGAAGTGTCGGCTATGCTGCGAACGCTAATCGGCAGAGGTGTACTTGGCATGGATCAGTTCGAGGATAAAGAAAAAGGCGTCTATTTTGAGGCTTACACGCTTCAGCCACTTTGGAACAGACTTCTTCAAAGCTTGAAAGAAGAAGAGCAGGTGAAAAAAGAGGTACATAAGGAGCATCAGGAACAAAACGTGTTTGTTCGGTTTGAAAAAGAGTTCGGTCGTCCTTTATCTCCGATGGAGCTTGAAACGCTTAAGATCTGGATGGACGAGGATCAACAATCTCCAGAATTGATTCTCTCTGCTCTAAAAGAGTCCGTTATGTCTGGAAAGCTGAACTTTCGATATATTGACCGTATTTTGTTCGAGTGGAAGAAAAATGGCATTACAAGTCCTGAAGCTGCCAAATCGTATGGCGAGAAATTTAGAGTCAGACAGCTGCAAAAAACGGGGAAACAAGAGCAGCCTCGTAACGATATAGGCATTAAACGACCGCAATACAATTGGCTGGAATCGTAATACATGAAAAGGCCTTATATCCTAAGGTCTTTCTTTTTTATAACAGGAGGTAACGTAAACGTGTTAAACAAAGCACAGATCCAATTTTGTTTAGAGCAGATCGAGGATATGTTTCCAGATGCCCATTGCGAACTTCACCATTCGAACCCGTTCGAGCTGACGATCGCGGTGCTTCTGTCTGCGCAATGTACAGATGCGCTCGTTAACAAAGTCACACCGAAACTTTTTGAAAAATATAAAACGCCGCAAGATTATCTGAACGTTACGATAGAAGAGCTGCAGGACGATATCCGATCGATCGGTCTGTACCGAAACAAGGCGAAGAACATCCAAAAGCTGAGTGAACTCGTGATAAACGAATACGGAGGAGAGATCCCGAAAGATCGAGATGAACTGACGAAACTGCCTGGCGTAGGACGAAAAACGGCAAACGTTGTTGTATCTGTCGCTTACGACGTTCCTGCTATTGCAGTCGACACGCACGTTGAACGGGTATCGAAGAGGCTCGGGATCTGCAAATGGAAAGATTCTGTTCTGCAAGTAGAAGAAACATTGATGAAGAAGATTCCAAAATCGCTCTGGGGCGCGACCCATCACCGATTGATCTTCTTTGGAAGGTATCACTGCAAAGCACAAAATCCAAACTGCCCAGAGTGTCCACTTCTCTCCATCTGCCGAGAAGGTAAGAAGCGGATGAACCAAAAAGAGAAGAAGCTGACTAAGAAAAGATAGCTAAGGAACCGCACCGTAACTTAATCAGTTACGGTTTTTTTATTGTTTTTTTAGTCTGGCAGATGGTGAAATGATATTCGGCACTCATAGGGGGTATTTTAGTGAGGTGAGGATGTCGTGATTTGTCGACTCGCTGATATATAGTGAAAACTCGCCGTATTATCAACAATATTTCAAGGATTATTGAATGTATTTCTTGAATTGTACCCTTACATACGGATGGAGGTAGACATGCTCAACTTACAATTCAACTGTTAGATGCCTCCACTTACACTAAATAACAAAAAATCTCACAGTATACCTATAAAACACTTCAAATTCTGTACAAAAACCCCATATGTACAAGCAATCACTCTCTTTCTACATACCATATAGAAAGGAGTGATGTTTTTGTGTCATATTCAATCACATATGACTATATTAAGTTAGGTAATGCAAGACCTGGTACTAAGCTGGACGGGCCGATTTTCGGAGTCGCTCACGATACAGGAAATCCAGGGACTTCCGCCCGAAGCAACCGAAACTATTTTAACAACCAACAACCGAGTGCAAGCGCACATGTTTTTATAGATGATAAAGAGATCCTTGTGATCATTCCGCTCGATGAAAAAGCGTATCATGTTCAGTATGGAACACAGTTGGATAACGTGCGTTTTGGCCGAGAGTCAAACGATGCTGCGATCGGTGTTGAACTCTGCTGGGGAGGCGGGATCAATTTTCAAGAAGCGTATAGAAGATATGTCTGGTTCTGGGGTTATCTTTGTAAAAGATACAACTGGATACCGCAAGAAAAGATCGCGAGCCACAAACAATTAGACCCAGGGCGAAGAACAGATCCTGATAACGCGTTGAATCGTTATGGCATCACCTTTAATCAGTTCCTAAAAGATGTAGAAAATTCTATATCCAATCAAACAATCCCAACACCAGTAACGAAACCTTCACCTCAACCAACACCAGGGACTAATAATAGTATTTTGAAAAATGGATACACAGGTCAAAGAGTGAGAGATCTTCAGAACAAACTAAAACGAGCAGGTTACACTCTTGTAGCAGATGGCGTTTACGGTCCAAATACAGAGAACGCCGTTAGAGCATTTCAAAGAAAATATAATCTGACGGTTGATGGAATTGCAGGACCTAACACGTTAAATAAACTTAATGCTGTTTTAACGCAACCAACCAAATCAACTCAACCTGCACCGTCAAAATCAAGTATTTCAAACGGAAGTGCTGTAGTTCCTTATCCAGGATATGTCATCAAAAGAGGTTCAAAGGACAGAGCAAACGTAAGCAGAATACAGCGTGCTTTAAATATTTCAGCAGATGGTAACTTTGGTCCACAAACAGAATCAGCGGTAAAAGCTTATCAAAAAAGAAAAGGATTAGCTATAGATGGAATCGTTGGACAAGCCACTTGGAATACACTCTTTTAAAAAGGTACAATAACGTTAGATAAGAGATTATCTTCTTTTGATAAGCTCTTTTTTTTGTATACAAAGCGGAGGCGTTTTAGATGAATGAGAATACGGAAAACATTTTTATAGAGTGGAATGAGAAGTCAAAAGAAATTGCGTTACACTTTAAGAATCGTAACAGACAAAAAGCAAAAGAACCAATGAAATTTTACTTACAGCAGCTTCTGAAAACGATCTATCTCGGAAATGGAGTGCAGCCTGATGATCTGATGAATTATAAGAACGATCTAAAAGGATTCAAGCATCTACCTGTAAACGCGATCGAGCGGCTTTCGTTCATCGAAGATCAGCCAGATCACTATCAATCGTACATACAGCTTAGTGAGTTGTTTTCTGAATGGGAAAAGAAAAGTGTCATATTAAAAAAGCGTAGTACATAAGGACAAGACACTTGGACATATGATGATGACATGAGACGTTTTTTAGGAGGGGTATCATGCAGATTCATGTGGTGAAACGTGGCGATTCTCTTTGGAGACTTTCGCAATACTATAAACTGCCGTGGCAGGAGCTCGCTACGGTTAATCGATTGTCAGAAAAAGACGTGCTAACAGTAGGACAGACACTTTTCATTCCAACACCTTTTACTTATACCGTTCAGCCTGGTGATTCATTAGAGGAGATCGGAAACAGGATCGGTGTAACTGTCGCCCAGTTACAGCAGGCTAATCCGGGTGTGACAAACAGCAACCTCCGGCCAGGAACGCAACTGAACGTACCACAGCGTACGAAGAAGACAATCGTAACGAACGCGTTTGCAGAGCCTAATCCAAAAGCTCAAGCCAATTTTGATGCCGCTGCAAGAGCGCTCACGTACATCACGCTTTTTAGCTATGAAGTGAACGAGAAAGGTGTATTCAAACCATTGAATGATTCTGAGTTCCTAAAAGATGCAAAAAATAAAAACGTGCGCCCGATCATGGCCATCACGAACATTAAAGACGGTGAATTCAGTGAAGAAGTGGGAACAGCGATCCTAACGAAGAAAGAGATTACTGATAAAGTGATAAACGAGTCCTTACGTATCATGAAGCAAAAAGGATATGAAGGGATCTCGGTTGATTTTGAATACTTAGGCAAACAAAACAAAGAAGCTTACAATCAATTCTTAAGAACGCTAACAGAGAAGATGCATCAAGAAAATTATATTGTCATGACCGCGGTTGCGCCAAAAATCTCTGGCACACAAGAAGGCGAATGGTATGAATCGCATGATTATAAGGCACACGGAGAGATCGTAGATTATGTGATCCTGATGACGTACGAGTGGGGGTACAGCGGTGGACCGCCAATGGCAGTTAGTCCGCTTCCCTCTGTAAAAAAAGTGCTCGACTATGCGGTGAGTGTGATCGATCCGAAGAAAATTCTGATGGGCATCAATCTATACGGTTACGACTGGACATTACCGTATAAACCGGACGGTGAGTTTGCGAAAGCATTGAATCCGGTTCAAGCGACCCAGCTAGCAGGTAAGCGGCAAGCTGCCATTAAATACTCAAGAAAAGATGAAGCTCCGTATTATCGTTATTGGGATAAACAAAAGAAAGAGCATGTGGTATGGTTCGAAGATCTTCGAAGCATGAGAGCAAAGTTTGATGTTGTCGATCAGTATGGTTTTGCCGGTGTTAGCTTTTGGAACCTATCGTTTGGTTATCCTGTATTTTGGAACTATCTGCTTGATCGGTATAACATAAAATAGGTGATCTGTGACTTCAGTAGATTGCCATTACTTATATGAGAATAAAAAAGATCCGCCAGCTAAAAGTTGCTGACGGATCTTTTTTATTTATTGACCGAGAGGAGGGAGTAAGCCTCCACCGTTTCCACCATTTTGTTGTCTGCCTTCGTTTTGACCTGGAGGTGTAGGGGTTGTACCAGGCTCACCTTCTGCAGGTGGCTCCGTTCCAGGCTCTTGACCTGGCGGAGTGCCTGGTTGTTCGCCTTCACCGCCTCCTTGATCAGGAGGGGTACCAGGTTCACCTTCTGCAGGTGGCTCTGTTCCAGGCTCTTCTCCTGGAGGAGTACCCGGCTGTTCGCCTTCACCCTCACCAGGAGGTGGCTCTTCACCTGCAGGGCCTTCAATCGTAATCGATGTTCCTGCCGGTTCACTTTCTGTGTTGTTCTCACTGTCGATCGCTATGACTTGGAACGAATATTTACCAGGAGCAGGAGCTGGAACAACAAATTTTGTATCGTTGATCGTTGCACGTTCCTGCATCGGTCCGTCATTATAGCTTGCGAGAACTCTAAAGGTTACACCTTTCTTTTTACCATATTTCCATTTTACTTCAATCTCGTTCTTATCTTCTTTATATTTCGCTTCAAGCCCTTCGATTGAAGAAGGTTTTTCATAGCTATCACTGATACCAGGAAGGTCCGTTCCTTTAACGAAAAGCTCGATGATCTTCTCAGAATCAGGTGTGAACTCACTTGCTCGTTTCCCTGTTCCTTTTTCCATCGCTACTTCTGTTACAGATTTTGGCTTCTTGAAGTCGGTATTCTTATGATCTAACTCACTCATGATATCACGGAAGATCTGCTTTGAATAATCCGCTTCATTGTCGTTTAGATAGAGACCGTTACCTTCTTTGTCTTTGTTTTCAGCATAACCGGTCCAAACAGCTGCTGTATAAGTTGGCGTATATCCTGCCATCCAAGCATCTTTCGTCGCACCATCTGGAAGACCGTACTTATCGCGATCTTCTTTAGAGTAGTTTGTCGTACCCGTCTTACCAGCTAAGTTCAGACCGCTAACGTTCGCTTCACGGCCAGTTCCTCTGTCCATCACATCTTTTAGCATATCTGTGATCATATAAGCAGTGTAATCTTTCATAGCTGCTTTAGGCTCTGAATCGACTTCAACTACACGGCCATCAGGGAACTCAACTTTACGTACCGTAGTTGGTTTTGAGTATATACCTCCGTTACCAAACGATGTATAAGCACCAGCTAGTGTAAGAGGGGAGATACCACCGTTAAATCCACCGATCGCGTAGGATGGATAAGTTGTATCTGGATCTAAGTCAAACCCTAACTTATTAGCAAAATCAGTTGCTTCCTCAGCACCAACTTCTTGGAACGCACGAACAGCAGTCGTGTTCTTCGATTCAACGAGTGCTTGACGCATCGAGATGTCACCGACGTTTCGATCGTTAAAGTTGTTGATTGTAATGTCTTTCAGTTCTACTGGTTCATCTTTTAGAATGTATCCTGTGTTCCATTTTTTATTCTCAATCGCAGGACCATAATCAAGTATTGGTTTAATTGTAGATCCTGGTTGACGTTTTATCTTAGAAGAGAAATAGTTACTTAGTTGACCGCCGCGGCCACTTCCGACTGCGCGAATGGACCCTGTCTTCGTATCAACTAATGCAACCCCAGACTGTAAGAATTCATGCTCTTCATTTAATTTCGCTTTTAATACATCTTCAGTTGTTTGCTGTGCTTTCGTGTCTAAATTCGTATAAATTTTAAGTCCGGATGAATAGATATCTGCTTCTTCAAGACCTTCAATATCTTTGAGATCATCAATAACCTGTTTAATGTAAGCATCATAAGGGCGAGTCTCAGTCTTAACTTCGCCTTCTTTGATCATGTCTTTAACAGAAATGCTTTTTGCTTTCTCTGCTTCTTCTTTTGAGATGAACTTATGCTGAGCCATCAAGTTTAAAACGACATTACGTCGGTGTTCTGCTTCTTTTGGGTTTTTAGTAGGATCATAATAACTTGGTGCTTTTGGCAGACCAGCTAAAAGAGCTGCTTCCTGCACTTCAAGTTGATCAACTTCCTTATTAAAATATACTTTTGCGGCTGTTGCAATTCCATAAGCATTGTTTCCAAAATAGATTTTATTCAAATACATCTCTAAGATCTGATCTTTAGAATACTTCTGTTCTAGTTGAACAGAAAGGTATGCTTCACGAATCTTACGTGTAAGAGACTTTTCATTCGTTAATACCGTATTCTTGATAACCTGCTGAGAGATCGTACTCGCACCTTCTGCTCCAAATCCTTCTCTAACGTTAGCGAAGGCTGCACCAGCGATACGACGTACGTCAATACCACTATGCTCACGGAATCGCACATCTTCTGTCGCAATAAACGCATTTTGTACAGGTTCTGGAATCTCGTTGATCTTCACACGAATTCGTTTTTCATCACCGGCAACAAGAGAAACTTCTTTGTCGTTCATATCCATAATCTTAGAGGATACCGGTGTTTCTAGTTTCTTAGGATCTAATTTAGGAGAAGTCGCGGCAATAACGCCGATCGTTAACAGCCCTAAAACGCCTAATATAAGAGCAAGGATCAACAGCGTTTTCTTCCAGTTGCGTCCTCGTCTCGGTTTTTTTGTTTTTGATTTATTTGCCGGTTTGGAACTATCACTTGATTGTCTGCGCTCCATACGGCTTCTGTAATCTTTTGACATTGTTTTACCAACCTTTCAACTTCGTAAAAAAATGAACACGTTCAATTATTCGACGGCATTTGACAATTTATGAACGACTAAAAATAGACAGAATCTACCACTTGTAAGTAATGGAGCCGAGGTTGATACCCGATATTTATAGAATGTCCTTTTTCCTCGATTTCAGCCTTTGGTATAGATTTTCTGCCTTCCCTTTGTTCGTTCCAAAACGTGATCAAGTGAGAACTGTCGAATAAATAGCTCTCATCTGTAGCAGAGAAACGAAGGATGACGAACGAGATCCCACCATGATCTAAGATGTGCTGCATATGAAGTAACTGATGTTCATGAAAATTCTTTAGTGGGAAGCTCGTTTTATTCTTTGTTTCTTTTGCCTCAAAGTCAATGTATCTTCCTTTATACACCCCATTGTAATCTGTCGTGGAAGCGAGTTTGAAGTATGCTTCTCGAATGACAGCGGCAGATCGTTTTGGATATTCTACATTTACGATCTGAACCGGAGTAGGTTTCTTATGGATGATCGCTTGATTGGTTAAAAGATAATATTCGTTGCTCTGATTGATATCATCTTCTAACGACATTCCTCTGTTGCTGTACGAAATATCCTTTTTGATAGAAGATGAAGATTGTTTTTTCACGATAGAAGTCACTTTCTTACCGTTTGGATAATGAAAGGTACCCATGATTCATCTCCTTTACAACGAAAGATGGCTATGCGCATGAAAAAACGATACACATAGCCGTTGGATGTTTACTTTTTTAGTAGTCGAGAAAGTTCTTCTTCTACAAAGCCCATGACGACTTCTTTTGAGTCTTCCGTTTCAATAACGGTTACAGGAGTTGCGGAAGCGCCGAGGTCGATCACTTCTTTCATATAAGCATCGTTTTTACGAATATCTCGTTCTTCAAAAGGAATCTCGTTTGCTTTTAGCCACTCTTTTTCTGCAAAGCATGGAGGGCACGTTTCTTGTGTATAAAGTATTACTGTCTTCGCCAAAGGTTTATGCCTCCTTTTTCCAAATACATCTTTCATAACCATTAGTTTACTCTTTTTTCTTATATGACACAAATATTTTATAACACGAAAGCGAACGATAGAAAATAGGACAAAAAGCATGGAGGAAGACCGTGGTACAGCATAATGAGGATATCATTCAACACATTTTGAAACGTACGAATTCACAAAATCGTGACAATATTTCACGTACCGTAAGCTATGCCACATATTTTAAACACAACCCTGAAGTAAGGTGGGCGATGCTCGCAAGTCTTGTTTCAAGAAATGCAGGTTACAGCATGTGTGATTTAAAAGGGGACTGGCTACCTAGGCTGTTGTCTAGAGATACGAGAAAGCATTTGTTTCTGACTTATGAACGCGCAAACTGGCTGATTTTTCAGGATGCGTATCCCCAGCTTTTGATCTATGAGTATTCAAAAAAACAAGAAGAGCCATATTTTCATCTGCTCAGATTCTTTGGGGTTTCAACATTTATGGTTCAAGAGTGGGAGAGGTTTTGGAAAGAGAAAGATTTGAAGAGAATTTGCACGTCCCTGATTATTAATGAACAACATGTGATCGAAAAGCCGGTAATAGAAGATGGGTTTTATAAAAAGAGGATTTTTTCAAAGGTGCCGTTTCTTTTACAAGATTATATGCACTTTAGTACCGTGCTTTTTCCTGTCGAGAGTGGCGAAGTGATAGGAATTTCTGTTCATGGATTTAAAAAGACGAAAAATAGGATCGAAACCGGAAAAAAACTATATACCATTTTGTTTGAGTCAGAGTGGAGTGAAGAGATTCTTTCCTTTGCAGATAAAGTCACTCATACAGGATCAAGACATGATTTTGAAACCTATATCTATCCCGGTAAAAAAAGAGAGACTCCTTTTTTACGTATGACGTTCCCGATCATCGAACACCATAGGTCTAACACAAAAGACTGGTATCAAAAAAAAGTAAACACTGAAAAGTTTTATGAACCGATTGAACCGATTGAACCGTTGCACCGGGTTGTGTTAACAGATTGGTATAAACAAAAGCAAAGGCAGCTGAAAATTGGAATCCTCTTGAAAGAGTGGATGTTGCATGCATAAAAAAAGACGGCTTTTATGAGCCGTCTTTACTTGTTTATGTGCTAGGAATATCTGGTCCGTTCAGCTTTTTGTCACCATAGCCTGTGCTGTTCTTTTGTTCTCTTTTTTGAGTACCCGTTTCTTCTTGAGAAGTATATTGATCTTGCTGTTTTTGCTGTTTGCTGTCTTGGTTCATGTTGGCACCTCCTTTTTGTATCACCTGAACTGTACTTAGTTTTGGTGCTGTTGCGACTGAATATACAAACAATCAACAATTTAGATGTCGAAATTGTAGTGATTCCGTTGTATTCCACTTTCTTTGGCGAATGAAAACTAGTTTTGTCAGGTGTGAAGGGGATGGGAATATGATGCTAGAAAATAGTACTCACAAGAAAACGGGGAGGGATTCATGATGGAAATGGTGTTGATGAAAACCAAAACGGTCTCTGAGGAACTTGGGGTGAATCCAACAACAGTTCAGCGTTGGGTCAGACATTTTAACATACAATGTGACAAGAATGAGCATGGTCATTATCTTTTCAAACAAGATGATATCGATCAGTTAAGAGAGATTAAGGCACAGCTCGACAACGGACTTTTGATGAGTGATATTCAAGTTCAGTCGATGCAGTTAACAGAGCAATCAATGGAACTACCAACCCAATTTGAAGATAAGTTTAATCGTTTGAACGCTGCGATAGAGGCATTAGAAAAAAAAGTGGAAGAAAAAGCAGATGGGGTCGTTTCCTATCAAATGTTACAGCACGCGACAGAGCTTGAAGAATTGATCAAAAAGATGGAGAACATGGAAGCTCGTCTACAAGATCTAGAAGTGGCACTTCTGAAGCAAGATTATCCAGAAGAGCGTTTATACGTAAAAGAAAAATCAAGGAAGAATTGGTTCGTCAGTTTGTTTACTCTATAATATTGATAGGTGGTTGATTTCCGTTACAGGATGCTCGCTTTCCGCGGGGCGACCGGTGAGCCACTTGCCGCTTTGCGCCCTTATGTGTCTCACCTGACCGCTCGTCCCGCAGGAGTCTCGCACCTTACACTCCAATCAACATTCAATGAAGTCCAAAAACATACAGTACCGACTATCTGATACTAAATAGATAGAAAAACAAATCAAAAAGTGTAAGTCTCTTCATTCTTTGGTAGGATATAAAGAATGGGGGGACTTTTTTAATGGACCATTTATATACATTAACAACCGAGCTAATCGCTGATATAGATGAAGCGTTTCATATTTATAAGACAGAAACCAAAACGAGAGAAACAGAAGCTGACTTTTTTACAGAGGTCAAACCTTTTGCCGATCGCATCCATTTTCGTGTAAAAGACTGGGAGCCGCTCGCGAGAGACTGGGTGATCGTCAACAAGCCCAAATATCTGTACCCGATTCAGATTAAGACCGCTGCTGAAAACATCGGCTATCTGGGTGTTTATGTCTTTCAAAAGAAAATGAAAGACAAACGAATCACAGAAATGGTGAAATCTGTTCTCTATGTATTGAATCAGTTAAGAAATCAAATGGCGGAAGACGAAAATAAATAATTTCACGTACCGTACTTAAATATTGTTTTTAAAAATAGGGAGAGAACAAGATGTATCATCCATCTGTTTATGATAATCTAAAGGTTGTGCTCGAAGGAGCAGTATATGACCTAGATTTTTCAGGAGAAATTGAGATCATTAATCGTAAAGACTTAATGGATCAAGCTATTATAGAAAGAAATTATTGTATTGACTTTGTAGTTTCAGCAATCGGAGAAGCGATGAAAGGGACTATCACCTTAACTTCAAATCTAGAAGACCTGGCTATGGAAAAGTTGAACGATAACCCTGATGGTGCAGGCAGTAAACTTTCCTGCGTGATCGAGACTCCGGTTTATGAAATAGAAACAGATTGTAAACAGCTACAATCCATTCTGAAAAAATGGGGAAGTGGAGATTTAAAAGGTGACATTCAGCAAAAACTTACTTATATACATGGCCAACCAAGAAACGTATTCTCCAACACGATCTCTATACAACTTCAAAAGCCGGTTTCTGAAGAGGAACCAGAGCGAATTTCATCTGTACTTGAAGAGTTAATAGCGTCAATAAAAGAAATGAATGAATATTTTAAGGGGTATAAAAAATGACACAATCGCTACAGAATTTTCCGGAATTTATCCGAAACGCTTGGGACAAAAGCGGCTTTTCAGCATTTACAGACATTCAAGAACGAGCAATACCTGAACAGCTAGAAAACAAAGATTTAATCATCGAATCTCCAACAGGAACTGGCAAGACTCTTGCTTATGCATTACCGGCACTATCAAAGTTAAACCCAGAAGTAAAGAATGCTCAAGTTCTCTTTTTAGCACCAACACGAGAACTAGCGATGCAAATTTACGATGTATGTCAAAAGTTTACCGAAAACAGCGGGCTAAGTGGGGCATCTCTCATCGGTGGAGCAAACATGCAGCGTCAGTTAGATAAATTGAAAAAGAAACCGCAATTTATCGTAGGTACACCTGGGCGAGTAAAAGAATTGATCCAAAACAAAAAACTTAAAGTGCATGAAGTAAAAACCATTGTGATCGATGAAGCCGACCATATTATAGAAGCTGGGTTTAACGGTGACGTTGAACAAGTAATCGCAGCAACACTAAAAGATCGTCAACTAGTATTCGTATCCGCTACGATCAATAACAAGACTGAAGATTGGTCAAAAAAATTAGCCGTAACTCCAGTTATCGTTAAAGTAGAAAAAGACTTGGTGAAGAGCGAAGTCGCGCATACGTTCATGGTGTCTGATTACCGGGACAAGGTCGAAAACTTACGTAAGTTGATTCGTCACACACCTGGCATTAAAGCGATGGTCTTCATTAATAGTTCGATGAAGATGGATGAGTTCGCAACGAAACTTGAGTATAAGAAGATCAAGCTAGGCGTATTAGCGGGTAATTCAACTAAACAAGATCGTCAAAGAGTGATCAACGACTTTAAGAATGGAAAGATTCCTGTTCTTTTAACAACAGATGTAGCGACGCGTGGATTAGATATTCCTGACGTTACACACGTGGTTCATTTTGAAATGCCAGAAGACGTTAAGCAGTACGTCCACCGATCTGGAAGAACAGGGCGTATGGGAAAAGAAGGTACAGTCGTTTCTTTAGTAACGAAAGCAGAGCTAACTTCTGTGAAAAAATGGACTGCCAAGATGAACGTACCTCTTCAAAAGCAGCTGCTTGAAAAAGGACAAGTCATCGTTGAAGAAAGTGCTAGTAAAGGACCTTCCACTAAACGCACTGCACCTAAAAATGAAAAAAGCATGCAACGAAAATCTGATGGATCTAAAAAAAGAAGATAGTCGCAGTTAAAGGATTTTTCATGAATCGATAGAATTCTTTCTCTAAAGGGGAGAGATACGATTGGAAATCACTGAATTCTTATATCAGATTAAGCCAGTTAGAGCAGATTTAATGGAAAATCAAACACAAGAGGAACAAGAAAAGCTTCAATCTCATTTTCTGTACCTTCAAGATATGTTAGAGAAGGGAAAATTGGTATTGGCAGGACCATGTCTGGATGCATCGTTTGGTGTTGTTATTCTTCAAAATACATATGAAGAAGAAGCAATAGAAATTATGGAAAATGATCCAGCAGTTAAGGGGAAGATCATGACAGCAAACCTCTTTCCTTTTCGCGTTTCATTAATAAGAAATAACACGTTTTATTAACAAAGGAAACCGACCTGTTACATGCTGGTCGGTTTTTTGTCATTTTAATCTTGTTAATAATCCCCCTTACCACCAAACGTTCCGATAAGGCTGAACGTACGGAGTTTCAGGATGTTGTTGAACATATTGCATCTGCTGATAAGTTTGGTGATAACTTTGAGGATAGGTATATTCAGCGTTTCGTTGACAGTTGGTGTAAGGTCCTATATAGGTAGAAGGTTGAACAGGGGCAACGGTTTCTTTCCATTGATTCTCGTCAAGACAATACGTATGCGCCATAACGTTGGCAGGGGTGAATCTCAGTATGTCAGAACCTAGAATAACTTGCGGAGTGGGTGCATTGAAAATTGCTAGAATATGAGTATTATCTTCTAATGCAATTTCGTAGTGCCACCACCCTTGAGGAACGTTTGCGACTTGGCCTGGTGTGATCTTGAAGTTCAATAATTGTTTGGTAAATGGATTCAGGATGGATACAAGAATAGAACCAGAGATACAGTAAACAAGCTCAGCTGCATTCTGATGATAATGAGGCTCAACTACATTGCTTGTACTCATAAAGATGTCTAATAATGATACGTTCTCTAAAGTATTCAACTGTTTGATACCCAATACATTGATATAATTTTGGCTGTCTTTTCTGAATAGAGGACTCGTGTTTACATCAAACGTATATTGAGCAGAGGGAGATGTATAATCCATATATGAAACCATAAGGTGCTTCACCTCTTCTTAGGCGTTTGCCAACTTTGTATGTATGGTATGCAAACAGAAATAATTGGGTGTTTTTTAATGAGGAATTGTAAAACAAATGATGATTAAACAGCTAGAACAAGAAATCTCTTTGAAGTTCCCATGATTTACTTAACGAAATTTATATTAAGTGTTTGTGATTACGAAGGTCCCAATAATAAACACAATGCCATTGGAGATTAGGGAAAGGATTAAACCAATAACAGCCAGAATCTTTTTCTCTCTTCTTTTAAATAAGGTGTAGACACATAGCAATAATGACAGTGGAGAACCAATAGCAACTGTATAGATCAGAAAGCTGCCTCTTGTACTATACATGGTCAGAATTAATAATAGGGGAAGTAATAGAGAAGCAATACTCAACCAAGAAAAATGTTTATTATCCTCTCTGCTGTCTCGATACCACGCAAAAATTCCTGTTAATAATCCAAAAATTATAAGTAGAATAAAGATTAAATCCAAAAAATCCCCTCAATTCAGAAAAATTTAACGGTTTTTTCCATTTGCATTATAGCATATATTGGAAAAAATAATTGTAAAATTTTAGTGTTTAAATAATAATAGTTAAAGAAGGATTATTTGTCTTTAGACAAATTATATTTAATTAAGGAGGAAAAATGATTCTTATAAGAAAAGGGATAGCAGCTATTGCTACTTGCTTCATTATGACCTTGATAAATATTGCGATTCTCGGTTTAGAGTTTAGTATTTTTATAGCGTTTTATATAGTTCCATTCGTCATCTTATATGGATCATTTTCGTCCATGTTGTCTGATTACATGATTAAGTGGGTACATCCATCTTTTAAGCTTTTATTATCTGGTGTTATTCATATTCTCTTTGGTTTAATATTCTTAATTTTTATTTTGATACGTGAACAAGGGTATTATGATCTGGAAAACATAGTATGGAATATTAATCTTCATGCAATCTATACTTTGTTCTTTATTCTTTTGGATGATTGACGAAGTGTTAAAGAGAAAGGCCATAGTGATACGGTTTAAAGAGAAGTTGACTAGAATTGGTGAGTTGAGGTTATAAATGAAGGGATTCAAATCATGCACTTTTTAAATAAGGGTACACTCCTGAGGACCGTGTGAAAAAGGGGATAGTCACAATGACAAAGACAAAAAAGCTAATTGGAGGCATATTGTCGGCAGCTGTTGCGTTAAGTGCCTGCAGTTCTAGAGAAGAAATAGCTGTTCAAGATGAATCAACTTATACTGAAGATGAAACCTATTCAACGTCTTATTCAGAAGAGCAAACCTATGATGAACCTGTTGAAGAGGAGATTGAACTAGATCATTTACAATCTCAATATCCAGATATGAATTTAGAAGCAATGGAGAATCATATAGAAGAAAACGGACTGAAATATCAGGAGGATGAGCTTATCACGTTCTTAGATGATGTTTATGAAAACGGAGAATCTACTCTGGATTCCAATTATTATACTAATGAAAACGCGTTTCCGTGGTGGATATTCTTATTAGCAAATACAAGCAAAACGAAACCTACAGGAAAAGTTAATTTTACAAAACCAGCTACAACTGCTCCTTCAACCGTTAAACCAGCAACAAAGCCGAGTACGAACGTGACAACATCTCCTTCATCAACTGGTTCAGGCTTTGGATCAGGAAGTAAATCGTCTGGATCTTAAATCGAATTATTCACTTAATAATCTTATACTAATACAAATCTCTTAAACCCATCATTGTTGGGTTTTTTATAGTTTTACTTCGTTCAGTGATTGACGTTAATTTTATTAAATGATAGAATTCGATATGTAAATCGTAATGATTACGCTTAAAGTGAAAGTGAGGAGGGCAGCACTTTAAAAAGAAACAGAAGGGCAAGCATAAAGAACACCTTGTACAAGGGTGTATTAGATCATAAGATAGTCTCGCTTCTTAGTGTTCATGATTACTTGATACATAGGTATTATTTCTTCATCTTTCAATTAACTTCAAGCATTAAATTTTTTTTGATATTCAAACCGTAATGATTACGATTATAAACTAATAGGCAAGGAAGGTAAATGAATGAGAAATTATAAGAATATTTTAGTAGGTATGTTATGTTTGGTTCTTGTATTCATCGCTGGTTGTTCTACCACACAAAATAGTTCAGAAAAACAAGAAGAAAAAGAGAAGAAAGTTAACATGGTTTTCAGTTTTAAAGCAGCAAACTTAGATCCGCATACAGGCTTTATTCCTATTCGTGCTGGACTTACAGAAACGTTATTAAAACTGGATGAGAAATCAAACATTGAAGGCTGGTTAGCTGAAAAATGGGAAACAGCAGATAACGAGAAGTGGGTCTTTGAAATTCGAGATGATGTAAAATTCCAAGATGGTAAAAAACTTGATGCTGAATCTGTCAAACAATCATTAGAAAGAAGTATTGAAGCGAACGAATCGTTAGGTGATTCTCTCAAGATTAAATCAATGGAAGCAGATGGACAAGCACTTACTATCCATACGACAGAGCCCTATCCTGCACTTCCATCCGAACTTGTAAATCCTTATACATCAATTGTAAACATGGAAGCAGCCAAGAAGGATGGAGAAGAAGCATTTAGAAATAACCCAATCGGTACAGGTCCATTTAAAGTAAAAGAATTTAAATCGAATCAATTCGTTGAAGTTGAAAAAAACAAAGACTATTGGGCTGGAGAACCGAAATTGGACTCAGCCAAAATAAAGTTTAATGAAGACGCTAACGTAAGAGCACTTGCCCTACAGTCAAAAGAAGCTGATGTTGTGTACAATCTCCCTGCCGAAAGTCTAGATACGATAGAAAAGGATAATAAATTGAGAGTTGAATCCATTCCTGGACTTCGAGCGCATTTTGTTCTATATAACAGTCAAAGTAAAAATGTTAAAGATTTAAAGGTTAGACATGCTCTAGATCTCTTGATCGATCGAAAGAGTGTTGTAAAAGACATCATGCTTGGACACGGTCTTGAAGCTAACGGTCCATTTAACAGTACATTGCCGTTTGGACTAGATGAAGAAGTTTCAGAATTGAACGTGGAAAAAGCTAAAAACCTTTTAACTCAAGCGGGCTACAAAGAGAATGCAGAAGGTTTAATGGAGAAAGAAGGTAAACCGTTAACTCTTGAACTAGTTACGTATAAAGCTCGTCCAGAACTTCCTTTAATCGCACAGCTGTTACAGTCTGATGCAGGAAAAGCAGGAATCAAAATTGATATTAAAACTGTTGAGAACGCAGATACCCACCTAGTTGAAAACAAGGATTGGGATCTAGCGACTTATAGTAACAATACCTCTCCAAGAGGAGATGGAAGCTACTTCTTCAACACCGCTTTTACAGAAACAGGAGCTTTAAATGTTGGGAAGATCAACATTCCTGAACTTAACACATTAATTGAAAAGTTAAACAAAACGACAGATTTAGACGAGCGTACAAAGCTAACACAAGATGCGTCTAAGGTAATCAACAAAGAAGTTGCCCATAGCTATGCCGTTTATCCAAATATTATTATTGGAATGAACAAACGCATTGTGAACTGGGAGCCTACAGCAGAGGAGTATTATATTCTAACACACAATATGGATGTGAAATAATGTGCTTACGATTATAAAGAATAGGGTTATTCAGCTGGTTGTTGTTTTATTCATTCTATCCCTATTTACGTTCACATTAATGAAGATGGCACCAGGTGATCCGGTTCTTACTATCCTAAATGCCGATGAAATGGTCGTAACAGAAGAAGATCAAGCCGAGCTTAGAAAGAAGCTTGGCTTTGATCAGCCTCTGTATGTACAGTATGGCAAATGGATGTTCAACCTCATGCAGCTTGATCTAGGAAAATCATACATGTCTGGGAAACCAGTAATTGAAGAACTGTTAACGCGCATCCCCATTACTGCTGAGCTTACATTTTTTGCAATGACTATTATGCTATGCATCACCGTTCCACTCGGGGTGTGGTCAGCAAAATATGCAAACAAATGGCCAGACCAATTCAGTAGGATTTTAGCATTAGTTGGAGCTTCTATTCCTAACTTTTGGCTCGGACTCATCTTAATCTATCTTTTTGCCTTTAAATTAGGGATTCTACCTTCTTCAGGAATCGGGTCTTATTCTCAAATCATCTTACCCGCTTTTACATTAGGATTTACGTTTGCAGTAGTTTACGCAAGGCTGCTTCGAGCAGGTATTTTACAGAGTTTGTCTGAGGACTATATTTATGCAGCAAGAGCGAGGGGCGTCAAAGAGTGGAGGATCCTATGGTTGCACGCGTTTAGAGCTGCAGTTCTTCCAGTACTAACCATTTTCGGCTTAAGCCTTGGCAGCTTCTTGGGTGGAGCGGTAGTAGTTGAAATTTTATTTTCTTGGCCTGGATTGGGAAGTCTTGCCGTTGACGCTATATTTAACCGAGACTATCCGGTTATCCAAGGATATGTATTATTAACTGGAGTATTTGTAGTATTAACAAATCTCTTTGTTGATTTATCTTATTATGTGATCGACCCTAGAATGAAACGAAAAGAGGAGGCATTGTGAAGATGAATGTTCAGATGCCTAGAATAAACCGAATTCCATTTTTCTTTAAAAATCAAAACTTACTGATTCAGTGTGGGATACTATTTTTTATTATCATCACTTTAATCACAATAATTGGACCTTTTATCGTTCCAAATGATCCCTTCACAGCTAACATGGCTGAACGGCTTGCTCCACCAAGTTCAGCATATCCTCTAGGAACTGACCATATGGGAAGATGTATTTTTTCAAGGCTCATAGTCGGTGCCCAATCAACACTTGGAATAACGGCACTTGTTGTTGTGACTGTTGCACTCATTGGTATTCCAATCGGTCTCGTGATTGGTTACATCGGTGGTCGATTGGATACAGTGTTTATGCGTATAGCAGATGGCATACTTGCTCTTCCAGAATTTATTTTAGCGATTGCGATTGCTGGATTCTTAGGACCGAGTTTGACGAATCTCATGATTTCGATTGTTTTTGTTAAGTGGATTGCTTATACAAGGGTCGTAAGAAGTATCGTAATCACTGAACGAAACAAAGATTATGTTCTTGCTGCAAAAGTTGGGGGAAGCTCCAACTGGAAAATTATTAGAAGACATATGTTTCCTCAAATTGTTTCTCCTGTCCTTGTTCTAGCTACCCTTGATATCGGAAAAGTGATCCTAACAATCTCTTCCTTATCTTACCTTGGACTAGGTGCGCAGCCTCCAGCTCCAGAATGGGGAGCGATGTTGAATGATGGAAGACCTTATTTTCAGAGTGCGCCAGAATTAATGATCTACCCAGGTTTAGCTATCTTTTTTGTTGTATTAGCATTTAACTTAATGGGGGAAGGATTACGAGACAAATGGGATGTTAAAAGTCGATAGAGAGGAGGTTTGCGATGTTTGAGAACAAAACGACAACTTCATGTGAGAACAATCTGCTCGTTGTGGAAAACCTTTCAGTGACTGTGCGCAACAGCAGGGAAAAGTTAATTCGTAATCTAAATTTTTCTATTCCTCAAGGTGAGATATTTGGCTTAGTAGGAGAGAGCGGAAGTGGAAAAAGTTTGACGGCAACCGTGATATTGGGAATGCTTTCTAAGTCTTTGGAAGTAACAAGCGGATCTGTTAAACTTGATCAATCAGAGATCACATCGTTAAGTGAAAGAGAGTTAAGAGATATTCGTGGTCAAGATATTGCTTACCTCTCACAAAACTATCAAAGCTTCTTTACTCCATTTATAAAAGTTGGAAAGCAGTTTATTGAAATTATAAGATGTCACACTGACATGAATAGAAAAGAAGCAAAGAGAGTGGCTATTCATTGGCTGAACAAAGTTCACTTACATGCAGAACGTGTATTTAACAGCTTTCCCGATGAACTTAGTGGCGGACAATTACAGAGAGCTTCAATCGCATCTGCCATCATGTTTCGGCCGAAACTGATTATTGCAGATGAACCAACAACAGCTCTAGACGTGTTAACAGGAGAAAGAATTCTAGATCTCCTGTCTGAGCTTAAAGAAGAGTTGAATTGCTCTATTCTTCTAATCTCGCACGATCTAAAACATATTATTAACCGAACACAAACAGTAGGCGTCATGTATGGTGGACAAATTGTAGAAATAGGAAAAACCAGTGCTGTAGTGGCAGATCCTATCCATCCATATACGAGTCTTTTACTTCAGTCGAGACTCAGATTGAATAAGCATATCCAACATGAGTTACCGGTCATGCTGGGTGAACCTGGATTAACAGCTGAAGAGGGGTGTCCTTTTTCTAAAAGATGTCCAAGTGTTATGAAATCCTGTAGCAACTTAGTGCCAATGAGTACCATTGGAACACACCATTCGGCCGCTTGCCATCTAGTGAAGGCAGAAAGGGAAGAACGATATGTTACACGTTAATTCAATCTCAAAGATGTATCACTCAAAACCAGCTTTAAGTGATATTTCACTTACCGTTCAACCTGGTGAATGTATAGGAATCATTGGAGAGAGCGGTAGTGGTAAGAGTACTCTTGGCAAGATCATATTAGGTCTAGAGAAGCCTGATCAAGGAGATGTCCATTTTAGAGATAGTAACCTGCACACGCTAAAAGGGCAAGCATTAAAAAAACTCCGGCGTCACCTTCAAATCGTGTTTCAAGATCCTGCCGGGTCCTTAAATCCTCAACTTCCTGTATGGAAATCAGTGGTTGAACCGTTAGAAAATTATCCAGACGTTATTCCTTCATTCTTAAAGGAAGTACGACATAATCGTAAGAAGATGGCCCAAGTGTTGTTTCAAAAAGTGGGCCTTTCACCCGAACTTCTAGAGAGATATCCGCACCAACTAAGTGGTGGGCAAAAACAAAGAATTGCTGTAGCAAGGGGAATAAGCTTAGAACCAAATCTGCTGGTTTGCGATGAACCTACTTCAAGTCTGGATGTTTCTGTACAAGCACAGGTGCTCAACCTGTTAAAAAAGTTGCAGAGGGATTTGAACCTTTCTTTTCTTTTCATCTCGCATGATATAGCGGCTGTCCAATTCATGTGTGAACGAATTGTGGTACTAAAGGACGGTATCTTAGTTGATACGTTTTTAACGAATGAACTTTTTTCAGCGTCTCGTCATCCTTATACAAAAATGCTAGTAGAGATGAGTATGGAACAAGAGTATAAATAGAAGAGAACCAACACTTTTGCACGTAAAGTGTTGGTTTATTTATTTTAGGAGGATGAACTTTATTGAATCATTCGAAATATCTAGGATTGGCACTACCGCTGATTCTTTCGACCATAACAACTCCTCTACTTGGTGCAGTAGATACGGCTGTTGTGGGGCAGTTAGATGATTCCTCTTATATAGCTGGAGTAGCAGTCGGTACAATTATTTTTAATACGATGTATTGGCTTTTTGGATTCTTGAGAGTGAGTACATCTGGATTTGCAGCACAAGCACATGGAACAAAAAATGAAGAAGACGTCTTACGTTCACTAAGTAGACCATTGCTGTTAGCACTCAGCATTAGTGCCTGTTTGGTCGCACTTCAATACCCGATTAAAGAACACTTTTTACCGCTGTTGACATCAGATCCTGTCGTTCAGTCTCTAGCAACTAACTATTTTACGATTCGTATATGGGGTGTACCATTTGCACTGCTCAATTATGTAATCATAGGATGGATGATGGGACTTGCGATGATTAAGAAGACTCTGTTTCTTCAGATGTACATGAACGTAACGAACATTGTACTCGATATTCTGTTTGTTAAAGTCTTCTCATGGGGTGTGGCAGGTGTTGCAGCGGCTACATTGATTTCGGAGGTTTCCACTTTTGTAATCGGTCTTTTTATCGTTTGGAAAGCGATTCCCGCTAAGCATCGTAAGATTTTCCAGATAAAATCAATCGATCTATCTTCTTATAAAAAAATGATGAGGATGAACAGAGATCTATTCATTCGAACATTATGCTTATTAATTGTGTTTAATGTTTTTACAGCAAAAGGAGGTACTTTCGGAACAGAAATCCTTGCGGCAAACGCCATCTTGATCCAGATCCACTACATCATGGCTTATATGTATGATGGATTCGCCAATGCTTCGAGTATACTAACAGGAAGAGCAATAGGTTCTAACAATAAGGCACTCTATCGATCAACGATTAAACTTAGTTTTCAATGGGCAGTTATCTCCTCACTAAGCATCTCGAGTGTTTATTTTGTATTTAAAGATCAGATACACCTATTGTTCACCTCATTACCTGAAGTGTTGAATGTAGTAGGAACGTATGAAGCATGGATTATCATCTTCCCGATCGTATCCAGCTTTGGTGTCGTTCTTCACGGTATTTTTGTAGGAGCAACAGAAGCATCTTCACTACGAAACTCTATGATTATGGCTTTACTCGTTTTCTTAGTTTCTCTTTTTTTAGCAGTACCACGTTTCAATAACCATGGGTTATGGTTAGCGTTTATTCTTTTCAGTACCGCCCGATCGTTGTTCTTGATTCTACATGTGCCTAAATTATCACGAACACTAGGATTCCATGGAGTTCGTTATGATGGAAAAAGTAAGGTGTTTAATAAATAGAAATTAAAAAGCAGAAGTGTGCTAACAAATGTTTGGAGTAAACATATGTTAACAGGATTCTTGTTTATCCTTTTATTAACCACATGTATAGCGGAAGAGGAAATCATCAAGTGATTACTCCTTTTCCTTCCCAAGTGATCCGGGTCGATATGTGTTAGAAGTTAATTTTCAGACTAGCAATGGTCGTTCGCAATATGTAGGAAATATTACATTAAAATAACATAAGTTGAGCATCCATAATAGAAGGAGCAACCGCTTAGTTGCCCCTTCACGTCTATTAATGACAATCCCAGTTAAATAAAACGCGAGAAAAATCTTTGTTTCTTAAATCTTCTTTCTTAATAAAGAAGTTACCTACACCAGCATCTCCCCACATGATGTCGTTTTCACCTTCATCATCTGTATCGATCTGAAGCAAAGTAATGCGGTAATCATCCAATTGCGCACCATAATCACGTGGATCTGTTTGTGAAAAGTACGCGTATCCGCCTATTTTGTGTCCCATGTTCTCAACATGTTCACAGAAAAGGTCATAAAGTGTTTCTTCTCCCCACATATTTTCCTCACCAGTAGTCTGGTCCATATCAATAGATTCATAACTTTCTTCAAACTGAAAGTCACTGACACCTAGTGCTTCCTTTGATAAAGAAAAAGATAAACGATATTCTCCATTAAAAGGAAGGTGTTCTTCTTCTGTATCTGTGGGAACATAAGACTCAGAAGTGTGAGACAACGCTATATTCTCATGATAAACCACACGGAAGTTACTTTGATTAGTAGGGTTATCAAAATCCATTCCCATCACGTCATCATCTTTAGAAAGAAAGAACTGCAGAATCCCTGTCTTTGGGAAGTATTCGAGGTGAGGAATTTCTTCAAAATTAAGTTGGCAAAAAAGAGCCATTGGTTTTTCAGAAGAATCTAACGGATAAGAAAATCCTTCAGGCAAGTAAGGCGATCCTCCGATTTTGCTGTCTTTTACCTCAGTAGACTGGCGCGTTGCTTGTATAGAAACAAAGGGAACAACAGTGTTCTCAATGTCTTTGCGATAGGGTTCTAATGCTTTTGGAAGTGATAATGTCATAGTATACGAATCTCCTTTTCTTTTAAGTTTAAGTTTCCTGAATTCGTATTACAATATCAAATTAAACTGAAGTAACTTAATCTAGAGCTTTCATATGTATATTTGAGGTGTGAAAATGGGGAAGACCCGAAAATGTTTCTATTATGTTATATCTATTTATTTAACCCTCATTGCGTTAGACTTTTTCACATTTAGTTATACCTTCTCTTTATGTGATGGTCATCTTGATACTAGAGTAAACAAAGCCTAAAAATAAGGAAAATAAGAGGTAAAACATCAAGTAAGATATTTTATTGCAGGTAATGTTACGAATCTCTTGAATGTATGAAGTAAGTTATTCATATTGGAGGGATTTTAATGACAGAGAAGCATTCTGTAATGACTGAAGCTCAACCTTTTTACTTTGAAGGAAACAAAGTGGGTATATTAATTTCTCATGGCTTTACTGGTTCTACCCAGAGTATGCGTCCTTTAGGAGAGGCATACGCTAAGGCAGGATATACAGTCTGTGGTCCGAGGCTAAAAGGGCATGGTACCCACTATGAGGATATGGAAAAGACTACATATCATGATTGGATTGCTTCCATTGAAGAGGGTTACCAATGGCTCAATGAACGATGTGATACCATTTTTGTTACAGGGCTTTCGATGGGTGGAACACTTACTTTGTATTTAGCAGAAACATACCCAGACATTAAGGCTATCATTCCCATCAATGCAGCGATCGACATTCCGAACATGGAAGATCTGCAACATTCCAACGAACGATTTCTAGACGCGATAGGTTCGGATTTAAAGAATGCAGATGTAACCGAACTCGCATACGACAAAACCCCCGTTCAATCTCTAAAAGAAATTGTGTTGTTGATGAAAAAAGTAAAAGAAAATCTGCATACCGTCACTTGTCCTGTACTCATCTTTGTATCAACAGAAGATCATGTCGTTCCACCCGAAAACTCTCAAACCATTTTTGATTCTATATCATCTCGAGACAAACATATCATTCAGTTAAAGAACAGCTATCATGTGGCTACACTCGACAACGACCAACAGCTTATCATTAATGAAACACTCAAATTCATAGATAAAATACGGAATAAAGTAAACGCATAATCAATGGAAGAAAACCCGAACGGTAAGCAGAGATTCGGGTTTTTTTCGTACTTAAACCGAGGATCTTAATTCATATAATGGCGAGCAGAATGAGAAGATGAGAAACGTACTGTGTATTATCTTCGAGTTCTTACATAATTTTTGCATATTCCCACATATACACTTCTTTTCACAAGTCTAGAACAATATTGAAAAAGAAACAGAAGTTTTAGTCTGCTCATGGCCACTAGATAATGATATAATTAAAATGGTTATATTTTGAAAATAAGGTTGTATATGGTGTTCGTTTGCCGTTTGTTTATTACGAATGTATTTGTAATAATGTACATAAAACAAATAAGAAAGGTGAGATAATGTTACGTTCTTTTTTTGTTAAAGGTTTCTTATCCTTGTTGGGCATAATTTTTATCAGTGCTATTCCATTTGCATTTGTTGGAACTTCATTTCAATTTACTAAATATGTAGAAGGCCTAAATACTATTTTCAAAAACTTATTACAACCATTAGAAATGACTTATATAGTAGAAGCTACGGAACGTTTGATTTTTCCATATCTTTGGGACCCATATTTATACTCAATGACACTATTATTTTCAGCGTTTTTTATAGCATTAGTTGTTTCTGTAATACTTAGTTTTATCGTTTCATTGCTTCCTCAAACGTTATACAAAACCGTTAAATCTATCTTATTTGTTTTTGAATCTATTCCAGATGTGATGGTAGGAGTAGCCATTCAGTTTTTTGTTATCTGGTACTTTAAACAAATGAATACACTCCTATTTCCTGTCGCATCATCATCTCTTGAACAGCCATACTTCATACCGATTTTATGTTTAACCATCTTACCTCTAGTGATTATGTTTAGGACCATTTTGTATCACATTGAGCAAGAATGGGAAGAGAACTACATATTAACCGTAAAAGGAAAAGGGTTAACAAGAGTACATATCCTCATCCATCACATTCTTCCACGAGCGTTTAAGAGTTTGTTTTTTCAATCAAAAGTAATTATTTGGTTCATGGTATCTAATCTATTAGTCGTGGAATTGTTGTTTAATATTTTTGGAATTACAAACTTTATCTTTACGTATGGTACGCCTGTTCTTTTTTCTTTATTTTGCATTCTGATTTTTTTACCATTATTCACCTTTATCAGTGTTGGGGAATGGATATCAGGAAAAATTGATGTAGAGAAACAAGAGAATACACCAAACACAATTTCTAAGTCATTAATCATGAAAAAAGGAATTTTACTTTACAAAAAAGCAGTTTCGTTTATAAAAAAGACTTTAAAACCAATGAAAGACCCCCTATTTGCAGTTGGATTTTGTTTTTTAGCAACAATGCTCTTCTTAAGTTTTTATCATCATTTTCAATTCGATGGTGTTGTGCCACAAACAGAAGTAATTTATGGGGATGATGGTAGTACACTAATTGATAAAGCATCCTTTGATCCTTCACAACGTTTTTGGTTCGGAACTGATCAGTTTGGCTTTGACACGTTCTATCGAATTATTGCAGGAGCAAAATATACACTTGGTCTTGCTTTGTTAATTAGTTTGTTGAGATTAATGATTTCGTATATTGGTGGATTTATACTTTATTTGTCTCCGAACCGCATTAGAAATGGATTTATTGGGTTATCGGAAGCTCTTCAATATGTTCCCGTCGCGCTTCTTTGTTTTTTTATTCTCTATCCTATTTCCGTATCGAGCTCGTTGTCGTTTTGGGATAAAGGACTCTTCCAAATCATCATCATGACTATTTTGGCAGTTCCGGTTACCTCTGTTATGTTCTCTGCGGAAATTGGAGAGATCAACAAGCAAGAATTCATCACAGGTGCCAAAGTATTAGGGGGAAATCGATTTCATGTATTCTTTAAACACATACGACCACACCTTACCCCTAAATTAACCTACATTTTTATATCGCAATTAATGTTTGTATTAATACTCTTTTCTCATCTTGGCATGTTGAAGATGTTCTTCGGAGGAACTGTCTTAAGAGAATATACGCTTGGTGTTCAAGATTTTATTCCCACTTCAATCTCTAACGAATGGTCAGGCATGATTGGCGCATATTACAACCAAATTCTAATCCGTCCATATTTAATACTAATACCAGTGTTATTCTTCTGCTTGTGTTTGATTGCTGCTCAGTTTATGTTAAAAGGATTGAAAACATCTACTAGTCACATTTATTTGAGTAACAAATTTGAAAAGGTGAAAATAGGATCTTCTATAGCTGTTGTTATTCTTTTTTTCATACTAAACGCAATTGTTATCAATAAATTTCATGAAGAGTTAGCGCCGATTAGTGTTCCAGTGACAAATGAAGTTGTAAAAAAGGAAGAAGGGGATAAAGAAAAACCGGCAGAGAAAGAAGAGAAAAACCTTGTAACTTTGGACTCCGAATTGGTATCTTCTTTTGAAAAAGGAAAAATAGAGCCATTTCCATTCGTAGTAGGAAAGCCTTCAGATGAAAGTAAGACTGGAGAACCAGTGTCATCCAAAACCTTTGAAGATGGATTAACCATTCAATCATATCTATATGAAGGATATGAAGTGAAAGTTGGCATCTCCCAAGAGAAAATAGTGAACACTATAAACATCGAGTTAAATACAAATCGGGATAACATCATGAAGATTATGGATCAGCAGCCTGCGGAAAAAAGCACAGACCGTCAGTTTTTAACCTTTTATACTGGAGAATTTCAAGTTTCATTCTCACGACAAGGAGATGATATCTGGGGAGCTTCATTACTGCAAAAGCAGGCTGAAGGTGTAGAGTAAGAATAGAGGGTTTATTAATAAAAAAAGCTTGTAGATACTAATCAGTGTCTACAAGCTTTTTTATAGTTAATCTTATGTCTTTGGAAATGTAAATCCTTCTCCAAACACATCTCTTACATCATGGACCACAACAAACGCTTTATCATCTACGCGTTGGATCATTTTCTTTAACAAAAATAGCTCTTGTTTGTTGATTACAACGTAAAGGATGTCTTTTGCTTCGTTTGAATAATGACCTCTTGCATTAATAATGGTAACGCCTCGATCCATCTCATCGCTTACTTTTTTAGCGATTTCGTCTGTGCTATTAGAAATAATCGTGACCGCTTTTCTTGTGTCAAAGCCATCAATCAAGTAATCCAAAATTTTCGTACTAATGTAAATGGATATTCCTGTGTACATCGTATTTTCGATCCCAATAACAAATGCGGAACCAATAACGACCAGAATATCAAAAACAAACATTGTCGTACTAACACCCCAGCCAAAATGCTGATTCAACATTCGAGCAATAATGGTAGAGCCGCCAGTTGTACCACCTGATCGTAAAACGAGCCCTAAACCGATACCGATAAAAACACCTGCAAATACGGTTCCGAGCATGATATCTACAGGATTCCCCATACCTTCTGTTAAATGAATGAAAAGGGAGGTAAAGAAGATAGCAATCATCGTATACCACGTTACTCGTTTGTTTAACACTTTATACCCGATAGCTAAAAGGAAACCGTTCATGATAAAGTTTGTAAGTCCCGGTGACCATCCTAATACATAATACAGGGTCATCGAAATACCGGTAACGCCGCCTTCACCTAGTTCGTTTGGGATGGCAAACCAATTTACCCCTAAAGCAAAGAATAGGGATCCTATAATGATTAATGTAATTTCTTTTCCTGTGTGGTTCATATTATCACTCCGTTCAACCTGAATACCTAGGCTAATATATCATAGAGAACTCCTTCGAACAAGATTGTTCTACAATTTTGTTCGTTTAATAATCATCTGTGTTAGAATAAGGGAAAAGGACGGTTAGGCAGGTATTTAAAAATGCGTAAAGAAACAGTTGAACAAAGAGTTTATCATCTAATTAAAAACGCCATCTTAAACAGACAGATTGCGCCTGGGAACCAGTTATTTGAAAATGCGATCGCAGAGAAGGTCAATGCGAGCAGGACGCCAATTCGAAGTGCAATTATGAAGCTGGAATCAGAAGGATTAGTTAATGTTATTCCTAATAAAGGGGCATTCATCGTTCAGCCGACGATCGAAGAGATGGTTCAAGCCTTTGAAATGAGAAAATCGCTAGAGGAAATGGCGATTCAAAAAGGGTTCACACATCTTGCTGAGGATGACATCAAACAACTTAAACAACTTCTTAATGAAATGAAGATGGCTTATAAGGAACGTAAGATCGTCCCTTACCAAGAGAAAAATAATGAGTTTCATCTTGTTTTAGCAAATGCCAGTGCTAACAGATATTTAATTGAATTTATGAAAAAGATTTTGAGTCAGATAACCATCTACATGGTTCTTTATGATGTTTTTAATGGCAAATCGAGTAACGAAGAACTCGACATTCTTGAGCACGAGCAGATGATTCTTTACATTGAAAACGGAGAAAAGGAAAAATTAAAAACCTTAATTCTTCAACACCTTGATAAAAGTTTAATGAAACTTCAACAGGATAAATTAAATTATCAATCTCTAACAACTTTGTTTTAAAGTGAGCTAAAAAAGGAGATTTTGTATGGATCAAACAGAATTGCAGGGGAAAGTAATCATCTTAAATGGTACACCCCGATCAGGTAAATCCAGCATCGCCTCTGTCATTCAAAACAGTTTTGAAGGAGTATGGATGAATATCGGGGTGGATCGTATCATGGATATGACACCAGAGAAGTTTCAACCAAGCATAGGTTTAAGGCCAGGTGGCGAGCGGCCAGATTTAGAGCCCCTCATTCAGAAACTGTACCTTGCCATGTACAAATCTATTGTAGCATTCAGTCTTGAAGGCTTGAATGTGGTTGTGGATATAGGGCATCATGATGGGTACTCTGTAAAGCGTAAATTTCTACAACAAGTGGCTCAAATTCTTAATGGTACGCCAGCATGGCTAATCGGTGTTCGCTGTCCGATTGACACGGTGATGAAGCGTGGGATTGAGAGTTGGAAAAAGGGTTATACACCTGATGGCAAGGTTCCAACACCTGTAGCACTTTGGCAGCAGCTTGTTCATGAACCTGGTCTGTATGATTTAGAAGTTGATACCTCAATACTCACATCAGAAGAATGTGCAGCTCAAGTGTACGAAAGAGTTTACCAAGGTCCTCCACCTAGAGCACTTCAAAACATACAGAATCTCAAACTTTAGAATAGTTTATCGTTTTTATATTTGAATACACATGATTTATAATAGTAATCATAATAACTTGTAAAATCTGAGGGATGTACAATTGAAAATGAAAGATAACAAATCTAAATATTATGCGAAAATATCACTAGGAATCATGGGTGGAGGTTTTCTTGCTACCTTTCCCTTTCAGGATTCTATTGCTGGCCAAGTTCTTCAAGGAGGATTTGAAGCAGGTTTAGTAGGAGGCTTGGCAGATTGGTTTGCCGTTACGGCACTCTTCCGTCATCCTCTTGGTCTTCCAATACCGCACACCGCGCTACTTCCTAAAAATCGTGATCGGATGCTTAAAGCGATCATTAATATGCTTGAAAACGATTGGTTAACGAAAGAGAGTATCCAAAATAAAATAAAAGATATGAATATATCAGAAAAGGCAGTACACGAATTAGAGCAAAGGTTGGAATCACCTTCCTTTCATAAAGGGGTACAGTCTTTGGTTATTCATCTCATAAACGAAATTGAATCTGAAAAGCTTTCACCCGTTTTAGAAAAAGAGTTAAAAAACTATTTACAGGGTGTAAATATTGAGCCTGTTCTAGATAAAATGGTGAACGAAGTACTTAAAAGGGAACTGGATGCAAAAGCATTGGACTATGTTTTAGTTGAAACTGAAAAATGGTTAAGAAAAGAAGATACAAAGAACAAAATTGGAATCTTTGCTAAACAATTATTAGACAATACGAAGGCAGACGGCTTCATGAAGATGGCTATTCAATCTTTTAGTCAAATGATCAATGCAGAGAAGTTAGGAAACATGTTACAGCCCTTCTTTCTTAAAAGAATTGTGCTTCTTCAAGAGCCAAATAATTCATATCGAACAGCGATGCTTGATAAAATTCACAGTGAGCTAAAAAATGTGAATGAGAGAAGAGAACTAATAGCAGAACTTGGCGAGTGGAAGAATAGTATGGTAGAACAGTGGAGTCCGACTGACCAGCTAAGTTCACTGATCGAAAAAACGAAGAAAAAATTTATTCGACTAGCTCAAGATGAAGAATGGATAAAGCGTCATATAATCACAATGATCAGGAACCAAATTCAAGCGCTTAAAGAAGATTCAAGCAGAATGATGAAAATAGAAGGCTGGATTCAAAACCAACTATCACTCATGGTTGAGAAGTATCATGCTAAGATCGGACAACTGGTCAAAGAAAACCTTGAAAAATTGGATAATGAGACATTGATAAACATTATTGAGAATAATGTAGGGAAAGATCTGCAATGGATTAGGGTAAACGGGGCGATCTGCGGATTTTTGATAGGAATTCTTTTAACTACCTTTAAGATGGTAGTGTAATTACAGTATATTTTCACCACTTTAAGAAAAAGAAAAGGCCGATCAAAGGTTTGTTTTGTAACCTTTAGATTCGGTCTTTTCTTATGCTTATATTCAATTTAGATTAAAGATTTATCCAATACGGGTGATGAAAGTCTCATTAATGTAGACGGTTGTCCGAATTTCATTGAATCATCAATGAAACATTCTAACGATTGTACGGAATGGGTGACTATTTTAATGAGATAGTTATATTGTCCAGCTAAGCGGTGGCATTCAATCACATCAGGATGGTCTTTGCAGAATTCAACAAAAGGCTTACATTTTGTATTGTCGTAAAGAATAAACGCCATAATCGGTTTATTCATTTTTTCAGGATTAATAATCGCCTTATAACCTTCAATAATTTGTTTATCCTCAAGCTTCTTTACACGTTCATGAACGGCAGGATTTGAAAGACCAATTTTCTTTCCTAATGCCGTTATTGATATGCGAGCATCTTGCTGCAAGTGTAAAAGGATCTCTTTATCAATTTCGTCCATCTTTTTCCCCTTGACTTTAAATATTCAGGTATAATTCATCTTTTTCCGAGAGTTTTAATGAAAATCATTGGAAACAGCGTAATTATTCCATGTAAAAGCATTTCTGGAAAAAATATAATATATGTAGCGAGTAAATACAACAAAAAGGGGTTAAAAACGATATGTTAGAGATGAGAAAGAAATGTGAAAAATGTTCAGTTGAGCTTCATGATCAGTCGGATGCATACATATGTGTTCATGAATGTACGTACTGCGAAACATGCACGTCGGAAATGAATCATGTTTGCATGAATTGTAACGGTGAATTAGTTAGACGTCCAAAAGCAGGAGCGCAAATTGTAAGTTGTCCATTAACTTAATGCAATGATGGGAGTTTGAGTATCCCCTTGAGCAAATTATAAAAAAAATGACTAGAATGGGTTTAATAGTTTACGAGTTTGGTAATAATACTAATAACAATAAACTCATTTTAGGAGGAACTAAAATGCTAACGACAACTGTAAACTTGACTGAATATGCTGGGAACAAGGACTTTGACTTAAATGGTTACATATCTCAATTAATTTCTACACCTTCACAAAAGAAATAACGAATGGCAGCCTATAAGGCTGTTTTTTTGTTTTACACAAAAAAAATTCCATAAAACTTGTTAGAAAATACTCTGGTATTAACTTTTGCACGAGTATGTCATTTCTTTGTCCCTTTAATAGACACTGTATGAAAACCCCTAGAATCAGGACCTCTTACTAACGAAACATCCTGAAATCCAGTATCCATCATGAATGGCATTACTTGATTTTCTGAGAGATTCTTTACACCTTCCCACGTTTCATTTTCCTTACCATTTGAAAAAGTAATAATGACCATTCCACCTGGCATAAGAACTCTATAAATTTCGGAAACAATTGTATTAATATCATTCCAAAAATAGATGGTTTGAATACTGTACACCTTGTTGAACATCTTGTCAGGAAACGGAAGGTCTTTAAAATCCGCTTGAATCAGTTTAGTTCTCCCATTGTTCATTGTCTTTTTGTTTCGACCGGTTGCCGACCTTATGGCGGTTGCAGAAAGATCGATACCGACAATTTTCTGTACAAGATATCTATCAGTTATCATTTGTATCGCATAGCCTGCACCACAACCAAGCTCTAAGACATGATCTTGATCTTGCAGTTCTAATAAACCTATAGTCCACTCTGTTTCAGGTTTGTGTTGTCTGACCATCTTTTCTACAATATAAGTACCAACCAACCCTTTTGGCGTTTGATAGTTCTGATCTATAAACTCTTTTATTGAAGTAAGGAATTTCATTGTTTTCTCCTTTAGTATAAAAGCTTGTAAAGTTACTTATTCGCTTCATTCGATATATAACCCTTTAAACGTAGTTTGTGAAATAGTTAAGGCTAATAAAGCACATTAAACTTAATTGATTGGGTAACGGAGAAACTCTAATGACTATTTAGAAAATGAGCAGAGGTTATAGTATGAAAGAAATCGTGCAACTTTTTTTGGAAACAGAAATTTCCGATCAAGATTATTATGATGGAATTATGTCATTTATACTTTCTAGTAATATTAGACGTGGTGAGTATGAATGCAATCAGTTTATCATTAAGAAAATGGATTTACGTAACTTTCTCATATTTGAAGAATTTGAGATAAACAAAAAACGCGAAATTCATAATGCATTTTCCATATCAAAACATACCTTCACGAAAACGATAAATGAATATGCTAAGAAGCAAGGAATTACGGTGAAAATATATAAGGAAATTTCTGATTGAAAGGGAAAGAGATAATTGGAGAATAAACAAGTTAAAATCATACCTTATATACCTGAATTCGCAGAAAAAACCGTTAAAATGTGGCGCGACAGTAAATTCAAAGCCATCGGCGTAAATGAGATTCATAGTTTTGAAAGTCATATCTATTTTCTGAATAACATCTTAATAAAAGAATTCATCGTTGAGTTAGCGCTCGTTAATGAAAAGGTTGCTGGGATGATTGCTTATCATCAATCAGAAATAAGCCAGCTGTATGTACATAATGATTATCAACAATTAGGGATTGGTAAAACATTGCTTCAACGAGCAAAGGAACACTCTACCGGAAGGCTAACTTTACACACATTTGAAGTGAACAAGAAAGCACAACATTTCTATGAAAAAAATGGGTTTAAGGTTATTGGAAGAGGAAATGAGAATGAAGAAAATTTGCCTGATCTTCTATACGAGTGGAAAGCAATAGAATGAATGGTTAAGGAAGATGCACATACAGCCAACCGACTTACACAACATATAAATAATACAGAATTACTACTCACGAAGTGCACTTTTAAAAATTAGAAGCGCACTTTTCTTTATGAGCAAATGGAGGAAGAAGGGATTCGAGATGTAGAGTTAGAATTAAAGCATATACTCATGTCTAACATATGAGGGGATCAGGATATGTTTGATAAATTTAGTTTTGATACCATTTACGATGAACAAAATTCGCTAACACCATTAGTCGTGATGATGTGTGGCGTAGCCGGTTCCGGGAAAACTACTTTTTCACAACAGTTAGAGAAGAAGGGTTTTGTTCGTCTTTCAATTGATGAAGAAATATGGGCTACCCATGGTCGTTGGGGCATTGACTTTCCTATGGATAAATTCGAGGAATACAGAAGAGAAGCAGAAAATAAATTACGTCAGCTGCTCATTCAGTTAATACACGATAAAAAACAAGTAGTCATCGATTTTAGCTTTTGGGATCAATCAAGAAGGATCGAATATAAAAAGCTAATTGAAGAAGCTGGAGGTAAATGGATGTTGATCTATTTAAAGGTTCAGCCGGATGAGTTGCGAAAGCGGCTAAAGTTGCGAAACAAACGCTTTGATGCTAATTCTTTTCCGATTTCAGAAGAACGATTGGCTTCTTATCTTAATGGTTTTGAAGTTCCAAAAGATGAAGGAGAAATCGTAGTTGAAAATTAAACCAAACATTGGGAAGGGAAAACTCATATGTTATCAACTGATTGTTATACCTATAACACTAAAGATAGAAGAAAAGTAACAGTAAGGAAGGCTTCCATACATGATGCTGAAATGATAGAAATGGCTGCTCCAAAAGCATTGGTAGATGCTCCTTATATGTTAAGTACCGTCGAAGACATTGAAAAGTTAAGTCTTGAAGATATAAAAAGCGAGTTGAACTATTACTCCACAAACCCGAATCATCTCAAACTCGTGGCTGAATATGAAAATGAGATTGCTGGTGTGATTGATTTTAAAAACGGAAACAAAGAAAAAGTCGCACATCAAGGTTCATTTGCGATGACCGTGTTACCCCAATATCGAAATCTAGGTGTTGGAAGAGCACTGGTAGAAACACTGATTTCTTGGGCAAGAAACAATGAAACGATTGAAAAGGTTTGTCTAGAGGTCATGGAAGACAACCACAGTGCCATACACTTATATAAATCACTGAACTTTGTAATAGAAGGAAGAAAAGCAAGAGCTGTCAAAATGGATGGCCGATATCAAGATTTAATCCTTATGGCTTTATTTGTTTAATCACTTAAGAGCTCCATACATCCACGGAGAATATCTTCATAGATATGAAAAGGTAGGTGATGAAGTTGGCATTTGTAATAGCTACAGGAATTTTAGTCGTTTTAGCATTATCGGCAATAAGTCTTACTAAAGGTAAAACAACAAAAAGAAAACTCATCGTATGGGGTTCTTTCATTATGGTGGGTTTTAATCCGTTCTTAACTTTCCTCATTTCTATTCCAGTTGGTGCAGCAGTTGGTGATGGGTTTGCCGCTGTGGGTATGATGATGTTATTATTACCTGCTTTCTTTGTCATTGGATTGATAACGCTGTTGGCAGGGATTTTTGCGACTAGTAAGGTTGAAAACATGTAAGAAAGAAAACAAAAAAAACTCAATATAAAAGCTTGTGAAAGAAAGATGAATAGTGAGGTTGCAAACTCCTATCACATTTACCTTAATCATGCTTAGGGTATAATTTATTCCAGAGCATTGGTCTATCTGGCAAGGTTCTTTATTGGCTGGAGGAATAGTTGGAATCACTTTGTGGGGCTTTATTAAACTTGGATTATCTGTGAAGCAAATATCCACTTGGTTAGGTGTTTCATTAATGGTTGCAGCTTTTTTAAATTCTGAATATCTTGCGAATGTTTATGAAAAGGATACAAGCACACTTGATAAACAGAGCGAATTAATAACTAAATACGTATAATGTGAAGAGGTTCATATGGAAGAATTCGAAATCAGAAACATAGATAATCTATTAAACCATGATATAACCCGCTTACTCATTCAGAGCAAAGAAGAAGGATTTCGCTTTGTAGAAAGGTTAGTAAATGATTATAAAAATGGTTCAAATACTTTCACTAATGAAGGGGAAGCATTATTCGGCGCATTTACTCAAAACAGTGAACTCATTGGTATTTGCGGGCTTAACAAAGACCCTTACTCAAATCAAGGGAAGATAGGGAGGTTGAGAAGGTTTTATATTAGCAAAACATATAGGGAAAAAGGTGTTGGGCGCTTATTGTTAAACAGGGTTATTTGTGAAGCGAAATTGCATTATCGTATTATAGTGCTTCATACTGATACCGAACTAGCTGACAATTTTTATACGTCTAATGGTTTTTCAAAGAGCAATGTTCATACTAATTCAACTCATTATTTAGATTTGAAACAGAAATTATTTAGCAGTTAACAGAAAGGTAATCATCTGTTAATTTTGTTTATTGCAGATATTAATTGGAGGAATAGTATGGAGTTCTCACTACCAGAGAGTTTTAAGAAATACTATTGGTATCTATTCCCGATTGTCATGATCTTGATGGTTATAAATGAAGTTTTATTCAGAAAAGAACTTCAATACTTTGGATTATCTGAAATTGAAGACTTCGGACGTCTAATTTTTCTATTTTTAGTAAAAGCTTTCGAAAGTGCTCTGATTACCATTTTGTTAATAGGGTCATATATTAAATTGAAATCAATGTATGAAAATAATAAGAAAAATTGAGGTTAAAATGAGCGAAATTAAAGAACCCTGGAAACCACTTTCGGTTGATAAGATCCAAGAAATATTCAGCCCGATTCCTATACAATGGTGGATTGCTGGTGGATGGGCATTGGATTTATATTAGAATAGAATAACCCGAGAACATGATGATATCGATGTTGTCATTTTAAGAAATCAACACCTACTTCTACAGAAATATTTAGCAAGTGAATGGGATGGGTATAAAGCATTCAAAGGAAATTTAGTACCCTCGCCAATGAACGAAAATCTAGATTCTCTTTTTGATAATTTATGGTTTAAGAAAAAGGGAGAGTCTAGTTGGGCTTTTCAAGTGATGATCATAGATTCAGAGAATGATTATTGGATTTACAAACGAAATGATACAATAAGAAGAAAGCTAACGGATTTTGGATTGACAACTTCTGAAGGAGTTCCATACATAAGACCAGAAATTCAGCTTTTATATAAAGGTGGAAGTTCGTTGATTCGGGAAAAAGATATTCTGGATTTAGAGAATGTCTTACCTACATTAGATGATGAAAGTAGAGAATGGTTAATAGATTCATTGACCATTCAGTACCCAAACGGACACAATGGATCGTACAAATAAATGCTTTCATATATAGCTCGCATATTAGGAAAAGAAAGTAAGGGTGGTGTATCGCTTCCCTTATTTTCTTTTTCTAATAATAAAATTTATTAGTAAAAGGTGAAATCCTATGAGTAAAATCGTCATTTTAGCAGAAAAACCATCACAAGCTAAGGCTTATTCAGATGCCTTTACAATAAAAAAGAAAGATAAAACTTTTATTGAATTAAATCCATGCAGCATCTTTCCAAGTGGCGCGACCATTACATGGGGTATTGGGCATTTGGTTGAACTGAAACAACCTAAAGAATATAAATCTGAGTGGGGAACGTGGCGCTTGTCTTCTCTACCGATCTTACCTGAACGATATGAATTTAAGGTCGCAACGGGAAAGTATGAACAGTTTAATGCGGTAAAACGTTTATTTAAAGAAGCGGACATCATTATTAACGGATGTGATGTGGATCGTGAGGGTTCGAACATTTTTTATTCCATTTACCACATGACAGGTGTGAGAGGCAAAACCATCAAACGACTGTGGATTAACTCTCTAGAAGTGGATGAGGTTCGTAAAGGGTTTTCTAATCTTCATGATAACGAGAAAGATCTGCTGCTTTATTCTGAAGCCAAAACGCGCCAGATCTCTGATTGGCTCGTTGGCATGAACGGAAGTCGCCTTTATACGTTACTTTTACAGCAGAAGGGATTTACGGACAGCTTGAGCATTGGCAGGGTGCAGTCGCCAACAACATACTTGATCTATCAGAGACACCTTGAGATCGAGAATTTTGTGGCAAAACCTTTTTATGAGATTGAAGGGAACTTTACAGCCGCAAACGGAAAGTATAAAGGCAAAGCGAAAATTAAAAGTGAAAAACAAGAAGAGGTTCAACAGCTGCTAGACAAGCATAAGATTACCGGCAAAGATACCGGAATCATAAAAGCTGTTTCCAAAAAGGAAATGCGAATCAAATCTCCGAAGTTGCATGCGCTCTCGACGTTGCAGGCAACAGCGAACAGAAGATGGAAATACAGTCCGAAGAAGGTTTTGGATACGGTTCAAAAATTGTACGATAAGAAAATCCTATCGTATCCAAGAACAGATACCCAATACATTACCGAAAATGAGTTTGCCTATCTATCAGCGAACCTTGAGTCTTATCAAGATCTTATAGAGAATCGGTTTGCTGCAGTTTCTAAACGACCTAGTAAAAGATATGTAGACGGATCAAAGGTTCAAGAACACTATGCGATCATTCCAACAAAAAAGGTTCCGACTCGTGCGAAGATTCAAGGGTTATCGATAGAAGAAAAGAACATTTACTTTGAAGTTTTAAATACGACGCTTGCGATGTTTCATGACGATTACGTGTACGAAGAGACAAAAGTAACAACGAGCGTGAACGGTTTGGACTTTGAATCAGTAGGAAAAACAGAGATCAACAAAGGATGGAAAGAACTATTTACCTATGGTTCAAGAGACAAAGAAAACCCAAATGCTAAGAAAGATGAAAACGCAGTACAAGCTCTTCCTAAACTTGAAAAAGGGGAAGAAGTGAAGAGTATGGTCAAAATGAAGGAAGGTATGACTACCCCTCCGAAACCTTATACAGAAGGTCAACTCATCTCGATGATGAAAACGTGTGGTAAGTCGGTCGAGAATGAAGAAGAAATGGAAATTTTGAAAGAAGTAGAAGGCTTAGGTACTGAGGCAACACGAAGTGGAATCATTGAAACCATTAAAAAGCATCAATACATTGAAGTGAAAAAGAACATTGTTCATATTACGGAAAAAGGAAAGATCCTATGTCAGTCCATAGAAGGAAACCTCTTGTCCAGTCCATCTATGACTGCTAAGTGGGAAACCTATTTGAAGAAGATTGGAAACGGAAATGGGACACCTCAAGCTTTTTTAGGAAGTATCGCAAAGTTTCTCAATAAATTGATTGAAGAAGTACCTGGACAATTGAATGCTGCACCTATCCAGCAGAGTATTGATGGAGTTAAGAGTGTGAGTCAGAAACCGATTGCTACTTGTCCACGGTGTAAAAAAGGAATGATCAGTGTAAGTCGTTCCTATTATAGATGCTCGGAACATGCTAATGGTTGCAAACAAACTTTTCCAGGGAAATTACTTGGTAAGACGATTACCGAAAAACAGGTTAAGGATTTGTGTACAAAAGGGAAAACAAGTCTCATAAAAGGCTTTAAGCCAAAAGCGAAAGAGAAGAAAAAGTTCAGTGCCATGCTCGTTTTAAAGGATGATTTAACGATTGGGTTTGAGTTTGCTAACACACAATTTGTGAAGAAATGAAAAAGTATATGAGAAAAGAAAGAGACAAACTCAAATGAGCTTGTCTCTTTTTGTTATCAGTTTTTAAAAGGAAGATCATCTTCAGTCGATGATTGGTATCCGTCACCTATAATATAGATGCTTTGGTTATCTGGAGCAGAAACTTTGGTGTATAGAACATTTCTAGGGGATAACACCGTGCTGGCTGTTCCTGCTTTTATAATATTAGAACTCGATCCTAATGTTGGAGAATATTGATAATAAGTCGTGTCTGTATCGATTTCAAAGTGAAGGTGCGGCCCAGTTGAATACAAACCTGTATTTCCATAGTTCCCTAATCGTGTATCTTTTGTAACACTTTGTCCTTTAGACACAGCGATTGAAGCTAAGTGATTATAACGAAACACAAGATCTTTTGTTGCTCCTGTTGAATGGATGTATGATGCGGGATATTTAACGATTACGGTGTTACCTAAAACATTATCATAGCCTGTAGCTAAAACTTTTCCAGTTCCACTCGCCCAAACCGCTCTGCTGCTGGTAGCTGATGTTAAATCCCATCCATAATGTTTGAAGCCAAATTTCTGCTGATAGTTAGCATTCAAAAAACCAGCGGTAATATATGCGTTGTTGATCGGTTGAATCAACTTTTGAGCTGCCGAGGCAAATGATGGAGCAACGAGCACAAGTGAAAAAACAAACAGTGTGACTAGACTTAAAAACTTTTTCATGATAACTCTCCTCCTCTTTAATGTATTCCAATATAATACAGAAAAGGAAATGTGTATATGAAATAAAGAGAGGTTGTTGAAAAATAATCATGTTTTACTATAGAAGTAGTTTCGAGTAATTCGTCTTTAGTAGTTTTAGTATGAATCTATGTAACTACTTAAGTTAAATATATTAAAATAATTAGGCAACTATGATAGTAAAGGTTTTAAAGGATTTACACAAACACCAAAGGATAATGAGAAGTCAAATCGAATATTTCTTATGAGCTAAAATGAACTTTTGGAGGAAGCAATTATGAAGGTTAGTAGGATCGATCATGTGAGTATAAATGTAAACAATCTTTCAGAAGCGAAAGCTTTTTTCTTTGATATAGGTCTTGAAGTAAAAGCAGAATGGGAACTGGAAGGAGACCAGTTGGACAGGATAGTTGGACTAAAGAATGTTAAAACGAGTTGTGTAGGACTGGGGATGCCTGACGGTCACACTTGGATAGAGCTCGTCAAATATTATACGCCTGCAGGTGAATCTGACCCACAATTACCTTCTCCAAATACGCTAGGCATTCGGCATATTTGCTTTGATGTTGAAGATCTAGAGGCTATTGTTGCCGTTTTAAAAGAGAAAGGCATAGAGACTTTTAGTGAGATCGAGCAATATGAAGACAGCTACAGACTTTGCTATGTTCGTGGTCCAGAGGGGATTATTCTAGAGTTAGCGGAGAAAATCGGTTAATTAAAATAACTAGACGATTAATTAGAAAGATAGTTCTTCTTTAAAATAATTTTGCTGTAAGGAATATAGTCAAAAAGGTAGAAGTGATAAATAACAATTGTATGGTAAAATAAGGTACATAATCAAGCGAGAGGAAATCTACTCATGTCATATGTTATTCAATTAGTTTTAGCAGTTATTGTGTTTCTTTTTTCAACGTTTTCAGCATGGTATGAAGGAAGTGAATTAAGAGATACACAGTGGGAATGGAAGTACTCGGCTATTTTTTCAAAATGGAAACATGAAACGGTAACAAACGTCTCTGAGATATCAGGATTCGATCATTTCATTTATGCCGCAAAATTTAAACCACTGTTTCCAATACTCATGACAATCAGTTTGCTATATATCCTTGTATTACTTGCTACATGGCTTTTAAGAAATCACACAAACAAACTGAGCTTGTTTTTCACCATACTCGGTCTTACATTATTTGTGGCTAGTTCGTTAACGTTTAGATCTCCGACTGTGGGTCTCGAATGGTTTACTTGGCTGTTTCTTATAATAGGAATGTTGAGTATCGTCATATCAGTTGTACTAAGGGCAAAATCCCCAATGCAAAAACAAGAAATTTATTAAGATCTATGCTAAGCATTTCTTCTAGAAGGAGAAGTGCCTTTTTATTCAGCAAACATAGCAGGATTGTTAAATAACAGGAACCGATATTTATTTAAATAAAGTGAGGTTTGATAAATGAATGATCTTATATTTGTTGAAATTGAAAATTTATCCAGAATGTGTAAGTTTACTAATTGCTCTCATACTAAAGAGCCACATTGTGCAGTTAAAAATGCTCTATCAGAAGGTGTACTTTCATATGATGAATACTATGCCTATTATAGAGATAAAAGAGAAGAAGAACATATCTTAAAGCAAAAGAATAAAACAAAGGCTGTTGATTATATGAAACAAAGAAAACTGTTTCGAGAAGCTTAGATAAAAACAAGACATTGAGGTTGATATTAAGGGGAATTCTGGTTAAGAGAAGAAATTTTAATTCGATGGAAAAAAGATGACCGAACACTGCTGAAAACTACCAAATAAATCTACTAAACATTAAAAATGTACAAACCTTTTCATAGACTCCATCATATTATGAATCATAGGGGTGATGAAAATGGTAAAAATTTTTATTGATCCAGGTCATGGCGGTACTGATCCTGGAGCTGTGGGGAATAACCTCACAGAAAAGACACTTACTCTTCAAATAGGCATTCGAATTAGAGATATATTACTTGCAGAATACAGCAATGTTTCCATTTTAATGAGCAGGACTTCAGATGTAACAAAGTCCTTAACGGAACGGACTGATGCTGCAAATGCATGGGGAGCCGATTTCTTTCTATCTGTTCATGTTAATGCAGGTGGGGGAACAGGGTACGAAGATTACATTTATCCAGGATCCACAGCACCTACAACAACGTATCAAGATAATGTGCATACCGAAATTTTGAAAGTAGTAAATTTCAGCGATCGTGGACAGAAGACAGCAAACTTTCATGTGCTGCGTGAATCGAACATGCCTGCTTTATTAACGGAGAATGGGTTTATCGATAATGTGAATGACGCCAATAAGTTAAAAACAGCATCCTTTATTGAAAATATAGCGCGTGGACATGTGAATGGGATTGTAAAGAGTTTCAACCTTCCTAAAAAATCCATTTATCACACAGTGGTAAGTGGAGATACAGTTTACGCTCTAAGTCAACAATATGGCAGTACGATACAGCAGATTAAGAGTTGGAACAATCTTGATAATAACTACACCATCTATCCGGGACAGATATTAAGAGTGAAGTAATATCCAACACACCAATAATAGGTGTTTTTTTTTGACTTGTAATTACTTTTCGGGAAAATAGTATAGGTTTTTTTACTCATGACAAATACGAAATATCATTTTCTCACACCTTCCACACTAAGATTAGTTCTATCTGCTCATTAAATTAACCCAACTCATATCCTCTTCCTATTTATAGAAGTTTTTGAGATGATTAATGCAACTTAAAAACATTATTTACCAAGTGGTGGAGTAAGGTAACATGCAGTGCAGATTTTACTTCTCGTTTGGAAAGAAGGAAAAGGAAGGTAGAACATATGAAAAGCACGGGGATTGTGAGAAAAGTAGATGAGTTAGGGAGAATTGTGATTCCAATTGAATTGCGTCGAATGATGGATCTAGATATTAGAGATGGCATCGAGATTTTTGTAGAAGACGACCGTATTATTTTAAAGAAATACATACCAAATAATTCTTGTGTGATTACAGGAGAAGTAACCGATGAAAATACTGCCTATGCTGGCGGGAAGTTCGTACTCAGTCCGAATGGTGCAAAAGCGCTTTTAGAAGAATTAGAACTAAAGTTTTAAGTGTGGAGGAACACCAGTGACAATGGAAAATGGAAGAACCGTTTATCTCCTTTCAGGTCCGGCAGGAGTAGGAAAATCAACAATATCAACTGAACTGGTAGACAGTTTAACTCATAGTGCCTATCTATCAGGCGATGATATCAGTCATATGCACAGAAACGGTAGAGAGAAACCTTGGGAAAGTGAGCGGGAGCATGATTTGATCTGGCATAACATTCTTCATCTTACAAGAAACTTTTTACAATATGGAAGTGATGTTGTCATCGACTATATTATCTTTCCAAAAGATGTCGAATGGTTAAGTAACCAGCTGCGTGACCTTGGTGTTACGATTAAATACGTTGTTCTTTGGACAGATAAAGATACGTTGGTAAAAAGAGATGCCATGCGTATTGAGGAAGAACGAATGGGTGATAGGTGTTTGGTTCTTTTTGATGAGTTCATACATTCGGGGCTAAACCATAACCAACTTCTTCATACAAGTCTACTTACTCCTCATGTCATACAGCATGTCGTTCGTGAGATAAAAACAGATAATCGATTCATACACATATAAAAAACATGCGGCTAGAGAAGCTGCATGCTTTTTTAGTGAAAAGTCGTGCGGAAGATCCTTATTTTTTAAATAATTGTACCCAAGCTCCCTCATAATAGCCTATGCCGATGGAGTCGTAGTTAGAGCTTAAAATGTTTTGGCGATGGCCAGGACTATTCATCCAGTCTGTCATTACAGCTTGTGGTGAAGTTTGTCCTTTTGCAATGTTCTCACCTGCAGCTGTGTAATCAATTCCCAAGCTGCGCATCATGTCAAACGGAGATCCGTAAGTCGGTGAGTTATGATCGAAATAGTTATTCTGAATCATGTCTTTAGCTTTTGCCAAAGCAACATTGCTGAGTTCAGCATCAAGTGTTAATGGGGCAAGGCCGGCTTTTTGACGCTCTGCATTTACAAGCTGTGAAACTTGTGTAGCAGTAGAACCGACGGAAGGTTGTGCTGGAGCTGCTGATTTAGGTGCTGGCTGTTGTTTAGCAACAGAAGCTGGCAGCTCGATCACTTGACCAGGGTAAACCCAGTTGATCTCTTTGATCTGTGGGTTTGCCTGTTGAATTGCCCATAAACTAACATTTGACGCCGAAGCGATTTTGTTAAGTGTCTCTCCATTTACTACTTTGTGTAGATTTGAAGATGACGGAATGTATAACGTTTGACCTACATAGATGCTATGGCTCGTCAATCGATTCATTCCAATTACATTTGATACGCTTACATTTTGATGCTGTGCGATCTTCCACAGTGTGTCATTTTGCTGAACCGTATATGGTGTTGAAGCATGTGCTGCAGTTGTCATAGTCAGAAAAGCAGCCAATGATAAAGATAAAATTTTTAAACGCATAATATCCCCCGAATATCCAGTTCCCCCAACGACTTTCACTATTTAAATGTTCACATAATTTAGACCGCGAAACAACTGGGAATGAGAGAAAAATTTTGTAAATAATTGTATGTAAAAGGGTTTTCATGTCAGGAAGTCGAAGTAGTCTTGTAACAACGATCAGAAAGGGTGGATACTATGAATCTGCACCAAGCAGCAATGGATGGGAATTTGACAGTGGTTGAAGAACTTTTGAAAAAAAAAGAAACAAACATAAACGCACTGAGTGAGGGGTGGTCACCGCTTCACCTAGCCGCTCATTTTGGCCATTTGGAGATTGTGAGACTGTTGCTTGAACAGGGAGCTGACGTTCAAGTAAAATCAGGAAACAACATGGCTAACACTCCGCTTCATGCCGCTGCAGCTAATATGAAGAATCGTCAGGAGATGATGAGTCTCCTCTTATCTCACGGAGCTGATATTAATGAAAAGCAGAGCGGGGGCTGGACCATTCTACATCAAGCCGCTCAGCATAACGATCCTGAGATGATCGCTTACTTTATTGAAAAAGGAGCAGATCCTTACCTTGCCAAAGAAGACGGAAAAACCGCACTTGAATTGGCGGAGGATGAAGAGGCACATGAGGCAGCTGACATCTTAAGAAACTGCACATTAAATAAAATCTAAAATACAGGATGCGTCCTGTATTTTTCTTTTTCTCATAATTTGTTATTATAGGAAAGGTAGTTTTTTAAGAAGCATAAGTAGGTGGTAATGATGGACTTTCAAGTATTATTGTATTATAAATACGTAACAATCGAGGACCCTGAAGCGTTTAAAGAAGAACATCTTGCTCTTTGTAAAGAAATCGGACTCAAAGGCAGAATCCTTGTAGCGAACGAAGGGATCAACGGAACTGTATCAGGAACGGTGGAACAGACTGAAGCATATATGAAGATGATGAAGAATGATCCTCGTTTTGCAGATACCGTTTTTAAAATAGAGGGATCCAACGAACATGCCTTTAAAAAGATGAAGGTTCGTGTCCGTCCAGAGCTCGTACACTTAAGTTTGGAAGACGATGTGAATCCGAACGAACTTACGGGTAAGCATCTTTCTCCAAAAGAATGGCTTGAAGCGATGGAGTCAGAAGATGTCGTGATCTTAGATGCAAGGAACACGTACGAATACGACCTTGGCCATTTCAAGAATGCAATCAGAACAGACGTGGAAACTTTCCGCGATCTCCCACAATGGGTGCGAGAGAACTTCAGTCAGTTCAAGGATAAAAAAGTCCTCACGTACTGCACAGGCGGTATTCGTTGTGAAAAGTTCTCAGGTTTCTTGGTAAAAGAAGGATTCAAGGACGTTTCTCAGCTTGAAGGCGGAATTATCTCCTACGGGTATGATGAAGAAGCAAAAGGAAAGCTGTGGGACGGAAAATGTTATGTGTTCGATGAGCGGATCTCTGTACCTGTTAACCGAACAGGTGAAGAGGTTGTCGTCGGAAAATGTTATCACTGTGGAAACCCTGAAGAACGCTATGTGAAATGCGGAAATCCAGAATGCAACGCGCATCTGTTGATGTGTGAAGAGTGTGAGCATGAACATAAACGCTCGTGTAGCACAGAATGCAGAGAACATCCGTGGAATCGTTATATAAAAGAATGTGAAGCAGAAAGCGAAAGTTCTCCTTTGTAGGAGGACTTTTTCTTTTTGGAGAGTGAGTTGATAGGTATGCGTGTACTCTCCAGGAGGAAAATGGTAGTTATGTGCGTTTCAGGGAAACATAGATAAAGAATTACGTAGTAATCTCAATTAATTACGTAGTAATCGGATTTTTATACGAGGTAAATTCAATTAATTACGTAGTAAATCAATTTTTATCCGTAATCCCCCGAATTGTTATTCCTAATATTGGATGCCCTGAAGTAATATGAGAGGTAGGGGGAATAACAATGAATATAACTCTGAGTTTATGTATTTTAATCTTTGTCAGTCTTTCGTTTTACAGCTCAAGTTTCATAACAACTTTCGATTGGAGTTTGAGAGAGCTTGTGTTGAATCTCCGAACGGATTGGTTAAATGAAATCGTACTAGCCTTCACTCACGTAGGGGACGCCAAAGTGCTCGCTGGACTCTGTTTACTCGGTGCAATTGTTCTTTTCATAATGAAACAATGGAGAAACAGCTTGTTACTGATCGGAAGTATTCTGGTTTCTTATGGTCTGAACTTGCTAGTGAAATCCATGTTTCAGAGAGAACGGCCGCTAGATTTCCGCCTTCTTGAAGAAGACGGATACAGTTTTCCGAGTGGAAACGCTATGGTAGGGACAACGTTTTACTTGTTTGCAGCCGTTCTTCTCTATCAACGGTATCAAAAGCGCTGGATCATGGTGTCAGGTGCGATTCTTCCGTTCCTACTCGGGTTAAGTCGTGTCTATGTTGGTGTTCATTATCCATCTGATATTTTGGCAGGATTTGCGTTAGGCATCGTTCTTGTCATCATTCTTAGCAAACTCACAGCTAAACATGCCAAACAAGCAGAAAGCGTTAACAGAAACAACACAAATACCGCTGTATAACATATCAATTATGGTTCGTATTTGGTATAATAAGACCGAATTGTTTACCGAAAGGGTGCAAAGATATGTTACCAATCGTATTTCCAGAGAACAAACTTGAGTACATACCGGCTTTGATTACGCTTGCTCTCTTTACGATTTTTGCTTGGAGAACGGTGGTCTTTTTTAAGAAACATTCTGCAAAAGAGTTAAAGAGAGCACAATTAATAGAAGAAGATTTATTAAGCCAAGAGCTGAAGAACAAGGACTTATGACGAGTTCTTGTTTTTTTTTGAAAAAAATTTATATTTCTATGAATAGGTTTTCAAAATAAACCCATACTACATTTAACGGAAAACAAAAAAGTTTTTCGTACATATTATCCCAAAGGAGGGAAATCGCATGGCACGTAATAACAGCAACCAAATCGTGGTTCCTGGAGCACAAGGAGCTCTTGACGCAATGAAACAAGAGATCGCTGCTGAGTTCGGAGTACATCTTGGACCAGACACAACTTCTCGTGCAAACGGATCTGTAGGTGGCGAAATCACTAAGCGTCTTGTAGCTCAAGCGCTAGGCGGACTTCGTTAATCAGTAACCTCCTTGTAAAAAGAAACCCGGAATTCGTTCCGGGTTTTATTTTTTTGTCTAAATATGATCCAATACTTCCTCAAGAATCATGTATAATGAAAGCGGTGACATACCAGTAATTTGTTGGGGAGTGGATTTCAATGACAGAGCAGAAAAAATTGGACAGCAAAGAAACAGAAAAAGGACTTCACACGGACTTTATCAATTCAATGACGTATGGTGAGTATCTGAACCTAGATAAGATCTTGTCAGGTCAGAAAAGGCTTTCCGGTCATCACGATGAAATGTTGTTTATCATTATCCACCAAGTATCAGAGCTATGGATGAAGCTCATCCTTCACGAAACGCGTTCGGCAATTTCTTCGATTGAGAGCGGAAACCTTCATTCGGCGTTCAAAATGCTAGCACGTGTTTCAAAGATTCAATCTCAAATCATTGAATCATGGGATGTGCTCTCAACCTTAACGCCAGCGGAATACATGGAGTTTCGAGATAAGCTTGGACAAGCATCAGGCTTTCAATCGTATCAATATCGCATGATTGAATTTGCACTCGGTTATAAGACACCGCACATTTTAGAAATCTACAAAAAAGACGCTGACCTTCATGAACAGCTAACAGCTGCTCTTCACACTCCAAGTTTGTACGACGTTTCCATTCAAGCACTCGCAAAAGCGGGCCTTCACATCGACGACGAAGTGCTAAACCGTGATGTGACGAAACGTTATGAATATAACGCATCAGTAGAAGCTGCTTGGCTAGAAGTGTATCGAAACGTTGAAAAGTATTGGGATCTCTATGAATTAGCCGAAAAGCTTGTGGATATTGAAGACTGGCTACAGCAGTGGCGTTTCCGCCATATGAAGACCGTAGAACGCATCATCGGGTTTAAAGTAGGAACAGGCGGTTCATCAGGCGTGAACTATCTTAAGAAAGTATTAGATCAACGCTTTTTCCCTGAGCTTTGGGATCTTCGTACGAGTATTTAAATATTTTTTGAAAGAAGCGTGCTGTTTACACAGTACGCTTCTTTTCTTTACTAGTATTTTTCCTTTTAAAGATCTTTTCAACGCTGTAAAAAATTCCACCACAAACCACGCCTATAACAAGTGGTTTTAAGATAAAACTTTGATAAGTCTTTTAATGGCTATTTAGATAAGCAACCGATTATTTAAACGCATGAACCAAAATGTCACTGAAAGTATATGATGATAATCTCTCTATAGACTGAAGAAAGAGGTGCATGTTTGAAGATATACTTTTGGTGTTTCTTGTTGATTTCCACGTACAACTTTCTGTGGATTGATATGAGCAATTTCCGTGATTTGATGAATCTGATCATCACGGTGGTAGGCCTTTTAGGTATCTATGGATATGTTTACAAAAAAGAAATCTTTCGAAAGATCTTTTGGAAAATTTTCTTCGTATTTGACCTTCTCTACACGATGGGTTTCATGTTATTGGTTTCACGAGAGAAATACATGCGATTTCATTCTAATGATGAAATCATATTTGCTTCACTAGTGGTCTTGATTTTTCTCTTCGTCTATTTCAGAACTCTCTATAAATACGCATTTAAGGTAACAGGTAGATAACTAATGAGAAGAGTACCGCAAGTTGGGTACTCTTTTAAATAATTGAGAATTATAAGATCCAACCGTTAAGAACCATCCCTATGTTTATGACAAAATGAAACAGGATAGCAGGGTATATACTCTTTGTTTTTAACACCACAAAAGCATAGAACAGCCCTCCAAATGAAAAAGATAGACTCATTAGAATAGGAATGCCGATTGATAGGTGTAACAGACCAAAACCGATGCTAGTAACGAGAACAGCATAAAAGGTTGAAATGTACTTTCTTAAAGAAGATAACAATAATCCTCTCCAAAGTAGTTCCTCCAAAACAGCATTGATCAGAGAAAAGACCAGTGCAAAGATAAGAAGAGACCGCGAAATACTTGTACTATTCATAAAAAGTAGGGGTAAGAATATTGTCAATGATCCTAATAAACCAAACCCTAAAAAGGTTAGAGTCTTGATGGTATGATGAGGAAATTCGATACGATCATTCCAGTGTGGCATCACTGTATAAAGATTTACACCTTGTTTAGTCCTTCTAATAGAGATAACGGTTCCTAGTATTAGAACGAATATCAGACTCCTATTTAGGACAATCTTTGCTTCTTTAGAAGTCCCAAACTGAGCGATTACGTCATTTCCTAAAATGAATAATAGAAACCCAGACAAAAAGAAGACGAAGAGGGATATGGTCGGTCGATATTTGAAGTGGGCTCTATAGAATAAAAACAATGATAAACCTGAAAGTATCCCGAAGCTGAACATCCTGTACGAAAAAAAGATAATGCTTAGGAAAAATAAGCAGGTTAAAGCGATGAGTGTATGATTACTTTTCACGAGTTGTATAACTGATCTCTCCCTTATAAATAACAACAAATCATCAATTACATATATTTCTACATTTTTTTACAAATCGACTTCCTAAATTTAACAATTTAGTATCTTATCAACTATTTTCTAGGGAGAGATGAAAAGCACCAATTGGCTATGGATCTTAAGGGTCTATTTATAAAGCGATAGGACAGACTCGCCAATTGCCTTTACCGATTCAATCAATGAGGAGGGAGAAATAATTTTCATCTGATCACCAAACCCGATGATATAAGACGCAGCTTCTTGCTCTGTATCAAAGGTAAGTTTTACGGGAATCCATCCGTTTTCATTCGGTGAACCCTTACTCACAACTTGTGCAAAGCGTCCGCTAAAGGATAAGCGTTCCATAATAGATGGAGATGCTTCAACTTCAACTTCGAATACAGGTAAATTTCGAACAAAACTCTGTTTTGATTCAGTCCAGTAATCAGCAAGTTGAAAATGAGGTGGTCTGATGAATGTTTCATTCAATAACTCAACAGATTTTATTCGAGATACTCTAAAGTTCTTGATCTCTTGATTCGATACCGCAACCAGGTACCATGTACGTCCTTTTGCAACAAGCCCTAATGGGTCTACGATTCTGTCTGATGATTCCTTGTTTGCTTTTTCGTAAGCTATACGTATTTTTCGTTCTTCCCATATTGCTTGTTGTAACAAAGAGAGTGCAGTGGTCTCTTGACTCGATTGTTTCCACGGTTCAATATCGATATGGATTCTGTTCCATAAGTTATCCGCTTGCGATTGAAGTGTGTTTGGGAGAGCGGCTAACAGTTTTTGCCGAGCTTCTTTCCAGTCTTTTGTATAGCCAAGATCACTTAAAAGCTGAAAAGAAGGAGAAAGAAACAATGTCTTTAGTTCGCTGTCTTTCAATCCAGTTAAGCGTGTTCTGTACTGATCAACAAGCCGCCATCCACCATGTTTGCCGCGCTCAGCTAGTACTGGAATTCCTGCAACACTTAACGCTTCCATGTCACGATGAATCGTTCTCTCTGTTACTTCTAATTCGTTGGCTAACGCTTTAGTTGTCATTTTTCCATGATTCTGAAGCAGCAATAAGATGCTGATCAAACGGTCTGCTCTCATTTGTTTACTCCTAATTTTTTAATATGACATTGGATGTCAGCTTTAAAGGTTAAACTAAAGATAGATCAAAAAAGGAGTGAATGCAAATGAAACCTTTAGAAGGAAAAATTGCACTAGTAGCTGGAGGAACAAGAGGTGCAGGACGCGGGATTGCGATGGAGTTGGGAGCAGCAGGAGCCACAGTTTATATCACGGGCAGAACGACACGTAACGCTGTATCAGAATACAACCGTCCTGAGACCATTGAGGAAACGGCAGAATTGGTAAACGAACTAGGTGGCATTGGAATTCCCGTTCAAGTCGATCATCTTATTGCTGAACAAGTACAAGCCTTAGTAGAGCGAATTGAAAAGGAACAAGGTAGATTAGATATTCTAGTGAACGATATTTGGGGCGGAGAGAATATTATTGAATGGAGCACACCTGTATGGGAACATTCACTTGAAAAAGGGATAAGAATGCTACGTCACGCTGTAGATACCCATCTCATAACAAGCCACTTCGCGCTTCCGTTGTTAATTAAGAACGAAGGCGGACTCGTGATCGAAATGACCGATGGGACAAAAGAATACAATGAGAACAATTATAGAGTATCCATGTTTTATGATTTAGCTAAAACGTCTGTTATTCGGATGGCCAAAGCGTTGTCGCACGAACTAACACCGTATAAGTGTACAGCGGTTTCCTTGTCACCCGGCTGGATGCGTTCAGAGATCATGCTTGAAGTCTTTGGGGTAACAGAAGAAAATTGGCGAGATGGCATTGAAAAAGATCCGAACTTTGCCATATCTGAAACACCTCGCTTTGTTGGAAGAGCTGTAGCAGCATTAGCGATGGATGAGAACCGACATGAATTAAATGGACAATCTTTTTCAAGTGGAGAACTCGCTAAGAAATATGACTTCGTTGATATCGATGGCTCACAACCTGATTGCTTCCGATATTTGGTGGAAGTCGTTGAGGCTGGTAAGCCAGCTAATGTAGAGGGGTATAAGTAATAGAACGTGAACTTTTTCTTACTAAAATAGCGGTTCTTTTTTCATACCTATTCAGATATCTAGTTTTTTTCAGTGCCAACAATAGAACCCTTTCTTCAAGAAGGATAAGTAAAGTTTTTATGGAATGGAATGTTTTATAAGTAGAAAGAGGGGCGTTGATCCAAAGGGGATTAACGCCTTTTTTATGTATTTTTATAGCAGAATTTAAAGGGCTATGTGATAGGTGTACAAGCACTTTCTGAGGGGTTTCATAGAATATATGAATCGAAGGTATACCTTCGGGAACTAAGGGGGGATTAGTTATGGGTTGGATTGGAAATGATTCAGGTCATCATTCTTGTGGATGTAACCAGGGCGTTGAACGTGAACCACATGAATGTGGATGTAACCAGGGCGTTGAACGTGAACAACATGAATGTGGCTGTCACAAAAAAGTAAAACTTCGTCAGACTGAAGGTCAGTTAAGAAGAGAAATGTGTAGCAGATGCAATTGGGCTAAGTATAGAAATGATGACGCTTGGAGAAGACTTTGTAGAAACAGAGTTGAAAGTGTTCGAGTGATTTCAGATGCTCCAAACTGTGCTTTACGCAATCGATTAGGCAATGGAACTGGTCAATAATAGCGAAATTTAAAATAGAAAACGAACAACACTGATGTAACAAAAATTGGACCTTATCACTAAGGTCCTTTTTTGTTGGAGAAGATGCTTAGCTATTTTCGCTTAAGTCACGAATTTCTCTCTCAATCAGGTACACAGATAGCTCAAATGCATCTATACGTCTTCGTGCTAAGGTGATCTGAGATTTATACCGGTTTGGATTTTCTTTACCTTCCAGCGTTTTAACGGTTTCTTTTAGTTTGTGAATCGTTGAGTCAAGTTGACGTTTAGCTTCGACTAAGTTAATTCGTGTAATCTCCATAGGTATCCATCCCTTCAAATTCTTGAATAAATAAGTATACCAAACTTTTATGAGGCGATAATGGGGAAGAATGATGAATAGGAGATGTAAACATTGATATATATTTACAATGACTATGGAGGAACGCATACTACATCATTAGCAGCCGCTTACCATTTGAAAAAGTTACCTTCACATACGAAGCTTACTAAGAAACAGATCTTACATGTACCATATTTCAACAAACTGAAAACAACAGACATGGGAAAGATCATTTTTCATGGCGAAGATGAAGAAGGCCATGCCGTTTATACGGTAGGACGAGGAAACTCAAAAATCTTCGTACCTGGTTTAAAAGAACTGTTCGATATCTTACAAAAGAAAAATGGAACAAAGGAGAAACTGATCTTCTCAAATACTTCACCGACCGTTCCACTTTCCATGACCTTTGGAGGATTGTTCTCAAGAAGGTTAGGTATTGATTTTATTGGAGTTCCGTTACTTGTAAAAGGTGCTAAACAAGCATCTGCCCAAATCGAATATCTTGTTGAGCATACGAAAGAGATGGCCAAAAATACGACAGAGCAAGTACTCATCATAGATAACGAGAAGAAGTTGTTAAACTCAAGCTTATCTTGAATTAGTTGAACAAAAGACACCTTTCCATTTAGGTGTATTTTTGGTGAGTATCGAACAATCGTAAGAATTAAGAAAACAAAGAAAGCAGCAGTTTCCCGATCCAAACAGCAAAGAGTATCCATATGATTATAAAAAGAATACCAACAAACCAATTCTTAGGTTTACCGTTTTTCTGGATATGTTCAGCCATTGTTTGATTCTCGTCAATGATGTAATCGGGTATGAGTTTTAAAGCAAGAGAGATCCCAAGCGGAACAAGTATTAGATCATCGAGATATCCCAATATCGGAATGAAATCGGGGATCAAGTCGATTGGACTAAAAGCATAGGCAACTACACAAATGGCTACGCCTTTCGCTAGTAAAGGAGTTCGCGAATCTTTGTAAGAAAGGTAAAGAACGAATATATCTTTTTTTAGTTTCTTTGCATAGTTTTTTAATTGATTTAATGTGCTCATTAGAAATCACCATTTTCTTCTTATTATAAATACATGACTACTACGGTACAAGTTGTTCGAATGTAAATGAACTGGAACAGTAAAGCTTTTTTAAGAAGGAGATGTGGGCTTTGTATTGAATTCAAAGTTGTACCATCTAAAGTGCTATATCTATGAATCGGAGGTTCTTAAGATGAGTGATCTACAGTTAATTGAAACATACAAGAGCTTTTTACAAAACTATTCAAACGAACAGCTGAGGTATATACCTGAACAAGGGGTTTGGTCAATTGGACAAATGTATGACCATTTGATTGTTGTTGCTCACGAGTATTTGGATAGTGTTGAAGATTGTGAGAAAGCTGTTGAAGAACTACATCAGGGAAAATCCGAATTCGGAGAGTACCTATTTAATATTGGTGGATTTCCTCCTATAAAGATCAAATTACCTGAAGAATTGGATTCCCCACCAGACAACACCAAAAGTAAAGAAGAGATTGTGCTAGAGCTCGATCAATTAATGAATAGAATGAAAGACTTAGCAGTGAAAGTAGAAGAGATAAACCCAAACTGCAAAATGAAACATGGTGGTTTCGGGTGGCTGAATGCTCAAGAATGGTTATCTCTAGTCGGCATGCATTTTCGTCATCATCTTCGTCAGAAGTATGAGCTAGATCAGAGACTTGAAAAGATAGGAGCTTTGTCTAGGGATTAGTTCGCTTCTTTTAAAAACCTATGTTTTGTAGTATATAAGGGGATGCATGCAAAGTCATGATTAAGGGTACATACCTTCATATACAGAGTGCAAGGATAGGAGAGAGTTATTTTGATAAAAGCTGTACTGTTTGATTTGGACGGAACCCTATTGGATCGCGACACCTCGGTTAAAAAGTTCGTAGAGGACCAACATACCAGGCTTTCATCCGTTCTGTCCCATATACCAAAAAAAATGTTTGCGAAACGATTTATCGAGTTAGAAGAAAACGGATATGTGTGGAAGGACAAAGTGTACCAAAAGCTAGCCGAGGAGTTGGCAGTAAGAAGAATGCCGCCAGGAGAATTACTCGATGATTATTTAACACAGTTCAAGTATCATTGCACCCCGTTTCCTAATCTTATTAGCATGCTGGAGGAGCTGAAGAAAAAAGGATATCGCCTCGGCATAGTCTCGAACGGTTACGGTGTATTTCAGTATGACACCATTCAAGCACTAGGGATAAAAGAGTATTTTGACACAATCCTTATATCTGAGATGGAGGGACTGAGAAAGCCTGATCCACTAGTTTTCGAGAGAGCGGCAGAAAGATTAAACGTTAAGACGGAAGAGTGCATGTTTGTTGGCGATCACCCCAAAAATGACCTGGAAGCTGCTAGAAACACCGGTATGGTTGCCGTCTGGAAAACAAGCCCTCATTGGAAAGAAGCGGAGGCAGCCGACTATACGATAGAAGATTTGTCGGAGCTTAAGCTAATTTTAGAAACCCATGAAAAGGCAGTGCAACTTTCAAAATAAAGAAAAGAGTATTTTTCTATCTTCGGCAAATCATTGTTAACTTAGCAAGTTCTATAGCTATGAAGAGGGAGTAATCTATGTTTGAATTTTTATCCGAAACTATAAGAAATGACTATATAAATAGCAAGAAATTAAAGACAAACACTCATCTATATGGATACATGGAAGAAGGACGCTGGCATACACATCTTCAACCTCCTTTATCTAACGAAACAATCATTCAGTTCGAACAGCAATCAGGACGAAAATTCCCTTCAGAATATAGAGAGTTATTAACATTTCATAATGGTTGTTATTTGTTTAACCTACTGAGATTAGCAGGTAAAGAGCCAGCTACTTATAAGGGTTTAAGTATAGAAGAGGAAGATTATTCAGCTTTTGATCTAAACACGATGGACAGATTATATAGAAATAAACGTACCCCTACCAATCACTTCATTTTCGCAGATTCATTATTCAAACATGCTTACTATGTAATCGATGGCGATGTAAAAATTTTAGAAATAGATGTAAAAACAAAGAAAGTGATTCAAACCTATACAGATCTGAAAACTTTTCTAAAGGAAATTCTTATGGAAGGAAACAATCATCTAACTAATGATATATATGTTGAATTTGAGTAAATGGGTGGCTGATTCTTATCCAGAAACGATTCATTTACTATGAAACTACTGAGTAGAATTCAAGTATATACATGCTGGAGGTGAGTGTTTGAATATATTAAGATTACGACTGATTTATAATCTATTCATCATCTTGATTGCATTAGTAATAGGATTCTTTTACTTTCCAAGCGCTCATTCGAAATTAGCATTCTTAGTCTCAGGCATCGGCTTCTTCCTTACTCTTGGACTCATAATTCCTAAAACCAAAAGAAACCTAAGAATGGGATTTATGATTACCTTCTTCTTAACTTTTTCGATGGTTTTTGTGATTTCTTATATTAATTGAAGTGATTGTTATGAAATGGGGAGCATTCATCCAAGAAGGATGAATGTTCTTTTTTATCGAATTAAATATACATTACAGAAATGAGAAGTGAGAAGAGAAGTGATAGAGAGATGAAATATGATCAAAAAGAGTTTAGACGCGCTGTTAAAAGAAAATAGGAATTTTGAAACGACGCTTAAAGACAACATTGATTCCTTACTTATAAAGTACAAACCTATTTTTAATAAGAGAAACTTAGTTTTTGATGGAGAGTTTCACATAGAAGGTGACCATCCATTTAATCCTGAGTATGTTTCTTCCGATTCGATTAGTATCTCAGAAAAAAAGGAAGATCTAATTTTTCAAGGTGAATTCGTTCATTAATTTAAAAACTATTAGTCTAGGAGGTTGCACATAAAATGACAGCTAAATTTAAACCTATGACGTTTGAGATGGAAACCGATCGACTATCCCTTAGTCTATGGAAGGAATCAGATGCATCATGGTATAGAGAACTTGTTGCGGAACGGGGCAAAGGTATGCCGACTATAGTTACTGCTCGTGAGAATGTCACTACCTTACACAAGCGAGCATATGAAAGCGGAATAGTCTTGCTCACCATTCGTCGTCGAGATGAAGGCGATTATATTGGGTACTGCGGATTAATTATTGGTCGTTCTACACTTGAAGAACCGGAGATTGCATACGAGTTGTTTCAAAAAGTACACGGTAATGGCTATGCGACTGAGGCAGCAACTGTGGTCTTAGATGCTGCATTTGCAACCGGTCGACACAAGCTTTGGTCGACGGTAAGGGCATGGAATGCTGCATCCTTCCGCGTACTAGATAAGCTGGGATTTGAACGTCACCACAGTACGTGGGACGAGAGTGGAGAGATAGTTTGGAGTGTACGCGAACTTTAGATGATTAAACCTAACCCCAAAACTTGTTAAAGCGATAAATGTTAGAAACTCAATTATCAAAAACTACTATAAGTGTAAGGAGGATTGTAGAAATGCCAGAAATAAATCATAAAACCTATATAAAAGTACCATTAGAAGAAGTGTATTATACAATTTCAACAGCTCAAGGTTGGAATGCATGGTTTACAGATGACACGTCTTTACAGATCGATCCAGAAGGAACTGGTGAAATTCGCTTGAGGTGGCTAAACTTCGGTAATGAAAATGCAACGATAGAAGATGGCGGAGAAATAATTGAAGCAATTCCAAACCAAAAATTTGTGTTTCAGTGGGCACCCGGAGAACAAAGTTCAACAGTAACCATTAAACTTGAACCTTATAAAAACGGTACATTATTAGTACTTCATGAATCTGGCTATACGCATTCAGAAAAAGACATAAGTGCCTGCATTGGATGTGCTGTAGGTTGGGGAGAAGCATTAGTCCTGTTAAAAGTCTATTTAGAACATGGAATAGTTTATAAACAGGACTTAATTCTTTAAATGACAGGGGAAAGTTTATTACAGAGAATAAGGAGGTGTAGATTAGATGCCAAACAACGAAATCGAAGAAAAACTAACTGGTGGAAATGTATCAACCGTATATCGAATAGGAAATACGGTTCGACGTGAGTTAAACCCAGAAAGCATTAGAGTTCACAAGCTATTAAAGCATCTAGAATACAAAGGTTTTAGTTATGCTCCTAAATTTCTAGGCATTGATGGAAAAGGTAGAGAGATCCTGTCCTTTATTGAAGGTGAAGCTAGTCATTACCCGTTAAAAAAGTACATGTGGTCAGATGATGTACTAATGGAGATAGCCAAAATGCTTCGATGCTATCACGATGCTGTAACAGACTTCCCTATAGAAAAAGGTTGGCAACCGATCGATCACACTCCAGAGCCTTTTGAGGTGCTTTGCCATAATGATTTTGCCATTTATAACATTATCTTTGATCAAAAACGACCTGTTGGAATCATTGATTTTGATGTAGCGGCTCCTGGGCCGAGACTTTGGGACATTGCCTATACTCTCTACACGTGCGTGCCTTTAAGCAGATTGTATTTAGATGCAACAGGTGCAACCCTAAATTACAATCGTAGCCAGCATGCAGAACGAATGAAAGAAAGAGTTCGATTGTTTTTTGAGGGGTATGGTGAGGAAGTGGATCCTGATTTCTTGGAGATGGTGCTGCTCAGGTTAAAAGGGTTGTGCAGAACCATTGAAAGAAAAGCGAGTGAAGGTGACTTAGCTTTTCAAAAAATGATAGACGAAGGGCATCTGGACCATTATCTAGAGGACATTGATTTTATTCGTAGTCACAGAAATGATTGGACATAGTAGATGCACATAACAAAGATGGTCATTTTGTAACGGGTTCTCTTTTGGAGTACATAAGCGAATCACTTGAAAAAGGCTTACCAATATTAGCTGAAAAGGATTAGCCGATGGTTAAATTGAATATATAATTAAATTAAAAATATGTTGTTCTTATTCAACAATCGAGCAGTATTGTTGAATAAGGAAATGTTTTCTTTGTTAAGGACTAATCGATTACAAGGTGGCTTATGAATACATTAGGTTATATTTTCTTGGCGATATATTGGATAGGGATAATTATCTGGTCACTTAGAAATAAGAAAAAAGCTAAAAAAGAGTTACTTCAAATAAAAAGTAATTTGAAGCTAGGAATAGTAGTATTGTTACTTGTTCTATTTCCATTTTTAGCAATGGTTTTAACTACATTTTTTCTCTAACTTGCTTTTCTTTTTTTATAGTCGGGTGCGTTGTTCCAAGAAGGATTAAAGCACATTTTAGCAGGATGGTGGAATAAGCACGAGTGAATAAAGGTATGAAAATGACATATGGAGTAGAAGAAAGTATGAAAATGAGCAAAAGCAGATACAGGAGATCTATTAGGGGTATATTCAGGGAAATTAGAAGTGAATTATTATTTGAATTGCTATGGAACATCTTAACTTTTATTCCAAGAATGATGTTCCGCTTAATAAAAAGCATTTTTAACCACTATTAAACAAACGGGTGAGTTGATCCAAGAAGGATTACCGCCTTTTTTTATGGAATTTATTCAACAAACGAGCAGGATTGTGGAATAAGGGAAGATATTACTTTATTACAGAGGTCGGGTTTTGTCCCAGCCTCTATTTACATCTTTTTTGATGTTCTGAATTTCCCTAATTCTGTATTACATAGGTCAGGAATTCATTGGCTTTTTTCTCAGGTACCGAAGTCATGAAACTAACAACGATGAAAAGAAAGGAGGATACAACTATACCCCAAATACCTGATGCCAGCCCCAAAGGTTAAAAGCCCCCACTTCCATTCTGCAGAATTCAAAATCACATGAGAATAAACAGATGTAAAGACATCTATAAAGACATCTTAAAATTTTTAAGAAGGACTATGTACCTATCCTTCGCTTTTCATGGAAATATAAACCATTACTTTGGTTGTGTCTTATTACATTCGGAAGGGTCATACAAATTTTTCATAGAATAATAGACAGGTAGTGAAGCAGTGAACTTTTATAATCATGGAGGCGAATGGCAATTGAAGACAAAGCGCAGTTTGCTCGTAAGCTCAGTTCTTACCGTTTCTTTGCTGCTGGGTGCAGGTCCATTACCCATAACGGCGGAGGAAAACAACTTTCAGAACATCTTGGTCAAAAATGGCATGACCCAGCCTGTCTATTCGTTAGGAGAAGCGATTACTGAGACTGTCTATGTTGAGGTGCCGCTTGATAGTGATGCTGACGGCAAGCTGGACCGAGTGCATGCCGATATCATCCGGCCAAAGGAAACGGAAGAAGGCTTGAAAGTACCTGTCATCTATGAAATGAGTCCTTATCGCTCGGGAATAAAAAACGTTCCCGTTTATGATGTGGATCATGAGTTGAATACGGTCAAAGGAAAAGGGAAAAGCACTCAAGTACAGTCACCGAAAGCAGCAGACCTGCCGGGATATTATGATAATTATTTTGTTCCACGGGGCTACGCTGTAGTTTTAGCTGAAAGTATTGGGACAGGCGATTCTACCGGCTGCCCGACAACGGGAGATTACCGGGAAATCCTTGGGACGAAGGCGGTTATTGACTGGCTGAACGGAAGAACAAAGGCCTATGATGCACAAGGAAACGAGATCAAAGCAGACTGGACAACGGGGAACGTTGGTATGGTAGGGGTTTCTTACAACGGAACATTACCGAATGCGGTTGCCGGTACTGGCGTGGAAGGACTGAAGACGATTGTGCCGATTGCCGCGATCTCCAGTTGGTATGATTATTACCGCAGCAACGGGGCAGTTACGGCTCCCGGCGGTTATCAGGGGGAAGACACAGACAACATGGCCGAGGCCATTTTAACAAGAGAAAATCCGGAAGTGTGCGCCCCTGTCATTGAAGAGCTAACAGACGGGCAGGACCGTGAAAACGGAGATTATAATGCCTTCTGGGAAGCGCGTGACTATACGAAAAATGCCGATAAAGTCGAAGCAAGTGTCCTGATGGTGCATGGACTCAACGACTGGAATGTAAAAACACAGCAATTTGCTCAGTGGTGGGAGGTTCTTGGTAAAAAGGATGTGCCAAGAAAACTCTGGCTACACCAGGGCGGTCATTCCAGTCCGTATGGTTTCAGAAGAGACGTTTGGCTCGAGACCCTCAATAAATGGTTTGATCATTGGCTGTACAATATTGAAAATGATGTCATGGAACAGCCGGTGGTAGATATCCAGCGGGAAGACCGAACATGGCACACCGAATCAAACTGGCCGGCAACCGATGCATTGGACACGAAGCTGCATCTGAACCCGGGGCAAAGCGGAGGAACAATCAGTCTCGACCGTTTTGAAGGAAAAAAAGAAACGCAGACCATTGTCGATGATGCAATGAAAAAAGCGGAAAGCCTTGTGGTGAATCCATCTGAACAAAACGAAAACAGACTTGCCTATGTAACGGGTGAACTGAAAAAACCGCTGCGCATGAGCGGAACACCAGAAGTCAGCATCCGGGCGTCCTTAAGTAAGCCAGTGGCCAACCTGACAGCACTTCTCGTTGATTACGACCCAGATAATCAGGCGAAAATCGTAACGAGAGGCTGGACTGACCCACAAAATCTGAAGTCCGATTTACGATCCAAATCGCTCACTCCAGGAAAAGAGTACACCTTCACTTGGACGATGCAGCCAGACGATTATGTATTTGAGAGTGGACACAAGCTCGGCATCGTGCTTATCTCCAGCGATTACGATTATTCCATAAGACCAAAAGCAGGAACCATCATCACGATGGATCCTAAAAAAAGCAATGTGATTCTGCCAATTGTGGGTGGAGAAGGTGCGTTTTAAAAGAAAATAACTAGCGGGCTCAATTGATTTGATAGACATCAAATTTGAGCCAGCTTTTTTTGCGTATTTTTGGCTCTAAGACGGTCTATTCAAAAATCGTGTGCGATAACGGAATAAAGCTCTGTCCAATTGCAATCAATAACTACGATTTGCAGTGCTTTTTCGTTTGCTAATTTATATGCGATTCTTTAAGTACTCCAAAAGAGAACACGTTAGTCATATTGATAAGCTATTTTTATTTACATAATTTATCCAACCCATTCAATACTAACAAGAGAGACCAGAATTGAAGGAGTTGGAACCATTGCCTGAATTACCAGAGATGGAAACGTATCGTGAGTTTTTAAACCACAATACCTTACATAAGCCGATTATTGACGTAGAGATCAACAGAGAGAAGTCCCTCAACACAGGGGTTCAAACTTTTATTGACTCTGTAAAAGGGTCCAATATCACCTTTGTTAAAAGAAGAGCAAAACATCTTATCTTTGAACTAAGTTCGGGAAAGTTTCTGTTACTTCATTTAATACTTGGAGGACTGATGTTTCTCGGAACTTCAAAAAACAGTCCGGATCGAACGAAACAGATCATTCTTTCTTTCGGAGAGCTGCAACTGAATTTTATTGGTCTTCGCCTTGGATATTTACATCTACTGAGTCAAACGGAACTGGATGAAAAGCTCAGTGATCTTGGTCCAGAACCATTTGAATTGCAGCGGGATGAGTTCATAAATAGATTAAAACGGAAAAAGGGTGCACTCAAACCATTGTTAGTCGATCAATCCTTTATTGCTGGAATAGGAAACTGCTATTCTGATGAAATTTGCTTTCAATCGAGGTTACATCCGTTTCGAAAAGCGAGTGACCTTTCTGATGAAGAGAAAAACCAATTGTATGAGAGCATCAAACCTGTTCTTTCAAGAGCCATTCAATTTGGTGGATATATGGACTTTCCAATGTACGAAGGTGATAAGCAGACAGGGAAGTATAACGAGAATACGTATGTCTATGAGCGAGAAGGTGAGAAGTGTCCGAGATGTGATGGAACGATTGAGAGAGTGGATCATTCTTCACATAAGTCGTTTTATTGTCCGAACTGCCAGAAGTAATTATATCGAGAGCAGGATTGTAGAGGATAATTCGAGAATACATCTACTGAAACAATAGGAATAGAGGTAGTAATCACTTGTTATCTTTACGAATTATTTTGTATTCTTTCGTCGTATCAATCATGCTCTTTATAACAACGATCGTTCTACCCGATTATTTGGGCTTTAATGAACGAATTTCAAGATGGATTTTTATTATCACTATTTTTGTGATTTTCTTAACCTTTAAAGAGAAATGGTGGATTAAGGTCATTTCTGCTTTTTTAGGATTACTCTTTTTTATCGTTTATATTGTATTATTTGTTCCATAAATTAAATTTCTCTAATTAGTCATTTACTCGTTCAGCGCTGCATCTTGCAGCGCTTTTTCTGTGTTGAATTATGTATGAAAAAAACTATAGCAACTTTATAGTTAATCTTGTAAAATAAACTTAATTGATAGTGGTTATCATTCTCTTTTAGATATGTTAGGATGATAGTGAGAAAGATGCTTATGATCCATAGGGGGATACAACAATGTTATTAACTCAGTTAAATAAAGGCGAAAGAGCGACGATCATTGATTTATCATTAGTAAACGAAAGCGTAAGAAGACGCTTATTGGACTTAGGCATCTCGGAAGGTTCGCAAGTATGCTTGCAATGCAAACTTCCGTTCAAAGGGCCATGCATGGTTGAGAACTGCGGCCAATCACTAGGAATCAGACTACAAGACGCATCTTACATAAAGGTTGAGAAAAAATGCTAAACATTGCTTTAATCGGTAATCCGAATACAGGAAAGACTTCACTTTTCAACAACCTGACAGGGACTTATCAGTATGTGGGGAACTGGAGCGGTGTAACCGTTGAGAAGAAGGTAGGAATCATCAAGAACAAAAAAGGGAATCTGATCGATCTGCCAGGTGTGTATTCACTTAGCCCATTATCAAAAGACGAAGCGGTCGTTTCTAATTTCTTTGTGACCGAATCGTTTGACGGTATGATCAATATCGTGGACGCGTCACAGATCGAGCGTAACCTGTTGCTGACCCTTCAACTGTTAGAGTTCGAGAAGCCGGTTATTATCGGACTGAACATGACAGACGTTGCAAAGCGCCGTGGTATTACAATCAATGAACAGCTGTTATCGGAGAAATTAGGGGTACCGGTCGTTCCGGTTATCGCACGTTCTGGTAAAGGAACGGCGACCATTAATGATCTACTAACCGATGATTTAAAAGTGGATGCATCATTCAAGTTGAACTACGGCACAATCATTGAAGAGAGTATCAATCAAATCATACATCTACTTCCAGCAAACCTTTCTATTCCAAAGCGTTGGACAGCGATTCAGCTGTTAGAAGGAAATGCAGAAGTAAGAAAATATATCGGATCTCTTGTGGACAGTGCAGGAATCGATTCCATCATTCAAGCAACGAACGAGCGGATTTCAGATGAAACAGCAGCATCGAACACATCGAAGTGGATCTATTCCGTGCGTAAAGCTTTCATCCAAGAGTTGATTCAATCATCTGTTGTGACAGAAGAGTCAGAGAACAAGTCACTTACCGAAAAGATTGATAAGATCGCGACGCATCCTTTTCTAGGGATTCCGATCTTTCTAGCAACGATGTTCTTGATGTTCAAGCTCACGTTCGATTGGCTAGGCATTCCTTTATCGGACATTTTGGATGGATTCATTTCAGGCTCACTAACGACATGGCTTACGAACGTACTGAACACAGTCGGCGCATCTAATTTTATAAAAGCGGTTGTGCTTGACGGAATCGTTGCCGGAGTCGGCGGCGTTCTTGTGTTCGTACCGCAGATCTTTATTCTGTTTCTTTTAATCTCGTTCTTAGAAGACTCTGGATACATGGCTCGCGCGGCACTCGTGATGGACCGTACGATGGAGATGGTTGGTCTGAACGGAAAAGCGTCATTCCGATGATCATCGGATTCGGCTGTAACGTACCAGGCGTCATGTCAGCGAGAACGATCGAAACGCCAAGAGAACGACTGTTAACGATTCTCTTAACACCACTGATGTCTTGTTCGGCAAGACTTCCGGTATACGCGCTCTTCGTTGGCGCGTTCTTTGCGAAATATCAAGCACTTGTCGTGTTCTCACTCTATGTACTCGGAATCGTCGTGGCACTCACACTCGCGAAAATCTTCTCTTCTACGATCTTAAAAGGAGAGTTCTCTATGTTCGTTGTGGAATTGCCGCCGTACCGTATGCCTCAATGGAAGGCGTTACTACGTAGTACGTGGGACAAAGGAAAAGGTTTCATCAAAAAAGCAGGAACGTTTATCTTTGGTGGATCTGTACTGATCTGGCTGTTGTCGTATGCAGGACCAGCTGGATTCGATGTACCGATGGATGACAGTTTCCTTGCGATGATAGGGAACGTGTTAGCACCAATCTTAGCGCCACTTGGATTCGGTACATGGCAAGCAGGGGCATCTCTTATCACAGGATTCCTTGCAAAAGAAGTTGTCGTTTCTGCGATGAACATCATCTACCACGTGCCGAACGCTGACTCGTTACAAGGATTACTGTCTAACGAATTCTCTGCGCTATCCGCGTTCAGCTTCATGGTGTTCGTGTTGTTGTACGTACCGTGTCTAGCGACGGTCGCGACGATTCGTAAAGAAGCAGGATCTGCGAAATGGACATGGTTCTCTGTCGGGTATGCACTCGTGATCGCATACGTATTGTCACTCGTCATCTATCAAGGCGGGAAACTTTTAGGATACTAACAAGAGAGGGAGGACGAACTTATGATCTTCAATATTGTCTTCGGGGCTCTTATATTTGGATATGCAGGCTGGGCCGTTTTTCGTCACATCAAAAAAAGTAAGCAAGGCAAGTGTGCGGCTTGCTCACTTGCAAAAAACTGTGAAACGAAGTGCGATTCCGTTTCTTAATAGAAAAGGACAGGTTAGAAGTTATGATGACTTCCGACCTGTCCTTTTTCATTACAGTTGTTCCTTCGCTTTTGCTTCTTGAATCATTTTATACACATAAAGCGCACCGTAACCCCCTGCTAAACCAAGTGGGAGGATGATGAAAGGTGCAAAGTTCTTCGTGTGCCATCCTAATAAAAAGAATATCCCATAAATGATGACCATCGACATGATGCTAAACGCTAACCGGATAAAATAAGCTCTCAAACAAAACGCTCCTTCAATTCTTTATCTTTCACTTAGCTTACATTCAATTTTTCTTAGTGGTCCAATTACGATACACATACCACCCAAACCATCCACCACATATTATAGAAGGTACTATGATCAGGTTTGAACGTTCACCGTCATATAAATCAAACATTACTAAAATTCCATACGTAACGAAGCCAGTCAATACTCCAAATAACAATCGAATCAAATAGTTCTTCAGAGATAGCCCTCCCCGTCATTTTCTTTTTCCATTTTAACACAACACCGTTATGATATTCGTTTCAATCCAAAATAGAAGGAATTTCTTCAATGACAGAGAACCACCTTTATAGAGAAGGAGTGCTGAAATATGTCGTATTGCGAAGTACAGAAAGCGATCATCTATTATGAAGAATACGGAAGTGGGACACCGATCGTGATGATTCACGGGTTCTCACCCGACCACCGCCTAATGAAAGGCTGCATGGAACCGATCTTTCAAGAGAGAGAAGGTTACAGATGCATCTATATCGACTTGCCAGGAATGGGGAAGACGAAAGACTATGAAACGATTCAAAACTCTGATGAAATGCTAGAAGCGGTCATTCAGTTCATTGATACCTTATTACCTGACCAATCGTTCTTACTGGCCGGTCAATCATATGGTGGTTATATGATGAGAGGTATCATCGCGAAAATGCCAGAGCGTGTAATGGGCGCAGCATTCATCTGTCCAATGATCTTACCCAATCACAGTGACCGAACATTGCCAGAACAAACCAATATAGAAGTGGATCATGAATTCTTAACTACATTAACAGAAGAAGAAAGAGAAGATTTCAAAGGCATTCATGTGAAGTTAAATGAATACACCTGGAAAAGGTACAGGGATGAAGTAGTCGTTGGCTTGAAAATTGCGGATTCAGCGTTCTTAGAGAAAGTCTCAGGAGCTTATGGGTATACATTTAAAATAGACCAAGAAGTGTTTGAGAAACCTTGTGTGTTTATAACAGGTAGGCAGGACCATGTAACGGGTTATAAGAATGTTTATGACTTACTTGATAAGTATCCAAGGGCTTCGTTTTCAGTGTTGGATGCAGCAGGGCATAATTTGCAGATTGAGCAGGGTGAGTTGTTGAAGGTACATATTAGTGAGTGGTTGGATAGAGTTAATACAACTGATTGTTAATCAATTTTCATTTAAAATCTTTTGTATAAGAAGAAAGGACTGAGGAAGACATGCACAACACTGTTACAAATATTTTTGATTTATCAAACTATCAATTTATATTTAATGAAGGTGATACTTCATCTAGATGTCGGAACGTTTTAGATAAAGTTCATGTAGAGATTAAACCTTTTTTTGAACAGTTTTGTAGGGAGAATAATCTTTTAAATGATAGCCGTTTCATTAAAGATTATTCCGTTACTTTAAATACAACTTATCATGACGCCAAGAATCCAAAATATGAAGAATCAAAAAAGAACTCATCGATTGGAAAAAAATATTATATTGCATTGAATGAAAGAATTGGTAATCAGGAAGTAAATTTAATAACCTTAGAGTTTAATGGAGTTAATCGAAAATTACATATTTCTATAGATTCAGAATATTATCCGATTTGGTATGAAATGAAGACAGGTAGAATGTTACCAACAGTGGAGAGATTAGATAACGATGTATTAATACAAACACAAGGAACATGGTATATAAGAGAAGCTTTTGATCAAAGTAATTTCTACAATGTTTTTACTGATATTAAAAAGCAAAGAAAGAGTACATCCTTTCATTTTGGGATTGAACTACCTTTAGAAGGTGCAATAAGTAGGGAAGATTTAAGTAACTATATTACGACATGTTGGGAAAAAACGACTCCTATCCGAGAATTGTTAATAGAAGAAAAAATATTAAGTGATAAAGCAGAATATATTTTGGATTTGTTTGCAAACGAATGGACTAAAGAGGTAACAATTCAGGTTATGAACCAATCCTATTCTGTAATTTTTGGAAAAACAGAGAGCTATAAACCGAGAGTAAGGAGACAGTCTATTGCTGTAAATGATAATAATCAGCTAATTACTAAAGGCTATTTCTATTATTTAGACAGAGATCAAAATTATGCTCCCAATCAGGTTGTCGCGGTTAATTTAGAAGGACATTTTCATATTTATACAGATGCAAGAGAATTGCTGGGTTCTTCAGTAAATGAATGGTGGATTAGAAAGATGTTTTCTTCTCACAAAAAGGATAATTCAGCAATTTTAACTAAAGCTTTAAATCTTCTAGAAGAACATGAGATTCCTACTAGAGAATCAAAGTATTATATGGGTACATTCGATAACCAAACAAGGTCTTTTGACAAAGAAATAATTAAAATAAAGCAAAATTTAATAGTAGCTAGTATTATATTTGCGGTAGCCAGTGAGCGACTAAATCTTGGTGATGAAATAGATGTAATTGATAACAATCCAAGTCCTGAGGAAGATGAGGAATTTGTAAGCAATTTTTCTTTTGTTGATATCTATGAAACAATTATAGAAAGTCAGTTCACATTTTCCACAGATATTATCCGTGACTTCCACCTAAGTCTAACTGCACTTGATGACAAACACTTTGTTATCTTAAACGGTATTTCTGGTACAGGTAAAACGCAGCTGTGCCGTTTGTATGCAAATGCTGTTTATGGTCTTGATTATGAGTCTGAGAATCCTTATTTGACGATTATTCCCGTTCGTCCAGACTGGATGGATGCAACAGCTTTATTTGGATACTACAGTTCATTCGAGAAAAAGTATGTGATGACGGAGTTCCTACAGGTTTTGATCTCAGCTCAAAAAGAGCGGGATAAGCCGCATTTTATCGTACTGGATGAAATGAACCTAGCGCGAGTGGAGTATTACTTGAGTGATTACTTAAGTGCTGTTGAGTCTCGTAAAGAAATTCTGCTTCATAATCGAGAGGATGTAACCGACATTCCACAAAAGATAAGTATTCCACCAAATGTTTATGTATTAGGAACAATAAATGTAGACGAAACAACTCATAGCTTATCTGATAAAGTGTTGGATCGAGCGTTTGTGATGACACTATCAGAGGTTGATTTTAAACATTACTGGTCAACACTGGACCAATCTGTAAAAGCCATGATGAGCAACGAATACGAGATTCTTTGTGAACTTCACAACGATCTGAAATCATTCGACCTTCACTTTGGTTACAGAACGATGAATGAGATGATTCAAAAGCTGGTTCGAAATAAGGAGCTCGATGAAGAGTTTAGTCTGGGTTCAATGCCAGCACTTGATAGAGTAATTAGTGAAAAGATGCTGCCGAAATTAAGAGGTGACGAGCGGATTGCCGAGTTGCTTACAACGCTTAAAACTAAATTCCAAGGTCACTTTGGAGAAGAGTCTCAATCATATGGTCATATCTTGAGAATGGAAAAGGAGCTGGAACGTTATGGAGCAACCCAGTTCTGGCGTTAAGTTCTACATCAATAGTAATGAAGAAGGCTGGCTGCCGCTTGAAGAAACCTATTTAAGAGAAGCCACTTCTTATGAGTGGAAACTGGAAGGTGAAAGCAATCCCGTTATCTTATTTAACGAAATGCCTCTTCCCTACGTTCCAAATGAATCTGGAGTTAGAGGTACTTTCCAAACACCCTTTCAATCAGGTGAAGCAACTTTTGAAGTCAACGGAACTCACCTTAAAACATACATCTACACGGATGAAAGAAAGATGACGACCGAGCAGTATGAGATCATGCTGAGAGAGATCCTTGAGGAAGCGGCGGTTTGTTTTGATTACAGCGGCCTGGATAAAGGGTTCAATACGAGTGGAAGAGAACGTACGCTGTCATGGACGCAGTGGTCGTACATAAAAAGAAGCTTTCACGAGTTATCGCTGCTGTTTCAAAAAGTCAATAGCAACCCATTATCTGTTCTTAAGCAGAAAAACTTTATGACGAACCGTGAAAAGATTCAGCAGGTTCATACGTTAACTTCACTCTGGCTGGAACGCAACCATGGTCGGACAGAGCAGCTTGTCCCTAATAAAGTGTGGACATCTAAACGGCAGGAAACGAACGACCTGTATGAAAACCGTTTAGTAAAAAAACAGCTTCTTGAACTAAGACATCTTCTCTCCCAATACCGTGATTATGTGGATGGTGTGTTAAAAGAGGAAGCAGAAAAACTAAGAAACAAGGTGTTTTACTGACTGAACCATTCATTCTTGATTGGTGTCAAACCTCATAACGACCAGGTGACCATCACACAGCGATTAAGAAAGCATCCGATTTACCGAAAATGGAATACATGGTTTGAAAAGCTGTATCAGCATCAGAAGTATGAAATTGGATTTGAGTATCACATACCGTTAAAAGACACATTTCAAGTATATGAGATGTGGTGTTACATGAAACTAATCAACCACGCGAGACAAAACGGGGAGCTAGCTGATACATCACAGCTTTATAAAACTACATCAGACGGAATCTTTCTTTCATTAGCTGAAAACAAAGAGAGTACCGTTAAACTGATTAACGGAGACACCATTTCATTCCAGCGGTTGTTTCAGTATCGAAATCCAGAACATGTTGCAGCTAACACAAAAGCACTTTTTTATACCTTCACCCAAAGGATGATTCCCGACATCGTCATTCAGCGAGGGGAAAAGCTATTTATCTATGATCCGAAATATCGAGTGCCAAATAACGTTGGAACAGCCCTTGGAGAAATGCACAAGTACAGAGATGGAATCAAAAACATCTTTACGGATGAAAATGTGGTTGAAGAAGTATATATCATTACCCCGTTTCAGGAGTCAGAAGATGAACTTAGATATTATTCTGATCGATTTCATAAAAGATACAAGATGGGGGCAGTAAAGTTGATGCCTGGAGTAACCGAAGAACATAATAGGTATATCTGATAAGGATAGTACAGCTCAAGCTATATGGCAGGTTGATAAAGGTGATGGAATATTCCTTGGGTTATTAAATGAGGATGGTACCGTCAAGGATTGGAGTTTCTTTACAACCTGGATTAATGGTCAGAATGATAATTCCAAAACACTTGTCTAATAGATAAGTGTTTTTACTATAGTTTTTCTGAGTAAATGAAATGTGAAAGGAGATATTAAATGAGTTATTCCCTTGAATCTATAGCTCAATTAGATCATTCAAAAGAATTTGCTGCTTTGCATCAAAAGTTTCATCAATTCAACCCACTTAAGGTGTTACGTGTAGATCAGTTTGAGATTCGTCATTCAAATGTATTGGCATGGTTATTAGATCCTAACGAAAACCATAAACTAGGCAGTTTTTTTATAGGCAAGTTGTTGTCTCGATTAATGACTCGTGTGGAAAACGAAGAAAAAATAGAGAACCTTAATTTTCCGTATTATTTATACCATAATCATTCATTTTCCGATCTTGAAGTATACCGGGAAGTTAAAACGGTAACAGGGCGTTATATTGATTTATTAGTGGTAATTCCTTCTCAAAAGTTGGTACTAGTGATTGAAAATAAATATCATGCAAGTGAATCATTTGGTCAGCTTGAGGATTATATTAACTATGCAAGAAGTATCTATATCGATGACTATACCATCGTTCCTATATTTTTAACGTTAAATACCGATGCTCCTTCTCATACTGATTTTTGGGTCCTAGATTACAGCGATATTCTAGATATCCTTTCATTACACTTAGAACTTAATCATGAAGCTATTCCAGACAGCGTTCATGAATTTTTAGTTCATTATACAGAAATCCTGCGAGAAGAACTTGTGACAGATGAAACTACAGTTCAACTTGCACTTGATGTATATGAAACAAGTCAGCCAGCAATTGATTTGTTATATTTAAGCCAACACGACGAATATCGAAAGTATCCACGTTATAAGGAATTGTACCAACAGTTAGAATCTTTAACTGATAGTTACAGACTTGCATTAACTAGAATCTATTTAACACAGAAGAAGACGATTGATTATATCTTTAAAGTTGGCAGGAATGTTTTAAGGGAAGCATTTTTAACGTTTGCAAAAGTTGAAGGGTTTCCAGAGGAATATTATAAAGCACATGTAAGAGTACCAAATTTTATATTGCCTGATTGGACTGATTTTGAAGAGACTATTGGGAAACCAGAAGAAGGTTACTGGCTAGGCCATGGACTTATTATATGGTTTGAGAGAACTTGGGATGACCGATTAAAGTTAACAATTGAAGTAGGACCAGTACATGATGAAAAACGCATAGCTTTATTAAATGCTTTAGAAAATGAAGGCATCTCCATTCGTTCTTCTTCAAAATTAGAAGGGAAAAAGTATACACGGATTTATAACCAGTTTACTGATGTTTCCGATTGGGCGGTTAAAACGGAAGTAGTAGAAGCTATGGAACGGCTATATCAAGACCCTCAAACAAAAACAATCTTTAAAAAGATTGCATCAGCAGTGGAAAATATGAGATACGGAGCAATTACAAATAAAAGTGAGGAAGAATTAGAGACAGAGATCATTCGAACAAATATTCCAAGAGAAGTCATTCCAAGCAAGTCTTTTCTAAAATTCATAGCTACATTAGCACTCCAGCAAGATTATTATCATTATAAACCTAGGTATCCATCTTTTATCATTCCTTTATTTCGAGAGCTTGAAGATAGCTATGGACAAACTAGAGAAAAATGGTGGTCATTCAATAGTGCATTTATTTTCTGGTTTCATCGTTTGAATGATGATAGGTTGAAGTTAAATATTGAATTGGGGCCTTTGTATCCTAAAAAACGTTTAGAGATTATTGAAGCACTTGAACAGATGGGATTGTCCATTAAACCAAAATCAAAACTTCCATCTGCGAAATTTACAATTCTTAATTCAAGTTCGAAAGTCATTAATTGGGAGGACGAGGAAGAAGTTTATGCTTCAATGTTGCAATTATATAACGAGTTATCATTCAAGGAGATATTGAAAATGATTACGATAATTAAGAATGAGAAAATTGGACTGGAGACCAATTAAAGATCTGAACACTTGCCCATGCGGTAAGTGTTTTTTCTTGGAATTACTTTTTTTGGTATAGAATTATTGATACTATTATCATATACAAATTGTAAAGGAGTATTAACTATCCCTACATACAACAAACTTGTCCGTGACCGTATTCCAGAAATCATTAAAAGGACAGGTGCTTCCTTTAACACTACTATTCTATCTGAAACTGATTATATAAAAGAGTTAAAGAAAAAATGTTATGAAGAATTAGATGAATATACTGCAGCTGATAATGACAAGGATGCTGTTGAGGAACTGGCTGACCTTTTAGAATTAATGTGTGCACTAGCCAAAGTGCATGGAGTTGATTTCTATGAAATTGAAAAAGTACGACATGAAAAAGCAGAAAAACGCGGAGGATTTCAGGAACGTATTTTTTTAATCAATGCAGAATAATTTTGCGGTATTAAAGTCAAAACAGGAAAGAGATGTTGGCATTGAGCCACAAATTACAAGTAGGTGAAATGAAAGTTGAATATTTGACTGACAAAGAAATATGGGGACACTTCAATTATATTTTTTCTCCAAAATCTAAAAATTCTACAACATATAAATTTGTCTTGATTAAGTCAATTTTAGAGAATCTTTATAATGTTAATGAAAAATTAGAATTAACGTATGATGAATTATATACAAGCTTCTCTAAAATATATTGGAATCTTGTTGTACATCATAATTTAAATCAGATAAATATGACTGGTAAGAAGTCTGAAGTACAAAAAATACTTTTAGAAATCAAAGAAAAATACATGGTTCCAAATACTTTTGTATTTGATAAACTTTCTAAGGAGTTGCAAATCGAAGTCATCACAAAAGTTAAAAAAAAGGCTAAGTTGAATGTTATGGGTGCTATTTACGGTGATACTAAAAGTACTATTTATGATTTCGATAATAAAAGAGAATTTATTAAAATAAATCCTAGTGTATACTCGTTTATGCAACGCTTCCAGAAAGTACTGAGTTACTTAACGAATTATCATCTTGCACTATTTTTAGAAAAGTTTAACCAAAAAGGTGACATTACAAATCTTCTTATGAAAGTTGAAAATGTATCCAAAAGATCTTCGTTGAATGAATTCTACTTTGTTTTATCATTATTTTATAATGATAAATGTTTTTATTGTGGAAAAGAAATTAAGAAAAAAGGTTCTATCCATGTTGATCATTTCATTCCATGGAGTTTTGTGCAAACTGATCAATTATGGAACTTGGTCATATCTTGTAGTTCTTGTAATTTAGCTAAAAATGATAAATTAGCGGTAGAACATTTTTTGGATTATCTTATAGATAGAAACATAGAATTAACCAAGCATACAATTGTAAACCAAAGACCAGATATGAAAGTCTATACAGAAAAGAAATTGATAGAGCTTTATATATATTCTAAGGAAAATGGGTTTACAGACATTTGGACTCCACAGAAGAAAATCGAAAAATATCCTTAAGTTTCAGCTGGTAGATAAAATCCCCTGTCTACTAGCTTTTTTTATTGCAGAATGAAATAACATCATGTTTGAGGAGCAAAGCCAACAGCTCGTAAAGTTCATCAACCGTCAGATTATGGAGCCATGCGGCTCCATTTTATTATTTACTTAAATAAAATTTCTAAGATAATTAGTTGTGTTTTTATTGATAACAGTTATATTACCTTCAAAGTTTATCTCAATTATATCTCCCAAGTCAGTAATAGTTAGGTCGTTTGCATGGTGGACCTTTCTATGACAGTTGGGGCAAACGAGAATTACATTGTCAGAACATAAGGAATTTTTTTCACTTAGTGAGAGTTGAGATATGTGATGCGCTTCAATGTACCTTTCACCATTTGTCTTTATAAAACCAATCCAATTGCAAATCTGACATTTTGCCCCAAGTATCTGTTTTAGCGCATCAGTAATACTTCTACCTCTATCTAAATGACTGCTAATAATTTTATCTTTTTTTAGAGGTTCCAAACCTTTATATTTTTGATTTAAGTTTTCTAGTAATGTTATGGGATTACTATTTGAACTCATTCTCTCTAGTTCAGCCATCTGATTTATTAATACGTCATTCACCCCACCTGCTTCAAGAATTGTGGTATAAGCATCATTGGAAAGTTTGCGTACAGAATTTTGCCAAGAGGGAGTTGGCTTATTCCGTATAATTTCATAACCAATTGATTCATAATATCCTCCAAGCGGATTATAGATGGGCACTTTATTTCGAAAAGGAACACCTTCTACAATATGAGCATAATAGTCTTCACCATCTTCAGAAACATCTATTTTTCCAACTAAACCATATCCGAAGTAATATCTATTTTCACGTTTATGCCTATCACCTTGATAGTATATAAAGATGTCTCCAGTTTTAATTTGGTATCGGTATCTTTTAGGGTAGTGATATAAAAAAAATGGAATATCTTTATATACTGATTCTTTGTCAATGTTTTGTGAAAGTATGATGAACATTAAAATCTACTCCTTTGGTAACTTGAACAATTATCCTTATCTTAACATTTGTAAGTGTTTTTTTATGGATTACTTTTTTTGGTATAGATTTATTGGTACTATAAATATACAAGATGGTTATTGCCAAAATAATTATTGGTTTAACTTCAAGAATCAATTCTGGAGCATCCCACAACACTAGTATTCTATAAAAATGTTATTAAGAGCAGAATAAGTATGCAGTTGAGATATTATTATAATTTTTTTAATAAGTTTAATAGTATGAAAGATTGTGAGGGGTAAAATTGTTTGATTTACACGTAGAAAATAAAAACAAATGGGAATTATTACCGAATTGGGCAAATTTTTATATAATGGTCGGGAAAACTTTTTATGAGAGCTTAACAAATAAAACAAAATTAAGACTTGTTTTGACATTACCTTCAAGAAGTTATGCAGGTGTTTTTATTGCGTATGGAGCAATGCTAGCATTAATAATGGATAAAGTTGACAAGAATACAATTGATACTCATTTCAAAAAAATTAAAAATCTTGATATAGGTACTTCTGTAGTATACCGCAAGCAAGATCGTATTTACCGTGGTATTTATTCTGGAACAGAAGAAATAAACGGTGAAGAAAGAATTAAAATAACTATTCAAGAGAAAAAAGCTGGGAGTTTAACAGAACTCCTAAGTAGTAATCAAACACTATCTGTCCAGGTTGCTAATGAAAAGAACTATAAACTACCAAAAAACCCAAAAGGTAGGGAAAATAAAGTTTCAGATTTTATAAAAATAGGATTTCAAAACTATAACTATCATCGTTTACTTACCCACTCGCAACTTCAATTTTATTATATAGGTCGTAAAAAATGGATAAAAGAAGAAGCCGTAGAAACCGAAATGGCACTCTATGATTTTAAAAAAAGTCAATATGTTAAAGGTAATTTACATGAATTACTTCGTATGAAGGAATTAATGGGTGAACAAGCTTCCTATCAATCACAATTAATATCTTCAAGTTCTGGCAGTCATGAAATTAATTTAAATTATTCTACTGCCTCCACATTTACAATATTCGATGGAGCTATGAGTTATTTACGGTGGAGAGAAGTATTTAAGTCAACACATTCTGTTGTAATTCTTGATAGAACTGAAACAAATTTTGAAAATGCTATTTATGAAATAAGCAATGATCTTTTATTATCTCAAAAAAATGACATGGATTTTCCTTTAAATGTTCAACATATCCCAAGAGGTATTGAATTAATGTTTTGGGAGGTTTATTAATTTATGAATTTTTCTTCTATAAATAAAATTTATGAAAACGTAAATCAATACGAACTTCACTTTCATAGATTACAACATTATGGTTTGAAAAAATTTTCAACCGCATTGTATCGCTTAGAAACAGAAATTAAGATAAACGAATTATCTCATGAGTTGTTGTTAAATGACTTAATTTCGAGTTTAAGAAAATATCGTTTCTATATATGTGCTTCTTTAATATCTTTTAATGAGTTCACTAATTTTCTTGAAAAAGAAAAATTAGACCAGTTGTATAATCGATGTTGCAACCTATTTCCAAATATTATATCTGAATTAGAGAATTGTTATTTTGAATTTAATACTCTAGTGAAATTAGAAGAAAATCCAATGTTAGATTATATAAATAATAATATAAATAAAAATTTATATACAGGTGTACTATTAAAGTCCACATTTGACTATGAAGCAACAAATTCATTAATTCAATCTATTTTTGTAAAAAACAATTGCAGACTGATTGGGTCACAAATTTTGAAAACGGATACTTTTTTTGATCAAATTATTATTATTGGTCCAACTCGTTGGTTTCCCTATTTTATATATAATAGTCCTCATGCCCCTAAAGTTCACACCATTACATATAAATGGTTGGAACGAAAGTTTGAGGAAGACTTATATTTAGAGAGAAGTACAAATAAATCAACTATCTTTTCCGGTAGGAAAATCATTTTTAATGATCAGTTATTTCAAAAAGATGAGCTTGAGGATGTTATTCTTGAGACTAATATTGAAAATACATTAGATCATAAAATTATAGAAAAACAACTCTCGAATATCACAAAAAAAACAATTATTAATGAAGAGGTTGTTCCTGCTAAGCTTGTGGTTCTAAGTAATGATAGAGGTATTTTCTTTGAAGATGTTTCGTTAAAAAATATTTTTTCAATCTATTCTGATCCTTATGGATTTACTATTGGGAAAACTTCAATAAATGAGATTGAAAAGAATTCATATATTCTTGTTAGAACTGGCACAAAACAAGACTTAATCCGTGCTAAAGCTGATGAAATAATTGGAAATAATTCACAATTATATCGAAAAATCCAAATGCGGTGGAAGAATAGGCTTAGATACTACGTTCTTCAAAATGGTATGAATTTTGTACAAAAGGCATTATTAAACCTAGGAGTTAAAAATCCAACTGAACCAAATATTCGTAATTGGATGTCAGAAGATAATATAAAGCCTGCTTTAGAAAACGATTTTAAAAATATATTAAAGTTTATTAATTTAGAAGAAAAGACTGATAAGTATATTAAAGTTGCAAAGTTGTTACTAAGAGCTCACATGGAGGCAGGAACATTAATTCGTAGAAAGCTTATAGATGAAATTAAAAAAACTGATTTGTCTGTTTTAGAACTTAGAGGAGAACATGTTTTTAATTTGCCAGGTGAGAAAAATGTCTCCTTTACAGCTTATAGGGTTGAGTTCATTGTTGAAAGAAAATATCAGGTTCCTTCGAGCGAATTAAAAGAAGTTATTTCATTAAGATAGGTGGAATATATATTGAAATCTTTAGGGAATACTAAAACTAATGATTCTTTTGGGTTAATAAGAGAAGAGAATGTAAAAAACAGAGAAAAAATAATTGCTCAATTAAAATCGGAATTTATTGGTGGAGGCACTTTATACGGTTTAGAAATAGATTGTTCTGGTGAAATTTATTTTGAAAAAACTGAGGCTTACAAACCTTATATACAACATGATACTAAAGAAGAAATCATTCAAAGTGGGAGTCCATTAAGAAGGTATGGCGCAGCTATACTATTCCCGACAGATAAGGAAAAACTAGATGAGGAAAATGAAATTTCAGAGATTGGTAAATTAAATGAAAATGAAAATAAAGAAGAGCTTATTGATCTGAAAGAAATTGAAAAACTTGAAAATAGGTATACCAATTATAATAGAGAGACCCATGACGACTTTGATATTACAACTGCGAACTCTTATCGTCAAAATAGTATGGCTATAAGTTTTAAGGCGGAAATTAATAATCAATCTAATTTAATTATTCATGTCACTGGCGGAAGATATACACCTAAAAATGTTTATATAGAAGGTAAAGAACGAGAATGGTGGCTACGTCATCCTATTGAAGGATCATTCAGTTGTTCTGGAAGAACACTGCTACAAAAACAAATAAACAGTGCTGAGCCTTTAAATAAAATTGAAGGTTTAGATTTAGATGTAAAAATTATTTCGCGGCTACAGGATGATGGAACAAGGCTATTTACTGTCAGTTTAACAAACCGTTCAATAGGAACTGGTAACAAAAAGTTAGACAGCCTATGTTTATTTCAATCTGCTTTTAGTGTCACCATAGAGCAGCCAAATGATGAATCACCAAAAATCTTGCCTTATCCTGAAGGAGATATTTTTGAAAACCTTGATAATGAGGAAAAGTCGATTGCTTTATTGTATCGTAAGTTAAAAACATATGCGATAGGTCATGGATGTGCTGCTGATTGGGGAAAAGTGAGTGAAGAAAAAGTATTTACTGTAAATACAGAATTTTTTCCAACTTATGAAACAAAAAGTATGACACCAGATATAACTCGTGAAGATAATTCGAAAATTGAAGTGTCAATGAAAAAATTGGCTGGATTAGACCCTAGTAATGACGGTTTTCAAGAGCTTGAAGAAATAGTATTTTTATATCGTCGATGGATTGAAAAACAAAAAATTAAGATAGCTACACTTAATTCTAAGTTTATTGAAGTTGCAAATGCAAACTTAAAAAATTGTGAAGAGTCTGCTGATAGGATGGAGAGAGGATTAAACTATTTAAAAAATGATACAGATGCTTTAAAGGCTTTTCGTCTAGCGAATCATGCAGTATTACTTCAACAAATTACAGGCCAACGACGCTCTGGGTTCATTCAAGATGATAGTTTAGTATTTGATAGCATTTATGAAGAACCAAATATTGATAGTATCTCCGAAACAAAAGGAAAGTGGAGAGCTTTCCAAATTGCTTTCTTATTAATGTCAGTTAATTCTGTAGGACAAAAAGATTCAGAAGAGCGCAACATCATTGATCTTATTTTCTTTCCAACGGGAGGGGGGAAAACTGAAGCCTATTTAGGTTTAGCAGCTTTTACGATGTTTATGAGAAGGATTAAGAATAAACAAGATTGTGGAGTGGATGTATTGATGCGCTACACATTACGTCTATTAACTGCTGACCAATTCCAACGATCGTCTAGATTAATATGTGCAATGGAAATCTTACGTAGAAAACATATTGAAATTCTTGGAACAGAGGAATTTTCAATCGGTATTTGGTTAGGTGGAGAAACAACTCCCAATAGCAATGATGATGCTATAAAAGCATTAAAAAACATTAATAGTGGTAAATCAGAAAATAATCCATTTATCTTAAGTTCTTGTCCATGGTGTGGTGCTGAACTTGGTAATTATAAAATACAAAATACAAGACAAAGTTTTAAAAATAGGACTGGAAATAAAAGAATAAATAATAGATTTAAATTTTTAGGATATAAGGGAATGATTGATAGAGTCATTATTCATTGTCCAGACAACAAATGTAAATTTTCTGACAAACTTCCGATTTACTTAGTAGATGAAGAAATTTATAAAGTGAGACCAACTTTTATAATTGGAACTGTAGATAAATTTGCAATGTTAGCTTGGAAACCGGAAATAAGAAGTTTATTTGGAATAAATGACGCAGGTCAAAGAAATATGTCCCCACCTGGTTTAATTATTCAAGACGAACTTCACCTCATATCTGGTCCATTGGGATCAATGACTGGTTTTTTTGAAACAATTATTGATGAACTTTGTACTGATAAAAGAAATGAAATACACTATAAACCAAAAATTGTTTGTTCAACTGCTACAATTCGTCGCTATAAGGAACAAGTTAAGTCGTTATATGCAAGGGAAGAGGTTAGATTGTTTCCCGCGTCTGCACTTGATGAAGATGATTCTTTTTTTGCAACCTATGCAGTGGATAAAAAAGGTGAATATATGCCCGGCAGAAAGTATGTAGGGATTAACTCACCTGCTTTAGGATCAATGCAAACTTTGCAAGTTAGGGCACTAACATCTTTACTTCAAGCACCAATGACATTACCAGAAGACATGAGAGATCCTTGGTGGACATTACTTATTTTCTTTAACAGTTTACGAGAATTGGGAACAACAATTACTTTACTTCATTCAGATATTCCTAACCATTTGAAACTTCTGCAAAATCGACTTGGAATTAATTTTGAGGAACTACGGAAATTAAAGAAAATTGAAGAATTAACTTCAAGACTATCAAATGATGAAGTTTCGGTTGCAATTGATAAATTGAAACAAAGCTATGATGATACAGGAAAAGTAACTGATATTAGTCTCGCTTCAAATATTATTGAAGTTGGTATTGATATAGATAGACTTTCACTTATGTCGGTTGTAGGGCAACCGAAAACTACAGCTCAATATATTCAAGTAACTGGTCGAGTTGGAAGACGATGGTATCAAAGGCCAGGATTAATTGTGACTTTATATAGTGCTTCAAAACCAAGAGATAGATCTCACTTTGAAAAATTTCGTAGTTATCATCAAATGTTATATGCACAAGTAGAACCAACAAGTGTTACTCCATTTTCCCCAAAAGTAATTGACCGTGCTTTACATGCTTTAATGATAGCTTATGTACGTCAAAATGGAGACAAACATGTGGTAAATACACCAAGGCCGTTTCCAGAAAAATTAATTAATGAAATTGAAAATGTTATTTTAAATAGAGTTAATATAGTAGATCCAGCAGAGGTAGAAAACGTGAAAAATGTGTTTGCTAGAAAAAGAAGAGAATGGGAAAGACGTGAACCCTTAAAATGGAGTGGGAACCCAGATAATGAAGATTATCCTTTAATGCGTATAGCAGGTCAATATGCAGATCAAAAGGCTATTCAACGTTCCTGGCCGACTATGACATCAATGAGAAATGTAGATGCACAATGTAGGGGGGAAATTTCAGATTCCTATATAGAATTTGAGGAGGAATAAAATGGTTGACATACCGATTAGAAGAGCCCAATTAATTGCTCCTTTTGGACCGGGAGCAATGACAGTTACTAAAGAGGGAGTATCAGTGATTTGTGCTGGAATTGATCACTGGTATAAAGATAATTATGGTACTTATGAAAATATTGATATTGAGCACTTTAAAGTAAATGAGTGGCGTTTAGAGAAATTATTGAATGTTAACCATTTTCGATTACCACCAGATTTTAGAAAGACAGGTCAATCAAAAAATAACACTAATCTTTACATGAATATTCCTTTTCTTAGATTCCCTCAATGGCATTATTGCAGATTTTGTGGAAGACTTGAAAAGTTTAATCTCCATACAAGATCAAATCGATTAGAATGCGCAACCTGTAAGGAGAAAAATCATAAAAATTATTTAGTTCAGGTTCCTTATGTTGCAATGTGTGAACATGGTCATCTTCAAGATTTTCCATGGAGGGAATGGGTACATCGATCTTCACATCCTACCTGTAATAAGACAATGTTTTTAAATAGTATTGGTGGATCTAGTCTCGCCTCCATGGTCGTAAAGTGTGAGTGTGGTGTTGAGCCTAGAAGTTTGATGAGAATAACGTCCGTAAATAGTAATGGTACTACACATTTAAGCCAGCATCTTGATAATGATAAAGATTCAGTTTTTACTTGTCAGGGTAAAACACCATGGTTAGGTTCAGAAAAAAGTCAACTATGTTCAAATAATTTAAGAGCTACGTTAAGAAATGCTTCTAATGTTTACTTTGCAAAAATAAAAAGCTCTATTTACATCCCCGCAGATAAAAGCAAAGAAGTAGATGAAATATTGGAGATGTTCCGTAGTGAGTTGTTTAAACCCTATCTTACAATTATAAATCGTCGTCAGGGTTCTATCGATGAACAAATAGAGGATATGAGAGTTTTAGCGAATAGAGAGTTACAACCTTATACGGACAATCAAATCAAAGATGCTTTAAATGCCTTGAACAATGAATTAGAAACCATTGAAGAAGAAAGTGAAAATACTAATTCTGAACATAGGCTACGCGTAGAAGAATATAATGTTCTTGAAAATGAAACAGATCAACATAATTTGCGAATTATTAAGGCAGACATGAATAAGTACGAGGTTAATATTAGAAGGGATTTTTCTGATATATTCTTAGTGGAAAAATTAAAAGAGACTCGTGTATTAGCAGGATTTACTCGTATTAATAGTGAAAATGGCTTAAGCACCGAGGAATTAAAAAGGCTGCTGCGTCTCAATGAACAAAGTGATGAAGATGAACATTGGCTTCCTGCATATGAAGTATATGGTGAAGGCATTTTCTTAAAACTAAATAAAGAAAAGCTATTTGAGTGGGAAAATTCACCGCAAGTTCTTGGTAGAACTAAATCTTTGCAAGACAAGGCTGATGAACTTTTTCGGGAAGGACGAATGACATATAAAAATATTACTCCAAGGTTTGTTATGATACATACACTTGCACATCTTATAATTAATCAGCTTACATTTGAATGTGGGTATAGTACTGCTGCCTTAAGAGAAAGACTTTATGTATCGAAAAGTTCTGAAGAAAATATGTGCGGATTATTAATTTATACAGCTGCTGGTGATTCAGATGGTACATTGGGTGGTCTAGTGAAAATGGGAAAACCGGGGAATCTCGAGTCGATTTTAAAAAAAGCTATTGAAAATGCAAGATGGTGTTCTGCAGATCCTATATGTATGGAGATTGGCTCTCACGGAGGACAAGGTCCTGATTCATCCAACCTTGCAGCCTGTCATAATTGTGGACTCCTTCCAGAAACTGCTTGTGAAGAATTCAACCGTTTTTTAGATCGTGCTCTTATAGTAGGGGACTTGTCTTCTGATAATATAGGATATTTCAATTTGTAATTTTTTAATAAAGCTTGTCTAAGTTGGCAAGCTTTTTTATTAACTTCTTGAAATGGAACATACGTTTGCTATAATGGTAGTATATAACATTCAAATTAATTGAAAAAAAAGTTATTAACTGAATTTAAGAAAACACATGATATAGTAGGTAATGTGTAAGTATGCGTGAGTTATTTTGTTAATAGATTTAAATTTAATGGAGGTTTATCATGTCTTTTACAAGTATTGACCTTTTTTCTGGACCTGGTGGTTTATGTACTGGATTCAAATGGGCAAAAATTAAACCATTAATTGCTGTTGAAATGAGTGATTGGACGGTAAAAACATATGCAAGTACACACAATGCAGTTATACTAAATTTAAATGAATTTCTTAATGGTAATATTAATGAAAAAGAATTTTTTCAGTTTGACCCTGAAAAAAGAACTGTTGTTATTCATGGAGATATAACAAAAGTTGAAAATAATATCATTTCTAAGTTACTTCAAAGTCGTTTTAATACAAAAACAGTTGATATTGTAACTGGTGGTGCACCTTGTGAAAGTTTTTCTATGGCTGGCCATCGAAAAGAAGATGACGAAAGAAATAATCTCTTCTTAAATATACTTCGAATAGCCCGACATGTGGATTCTAAGATGCTATTATTTGAAAATGTAAAAGGTTTGTTTTCAAAAAGTGTTAATGGAGTTCCTGGACAAATGTATAAGGATATTTGTGATGAATTTGAGCGTATTGATCCAGTAACTGGGGTTGGTTTTAAGTTAGCAAGTCGCGAAAAAAGCAATGTTTTGTTAAAAGCTAGTGATTACGGTGTACCACAAAATAGAGAACGCATTTTCCTTGTTGGTATTAACACTAAATATAATGGTAATTATGAATATCCTCAGCCAACACATGGACCTAATTGCAGTTTTCCATATGTTAGTGTGGGAGACGCAATATTAGACTTGCCTCAATTGGATTCTGGAGAAGAAACATCTAATTACATTGAAGATAGGATAACTAGTATACAAACTGAAACAACATCTGGTAAGGATTTCATCCGAAAAATGAGGGGGGAATTATTAGAAGTACCAAATCATTTATCTTTTAATATTAATGAGATCACCTCACATAAAGCCGTAAACCATAGAAAAGTAATGTTAAAACGTATGGAGCTCATTAGACAGGGTGAAAATATGCGAACAACAGCAGAAAGATTGATTATGGAAGGTAAAGAAGATTTAAGAAATGCATACTTTCCTAAAAAGTTGTATGGGGCACGAAATAGGAGATTGGTTGAAACTTTACCTAGTTTTACAGTTACTAGCCATTGTTTAGATGAGATGATACATCCGAATAGTGATAGAGGATTAACCCCTCGGGAAGCAGCAAGACTTCAGTCCTTTCCCGATTGGTATATATTTGAAGGACCTTATGTGAAATTTCACAGTGACCCAGAGCAAGATCGTTACGAACAAATAGGGGATGCGATCCCTCCGCTTCTAGCTTACGCTCTAGGAATTCAGGTTGAAGTAACATTGAGAGATATTAAAGAACATAAAACACTTGTAAATACGATAGAAGTATAAAAGTAGAGCAGATTATTAAATCTGCTCTACTTTTATAGAAATATATTAAAACTAATCCGTACAAAAATTTGCTTGAGTTTATAGACTTCATAAAAATTAATATTTACTACAATACAATTGGTTAAAATTTTAAAAGTCAATCTTAAATTAGCCATTTATACATATTTTAAATGACACGACCACGTAACTGTATATTAGTTCCTCTTGTCCCTGTGTATGTAAAAGTAAAAGGACTACCTAATTGTCCATTTTGAACTTCCGATAATATTTTGTCTATATACTCGTCACGTCGATAAATCTCTAACTCTTTTTTATCATTTTTATAAACTGTAAAATATTCTGCATTCTGAATCCCTTTTCCTTCGCCACCGATTCCAGCATATGCCCATTCTGCAAGTGCACGATGGTACTTTGGAAGTAAGTTGATAATTATATCCTGATAATATTTAGGAATTTGTGTAGGAGCACCTTTTTCTTGTAATTCATAAAGTGCTTCTTTTAATTCAGGTTCATCAATTTTTAAGACATCTATGTATACTTCTGCACTATACTGATTAATAGCCACCCAACCACTACTTGTTCGCTTCGAACTAATTGTAAATTCTAAAGGGGTTAATGAATCTGTATATATATGTACGACAATATCAGTTTTAGGTTTACCACCACGACTTTTTTCTATTCTAGGAGTAAGTAAAGGTATTTTATCAGTTGCATTTATTTTGGAAATTGACTGACCTAGAGGAATATTAAAGCTCTCAAGTATTTTTTTGAAAAACGGAAAGTTAAAACCTAAATCCATATTTATTTTACCATTCCAAATGTCTAAATTTGTTGGATGCGTTAAAATATCAATCAACCATTTTTCAAATGCAGTTCCTTGTAAAGCTTTTCTCTTTTGAACACTTTCGTTCTCTAACCATTTTTCCTCAATCATCATGTAAAAATCTGCGAAACTTACTACTCCATCAAGTGAAGAATATATTTCATTCAATAATATATCTGTATTATAATTCATGCATTTTTTTATATCATTTTCTCCCATTGCATCGGGATAAATTACAAAAGCTTTTTTGTAAGATTCATCAATTTTTTTAAAGTGGTACGCATTCCATTGGTAGCCATTCATTCTTTCTCTAGGGAATGTTGTAGTTGATTGAATAACCCATCTTTCTCCATCAAAGAACTCAATGGAAAAAGGGAAATAGAATTGTTCCTTTTTATATCCTATTCGAATATTTTTTGAATAAAAATTAAATTGTTTTATATACTTTCTTTCTTTTAATTTTTCTAGTAAAGAGTATATTATCATTTGATGTGCAGTGCCTCTAAAAGATCTGGAAAATTGGTCAGTCATATTTTGTTCTCCTTCAATACAAGTTGTTTGTTTTGAAAAAAAGTTAATCACAGTATATCAGAGAGCATTTATCTTTTCATTACAACCAAAAGGTACATTCTCTGACTTTTGTAAAATGTTGGACTACGCTTTTTGGGATTACCTGCTACATATTTTAAAATGAATTGATAGATTATAACACTATATACAAATTCAATAATACTTTGTTTTCAAGGATTTTAAATAGTTAAGTAAACTAATAACTCTTATTATCTGTTGACGATTTATTGTTTGTTGTTATATTAGAATATTTTATAACACAAACATCACAAATGGGCATTTGATTATGATACTTGAGTATTTCCCAATCTGAAGGATGCAATTTTTTACCACATCTGATGCAAAATTTTTGTTTGCTCAATTCTACTCCCCTCCTTAGGGCCTTCTTTCTTTTATACTTAATTTTAACAGTTTAATCCAATTATATCCAAGGAGTTTTGTACTCTCATAAAATTAAGGAGAATAGCTATTGATACAACTTAACTATAGTTTAAGAGTGAATTGAGGAAACTGAAAGTTAGATTTTTAGAATAAATAATTTTAACACTACTGTTTCTCATAGTAGTTTAATTCGGTAATATATATATAACTAACTTTATTATTAAGTCAATATGATTTCATTATTTGTGCTTTGAAGAATAAATAGGAAAAAATAAAAAAGCTTAAGGGCTCCTTAAGCTTTTTTGTTTATTTTCAATCTCAACTGAGTGTCTCAACATCGACAACTTATTCTCCCAAAACTTCTCATAATAAGCTAACCACTGTTTCACTTCTGTTAAAGGTTCAGGATGCAGCTGGTAAATCTTTTCCCGTCCTTCTTTTCTGCCAGATATGAGTTCAGCCTCCGTTAAAATCTGCAGATGCTTTGTCACAGCGGTTCGGCTCATATCAAAATGATCGGCTATCTCTGATATCGGCCGTTCACTTTCTGAGAGGAGCCTCAATACTTCACGTCTTGTAGGATCGGCAATCGCTTTAAAGACATCGTGTTTTTCTGCTGGTGCTGCCACTTAGCCCTCAACGACCTTTTTCAGTCTCTCATTCACGATACCAACCCATCCGCCGTTCATACGGTCACGTACATCTTGCGCTTTTTGATTCGCTTTTCCAACGATCGCATCTTCTTCTTTCCAGCCGCTGTGGATCAGTGTGAACTCTGTTTGATCTCCTTTTTCTTCTAACAGAAACGTCACGACCCAGCCGTCTGTGTCCCATGAAAAGGAAAGCTTATGCGGTTCATCGATCACGAGCACTTTACACGGTGAAGGACCAAAAGGGGACTGGATGTGAAACTCGTGACCTTCTTCTGCTTTAAAGTCATTCGGCATGAACCACGTTGACATGCCTTCTGATGTGGATACAGCATCCCACACTTTTTGAATCGGTGCGTTAAAGGTTGCGGTTTGTTTAATATCTGGTAGTGTTGACACAAGCATTCATCTCCTAGTCTGAATATGTAACCATTTGGTTGTACGTTTAGAATATAACACCTTTTGGTTGTATGTCAATTCATAATAAGATACATTTCCAGCAAAACAGTATATTTGAGATCATCCTAAATTTCTTAAGAAGTGAAGAGAATCGTTATTTTGATGATCCATATATCCGGTTCTTCCGTTTACTTTATAAAGGAAGATAAATCCACGGATTTGTCTTGAGAGGATGATCTTTTATGAAATGGGTAAAGAGGATTACGATGAAAACTGGATGTACTTTATTATTAGCTGGTGTTCTTTTGACTGGTTGCTCATCTAAGGATAGTGAAGTATCAGAAGAGCCGAATAAGGGAGCAAAAGAAGTTACTGAACAACAGAGTAAGCATAGTGAGGAACATGGTTCAGAGGATATGATGGAGGAACCTTCTTCAGCGAGTGATCAACAAGCGAGGGAAGTGACGGAAGCTATGGCTTCTCCTTTATTAAAAAAGGGGGAGGAGACTTTGTTTTCATTTCCGAACGAAGGTGTTTATCTTATCCATTGTGACCCGCATCCTGTTATGAAGATGAAAGTGATCGTTCAGACAGACGCTAAACAAACTGGTTCAGTAACACTTAACATCAAAGATTACGAATTTAGTGAAAAAGAAATTACGGTTGCGCCGGGTACTTTGATCACATGGAGAAATCAAGATTCCGCTCAGCACAATGTTGCAATTGAAGTTGAATAAAAAGAAACATGCGTTAACTATGTGTCAACACATGTAAAACCGCTTTTCCTTGTGAGAGCGGTTTTTTATATTACTATTGTCTTATTTAGGGAAATGAACATTTAAAATATCGAATATCAATTAAGAGTATAGTGGCTAACACCGATATCTCTAACAAGTATACGCAATGCAAATGCAATAACAGGGAAAAGATTACTCATGGGCAACTGGATAAATATGCTAAAATATAGGAATACAATGGTTTCATGAAAGAAGGCTAACGGTATGACCCAAACACAAACAAGAAATGAACCAAAACGTATACCTCAAGAGGTAAAGGAAGTATTGAATACTTACTTTGAAAAAATAGAAAAGAAGCTGCCCAACAAGTTAGAGTCACTTTACCTATTCGGCTCTGTTTCCATTGGGGCTTACCAAGAAGGATTAAGTGACATCGACTTTTACGCGGTTACAAAAGAAAAGCTAGCAGAATCAGATGTAGATGTATTGAAAGAGATTCACCATGAGATGAAAAAAGAGTATTCGAAGCCCAGCTTAGATGGCATGTATCTGACACGAGAAGATTTAGAGAGTGAGAATAACGGTAATTCCTCTTGTCCATATTTTAATGAAGGAAAGTTTCAAATATATCGACCTTTTCACCGTAATTGGATCGACGCGTATCAACTTCAGAAATATGGCATCGTCGTTAAAGGACTGCCGATTAAAACATACAATCTATCTGTAGATTGGACAGAATTGAAATCAAACTTGGTCGAGAACATTAACGGTTATTGGCTGAATTGGGTGAGAAATTGTGAGCGTTTTCCGTCTCTTCAATATATAGGATTATACATGAGTGCAAACATGATTGAGTGGGGAGTACTTGGTGTGACTCGTCTTTATTATTCGATAAGAGAAGAAGACATCACCTCAAAAGATGGTGCAGGTGAGTACGCACTCCGAACGGTTCCTGAAAATTATCATCAAATCATACAAGAAGCACTGCGCATCCGAAACGGTAATAAGTTCTCGCGTTACGGCTCGATGAGGAAGAGAAGAAATGATGCACTCAGCTATATGAAGTATATAATTAAAGAATGTAATGATTTGTAAGATTCATAGAAAAGGATGGGACGAAAATGGCGAAATTAGTGTTTAAGAGAGACAGTCAGTTTATGAACAAGATGAGAAAGTTTGATATCTACTTGAACGAGAGCAAGACAGAACAGATCAAGGACGGAGAAACGAAACAACTGGACGTAGCACCTGGCGAGTATATCGTGAAGATGCAGATCGACTGGGTAGAGAGCGCAACGCACAAGATTCAGATCGGTGCCGATGACACGGTTCATTTTCAGTGTGGAAGCCGATTGAAGGGCATGAAGATCTTGAAAGCTTCTTCTGCCATGAACACGGTGGATGAGTACATATATTTGGAAAAGAAGTAAGGTGAATGATCCAGCTTTGTATTTAGAAAAAGACATCCTCACATTCGCGTCAAACATCGGAACTGAGATCGAGGTGGACCTTTTATGAACTGGAACTGGAATGAGACTATAATTAATCTCCAGTATTCGTATGAAAATTTGAAACAGCTGTTAAATGATTTCTTTGAGAATAAGAGTGAGTATTCTCAATACGAACTTGCGAAATAGTGCGATAACTTAGCGATGACGTGGGATGAAAAAGATCTTGACGAAAAAGGAGATCTTACCTTCTTCATAACCAGAGGTATCGAGTGTCAGTGGGATTTATACTTAGTCAATACGTATACATTTAAACAATTAAAAGCATTAGATTTGAATACAGTATCTATGCCTGAAGATTGGTTGCAGGCTTCAGAAGATGAAAGTTGGAGTATGGATTGAATAGATTTATTGTTGGTTTCAGCTGGATGATGAAGGGATATTTCAAATGAGAAGATATCTATTTTCTATTGGTTGGGCACTAATCGCAATTGGTTTGTTCATTTACTGGTACATGACAAAATAGCGGTTGAATCGATGTGTATGAGGTGTATAAATGATTAACTATTCAGGAACACCCGTAATAGAAACAGAACGATTACTTCTTCGTCCTTTGAAACAATCTGATACTCAAAGCATATTTGACCATTGGCTTTCAGACGAACGGGTGGCAGACAATCGAGTGAACGCAGCTCACACGAGCATCGCTCAAACAGAAGAGCGTGTGAAAAAGATTGTGAGTCAGTATGAAAATAATGAATTTTGTTATTGGGGAATCGAGTTGAAAGATACAGGTGAACTGATTGGAGAAATTGATATTTACGATTTTGATAGCTCGACAGATAACTGCGAGGTAAGTTATTCGCTTGGATTCAAGTGGTGGAATCATGGATATGGAACCGAGGCGCTACAAGCTGTTGTAGAGTTTGGCTTTAATCAGATGAACATCCATAAGATCTCAGCTGCACATAACACCGACAATCCTGCTTCTGGCAGGATTATGGCCAAAGTAGGAATGAAACAAGAAGGCGTAATCCGGCACATGATTCGCAATGCCAAGAATCAGTATAAGGACTGTGCGGTGTATGGGATACTTCGAGATGAAAATTAAGGATTACAAGAGGTAGTTAATAGGAAGAATGGAAAAGCACATCACGTTAAATGATGTGCCCATTACATATTATTAATCACTAATTGCAGTACCTGTAAAGCTTTCAGGACCAATACGAACTGTGCCTAAAAGATTGGAAGAGACAAACATAGTGTAAGTTAATTCTATACCATCAGGAGGATTAAAGTCAGAAGCATTGAAGGAAATTACTTGCGGCGCTAGAACATCTAAATTAAATGTCTGAGTGGCTGAGAATACTAATTCATCTGTTGGAAGTGTGCCTCTAACAACTGTAATTGTAATACCAAGCAGTGCTAATGGAAGTTGTAATGCAACAGTTCCTTGAAGATCCACTCGAATGTTAGGACCGGCATTCACTGTGCTTAAACCAATCTGTCCAACTAATTGTGGAGTATTAACTACAAGAATAGGAATTGCAATAGAGTTTGCATAACTAGCATTTTGACTAGTTCTTAAATCAAGAAATCGAGTCAAACTATCACCCCCTTTCTAGTACTAGTGTATGACGCTTTTATATAAGTGCTTGTACATGTTAAAAAATAGGTTGATTAGTAAAAATAGTTACTTTTCCTATTAAACAGTTGATATAATGATGTTTGGAGAAATGCAAAGCCACCGTTTAAAATCTTTAAACGGTGTTGCTGATCGGCTTTCTCATCTTGTGGTAACTGGTATACCTTTGTGGAACCAGTTTGGGTTCGAAGCCCTAAACGAAGCCATTCACAGACTTTTAGGATTGAATAATTTTGCAGGTAAGACCTCCATTGTTCTCTCCATGTCTGTTGGGTGGTTTCATATGTATTAAGTAAGGGGAATTAGGATGAAATCATTTTTAGAATATCTTGTAGTCATTGGGTTTGTATCAATTGTTTTTTTTGCCATTCTATCAATCATCAAGAAATTTTTTGCTTCGGTTACAGTGTATGAGTATGAACGTGGAGTTAAGTTTCATCATGGGGCATTTCAGGAGATTATAGGCCCAGGCAAGCATAAGTATTCTCCAGCATCTACAGAGATCACGGTTTTTGACATGAGACCGACGATTTTGCAGCTGAACGGACAAGAGTTATTAACGGCTGATCATCTTAGTGTAAAGATTAGTGTTGCTGTAAAATATCAAATTACTGATCCACAAATTCTGATCTCTGAATATGAAGATTATGAAGAGCATGTGTACATGAACGTGCAGCTCAAACTGCGTGATGTAATATCCTCGCTTGAATTAGACGATCTGTTAGGAAAACGAAATGAAGTGAATGATTCGCTTCAACAACTTCTTGTAGATAATATGTTTGCTGGATTATCCATCCTCTCAGTAGACATAAAAGATATTATGTTATCTGCTGAACTAAAAAAGGCATTCCTTGAAGTGATCAAAGCGAAAAAAGAAGCTCAATCTTCACTGGAGAGAGCACGTGGAGAAGCAGCAACGTTAAGAAGTCTGGCGAATACAGCTAAAATGCTGGAGAATAACCCAGAACTAGCAAAACTTCGCATGATAAAGACGATCGAGAACGCGAAAGGCAATACGTTTGTGATTGATATGGGAAATGGTGATCATAGTTTAAAAGAGCAATCCAACGCGTAACAACGAACGTGCATTTCTTCTAGAAGGAGAAGTGCACTTTTTTATGGAAAGAGTTAGTTGGAGAGGGCGATATACATACCGAAAGTAGCAATAGATGGAAAAGGCTGGTGTTGAAATATGATCGTTTTGATCGGATTGGGATTAGCGGTTATCATGATTTTTACTTTGTTAGGCATACGTGGTCAACTTGTTAAAAATAACAAACAGAATGAAGAAGTCTTACGGTTACTAAAAAGGCTTGTAGAATTAAATCAATGAAGCGGTGGTCAGTCATGGAAATTAAAGTACAAGCAGAAATCTATCGTTTAGGACTCTTTATCGAATTCTTTCAAGTGAAAAATGTCATCGAGTGGGCCGACCAATTAATAGAGAAGTTGGATCAGCCGCCTTACGAAATTCTTGAAATCTCGTTATCTTCTAAGTCAACAATAGCTTCTGTATGTTCAAAGTTAACCGATGTAAAAGGAGAGTGTGATGAGGCGCTTCCGATTCAAGAAATTCTGAATCTACTTAATAACGAACTAATTCAAACAAGTGATGTAACGAAAATATGTACATATATGTATCGTCTTGTTGGTCACATTCCCGATAGTTGTGAGGATATGGAAAGGTCGATTATTAATCTCACAGATAGGTGGGATATGGCAGTTGATGGCTACTATGGAGATGTAGAGGAAGTCTGTAATGAGATCTATGAATTTCTAAAAGAATTTGAGTCATTAGAAAAGGGACTCTTTTATGATGGACAAGCTACCTCAACCAAGTGATACTAGATGATTCAAGACATATGCTACAAATTGAGCAGTGTAGAATTGTTCAGCAACTTAACAACTTAAGAGACTATAGGAGAGAATCATGGATATTCAAGAGATTATCAGCAAATTAAACAAAGAAAATAAACTGAGCTCAGAAATTACTGTATACAAGCCATTGTCTGGTGGTACCGTTAGCGAATTGTATCTCCTACAAACTTCAGGTGGGGAAAAGTATGCCTTAAAAGTAAATAATCCGAAAATCATTCAATCAGAGGTTCTATACCTTAGAAGTTATAGTCACGTGGAGATCTTGCCTGATCTTCAATTTGTTGAAGATACAAATAAATACTTTGTCTATTCGTTTATTGAAGGATCAACCACGTACAACAGAGGAAATAAAAGAGAAATACTTGAAAGCTTGGTTCATGGGCTTATCAATCACTATAAGATGGCAACTGCTTTTACTGGTTGGGGATGGGCAGATGAACCGACACTTTCTTGGGATTCTTTTCTGAAGAATAAAACAGAAGAAGCGAGGCTGATCATAGATACATACGTAGAAAAAGACGATCATCATCTTGTGTTTGACCTTATTAAGAAGCAAAAGGAAAGTAAGACAAGACCTTATTTGCTGCATGGAGATTTAGGAGTACATAATTTTATTTTTGCTAACGGACAGCTAACGGGAATAATTGACCCTTGTCCAGTAATCGGAGATCCCCTGTATGATTTAATTTATGCATTCTGTTCTTCACCAGATGACTTAACGAAAGAAACGTTAGATGCCGCTGTAAATTGTTTGAGTGTAGGGGGTAATCATGAAACCTCGGCAATATATGAAAACGTGCTAATTGGCTTATATCATAGGTTGGCAACATGTAAGAAACATCATCCGAACGATTTTGAAGAATACGTAAAAGCCTGGCATTACTGGAAAGAGATACAGGTTAAGTCTCTATAGGAAGTGAAATTTTGAGGGTTAACAAATAATGGGTTAAGATTAACAAGTTTAAAAAGTGAGATAGGGTGGGACTCAATGCTTTGCAGGGTGACGAGAGGGATGAGTAAGTTCCCTCATGGTACTCAAATGATTCTAGATCATGTGGGACATATGCTGCATATTGAGCAGCGTAAAAAGGTTCAACTACTTGTTGAAGGATGGCTAATGAATAATTAACGATTATTCCGAAATTGTTTTGCAACTCCACTAATCAAATAGAATAGCCCCATAACAAGAGGAACATGTACAGGAATTTTAATAGTGGAGTTATTATTAATGATAGCAACGTACAAAGTGACTAGTATTGCTGTAATAGGGAACGAAATCCACCAGATACGTATTTTATAGGTAATATAGCCAGTCGTGAATGATAAGAGCAATAATGTTGATGTGAGTAACGACCAATTAGTTATGGAGAGAAAGGGAAAAAGAAATAAACAGAAAATGAAATATACACATACTACATACAATGCTTGTTTCAAAGTAAACTCTCCGATCTCTTCAAATTTGTTTTTTGAAATTGAGTGAAACCAAATACATTTTGTAAACGACTAAAAGTAAAAACAATGATTTATATAGGGGGAGTAAGAATGGGTAAAAAAAGGGTCGTACCTCTTGTTCTTACATTTTTACTGATTTCAGGTTTCTTTACGTACTACATCATGAACGCGAAACCACCAACAGCAAGTGCGAAAACAGAAAAAAACCGAACGATTCCTACGATGCAAAGCACATATTGTTGGGATGGATTTTTAAGTGGTGAATGTGTAGATTATGCTGAACCATTTATGATGAATGAAATAAAACCTGTTACCGTCTCACCAGGTGAGAAAATTACCATAACGTATAATCGCAAACCTATTAAAGTATCAAAAGAAGTTAGTTTGTGGACTAAAGGGAAATCAGATTCTAAAACTGCTACTTTACTAAATGGAAATATTTTCGTTGCTCCCAGCGAAAGTGGTACTTATGCTGTTAGTTCGCACGGGACTTGGAAAAGAGGATCTTCCTCACAAGTATTCTTTATTAAAGTTAGATAGAGTAAAACAAAAAAAGTAACCCACCAACTATTTGCTATGGATGGGTTACTTGTGTCGATCTTTATCGTTATTATTTCTTCTTCCTTTTTTCCATTTCTTTTTTAACTAAAGGAACAACTTTGTCTTTAATACCTCTTTGCACTTTTGGATTGCTTAGAACTTTCTTAATTTGTTCTTTCATCAATCATGCCCCCTATAATCGTGATAATCTTGTCATTCCCCTTTTCATATAGCAATTAAACGCGTATGTAGGCATGGAAAAATATGAAAAGCCGCCCCGAAAGGCAGCTTTTGTATTAACCGATTCGCTTTTTGTTTTTCTTGCTCTTACGTGCTTTTTTGCAAGCCAATAAGCCATCTAAAATACTAATGAAACTTCTCACAGAAGACACCCCCATCTATCTCATGTTGAGAAAAGAATAAGAATTCAAGTATCCCTATTCTCTATATCATATGCCAAGCTTGTCTTATTGGTTTGGACAATTGGTGAATCAAGTAAAAATCACTGGAGAAGGATTATCTCATTGTCTATAGAAAGTAGTGCTATATGCTTTTGTTGAAAAGTAGAGGTGCTCTCGATGGATGAAGATCTTCTTAAAGTGAAACAGCGTAATGATAAGCGGATAGAAGAATACGATGGCCAGATTCAAAATAACCCTCCATTTAACGATGTCATGGTTCATTATGAAAAGATCGAAGGCTATTCCACTCAGAATCTGTCCAAAGTGAACATGAAAGGCTTTCCCTTGCCAGTCCGCCTTCTTGGGTACTTCTTCATTGGAACGATGGGTGTAGGTAATGATTATGGTTCTACTTTTAACCCTGTTTAAATAAATCATAATGAAATACTAAGGTGAGGTGTTCTCATTTTGGATAAACGCGTTCAATTCGACTTTGAAATCGATTTTTCGAATGGTGGAGGATTACAGGGACAAGAATTCCGTCTCGATCTGCATGGTGATGATATTTCGGATGAAGAGCTGGCAAAGTATATTGTTGAGGACATGAGGTTGTTGATGGTTGGGGAAGTCAGGATTCTAAATAAGAAAATTATTGAGGAAAAGCATAAACGAAAGTCGTGATATGAGCAAAAGGGTGTCCTTTACTGCATAGCAGATTTGGACACCCTTCACTTTTGTAATCTTATTTTGAAAATGCTTCCGAATATTGAACGACACCATTCACATAAGCTAAAGCATTATCCGTTAACTCAAGCGCCATAAAGACTTCATCAGGTACATCAAAAGGAGCTTGAATTCCCCATGTGCTAGCCCTTTTGAATCCAAACTTCGGATAATAATGTTGATGACCTAGCACGATGACGGACTGATAGCCCAACGCCTTGGCAGCTGATAGCGCAGCTTTAATGAGTTGACTCCCAATCCCTTTATTTTGATACTCATGAATAACCGATATAGGTGCGAGCGCAAGGGATTCAACGGTTTGCTTCTCATTAATAATCTTAATCTTTGAAAGCAGAATATGACCGATGATCTCTTGTTTGCTATTTTCAGCAACAAAAAGAAAGTTCAGGTATAAATGCTTCTGACTTCCTAATACGGTTTACTAGAAGGTGTTCTTTCTTATCACTGAACTCCTCAAATTCAAATGCACTTCTAATGACTTCTTCTGTTTTCTTATAATCTTCCGTGCGTTCGACGGGAATTTTTAAATCCATTTATAGTCTCCTCATCTTTTCTTATTACGCTTATTTTCTATAAATGGCACCTTCTTCATAGAGAAGAAGGTTTACTTACCCAGCTCTAAACATAAGTTGTTCAAACAAAAACCTCCATATGAAATATGTTCTATCGTATTAAGTTTCTGATCTCCCGTCAACATTAGAAAATGGTTCATGAAGTTAGCTTTTACAAAAGGAAATATTGTGTTTTCATAGAAATGATAGATGTTGATGAATTGTAGAACGTTGTGGGGGTTAAACGATGTCAAAAGATATGTTAAATCCGAAAGTAGATGAGTTTTTGAAAGATGCAAAATCGTGGAGGGAAGAGTTTGAGCAGTTACGAAGAATCGTGTTAGACTGCGGCCTCTCCGAAGACTTTAAGTGGATGCACCCATGCTACACGTTAAACGGAAAGAATATCGTTCTAATACATGGATTCAAAAAATATTGTGCTTTACTGTTTCATAAGGGTGTTCTGTTGAAAGACGAAAAGAAGATCTTGATCCAACAAACAGAGAATGTTCAATCAGCGCGTCAAATTCGATTTACGAATGTTCAAGACATATTAGATATGGAAAGCACGCTTAAGGCTTACATTCATGAAGCGATTGAAGTAGAAAAATCAGGATTAACAGTGCAATTGAAGAAAACAGCCGATTACTCAATACCCGTTGAATTTCAGGATAAAATGGACGAGATCTCTGATTTGAAAGAAGCTTTTGAAGCTTTAACGCCTGGAAGACAAAAAGCGTATATCCGGTATTTTGCTGAAGCCAAACAGTCTAAAACTCGCGAGGCTCGTATTGAAAAATATATGGACCAGATCCTTGATGGAAAAGGGTTAAATGATTGTACATGCGGCTTATCCAAACGTATGCCAAATTGCGATGGCTCACATAAAAGTATCCAATAAATAGGTTATGATCCGTGAAGTAAAAGGAGCAAACGATATGTCTAAGTGGAAGACAAGATTAGTATCTACAGCAAGAGGAACCTTTGAAGTATTTATTAAAGGTAAGGGGCGGCCGTTCTGTGTAACTCATCACTATTCGGAGTTTAATGATTCTGGTGATTACTTTGCGGACTCTTTTACCGATCGTTATAAGGTGTATCTTGTTAACCTGAAAGAATCGGGAAACTCTACTAAAATAACTTATCCTCATGAGTTGAGCATGTTTGATGCGGTATATGATCTAGAAGCGATTAGAGAAGCATTAGGTATATCAACTTGGACGTATGGTGGACACTCAACAGGAGGTATGATCGGATTGTTGTATGGTATCCACTTTTCTGCAAGCCTGTCCTCTCTCATTATCGTCGGATCAGCAGCGAGAAAATATGCGAATTCTTCTCCTGCGTGTATCTATCATGGGGAACATCCGAAGTTTAATCTCATGCAGGAGCTTATTGAAGCGCTTAAGGATCCCCATTTGTCTCCAGTCGAAAAGGCTAGGATTTCAAAAGAAAGAACAAAGCTTTCACTACATAAGCCAGAGAAGTATGACGAGTATTTTTCTTTACCTATTTCGAAAAAAATGTCTGCATCTCGTATGAATTTCTTTATTAGAGAAGAAATGATTTTCGATGTTACAAGGCAACTACGTAACATAATGACACCTACATTAATAATGGGTGGAGAGCATGATGTACAGTGTCCAATCTCGTTTTCGGAGGAAATAAAAGAAGGAATTCCGCATTCCACCTTCGTTCGTTTCAATGAAAGTAATCACTATCCATTTCTTGAGGAAGCACAGTTGTTTAAAATGGAAATTCAGCAGTTTATGAATAAGATTTTGTAAGAATTGTTAGGAGAGAGTTATGTATTCACATATGCCACCTAATTATACGTGTCCTTTTTGTTTAGTAGTACAAGGATTCGAGGACCCCAACAACAAATTGGTTCAAAGCAAGCAACAAGATATTGTTTATCAGGATGAGCATGTGACCGCACTCGTCGCAACGTTATGGTGGCCGAACAACAAAGGTCATGTGATCATCATCCCGAATGGTCACTATGAGAATATTTTTGATCTGCCACTCGATATTGCTGCTCACATCCATAAGATTGCTCAGCAAGTATCTTATGCTCTTAAAGAATGCTACAAGTGTGATGGAATCTCTACAAGACAGCATAACGAACCAGGTGGGAGTCAAGATGTATGGCATTATCACCTTCATGTGTATCCACGTTATTTTAACGATAATCTTTATCTTACACATGGCAGTCTTAGTGATTCAGAGGAACGTGCACGTTATGCAGCAAAACTTAGAGCTTGGTTCCAAGCAAAGACATACATAAAACAAAGGATATAAAGGATGTCATTCATGAATACACATACCGAGTTAAAAGAGATTGAAGCTTATCTATTGGAGAAATACGATTGCCACACCATCATTTTGTACGGATCGTACAATCGTGGAGATTTTACAGAAGAGAGCGATGTAGATCTCATCTGCTTTTCAGAGTCCGTTGCCGAAGATACGAATGATGTTGAGTTTATTGCTGGAAAGCAGCTAGATGCGTGGATTTATCCCACAGAAAAAATGAAGCAGTCTGAACCATTTCTGCGGGTACTTAAAGGAGAAATTTGGGTCAACAAAAAAGGCTTAGCAGAAGAGTTTTTAGCTAACATCCAAAGCACTTATGAGCAAGGTCCGAAACAATTAACTGATGATGAAAAAGTCTTCCTGAAAAGTTGGCTTAAAAAGATGCAGGTGAGATCGGCAAAGAATGACTTAGAAGGCAATTATCGATTTCATTGGATGTTAAAAGATAGTTTGGAAATCTATTTTGAATTAAAAGGTGAGTGGTTCCTTGGGCCAAAGGTTTCCTTTGGGTGGTTGAAAGATAACGATCCTAAGGCGTATGATCTTTTTAACCGTGCGCTATCAACAGATTCAATGGGTAAAAGTTCTGAAGAATTAATAGATTACCTTTGTGAGTTGTAAAAGTGTGAGAGCAGATAACGAGTTTAGGAATCCTAACGGGTATGAGTTAGTGGATTTTATTTACGTGACGGAAGATAAGCTTGAGCATTTCTGTCCACTTTCTGGATCCTTTGCTGTAATTAAATGTGAGGGCAAATTCCTTATGGGCTATAACTCTTTACGGCGGCAGTGGGAGTTGCGGGGGGAAAGAGAGAAGTGGGTGAAACACCAAAAGAATGTGCTGTTAGAGAACTATTTGAGGAAACGGGACAAAGGGTTACAGAACTGAGTTTACTAGGTTTGGTTCGTTCAAAACATGTAGTGGATGGATCTTTTAAACGAAACCCTGTGTATTTTTCTGAGGTCGCACAGCTTCAACCGTTTTTAGAAAATGCTGAAACTACAAATATCGCACTTTGGGATTTGGAAGAACAGATTGGTAGAGTGGATGCACTAGACATGAGAATACTAGAGTGTATGACTGGAAGAAGATGATTTCTCATGGTTAGCCTACTAAAAATCACCCATCATTTTATCGATGGGTGATTTTGTTTTAATTTATATTGTAGCCTCTATGTCTGCCTTAATATCTTGGAACCATTTTAAGTTCACTAAATGGTGAGATCGAGAATTTTCGTTCATACGGCGAAAATAATCAATCTTGCCAGGTAATTCTTTTGTGTTAGCTAAGTATTCATCAAGAAGAGCAATTCTGGCTTCAGTTTGATCAATCTGGGATTGGATACATTCCAATAATTTATTGTTATCGAATACATCTGCAAATAGTAAAGTCCCATAGAACGGTAATTTTACATACTCGGATTTCGTTCCATATTTGGTCATTAACTTATCAAATTCTTCTATTCCTGAAGACGTGATTTTAAAGGTATGAACTTCACGACTGTTGTTCGGACGTATTTCGTGTGTTTGTTCAATCAAACCTTTTTCTTCAAGTTGTTGCAAATTATAATAAAATGATCCTTTCGTAAAGTTAACGATATATTGATAATGTCGTTTTTCCATTAAACTTAATAGTTCGTATCCATGAGCGCCAGGGTTTTGTATCAGTAAGCCAAGGATCAGTAAGGGAATCAAGATTGCATGACCTCCGCCATTTTTGCTTCAAACTCAGCGTATGTGATTTTCCCTAGAGCTAAATTCATACTGTAAATATACATTTGTTCGGTTTTCGAATAGTTATTGTTGATTTTTAATGATTGATTCTCATCCGGAAGCGGCTCTAAGATATGACACTTTTTCGAAAATGCTTCAAAATAACGAAAACCGAATTTTCGTTGGGAAACAGCGTTCAAATGAATACCATCCGGATTGGAAGATAGACCTTCTGCCGATACAAAATAACAATTTTGCTGCTCATGAGCAAATCGCCGTAATTGTTTATTGATCTCTTGAAACTCTGATGAGTACTTTCCGAAACCTGTTTTTCCTAAGAAATCGCCAAGCTCACCAATCATTAATGGGACATGTTGAAGGTTTAATTCTTTACGTAAAGTTTCAATGATCAGAGATAGCTTTTCATAATACGTTTCATGTAGAGAATTATGGCTATCACTTTCACCTTGATGCCAAAGTATGCCACAGATTTGACTGGTTTCAAGAGCAAATCGAGCTTCAGACAAGGCATGTTGAAATAGAGTACCTTGTGGATGCCAATCGTCTAAGGAACTGCCACCTTCTGCACAAGGTATCAAACCAATCTCATCATCCGGGTTGGCTTTCGAACACACCTCTGCAAAGGATGCTGCTAGACTTACTCCAGCAACAGGACGGTCATAATTAATTGGCTCAGTCATCATTTGCCACTGTCCGTTGCGCAGCATTTTTATTTTTTCATTATAGATAGGGTCTACCTCATGCAAGAATCCACGACCTGCCATATTTGATTGCCCTAACATTAAAAAAGATTTAATCATTTCATCTTCATTCCTTTACATAATAGTCTAATTAGACTTAAATATTATCATAGAGTCTAATTAGACTATCGTCAACTTGCTATTGTAATTATATCTATATAGAACTGTGTTATAAACCGTAAAAGTCAGTAACAATTAATTTACATGAGTATAATTTTTTGAGAAAGTAGAGGTACTATAAATAATATGTAGTAAATGTTGATAAAAAATAATGAGGTAGGATAAAAAATGATTGCAAAAACAGAAGAAGATTTTAGTGGTTTGAAGGAAATCGGCAGAATTATTGCCTCGATTAGAGATGAATTAGTACAAAGGACAATTCCGGGCATAACGACCAAAGAACTTGATGATATAGCCGGAGAACTTTTAGAAAAAGCAGGTGCAGTTTCAGCTCCAAAAGGTGAATATGACTTTCCTGGCTATACGTGTATAAGTCTTAATGATGAAGTGGCTCATGGTATTCCAGGTCATCGGGTTATTAAAGAAGGGGATCTTGTAAATATAGATGTATCTGCTTCAAAAAATGGTTATTTCGCTGATACTGGAATCTCTTTTGTAGTAGGACAAGGGGACGAAGTATTAACTAGATTATGCGATGTTGCGAAAAAGGCATTTGAAGCAGGTCTTAAGAAAGCTAAACCCGGTTCCAAAAAAAGCAGAATCGGAAAAGCAGTATATGAAACAGCGAAACAGCATGGATTCACAGTTATCAAAAACCTTACCGGACATGGTGTGGGACGAAGAATACACGAAGAACCAGACCATATATTAAACTATAATGACCCATGGGATCATGAATTATTAAAGGATGGGATGGTTATCGCATTCGAACCATTTATTTCAACATATGAAGAAGAAGTATTTCAAAAAGAAGACGGCTGGACCTATGCTACTGAAGAAAGCTATGTGGCACAAATAGAACATACAATTATCCTTACTAAAGATGGCCCGATTATTATCACACTTTAATTCAACCAATGGAAGTTCTAGAATAATTTTTTGAAAAATATTTGATGTATAAAATCTGTATAGAAAGTATGTTAGCTTACAACTAAAAATGCACCATCAACACACTGTTATTCGAAATTAACAGTGTGTTTTTTTAGGGACTTTTCCATATTTGGGACCTATTGTTAATAAACGGTAGGTAATCTCATTTAGAACATTATTAATTGCCATAATTGATAAAAATGTTGAAAGGTTGTCTTTTCCTTCACTTTCGACATCCGTATTTTCATTGATGAGGGAGGATATATTTGAATAAAGCTCATGTATATAAATAACGGAAAACAATGGATGCGTTTTTCCTTAAAGGAAAACGCAACTTTTTATTGAAATAAAGAGCAGGTTATGAAAAAAATTTAAAAAACGATGTCGAAATAATCATTTTTCATTCGTTGTCTATATAAAGGATTGAATCTATTGGAGAAAGGAGGAACAAACATATGAAGGAGTTTTTCATCCACCACCAGATAGAGTCGGTTTGGAAGACAGAATCAGCCAAAATAATTGCTAACATAACTCGGATGGTGAGAGATCTGAGTATGGCGGAAGATCTTGCACAAGACACATTGATCATAGCGCTTGAACGGTGGCCGGTCTCTGGTATTCCGGATAACCCTGGTGCATGGCTTATGATTGTGGCTAAAAGAAAAGCCATCGACCTACTTCGTCGTAAAAAACTACTTGATCAAAAATATGAACAAATAGCTTATGAAGTAAACACACAGTATGAACCTAACTGGGCTGATGATATCGACGAGGATATTGGAGATAATCTGCTCCGGTTGATGTTCATGACATGTCATCGGGTATTATCCAAAAATGCCCGTGTGGCTCTTACACTAAGATTACTTGGGGGACTAACAACAGAAGAGATCGCGCATGCGTTTCTTGTACCCGAATCGACTATTGCTCAGCGAATTGTGAGGGCAAAACGAACACTTGCTGCGTCCAAAGTCCCTTTTGAGATTCCTCACAAGTCAGCGTTTACGGAACGACTTTCTTCTGTGCTTGAAGTGATATATCTTATGTTCAACGAAGGGTACTCCGCATCCTCAGGTGATAATCTGATAAGAACGAATCTTTGTAATGAAGCATTAAGAATGGGAAGAACTTTAGCAGAATTCATTTCCATCGAATCAGAAGTTCACGGTCTTGTTGCGCTAATGGAGATACAAGCATCTCGATTTAAAGCGCGTACGAATACTGATGGTGAAATGATCTTGATACTGGATCAAAACCGAGCGTTGTGGAATCAGGAACATATCACCCGAGGTATTGCCTCCCTAAAAAAAGCAGAAGACTTGGGAGGAACACTTGGAATGTATGCTTTACAAGCATCAATAGCTGCCTGCCATGCTAAAGCGAGCTCACCTGAAAAAACAAATTGGGAGCAAATTATTGCTTTATATGATGCACTCGCAGAAGTTGCTCCTTCTCCAGTCGTTGAACTGAATCGGGCAATTGCTGTATCGATGGCTTATGGAACAGAAGCTGGGTTGGAGATTGTTGAGTCACTACTTTTAGTTCCGGTGTTGAAGAACTATCATCTGCTTCCGAGTGTAAAGGGTAATTTTCTCCTAAAGCTAGGAAGAAAGAGGGAAGCCTTTATTGAATATCAGCGTGCTGCTTTGTTAACACAAAATGTACGGGAACAGAAATTTCTATTAAAACAGGCTAAAGATTGTATGGAATAAAAAACTTTACTATTTAGTCGATTTTTCAGTTTGCTAATCGTTGTATAAATAGATACAAAAATCTGAGTGATCTAGGAGAGATGATAATGATATTTTTATGTATGGGCTATTTTAACCCTGAAAAAATGGATGCACGCCCAAGAGCAGAGATTGATGCCGTTATGAGTGAATGCCAGCCTGTCGTTGAGAACTTTTATAAAAGCGGTAATGTGTTGATTGATGCCGGTCTGGAGTCAGAGACCAAAAGCTTACGCCGAGTGAACGGTAAGGTAATCGTTACAGATGGTCCTTTTACAGAAACAAAAGAGATGATCGGCAGCATATTCATTTTTGAAGCAGAAAGCATGGATGAGGCGATCCAGCTAGCCTCTCTTCATCCGACAACACAAATCAGCAGAGGGGAAGAGTTTGGCTGGCGCATCGAAATCCGTCCTGTTCATTACTTTAAGAATGATAAATGAGTTATCCTAAAGAGGGTGATCCCTAGTAATCAATAAAAATATAATTTAGTGGGAAGCAAAGCTCTTAATATGATAGAAGATACTTTCTAACTTATCGAATAGACTAACTTTTTATTAGAGAATTTAAGGATTTAGTTAATTTTTATATTTTAAAATAAACGAACTAACTTTTTATAAAGGAGATGACTTTATGACGATTGGTGTTAGTATCGTTCAGGACGTACTTGAAAATTACAAATGTGCCGTTAATGAAAAAGATGCCGAGAAATTCCTTTCTACCTATGCTGCCGATGTACATATTTATGATTGCTGGGGGAACTGGGATTGCAAGGGTATTTCTTCATGGAGAGAAAAAGTGATAGAGTGGTTTAATGGTTTGAGTGAAGACGGAAATTTACTAAAAGTAGATTTTAATGATTTAACGATTGAGGAAAGCACTAATGTTGCATTTGTTCATTGTGCTGTTTCGTACACTGCATATAGTGAAAAATCTGGAGAGAAACTTCGTCAAATGACTAACCGTTTTACATTTGGCTTAAAAAAAGTAAATGAGTCTTGGCTCATAACACACGAACACTCATCATTACCAATAGATATGCAAACTGGAAAAGGTATGTTCAACCTAAAATAATAGAGGTAGAGATAGCTGGGGTAAAAATAAGTAAAATGGGCTGCGTTGATCTGAGAAGGATTAACGCCTTTTTTTATGGAACTTATTAAACAATCGAGCAGGATTGTTGAACAAGTCATAATAATTACTAAGAGAAATAATAGGGAATATGGGTGTGATTCAAAATGGATAACTGGAGAAATAACGCAATTTGGTTTGAGCAAATACCAGATAATCTACATGCTTCCTTAAACTCAAAGGAAGATAATTTAAATGAGATGCAGCTTGAAAACATTGATTATTTAACACTTTGGCACTATAAAAAGAATAAGCTAGGGATGATGTTTGGAAGAAGACAGGGGACATTATCATGTTAGTATTCTTACTTCATATTTTGATAAGTTTTATGGTGTTAGGAATAACATTGATTCCAGCTCAAATAGTTGAATTTAAAAGAAGTACTTTAAATAACATAGTTGCTATAATTGGATTATCAGGCATTTTTTTCGTGGGTACAGGGATTTTCATTGGGATTGGAGAGTCTTTACATACTTATATTTATATAGCATTGATTTTACAATTATTTATCCTATGTCTATTCTATTTACTCTACTGCCTTTTTAAAAAAGTTGGATATTCAAATATAATAAATAGTTGCTCCAATTTCTTAGTCATAATTAGTTATTTAACTTATGCTTACTATATTATAGGGAGCTTTTTATATTAATGGGTGCATTTATAATAGATTCAAAGAGAACAAAAAGGATTATTGATTAGGTTTTGAAATGAACATATAGTCAATTGGAGAGATTATGATGGCTGAAACAATTGTACCAATGACACTTGATAGATTAGAACAATGTATTGAATTATATATAAAAGTCTTTAACAAAGAACCTTGGAATGAGACTTGGACATATCGAAATGCTAAAGAAAGATTAACGGATTTAATACATACGCCTAAATGTCTTGGCTATTTTTTATATGAAAACGATGCTTTAATTGGATTCATTGCCGGAAATAGTAAACAATCGTATGCAGGATTAACTTTTTATTTAGCGGAATTTTGTATTAGTAATCAAATCCAAGGCAAAGGTTACGGTTCGAAATTGCTTCGGTATTTAGAAGATGAATTAAAGAAAAGAGACATTTCAAGCCTTTATTTATTAACAGCTAATGGTGGACTTGCAGAAGCGTTTTATCTCAAAAATAATTACACAATAAATGAGAATAGGATCGTTATAAAGAAGGATTTATAATTTGTTTACGATACTTACTTCTTTAGAGGGTAAGTTTTGAGGTCATCTTAATTCAATGAAGTAAGATTCTTAGAATGTTGTGTTGCTTTATCTATCATTATTTCATTAGTATTTGTCTTTGATTGAGGGTGATAAGCATATACAGATTAGACATTGATCAAGGAGAGAGAATCCTATGAACCCATTATTAATAGATATTCCTTTGCAAATGAATACGAAAAGGTTAATTCTTCGAGCACCTCTTCAATCTGGGGACGAAGAAATTGTGTACGAAGCAATTAAAGATTCATTTAATGAGTTAAAAGCGTGGCTATCACTTTTTCAAGAAATTCCTACTATTGAAGAAACAGATATTTTATTAAAAAATGCTCACATCAATTTTTTAAAAAGAGAAAGTTTTCGCTTCCTAATCTTTGAAAAAGGTGAAGGTAAGGACTTTATCGGAACTGCGAGCCTTCATAGGTTTGACTGGGACATTCCAAAATGTGAAATAGGATACTGGATCAATACAAAGTTTAGCGGTAATGGCTATATGACCGAAGCCGTAAAGGAGTTAATCGACTTTGGGTTTAATCACTTTGCATTGAAGAGAATGGAAATAAGATGTGAATCAAGAAACGTAAAAAGCCGCTTTATACCTGAAAAACTTGGTTTTACACATGAAGGTACGTTAAGGAATGATGATCTATCCGCAGACGGCAGTAGGCTGACAGATACTTGTATATACTCTAAAATAAACTAACCATGCTTTGAAACCGGTGCATTTCTTCAAGAAGAAGAGGTGCTTTTTTATTGATCTAATGGAATTACGGTATTAGGAACTGAAATAATTAATAAATATGAAGTGAAGTCAGTCAAACCGTGTAGAGGTGATGATAAGGTGAATATAAGTTCCGAGAAGGAGCAATTAAGACTGTTGAAGTTGCGTAGGCTTAGTGGCAATGGTGCTGCAATAGCCATCACTCCTTATCTGCTGATAAAAATCGTATGGACGATCGGTCTCTTTCTGCCCAATGAGGAAATGGGAGATCTTAACTGGCGTATTATAAACGCAGTTACAGCAGTTCTCGCTGCAATTGGAATTCTGCTTGCAATGGCTTTCTCCAGACCATGGGGTGAGAGGCTTCCTGCATGGTTGGTTGCCCTTCCCATATGGGTGGGTACAGGTTTATTGGTTCCGATGGTGTTGATAGCCCCCATTCTTGGCCCTGCAGCTATGATTCGAGATCAAGAAACGGGTGCAGCAGGCTTCTGGATATATGAACAAATATTCGTCATGATCTCACTTATCGGAATCGGAATCTTACTCCCGCTTGCCTTGGCGGGTTATGCAAAGTCACGATGGCCTGAAGCCCTGAGGGGGACTACCTATTATAAAGAGTTGCCTGGTCATACACGACATTTGCAGATAACCTTAGCTAGAATTATCGCGGTTGGTTGTGTCTTGTTAGGCGTTGTTAAGATTTATTGGGCAATAGGTGGCACTTACGCGATCAATTCATCAAATATTGGTGGACGTGATGTATGGTGGCATTTGCTGACACTTAGCATGGGCGTCTGGTCCTTAATAGGTGCATGGGGAATCCTAGTGATTGTAACTAGACGTGGATCGAAGAAGTTTCTACTCCCGATGGCAGCTGCCTGGATTTCATCAGGAGGTTTATTTTCTAACAACCTTTATTCAGCTCTATCATCCGTTCGATTGGGTGCACCAATCTCACCAGAGTATCCATTAGCCTGGTTGTTGACCACCCAGCTAGGTATCATCTTAGGTGTAGGAATGGGGATGATAATCATGCTAGTACTGCACGAGCGTCGTCGAGCATTTCAAGAAATATCCCACAAGATGATCAATCACCAAGAGGATTATGAGAATAACATTAATTAAGTAGTTCTAGAATAGTTACATGTTATTCCAAGTTTGAGTACATTTCTTTAGGAAAAGGAATGTACTCTTTTTTATTGAATGTATAAAGGCTTGTACTTAACTCGTAATAAAGGAGACAACTATGTTAACAAAACAACAACTTCAAGATATAAAAAAATTACAAAAAGAGTGTGAGGTTCATGGTGATATTCAGCTTAAACTGAACTGGAATATGCTAGAGGATAGTGAATCAAATCAACTAGATTTTCTTCACTATGAAAACGACGAACTCATTGCATTTCTTGGACTGTATCCTTTTGGTTCTACAGTCGAAGTTTGCGGCATGGTGAAACCAAGTGATCGACGTAAGGGACATTTTCATAATTTGTTTAAAAAAGGTATGGAATCAGCTAAACAATGCGGATATCAAAAAATCTTGTTAAATGCCCCCGCTGGTTCAAGGGCAGCAAAAGAGTTTTTGCTTACAATAGGTGCTGAATATGCATTTTCAGAAAATCAAATGGTGTGGGAAGAAAAACCCATACAACCCGTAGAAGGAATCACACTTCGACAAGCAAAAGAAGAAGATTTAGACATGTCAATTCGTATATCGATAGAAGCATTCGGAATGACTCAAGAAGATGCCACATTAATGGAACGTTCATTTAGAAAAGAAAAAAGCACGGATATGCTAATGATCGATGTGAACGAAAGAACAGTAGGAAAAATACGTGTCTCACGAAAGGATGGAGAAGCGTGGATTTATGGCTTTTCCATTTTACCAGAGCATCAGGGGAAAGGTATTGGCAGGAAAGTGTTACGCCAGGTTATAAACGAACATAGTTCAGCAGGGTATTCGGTACACATAGAGGTAGAAACAAAAAATGACAATGCCCTTGGCTTATATCAAGCAGTAGGGTTCAGAGTAGTCCATTCACAGAATTATTATATGTATGTAATGTGTAATAAATAGTGAATACAGGCTTTTTGCTAATTTGGTTCATCACATAGGAAAGAGGTAAAGATGAAAAAATTCAGTTTGTTGTAGCTTGATTGTTGTATAAACTGTTTTTTAGCTAAATGAGACACCATAACACAGTTGATTTGTTCAACAAATAATTATAAGGTTTCTTTTAGCAAACTAAGGTATAGTATATAAGATGAATTGAAGATGAAAAAGAAGGTGAACATTTTGGGAAAATATCAATTGGATGACAAAGCTCAGGTAGCCGTTACAAAGTTTCATGAGAAACAGACGCCTGCCAGATTTGATAAAAAGAAGCATCTTGAAAAACTACGCGCGGAGTTTTTAAAAAAGAAGCAAAAACAAACAAATAAATAATAATAATGAAAACATAGGAAGATTATATGCTTCCTATGTTTTTTATTATATGTATTTTTGGGAATCTTCTGTAGAATCGTGATTTCTCTAACAAGGGTAATACTATGTCAGCGTCTTAAAAACGCAATATCATTCTTTCTACTTTAATTATACTCCGAATGCTAGATAAATAATAGACTACTCTTTCTAGGATTTTCCTTATATACTGTTGTAAACAAATCAAAAAAATAGAGGTGTCTAAGGATGAATGATAAAAAAGAAGTCTTAGATAAGGGTCCTTTCTTTCATGGTACTAAAGCAGAACTGAAGATTGGAGACTTGTTAGAACCTTTATATCTATCCAATTATCAAGACAAAAAATCTAACTATATCTACTTCACTGCTACATTAGATGCTGCTAAATGGGGTGCTGAATTGGCACAATCTCAATCGAAAGAGAGAATCTATATCGTAGAGCCTCAAGGTGAATTTGAAAACGACCCGAACTTGACCGATAAAAGATTCCCCGGAAACCCAACAAGATCCTACAGATCCAAATCTCCTTTGAGAATCATCGCTGAATTAAAATCATGGGAAAGGCATTCGGAGCAAGAAATCAATCAGATGCTTACTCACTTGAAAACTTTAACTGAACAAGGTCAGAATGTGATATACGATTAAATCTTTTTCCGATACCTTTGGATTATAAAAAGGGTAATCTAAATCAATTTAAGTATCAGGATTTTCAGAAGTGTTGTTTCTTAAAAAACTGTAGCAGTAGAAGTTTTAATCACAGTTTATTCAAGTATTAAGTGTATTCAAGCATTGATTACGAAATTTTCTAACCTTACGAGATGATCATTTCGTAAGGTTTTTTTCATTTAACACACAAATTGAGTTAAGGTATATCATTTTAATTTATAAGTATTTATTTAAAAAGTATAAGTTCACTTTACTTTTTGTAATAAATTAATTATAATAAAGTTCAAGAGGTGATGTCATGAAGAAAGATTTTGGTGATTCCATTTCAAATAAGGTTTATGAATATCGTGTACTTGCCAGATTGTCGCAGCAAGAATTAGCAGAAAAAGTCGGGGTCTCCAAACAAACCATTTTTGTCATGGAAAAGGGAAATTATGTACCCACTCTGTTGTTAGCTTTTCGAATTGCCGAATTCTTTGAAGTGAATGTAAACGATATTTTTACTTATATGAAAGGAAATGATGAAAATGGAAATTAAGTCGATTTCAGATATCCCTGGTGCAGCTTTTTACCCTTTAAAGTCATGGGCGGAACAGTCTACTGATAATTGGAACATTCTCTTAGGAATTGGTTTTTTATTGTTAATGGTCAGTATTGTTTTAGCCTATGTGTTTTATAAGAAGATGGGGAATGAAGATGAACGAACAAAAAACATTTATCTGAAGAGCAGCTACTTTATGCTGCTGACGATCATTCTATGTGACATCGTTTTTCCTACTGAATATATGGTGAACATATTCTTCTTATACAAATACGCGTTAGCCATTTTAGCATGTGGAATTTATTTAGCCGTTCAATATAAAAGGGATTTCTCGTAAAAATACTGTTTTAATTATACCAAAGCGTAACGAATCCAGAGGACATTACAGGGCTAATGTTAGCTGACAAATAGATTAGATAATATGATGATTTTTATATGATGCTGATAAATACTTTTTAAATGAATTGACAACTTTCGAAGATGAGAAGGTTGTCTTTATTTTGCTAAAAAACCAATAAAGTTTGATTATGATTTTAACCATTTAAAGGAACTGTATCGACTTTAGAGGGACTTTTGTAGTGGGTAATAGGAATTATTGTTTGAGAAATATAAAAAATATTCTGAAAATGAATTGTAAATATATGAAAAATAATTATAATCAAATATAGAATATAAGAGAGGAATGATCTTCATGAAAAGTAAATTTATAGCTAGTGCACTTGCGCTAACACTTGGGGCATCTGTCGTATTTAGTGGGAGCCCTTTCTCTGCTAAGGCGGAAGTTGGTCAAGAGAAGAAATACATAGTTATTTTCAAGGACCAAGCAAAGTTGCCAACAGGTTTCGGTACTGAGATTTCTCGAGCTGGCGGTCAAATTGAAGCAAGATTGGACAAGTTAGGTGCGGTTGAGGTCGTTTCTACTAATCCAAACTTCCTATCTCAAATTAAAAAATCGAGCACAGTGCTTGATGCAGGGGTCCAAAACATTGTGCAGCCGGATACAGCTGCAATTGAAGCAGATGCATTGGTGACGGAAGTTGGATCAGGTGCAGATTTGTACGAAAGGTTACAATGGGACATTAAGCAAGTGACAAACAACGGAGCGTCTTGGAACCTTCCGGGCGGCACTGGGAAATCAGTCGATGGAAATGACATCGTAGTAGGAGTTATTGATACAGGAATCGATTATACCCATCCTGATTTAAAGGATAACTACGCTTACGGCAAATCATTCGTACCAGGATATGATGATGCAATGGACCAAAACGGACACGGCACACACGTTGCAGGATCAATTGCAGCTAAAGGTCGTACGATGGGAGTAGGTCCTGATCTGAAAGTTGCAGCTTACCGTGTATTCGGTCCTACAGGCGGAGCGGAAACGGCTAACATTGCTGAAGCACTAATGGCAGCAGCAGACGACAATGTGGATGTAGTAAACATGTCACTAGGAGGCTATGACTGGTTCCAGAATCCAGATTATGCTACAAAGGAAACAGTAGCTGATGTTCATTTGTTTAACAGAGCGATTCAATATGCGATCCAACAAGGTGTTACAGTAGTCGGTTCTGCTGGAAACAATGCCCTAGACATCAGCTCTCCAGGAAAGTTATCTGGAGATGATAATGGTGCAACTCACCGCAGTCCGAGCAGCCAATCCATGATTAGAGTGTCTGCAGGTGGACAAGCTAAGAACTTAGCATTCTACTCCAACTATGGTGTTGGGAAAATTGATGTAATGGCACCAGGTGGAGATCTCGGTCCTAATTATGACCCTGCAACTGGAGCAGGTCGAGACAACACGTATCTTTGCTTAGCTACAATCCCTGGTGGTGGATACGGTTATAAAGCAGGTACGTCAATGGCAGCACCAAAAACAGCGGCACTTGCAGGAGTTATTATCGCACAGCACGGTAAAGATGAGCTTTCACCAGCACAAGTCAAGCACATCATTCAGTCTTCTTCAGACGATGTTTTCAAACGTGGTTATGATGGTGAAGCAGGATTTGGCTTAATAAATGCGGTTAACGCGTTACAATAAAACAGTTGATTTATGAAGAACGAAGCTATCTGGATAGTTTCGTTCTTCTTTTTGTTTAAATAATCTTCAATAGGCACTCAGCCCAATTAGACATTATGGAAATTCATTAATTTATAGCTGTAATCTCATCTGTATTGGAATATTTTCCAATATAACTTAGGGGTGGAGAAAGATGATTAAGTAAACATGACAACCACAATATGGGGAAAACTCGGTACATTAGAAATTTTCTAATATAGATACTGAATATTTAGATTCAGTTAAATAATGGTATCTTTCTGCCTTAAAGATATCTATTTTACTAGTTTAATACTACTGCGCATTTTGGTGGGAATTCACTCTAATATGTTGTGGAATTAATGATATGGTAAATTTAAGTTAAGTAAAGGGTGGTTAAGATGAATAATTGGAGTATTTACTAACTCCAACAACAAGGAGTATACCAATGAAAGATTATATTGAACGAATCAAAGCAGTATATCCTGAACTTATGATTGAGGATGTTTACTCTAATGATCTTGGTCAAAATAACGATGTTTTAATAGTAAACAATTCTCTTGTATTCAGATTTCCCAAGTACATTAAAGGAATTGTTAGTTTAAAAGAAGAAACTAAAATCCTAGAATATATAAGTGGCGCAATATCTATCCCAATTCCATGTCCAACCTATAAGTCATTTGAACGGTTAGAACCTGGTAAAGTATTTACGGGTTATAAACGAATTGAAGGCGATCCTTTTTGGAATGAACATTTAATTAAAGTTAATAAAGAGGATTCAATAAAACTTGCAGAACAACTCGTAACATTTCTAATTGAAATTCATTCCATTTCAAAAGAAAATGTGGGTAAGTACCTAAAGTTAAAAGAAAGTAACCCTTATGAAGAAATGAAGATACTCTTTCATAATATACAGGACAAGCTTTTTCAATTTATCAATAAGAACTCTCAAAAAGATATTATTTATTCATTTAAGAGTTTTCTTAATAGTGAAGAACATTTACAAACAACCCTTATACATGGTGATTTTGGAGCTTCGAATATCTTATGGAACCCAAAAAACTGTGGAATTTCGGGGATAATAGACTTTGGTGGTACTCGTATTGGTGATCCTGCCTATGATTTTGCAGGAATACTATCGAGTTACGGTGAGGATTTCTTTAACTTGTGTTTAGATCTCTATCCGAATGGTTCAGAAATAGCTAAGCGTGTTACATTCTATAAGAGCACATTTGCTTTACAAGAAGCATTGCATGGTTTATTAAATAACGATAATTGTGCATTTGAAAATGGAATAAAAGAGTATCGCTAAGAAATACTGTCGCTTGATAAACAAAGTCCATATCATCATTACCTATTAAACATTCAGTGTTTTTTATGATCACTGGAATTAGTAGTATCAGGACGTTCTTGAAAATTATAAATCTGCTGTTTATGAAAAAGATGTTGATCAATTTATATCTACTTATGCTCCTGATGTACAAATCTATGATTGCTGGGGAAACTGGGAGTGTAAGGGTATTTCTTCATGGAGAGAGAATGTGGTGATGTGGTTCAATAGTTTAAGTGAAGACGGAAGCTTTATAAAAAGTAGATTTTAATGATGTAATCATTGAAGAAAATACGAGTTTTGCATTCGTTCATTGTGCTGTTTTGTTCGTTGCCTACAGTGAACAATCTGGTGAGAAACTACGTCAAATGACAAACCGGTTTACATTCGGTTTAAAAAAGTAAATGAGTTTTGGCTTATAACACACGAACATTCATCGTTGCCAATAGATATGCATACGGGAAAAGGTATCTTTAACCTAAAATAAATGGGTTTGACGTAGTAGGTGGCAGTAATTACTTCTTTAGTAACTTTTACACTAGTACCTGCAATTACTAATCGGGCATTTTTTATTTAGGAGAAGGCCCCTTTTGTTATTGGTTTCGAACCATCACCAGGATTGTTCATGAAAATGAGAAAGGGGGTAGAATTAATGGACAATCAAATGGAACAAGATAACCTTCCAGTGTGGGCATTTGAAAAAATCGAGATAAAAAAGCCTGATCCTAAATGGAAAGATAAAGGTATTCGGGAGATAGAACAACTTTACATTTTACTTTTAACTTTTGGTGTTAAGCATGTAGAACATATTGGCAGTACTTCGATTCCTAATATGCCAGCAAAGCCAATTATTGACTTAATGGCTTCGATTCCATCAATGAAATCTATCAATAAGATAGTTAAAACGCTAAATTCACATGATTGGCATTATGTCCCTCCGGAATTAGACAAGCAGCCTTGGAGGAGATTTTTTGTAAAAGTGAAGAATGACAAACGAGTAGCGCATTTGCATCTAATGTCAGAAGGAGAAGAACGTTGGGATCATTTTCTTAAATTTAGAAATAAATTAAGAACTAACACACAGCTTGTGAATGAGTACGCTGTCTTAAAAAGCGATTTAGCACAAGAACATAATAATGACCGTGAAAGATATACAGAATCAAAAACAGAATTTATCAATAAGGTGCTACTTACCTAGATGGTTTGATCGAGAGAGTTATACTAACATGTAAAGAGCACTGTATATGCAGTGCTGTTTATTGTTTCATCCTATATTGCAGCGGTGTACACTCTACTACAGACACAAAGTTTCGATGAAACTGACTCGGGTTGTTAAAACCGACTTCATAACCAATGTCCCAAATGGAGCGGCTAGTATTAGTAAGTAATTCCTTACTCCGCTCTATTCTCGTTCGTATGACATATTGATGAGGAGAGAGATTAGTATAGTTCTTAAAGCTTCTCATAAAGTGATACTTACTTTGGTTCGCAATGGCTGCCAATGTATCAACATTTATTTCTTCATGATAGTTCGTATGTATAAAGTCCAGTACATGTAAGATCAAATGATCAGAAATCCTGGGTAAGTGCTGTTTTCGTTCAACAGAATGACTTCCTCTGAAGAACGATGTAAAAAGCTGAAACGCCTCGTTCTCTATGTCCTTGATTATGGTATCTTCATGACTATGAAAGAGGTAGAGATCGAACCACTGTTTTACTTGTTTTTTGACTGCAACTGGAGAAATCGTTTGTTGCTCGATAAATGAGATCTCTTCATTTGAATTATTGTTATTCCAAGCGTTTAATGACTTTCGGTCTAGTCCGATTAAGAACATGGAAGAAGGAACATCAAACTGATGAGCATGACGAGAGTGAGGATTCGTTATGAGTACTGCTCCTTCTTTTAAATCCAACGTTTTTTGATTAAGTTCTGTGATCACCTGTCCTGAAAGAGGCACAGAGATTTGATAAACATCATCATGAGAGTGAGGTGTATCTCCCCAATGCGAGCCTTCGATATATAGTACCTTGATATGATCGAGCTTAAGATGAAATCCCAACGACTACACATCCTTCCAACCTCTATACTATTAAAAATTGCGGTGTGATTGAGCAGGAAATGCAATGAATGTCGTTTTACTTCTATCCATAATAAAGGATAGATTAGGAGGGGTTCATATGAGTTTTAAATCAAAATGTTACCTTGTGTACGGCTTTGCGCCAGCAGGAACAAGGGCAATCGAAGCCAATGCATCATTAAACAACTGGATCGGTAATAAAGAGCTAGGGAAGATTATCTACCACGAACATTTTGCCACCAAGCCACTTGGTGGTTTAGCGGTTTTCGAAGTGAACGAACAGAGTGAACTCGACGCACTTCGTAGTGAGCCGCTAACAGAAGCATCCCACCTGTACGGATGGACGTTAAGTTATCATCCTCTCACGCACAGCACGAATACTGACAAGTTTATCTATCAGACTCAATACACGTTGTCATCCTACCGTGATGTAAAGATGGATTATCAGTTAGAGAGCGAATAGGAAAGAAAAGAACCGAGCAGGTGGACTCACAACATGCTCGGTTCTTCGTTATGTTCTTTAGTTGTCCCTCAATGACGATGATGAACTATAATAAAAGTACTTGTACAAATAGGGGGAAGCTCCATGAAAACGGAAGATCGAGTGGTTTTTAAAATAGAGCAATTAACCAATAAAGACGTCTCTAATTTAATCGAGCTGTCTTCAGCTGTTGGATGGGACTATGATGAACATGAAATACAAACGATACTTTCCTCAGGTCTTGTCTATGGCCATAAGAACGCTGAAGGAGAGATCGTTTCAAGTGCAGCCATCATTCCTTATGATACAAATTTAGCATCAATCGGAATGGTCATTGTACATCCGGAGTATAGAGGTTTTGGGTTAGGAAAAGAAGTTACTCAAACCTGTATAGATCGTGTCTCGGAAGACACATCCATCATGCTGATCTCAACGGAAGAAGGGAAACCTCTGTATGAAAGGTTAGGCTTTAGAACGGTAGATGTAGTACATAAGTTTTTATGTGAGAAGTTTATATCTAACACGGTTAATAGTACAAATGATTTCACGTTAGATCCTTTTCAAACTCAAGATTTTTTAAAGTTGAAACAACTAGTTGCCGCAGCCTTTGGCGATCAGAGAAGTACATTTCTCCTCAACCGGATCAAACAATCAAAACGCTGTGTCGTTGTAAAAAATCAGTACGATGAGATTATTGGTTTTGGGCTGTCTATACAGGGTCCTGTAAATCTGATAGTAGGGCCGATAGTAGCACTGGATGATAAGATTGCTGCTTCCATTATCAATGCGTTAGCCACTAATCAAGGAGGAAATATTAGAATCGATGTACCATCAGGACATCCTGAGTTTATGACGTTCCTGGATACCTGTGGTTTTAAAAAAGTGAATGAGCCTCCCGTTATGATGAAAAATTCAGCTGCTATGCCAAGGAGAAACCATGAATTGTTTGGAATCGCTGCTCAAGTGTTTGGATGAAATTAATGGGATATAAGATAAAGCAAAGATCTGCTATCTATCATGATAGTGGATTACATACTATTAATCTTTAATCGTATTAATAAGTGTTTCCTTTAAAAGTCCACTTGTAAAGGTCATTTAGTCTATACTTTTCAACTCGCGACTTTTGATTACGATGACTCATTCACTGATACAGTGAAATGAAGTATGATTGTTTTCAAGAATCACGGGGGTGTCATCTTGGTTATATTCACAAAAAAGATCTATGAAAATAAAAAAGGGTACCTGTACATACCGGTTATCTGGAGAGAAGAGTTTAACATTCATAGAGGTCTAGAGATAGGAATCGATTGTTTCAATGACTCTATCCTTGTCATTGATAAGACACTTACAAGAGAGTATAAACAGATGATCTCTAATAAAGGATTCCTTACCATCCCTTACGAGTTAAGACAGAGATTGACCTACGACACCTTTCAAATCATGATTGAACAAAAAGATGAAAGAATTATATTGACTCCTAAATAAACCGTAACTCTTTTTTAGGAACAAATTCAAGAATAGAGTAAACGAAAAGAGCTTGTTGTGACGTACAACAAACTCTTTTTATTTTTTAGAATTAGAATCTCCTTGTAAATAGTTCAGGATAATCTAGAACAAATCCATTCTTATCGACGATAACAGGAGACTCAAAGGTATCACTTCGATAGTGGAACGTGCGAGTCTCATCTTCATGAATCAACTTATAAATCTGTTTTACTTTCTTAAAGGATAAATCATGGGCGGATATGTAAACCATCTCAAATAGTTTAGGTTCATCTAGTGTCCATGATTGACGATTAATCGGTAAGGAATTCGTAAAAGGGGTACACGAGATATCAATATCAACCGCGCTTCTTAAACTTTGTATCTCATCACCGTTGTCATCAAACCAACATCCATTTCCGTTTGAAGAGAGGGATAGAGTCTTATTCTGTGTGTGGTTCATGATACATAGATGCTTAACCACCCAACCTTGACCGAAAATAATGCTGTAAGTCACTCTTTGTGGAACGCCACCCTCTATAAAAAGAACGGTACTTTCGGCTTGGATGATCTTATCACCATACGATAGTTCGAGATATTCAAATCCTGAAGTTTCTTGTTTTTCCCAAAACATTATTTGCTTCGACATGTAAGGCCTCCACTAGTAGTTGATAGATGGGGTGATTCATTTCATTTACGTTGTAGATGTATACTTGTTGTTTCCTGGAAGACTTTTGATTGTATTCCATGCGTGGATCGCGTCCTCCCGACTCTTTCCTTTATTGTTCGGGTCAGCGAAAAAATCACGCGTGAACTGGTTGTACTGGAACTGAGAGCCAATTTCTTTTTTATATGTAGGGTCTTTTTTTCGTGCTTCTTCCTCATGCCAATTCTTTACCACATCACGATATGTCTTACCAACGTTTTCTTTAATGAAGTTTTGTATATATGTAGAAAAATGAAAGTTCGGGATGATTGTTTTGAAAAAACTTCTAACGTCTTGGCTGCAGCGATGATTTTCTGTTATAACAGTATCCAGGCTTATTTCTTTACTTGCTTCTTTCTTTGCACTAGTTTTCCTTGTTGGTTTTAGGATTTTTCCTGTTTCAAGATACGTCTCAATTCTATGACTGATCTCAATCTTAGATCCAAAAGTGCTTAATCCTTCAGTTCTACAGAAACGTTGAAGTTCTTCTTTCAACCAATAATACTCTTTGAAATTCTTAATGCTCAACTGCTTCGTTAGGTTCGGTCTCAAATGGTTGGCCCCCTCTTAGATTTAATTATAGAACGTTCGTTCTGGTTATTCAAAGTTTAATTTACAAAAGTTAGCAAGAAACGTTAAGTTTTTTAATTACAACCCGCTATGATGAAGTTACATACTAAAAGGTGGGATACATGGTGGAATTTTAAGAAGTGATCAAAGATGCATTCGTACTAGTAGGGTACAGTTCTGTAGGAAAATGGGATGGTGAGTTGGCCTATCCGATACGAAGTTTGTGGAAAGGAGCTTCTTCATTTATTGAGGAAGAGGGAGTAGATAAAATCATAGGGGTTTGTCTATCACCAAGGAGTAATCATTACTTTTACACCTGTGGAATCGAGATCGATAGTGTAGATATTCTTCATACTTTTCCAGAGAATAGGTATGTGGTTTTTATTCACAGAGGACAGGCTAAGAATATCCCGGATACCTAAGGAAAGATCTGGAGGCGGTGAAATATACCGTGTGTATCTCTAAGTTTAATAGCGCTTCACATGTAAAACATTAATGTTGGTGTTGAACGTCGCAAAGTGAAGTAAGATTTGGCTCTTCAAGTGGTGTACATATAAAGTACAAGGAGGAATTTCCACTACCCTTGTCCTATTTATATGATAGAGGTGGTGGATTGTGTTGGTTTCATACATAAGATATAACTTTAGGTGGCTTCCAGCGTACCTAATCTTAGCATTGATATTAATCTGTGGAATCATTCTAACAGGAGATAGAAAAACCTTTTTTATAGACATGATCTTTGTGATCGCTCAAATATTCCTCCTACTTTTAATACCTAATATTATCTATTTGTTTCGCCATAGAGACAAAAAGAGAAGTATAAGCGGTTTTTTAGTTACATTGATGATAATTCCTTTGCCATTTTTAGTGATTGTTCTATTGATGGCTCCTTTTATCTTCAGATAAGGTTTTAACAAAGTTAATACATATGTTAATTACGTTAATGACATACAATGATGTACATGATAATGCCAAAATAATTAGGTCCATATCTGAAATTAACGGGTTCTATTTGAGGTGCAAATTTGAAAACAAACCTGCTCTGATAGCCTCTCGATGTTAGGCATGTTCGTTGTCAGATGATTAATTGATGTTTGAATTGTAAGTGTCTACAAAAATTTAAAACATAAACAAATCAGGAGGAAATTGAATGAAAGCAGCCATACAAACTGAATTTGGTGATGCTTCTGTACTCAAATATGCAGATGTTGATGTACCAAAGATTGGTAAGCATGAAGTCCTGATAAAAGTTGCTTATACGAGTGTGAATTATGCAGATATAAAACAACGAAAAGGAAACAAAGGGAAAGGTTCTTTTCCTTTAACACTCGGATTGGATGCTGCAGGAACTATTGAAAAGGCATCTGCTGATTCGAGTCTTGCGAAGGGAGACCGAGTGATCGCTTTCCCTAGAGCAGGTTCGTATGCAGAATATGTGGTTGCTAACGAACAACTGGTCTTTAAGATTCCTGATACAATATCATTGGAACAGGCAGCGACAATACCTACTGTGTCCATCTTAAGCGATATCCTTCTACATGAAATTGGACAAGTTAAGAAAACGGATACCATCGTTATCCATAGTGCAGCAGGTGGAGTGGGCTCGATGCTTCTTCAGTTAGCAAAATTAGTTGGCGTTCAAAAGATTATCGGTACCGTTGGAGATCTAAACAAAGAGAACTATGTAAAAAGACTGGGTGCTGATGTGGTCTATACATACGATACATTTACAGAGGAAGTGTTAAAACTAACAGAAAATCTAGGTGCTAATGTTATCTTTGATTCAGTGGCTGGGGAAGTAACGGATAGGAGTTTAAAATGTTTAGCTCTATACGGCACGCTTGTGCAATATGGGAATAGTAGTGGCAAAGCGGGTACTATTAAAACAAGCGACGTTCATAGTAGCTGTAAGAATGTAAAAGGATTTAGTTTAGGTACGACCAGAAAATACGATCCAGCACGATTAGCACCTGTCGCTGAAAAGGTATTGAAACTATTTGCTTCAAACCAAATCACACTTCCTATCTCACAAATTTTTGATCTAAAGGATGTAGCAAAAGCTCATAAGTTAATAGAAAGCCGTAAGTATGAAGGGAAAGTTTTGATTAAGATTTAAGAAATAAGAAAACTGTCTATCTACTATCTATAGAAGTGTTACGAGAACATTAAACGTCTCTTATAAAAAAATGTTGTTATCATATACGTTGTTGTAAAAGTATATAGAGAATTCTAAAACGTACAAGCATAAAATTTCTATAAATTTCCTTCTGTGATTATAATCTGAGTTATAGAGATAGAAGGGGGGAGTATCATGCAAAACTATATTTGTGAGACGTGTGGGGTTCAATACGAGGGTTCTGTAAATGAACCACATTCCTGTAAGATCTGTGAAGAAGAAAGACAGTATGTGAGTTCAAAAGGACAATCGTGGACTACATTAGAATCGATGGTTGAGAGTGGTACCTATAAAACGGAAGTAAGTATGGAAGAGGAAAACCTGTATCGGCTTCAGACCAGTCCGAGTTTTGGAATCGGTCAAACAGCTTACCTTGTAAAAGGGAATGGATATAACGTGTTATGGGATTGTGTGAGTTACATAGATGAACATACGATTGAAGTCATTCAGCAGCTGGGTGGTATCGATGCGATCGCGTTATCACATCCTCATTATTATTCCACTCAAGTGGAATGGGCTGAAACATTCAATGCCACTCTTTATATACATGAAGATGATAAGAAGTGGGTAACGAGAATGAGTGAAAGAATCGTATTCTGGTCGGGTGACACGCAAGAACTAAGTGAAGATATCGTCCTTCAGAGAATCGGTGGCCATTTTAAAGGAGGTACCATCCTTGAATGGAAAGAAGGGAACCACCAAAAAGGTGTTCTTCTATGTGGAGATATCGTACGTATTGTAGCGGACCGGGAATGGGTCAGTTTTATGTATAGTTATCCTAACTTTATTCCTTTACCAGGGGATACGGTTGAAAGGATCTCTCAGCGAATGGAAGAACTAACCTTTAATCGTATCTATGATGCTTTTAACCGAGTGATCAAAGAAGGTGCTGCAGAGTCGGTTCAACGATCAGCGAAGAGGTACGTTGATGCGCTAAATGGAATGTTGTTTCAAACATAATTTTAAAAGCAGAGCTCAGTAGTAACGTTTCACGAACAGCAGTGGCTCATATCAAGTATAAAAAAGTAACCTACCCTTTTGATTTTTGTCTGGACGGACACGGGGTGGTTACTTTTTATTTTGTATATACTTTGTTTAGACGTCAACACGAGCTATTAAAATATAGGTGTAAATTCGTATTATTCTGCGAGCTTCATCTCATGTCTCTGTTTTAGATCACCAGGGCGAATCCATGTAACATTCCCTTGGTACTCAATATGACTCTTCAAGTGTTCTTGAATGGTCTTTATATGTTCGACCATTGTCAGCACAGTCATCTCAAGCTCCATCAAGTGAGCTTGTTGTTCCATCGTCATCTCAGACGATCCTTCTGTACGCCTACTTAACTTTTCTGTAAGCTGTAACACATCTTGCATACTTTCTATCAATCGTTGGTTTTCAACTTCCACTTCTGTTGAGTTCTGTTTGAGTTCATCGGACTGAAGAGAGAGGGTGTTTATACTAGAAATCACACCATCAAAAATGTCAATCATATGTAAACTCTTTGTTTTTCCATCTTTTATGACTGATGCGTTCTGTTCATACAATTGTTCTTGCATTTTTATACTTCCGTTGACAGCTCTAATGATGTTGTTTATGGTTTCTGCACTGTCTTTGACCTGAACGGATAGTTTTCGAATCTCGTCAGCAACAACTCCGAATCCTGCTCCATGTACACCCGCACGTGCTGCTTCAATTGAAGCATTTAGTGCAAGCAGGTTCGTTTGGGTAGAAATGTACTCGATCGAAGTAAGCGCCTCAGTGACTTTTTTCATCTTTCCAAGCAATTCTTGGTTGTATTCTCCAAACTCTTTTGTGATTGTGACAATCTTAGTAAAAACGACGCTAAAATCATCTACCTTTTGTTTACCCTCATTGGATAACTCTGTCACAGCTCTTGTTGTGCTGTTGGTAACCTCTATAATCGCATCAAGGTTTTGAATCATCCCATTAATTCTTCCAAGTTGATCTCCAAAATACGTGATGAGCTCATGTTGTTTCTGTATATCTCCTACCATCTCGATGAGCTGGCCGCTCACCATCTCTGAAGATCCGTTTACCTGACCGTTTATTGCATTTAAATGTTCACTGTGCGCTTCCAAGTGACGAAGTTCTTCAAGTGATTCGATGATCGTTGAAGAAGGAGTGTCTTCTTTTTGTATCTCCGTTTCAAAAGCTGTGCTCTTATTCTTCTTAAAGACTAAAAACCTTACAGCAACTGAAACTACAACTAGAGTTCCTATAAAAGAAAGAAGAAAAGAATTTACGTAATATTGATAGAGAGAAAGTAGTACTGAAACGATAATCGCTGCAATGACCAACATCAGGTTCTTCTTGTTTGTCATAATCTTTTTCATACAGCCATACTCCTTTTTTGTAGGATGCGTTGCAGTTTAAAAGCAAACGGCAACCCTATCGCATACACCATGATAATCTTTATGAGATTGAAAGGAACGATAATGAGTAAGACCGCTGATTCAAAGTCTTTGACAAGTTGGTTTGAACTTTTAAAAGCACTCAGGTATTGATCCATATTCAGACCTAATAGTTTCATAATGGTAGGCAGGATAAAGTAATAGTTAAGTGCAAACATGGCGATCAAGAATACACTGATCGACATAACAAAGCTTATCCAATTCAATTTTTTTTGATATTGATAGAAAACCCCGATCAGTCCTACGATGAGTGCACCAGAAAAGAAGTTGGCGATCTGGTTGATCGGTAGACCGACATAACTTCCGTGTGACATGTATTCGAGACCATTTTTGAAGAACTGAATAAGAATACCCGCTACAGGACCCATTAGGATGGCTCCGACTAAGGCTGGTACATCACTAACATCAAGCGTGAGGAAGATCGGAAAAAAGGGAAGTGGTACCTTGAACAGATATAAGATCATGCTAAACGCAGTTAAGATAGCGATAGATGTCATTTTTTGAATACGCGACATATATATTTCTCCTTAAATTCAATATGAAAGGGCAGCCTATGGCTACCCTAGAAACTAACCCTTTACCGTAACTTTTATGTATGGTGCTAATAGATTAGTAGCATGTTCGATCACCCGCGGACTTGAAGTTTTGACCCCTTTAAACTTACGACCTTCTTCAACCTCGTGTACCCCGAAGCCTTCCATGTCGTAAGCAACCATCATGGATTTGAATGTAGGACTATCGATGATCAGAAACCATTCTCGCATCAACTCGCTGTTAGGTGGGAGTTCGATGTAATTGATTCCATCTGTGGAATCCATCACAGCATCGTTTTCACCAAAGATATGAACGTTTGAATACTCCGTCATAGCCTGAAATCTGTCGAGTACGTTCTTCGCACGAGAAAACTTTTGGAAACCTGCATAGACATTACCTTTAAGCTTCTTTGTTAAAACGATGTTTTCCATCATCAGACACATGTACTCTAATTGTGGAACCTTCGTCTCATATTTTAAAGACTGTGCGTTTAACTGACTCAGTGGCGAGTTATCTAATTTTTGTACATTTCCTTCAACCTGACCAAAACATTCGTTGAAAAGTGATAATTTTTTTATTGCCATTGTAATAGCCCCCTGTTTTTTAATATCCTGAAATAGTATAAAAGTACTAGTAGTAAGGTAAAAATATGCAGCCCTGAATGAATGGGCTGTTATGACAACACTTATGACTTAAAATAGGACGTCTAATTAATTTTACTCTTTACCTTGTTAAAGTACCTGTTCTATATACCACTTCTGAAACGATTTGAAACCTAAAATATTTAAAATGAAAAAATACTTTAAGGGTGCAGAATTCATTTTTGTTCCACAGCTAATAACAATGTCTAAAAAGTAACTAGACGAAACCTTGAAAACGTTGGGTCTTTCATGGTGTGATAAATGGTTAGCAAACAGTTTTTAACAGTGTGTTTTTTAGACAGATTAAGATAATTAAATATAACGAAATTGCATTTTTAGGTTTCATCAAACTTCATACAGAAGAATGATTGAAACTCAAACAGACTAATCCAATTAAAGATGATAGTCTGTTTGAGTTAAGAAGTTTAATTTTTGACGTGCCTAAAGCAATAGCAAAATAAAATTTAGATTACTTAAGTTTCAGGCATTATCCAAACTATCTCACGCAGACGAACAAAGAATCTAGAATCCTGCTCTTGAATGACAACATGATCAGGCTTTGCATCAATTACAATTCCACTAACGGAACCGCGTGTGGTATCTAATACTGCTCTTTTTCCAACCAAACTTCGTAACGCTTCATAAACAAAAGGTTCTATAACTATAACTTCCATCGGTCCGTATTGATTTATTTGTGGGTTGCGATAAGCATACATATGGTTCACTCCTATTCCTCAAATAATTCCTCCTTAGCTTTTTAATCTATGACAGTAAAGCTTGACACGTTTCGAGAGCCATTATATTTATGATTTATTAAAAATCTAAATTTTTAGTAGAATGCAACCAGCAGCATTATTTAAAAATATGTTCTTGAACATCAACGGCTAAAATTAAGAGAAATAAGAAGAATCATTAAGAGGCTTAAAGTAGGGAAATGTCGAATAAAAGCAAGATAATACAAAACTGATAAAGGGGATTAATAATGGATACTATTGAAGTGTTTGCTAAGGCGCAGCTGAATTACGCTTTGGAACAATCGTGGTCATTAAAATCAAGCTCTAAATGGAGTGCAGAAAACCCTTCAAAAGGACAATGCGGGGTTACAACATTAGTAGTCAATGACATCCTAGGTGGTGAAATACGCAAAACTCTCTTATCTGAGGGGTGGCACTTTTACAATATGATTCACAATATACGGTTTGATTTTACAAAATATCAATTCAATGAATGTATAAGTTATGAAGATATGCCTTCGAATAGACAAGAAGCATTTATGGATACAAACTATAATCAGTACAACTATCTGAAAAATAGTGTCTTAAAAGAATTAAGCAAGTGGAACAGAGATAGTTGAGGATCTTATGTTTAAAAGAGCAAAGAAAAATGCAAGATAAAAGTTATCCTGCATTTTTAAGAGCGCTTATCTACTTCAACTTTTGGACGTAACGCGTGTTATTTATTGACTTTGAGGATCTTTATTACTTCTTTCGTTGCTTCAGCAATAAGCTTGTCGTTATAATCAGCATCTTTTTGATCACGACTGGAAAGTACAGCAAGAACAATAGGGTCTCTATTTGGCGGCCAAATGATCGCAATGTCATTTCGCGTGCCATATGATCCTGCCCCAGTCTTATCAGCTACTTCCCACCCTTTTGGCACTCCTGAACGAATTAAGGCATCTCCAGTAGTGTTTCTCTTCATCCAATCTATTAATAATTCGCGTTTTTCAGTTGGGATTATATCTTTCAGTGCATAGGCTTGAAGACTAGTAGCAAGTGCTCTTGGTGTGCTTGTATCGTGAATTTCACCGGGATTAACTTCGTTTAAATCAGGCTCATAGCGCTCTGGAGTGGTAACATAATCACCAATTTCCTCCAGTGATTCTTTAAATCCAGCCGGTCCTCCCAGTTGTTTAAGAATAAGGTTTCCAGCCGTATTGTCACTGTATCGAAGAGAAGCATCCGCTAGCTCACTAAGAGTCATTCCCGTATCAACATGATTTTCTGTAATCGGACTATAAGTGACAAGATCGTCGCGTGTATAGGTAATGGTTTGATTAAGGTCTTCTATAGAAATCTGTTGTAAAAGTGCTCCTACAGCTAGAGCTTTATGAGTAGAGGTATAAGCAAAGCGCTCATCTGATTGGTAGTTTACTGTTTGATTTGTACTAGTATCCAAAGCATAGATTCCGAGTTTAGCATCAAATTTTTCCTCAAGTTTGGAAAAAACATGATGATTTGCAGTTCCTTGTTCATTGGGTCTTGTTTCTTTAGCATCAACATGACTGATTGAGCCTACAAGAGTTGCACTAGAAAGAAATAGCACAGGCACAATTTTACGAAAAGCAGATGAACGAAAAATGTTGCTCAACGATTTCATTAAAAATCAACCTCTTTCTATTAGGTATTTTCTTTCAAATAACAAATCTACGATAACTAATATACCAACAATGGACATTAAATGAATCAAACTTATGTAGTATAAAGTTAAATAAGAATTCACAGGCTTTTGTAGGATGAGGGACTTTCAAAATTTACGTCTGAAAAGGTTTTTCAGCTAAGCATGTTACAGAAGAATTTAAAGACTATATTTAAGACTTTTAGAAGAATGACCTTATTTAAGAATTAATGTTTTATAAGAATGTGTCACAACCTCCTCTACAGAAGCAATTTGCAGTTGTATCTGAGATCACAGTGATTCGAGACATTTTACTGAATATAACTATTGAGTAGGTACATTTCGTCAAGAAGGAGAATTGTACTTTTTATTGAAGTGTTTTTAAGAATTAGAGAAGAGAATGCTCTTTTAAAAAGGTTCATTTGTCATTACATTTAAAGTAGGTGAACTACATTTTATTATTTCTTGTAACGTTTGTTTTCAACATCATTTTTGGATATTTATTTCACTACTTGCTTGTTTAATTTGTATTACTTTATCTGTATATTGCAGAAGCACTTGGGAGGACTTTAGATCCTACATTAGATGAAGGATTATTAATTCCCGTGCTATTTATTACTATAGCTGCAAGTGTAGTTTATTTTTCCATAATGGTTTTAACAAACATATATATATGGAAGAAAACTCAAATGATAAAAATCTATTTCATATTAATAATCTTCTTATCCTTTTTATTCGGATTCATTTCCAATCAAAAACGGATTGATATCCTTTTTTATTAAAATAGTAAAAGTGAAGGATTTGAACTATGAACATGACAAAAAGCGTAATTTTTCTAGCAACACTTATTCTGGCACCTTTATTATTAACAGGCTGTATAGGCGAAGAATATTACGAGAGTCCCCCAGAAGCGTTTCTTCAGGTGGGCGATGAGTTATACAAACTTAAAGAAGGAAACCGAAAGTGGAACTTTACTGACGAAGATTATGATAAAGAATATATTGATCTAAAAGCACTTGCTGCCAAGGAAAAGCAAATTACCGTTAAACCTGGAAGTAGCGGTTATTTAATTATTGAACAAAATGAGATCGAAGGAATGAATCCATATTCGGAAGTTCGCATTGGTGTTGTAGCTCGAAAAGGAAACGATCTTCACATGCTAAGTGAAACTGACAAAACTTTCTTTTTTCCAAAAGAAAAAGGAAATTATGTTCTAGAGATAGACTTCGATTCTGATCAAGGAGATACAGAGTTTGTAGCTAACATCCTTGTAAAATAACTAGGGAACTCAATGAGTAGTTTTGAGGTGAGAAACATGGCAAAAACAGATAAGATAGCCTTCTAAAAAACAATGAACAAATTTTAGGAGGCTAAACATATGAAGTTTCGTGCAATCAATAAAGAGAATTGGGATAGAACTCCCTATTTTGAACATTACTTAAGTCAAAAATGCACCTTTAGCTTAACCGCAAACATTGACATCACAAGATTACTAGAACATATTCGTGATAAGGGAGTTAAGTTTTATCCTGCTCTCATTTTCATGGTTAGTAACGTTGTAAATGCTCATGAAGAATTCCGCACCTGTTTTAAGGATGGGAAGCTAGGTTTTTGGGATGAAATGTTGCCAAGCTATACGATCTTTCATCGTGATAATAAATCGTTCTCTAGTATTTGGACAGAGTATTCCAGTGAATTTCATCGTTTTTATAAAAACTACAATGAGGATATATCGCGATATTCTAATGTTAAAGGATTAATCACGAAAAAGGATGAACCTCCAAATTCCTTTCCGATATCCATGATTCCTTGGATTAGCTTTACAGGATTTAATTTGAACAAAAATGAGGATAACAATTATTTGTTACCCATCATTACAAGTGGTAAATATTTCACCTTGGATTCTAAAATATTGCTTCCATTATCTATACAGGTGCATCATGCCGTTTGTGATGGCTATCACGCTAGTGTTTTCATTAACGAGTTACAGCGGTTAGCAGATGAATGCCATGATTGGCTTCAATTAGAATAATGAAAGAAACCGTTATTAACGAATATCCGTGTATTATGTAAAAATTCCGAGTGGATTAACGTAGAGGGTTTGTTATAATGGTCAGCATAATCTACTAAAAGCGAGTGATTGATTTGAACTCTACAGAACGCGAATTATTGCAACTCATTGAAAAAAACGGACGTCTCGAAACAGGTACGATCGCAAAGTTAATGGGAATAACAGAGGATGAAACAAAACAAATCTTAGAAAAGCTTGAAAAAGAAAAAGTGATTCTAGGCTATTCAGCCATAATTGACTGGACAAAAGGAACAGAAGATGGAGCTGTAACAGCCATGATCGATGTAAAGGTCACACCAAAACGAGGTGTTGGCTTTGATAAAGTGGCAGAGCGCATTTACCGATTCCCAGAAGTGAAAGCAGTCTATCTCATGTCTGGCGTTTACGATCTGTCGGTGTCGATCGAAGGTAAAACGATGGCAGAAGTTGGGCGTTTTGTATCGGAAAAACTTTCGACTATCGATTCAGTCATCTCAACAACAACTCATTTTATTTTAAAAAAATACAAGCATGATGGCCTTGTATTTAGTGATAACAATGAAGATAAACGAATCGTGGTGTCGCCATGATTACTGAACCAACTTCAAAATATTTATCAAATACCGTGCAATCTATTCAGCCGTCTGGTATTCGTCGTTTCTTTGACCTTGCTTCCTCGATGGAAAACGTCATTTCTTTAGGAGTCGGGGAGCCGGACTTCGTTACACCTTGGAACGTGATTGAAGCGAGTTATCATTCATTGGAACAAGGCTATACCGCTTATACCGCCAATGCAGGATTGTTTGAGCTTCGAAATGAGATCTCTCGCTATATGAAACGACGGTTCGGTGTTACGTATAGTGCTGAAGATGAAATGGTGGTTACAGTCGGTGCTTCACAGGCGATTGATTTAGCTTTGCGTGCGGTCCTTAATCCCGGAGAGGAAGTTATTGTTGTTGAGCCAAGCTTTGTTTCCTACGCACCAACAGTAACACTTGCTGGCGGAGTCCCTGTTCCGGTAAACACGTATAGCGAGGATGATTTCAAGCTTCAGCCTGAACAAATCGAAGCGGCGATCACAGACAAAACGAAAGTGCTTATGTTATGCAGTCCAAATAATCCTACAGGCACTGTTTTGTCAAAAGGCGATTTGCAAAGAATTGCGGAGGTAGTAGAGAAGCATGACTTGCTCGTGATTTCAGATGAAATTTATGCTGAACTAACATACGATGAACCGTATACGAGTTTTCCTGCAGTGAAAAATATGCGTGATCGCACGATCTTAATTTCTGGATTTTCAAAAGCATTTGCCATGACAGGTTGGCGATTAGGCTTTGCTTGTGGACCTAAAGCTATATTGCAAGCCATGTTAAAAATCCATCAGTATACGATGATGTGCGCTCCTACGATGGCTCAGCATGCTGCCCTTGAAGCACTCGTTAACGGGCAGAAGGATGTAGTGAAAATGAAGGAAAGCTATAGGCAGCGCCGTAGTTTAGTCATTCATGCTCTTGAGGAGATGGGTTTATCATGCCATGTGCCAGGCGGTGCTTTTTATGTATTTCCTTCTATCGAAAAGACTGGATTGTCATCGGAAGGGTTTGCCGAACAGCTTCTGATGAAAGAACAGGTTGCGGTTGTTCCGGGTAGTGTTTTTGGCGAGAGTGGAGAGGGACATGTTCGTTGCTCGTATGCAACCTCTGTTCAAAAGCTTGAAGAGGCGATGCGCCGGATTGACCGATTTTTACAAACATTATGAGCATTTCTTTATCAAAGATGTATTCCTATTAAAAGGGATGCATCTTTTTTGAATAGGTTGATGGTGAATATTTTTTAAACCATTCAAGAAGGAAATCATCTTATAGATGGGGAAGTATTCGTGAGTTCAAAAAGGAGATGAGAGTATGAATTTGTTCAGAACTCAGTATGACTGGGTACGTATAACGAGAGAGACTCTTTTTCAATATTGCGAGACGATATCCCTAAGTGATTATGCAAAGAAACTTGAAGGATTTAGTGGTGAATCTATTCTGAGCCAACATGTCCACGTAGCGGGTTGTTACCAAGTATGGCTCGGTGCTCGTGCTCTTGGGAAGTCGCTTTCTGATATTACGTCCGAGTCCATACATAACGTACAAGAAATGCGTGAGCTTTTTAGAAAAATAGATGAATTGGTCTATGAATTTCTCGACAAATTCGAAGACAATTGGGATCAAACAGTAGAAGTGACGTTTAGAAATGGCAGTCAAGCTGATTTTACGGCATTGTGGTTATTTACCCACACGATGACTCATGAATTTCATCATAAGGGACAGATTGTGAAGATGGGCAGACAATTAGGATACGCTCCGCCAGATACAGACCTCATGGAACCAATGGTAAAAAATCCGACAAACCATTAGGAGGGTTAGGAACATGAGCAGAGCCGAATTCTTACTAAAAGTGTTGGACTCCACGTTTGATAAAGAGAGCTGGTACGCGTCCCTCAAACCAGCTATAGAAGGATTAACGGCTAAGCAAGCGAGCTTTAGACCACCGGGCGAAGCAACAAAATCCATCTGGGAGAACGTCAATCATCTCATCTATTACAAAGAAAGACTTGTTGCCACTTTGGAAGGACAAGTGTGGACGCGAATAGATGGAAACGATACCTTCTTTATCACCAAACAAACAGAAGACGATGATGACTGGAATCTTACCATCAATCGTGCAGAAAACGTACACAACAAACTAAAAGAGTTACTCAATAAGATGAGTTCTGAAGAATTAAAAGAAAGTGGATTAGAAAGTGATCTTATTGATATCTTACTTCATGATGCTTATCATACCGGTCAGATCATGCTGCTAAGAAAAATGCAGGGGTCTTGGCCATCTCATCGTTAAATCAAAAGAATATTCCTTGAAGTAAGCACATTTATTTAACTAATAATGTGCTTATTTTAATTGATCCAATTTTACTGTAATGATTGACACAAATGTAAAATAAACATATTATGTAATTAGATAGTTAGACACTTATCTAAATATCTAATAACGGAAAACATCCTGAGGTGACAAAATGTCTCTTAATGAAGCATTTAAAGCATTATCTGATCCGACTCGAAGACAAATCTTAACGCTGTTAAAAGAAGATGAACTAACAGCAGGAGAGATCGCTTCACATTTCGACATGCAAAAGCCGAGTGTGTCTCATCATCTAAAAATCTTAAAGCATGCTTCGTTAATCGATGATGAGAGAAGAGGACAGCATATCTATTATTCTTTGAACACAACGGTGTTTCATGAATTAATGAGCTGGTATTTCACGTTTACAACAAAGGAGGAAAAATGATGAAAAAGTATGGATGGAGTTACCTTCTTATTGCACTTAGTGTACTGGTCGGTGTGATCGCGTATCCTTATCTGCCTGATCAAATGGCGATGCATTGGAACATCAACGGTGAGGTGGATGGGTATTGGGATAAACTAAATGCCGTGTTCTTTTCACCAATTTTAATGATCGTTATGATGATGTTGTTTATTTACATGCCGAGAATTGATCCGAAGAAAGAGAACTACAAGAAATTTTCTGGCAGTTATCTCATTGTTATTACAATCATAAACGCGTTCTTCTTGCTTATTCAATGTGTGACTATCGGCTATAGTTTAGGTTTTAATATAGACATTTCATTAGTCGTAAATTTGGGGATCGGGTTACTTTTTATCGTACTTGGAAACTACTTGCCGCGAATCAAACACAACTACTTTATCGGAGTACGCACACCGTGGACGCTTGCGAATGAAAAGACGTGGAGAAAGACACATCAGCTTAGCGGAAAGCTCTTTGTAGTTGCAGGAATTCTGCTTGTCGCGATATCCTTTTTGCCGGGCGTTTATAAATTTACGGGCATGCTTGTTGTGGTTCTATCAACGGTTCTCATCACAACCATTGCTTCTTATGTTTTTTTCAACCGGTATAAGAATGTAGATAGCAACTAAATGTTCAACACACATCAAAGCCTGTGGCCCCATAGCCACAGGCTTTTACACATCCAAATGACTTTGTAATCTTGCTGGTGGCCTGTGGTAACCGATTGGAATCTGTAGTAAACTCGTTCTTTCATATTTTCCTAGTTGGAACAAGCCATCATACGAAGGAACATCAAACCCGAGAACAGGATGGCCGTTCATACTTTGTAGAGAGGCAGCGAGTAGCAGTTTATGAGCTAATATGCCCGTTTCCATGTGCTGAATCCGATGACCGCGATAACCGTACAGTTCCTGGTAGTGCTTTCTGCTGCCGCTAAAATTAAAAGAAAGTGGAATCTGAGCCATGTTAACAAAATCGGAAAGCAGACCATCTTGTAGAGCCATTCGATAATCACCTTGTGAGATCTGCTTTATCTTATGAGTAGATGTACAGACTTCATACATACCGTTAGAAAGTCCCTCTACACCATATGAAGTAAATCGAAGGGAAACACGGGACGTTAAGAGTGATATATCTTGATCAATATCGTTTCGATAGTGACTCATGAAAGTTAGTTCATTTAAAAGGTGTGAAATGGTTTCGAATTGTAGTGGTTTTAAAACAAAATCTTGTCCTGGGGAATATCGATGTCTGCATGCTTTTGAAAACGAATTAGATATATCGTTGGTTTGCGGTATTTTTACAAGAGGTGAAACATTATTTATTGAACGCTTTTTATCATTAGAAAAAGTATGCAACATACAAGCTTGATTTAATTTACGCAGCATTGGATAAGGATGAACAACCTTAGACTTCATGTAATGTTGAAGATGTATGGGCACAAGCTCTTCACATAGTTTTGCTGAGGTAGTCTGAACGTCTTTTATATCTTCAAACCATTTCATATTGTTGTCTATGGAGAGAGGAAGAACGGCATACACACTTTCCTCATCCTCATGAATCCCAAGTAGATGGTTGATTGCCCCATCTAAGAATTGATAATAAACGCCAGTCCCAAATTCCTTATGTTTTCCGACTTCTAACATCTGGCCAAGTAAAAAGCCTGCGTCGAGTCCTTGAAGACGGTAAGAGAAGTTGTGATATTTAAAGAAGTTTTTCCAAAAGAAAGTCGATACAAATACAGCTGCAAAACATTTTGACATATCGCAGCGATTTCCTAAAGCTTGATCCAAATAATCATCAAAATTCCCCTCACGCAAACAAATCAACGAATGATGTGCAGCATCGTAATGATAGATGCCAGTAGGTAGTTCGTGGAGCTTCACATATAGATACACTTCACTTGGATAGAGTGCACCTCCAGAGGGAGCGAAGCGGCGATAAGTCATCCACGTATCCACTGAATCCAAGGAAAGAAACGATTCACTCAACTGTGTAATTCCATAGGAATACGAAAGAAATTGACTTAGATCAGTTAGCGTTGGGTGAGTACTTGGTGAGAGGATATTAGAATGATTTCTAGTTAATTCAACTACAGGCAGATTTGCTGTGTACAATTTATAGGGAAGCGGGGCATCTTCCCAGTTTACCTCCCAATCAGGCGGAGTAATCTTCTCGGTCTCGTAATGAAGTCTGTATAAAAACTCATCGAGGTTCATGTAAAATGCCCCTTTCTTTCTTAGTACAGTTTTAAGGAAATGGGTGAGGGAGCGGGTTCAGTTCGTCGGGTGATAACGCTTGTTTCACATATCCGAGCTTCATCGGTACCGTGAGTACGCGGTCTAATCCTTGTAATCGAGTGAGATGATGTCCGAACGTCATCGGCAGCATGCCAGGAATGATCACTTTTACACAATGTAGACTGTTCCGTTTTAATTCTGGTCCCGTTTGATCCACAACGATTACTTCGAGATTTAGTTTCTTGAAGATTTTCAGCACACTATTTAGGTCCTCTAAAAGATCGTCAGTTTGACGAACCGGTTTGAACTCTTCTTCAAAATCACGCACCTTCCGTTTATCTAGTAAAAAGTACAACCTTTTCTCTGCTTCTTTTAAGCCGTAAACCATCGAGTGATCTTCCATATGACGAACAAGACTAGAGTCTTTAAACATCTTTTCGTACTTCTTCCGATCCTTCAAAAAGCTTTCTTCCATATTAAGAAGCATGCCCGAAAGTTCTTGAACAGCACCTTTGGCTGCTCTCAGTGGATCAAGATGGGCACCTGCTGCGCAAAGCAGATTCAAGCCATCGTTCTTCGTATTCTTTGCCATCGCCCAAATGCTTGGAATCCCGTTTTCAGTAGTGGCATTAAATAATTGAATCTCAAACCCTGTCACATGGAGGATGCGCTGAACCATGAGCTGAAGCTCCCAGTCATCTATTGATTTCATGTCAAGACGCGGAATAGGCAGTTCGCCGTACCACGTCATAAGAAACGCGTCACGCTCCACGATCTCGAAGATTCCATATAGAATGGCTTCCTCTAAGCTACCACCAACTGCACAGCCGTTTGAAGTTTCATAAACAAACCCTTCTCCGCCACCCATGCTGTAATAGGCGAATGATTCAGGTACTAATGTAGGCCGGTCCTTGGATAACGAATATCCCCACACCCAGTGGATCGGACGGTCTGGATCAAACAGTCGAAAAGGAAAATGGTGCTGACTGTATTGTTTTTGTGAATGAGTTCCAATTGATAGAGGATTCATCGCTACATTTTTCACTTTGTTGTAAGGTTCATAAACGATTGTACGTTTTCCTCGTGGCGCATAACCACAATACCGCTCAAGTCCTTCTAAAATACCCGCTTGTTCACTATGCAGATACGAATGTGTCCGGCCGGCATTCAGTTCGTTACCAGAGAGCAAAGGCAGGTTAACAACAGTGTCTGCGAAAGGTGAGATCAAGTCATATCGTTTAAAATTGAGAAGGCCAGTACGATTATCTAAATAATCTCGACTTAATACTTTCTGTAGCTCATCTATCGAACGACAACGATAAACGTCTCGTGAGATTTTAGGACTAGATTGAAGAGAAACCTTAGCATGATCATCGGTATCAAGTGGTATGTCACCACAAGTTTCACAATAAGGATCTGGTAAAAAGAAATGCTTTGAAAGTTTGAACGTTTGTAGGTTCATCAAGTATACGTGTACCCCAGTATGCGGAGTACCATCATGCAAAAAGCGCTCGACCTCATCACAAATGAGGGCAGCTGTCTGGTTGATTGCAAGATTAGTAGCCCAAACATCGCGCGGTAATTCTTGTTTTAATAATTGATCTTCTTTCATGTGAAAATGTATTCTACGGTCTTGGCCGGTCATGAAAAAGCGAAGATCCGCACATTGTGAGCAGCCTGGTTGATCTTGCTGAACGAGTGGACCAATATGTGCTTCACCAAAGAACACAAAACCACGCAGCCATGGCATATTGCAGTTTTGGAACAATTCTTCGGCTTTAACATGCTGAGCCGGATTCCAGCTATCATGAAGAACTAATGCTAGCTTTTCATTATTGATTACTGCATCTTCCACCGTTTTAAAACGAGAGATGTGACAGGTTTCATATAGTTGGTGGTAGACTTCATTTGCTAGACTACCATTTCCGATCAAAATGATTGTTTGAGTCATGATTGAACCTCCGAAGAGAGTGTGATTCCAAACAGGCCAGAAGTATTTTCGTTCAGAATGGACTCTGCATGTAGCGTGTAAAACTTTACGTTGCAGTTGTTAATTTTTAACGTTTGTAGAGCAGATGTTAAAGCTTTTGTTAGTGGTACTTCTTTTGTTTCTGAGAGGGTAATCGTTTGAAGTCGACTGGTTGGAATGGTGCTAGACGATATTATGCATTTCTTGCTAGATGCTTTTGCTTTATTTTGCCGATACATAAGAGCTCCTTGAAGTGCGTTTTGTAATGCACGGTTCTCATCTAGACCTATAGAGCCGAAACATTTACTATCCTGCTGAACCCATACCACCGGAAAACCATAAACATTCTTTCCTAAATAGAGTTTGATCTCATCAATCTCATCACCAAGCGTTGAAAGTGCTTGAATTAGGAAAGTGGAGTATGAGTCTTTAATAGAACTTACATTAATTTCTGCAGAAACTTGCATTTTGTTTTGAGATTTCATGAAGATTTCTTGCAGCTTGTTTTGCAGTGCTCTACACATTCCTTCAGCTGCAGATCGGCCGGTACCAACACTCTTAGCATCTGGAGAATTTTGAAATAACTTTTTCACATAGGTTTCAATTCCAGATAAACCTGCTTCTAGTCGGGCATCTTCGTGTGTTCTGCCTGAAACTGTGATAACTTCTGGTTCACTCTCACCAAAAGGGTCTGCCACTTTTACTTGGCACTGTGACAGTGGAAGCTGGGTTAAATCTTCTTCTTCAAACAAACGGAATAGTCCGGTTTCCCTTGATGTAATCTGATAAAACAACGAATACAGATCAAGTTCTCGGTTTGGTGAATCTTTTAAGAACAAGAGAGGGTCTTCGATCTGATCAACCTTCATTTTTTTGTTTACTAGAGGGTGGGGAGATACGTGATTCCAGCTTCCTTCAAATGTCTTCATATTCAATTGATAGATGTAGTTTTCTGGGTTTTCCTGTACACCTGTTATCTTTTTGAACAACATAAAAACAGCGACGTTCGCGATTAGGCTTGAAGCTGTGCGGGATGGAATGGATTTGTTTCCCTCGCTGCTTTTTGTTCCTAAACGTATAGAAGCTGTTTTCCAGCATGCTGCAGAATCAGATAACACAAATGGACCTACAAAAGCTTGATTGTTTTGTAATGTAACAGGTAGAAATGATTTTGATTGTTCCCTGCATATGTTTTGGACCATAAGGAGTTCTTCTGTGTTCTCATCTCCGTTTGCATAAAGAACATAATCAACGTTTGTTAGATCTTCTGTACAGCTGTTTTCATTAAAGGGTAAGAGTGTAATGAAAGATTCGGGCTCTTGCTTTTTTGTGGCCTTTATTCGCTCTTGCAGTTTTTTGGTTTCATCTTGGTTTACAGCCTTGTGAAATATTGTGAAAGCAGGAAGTCCTGATTGTAAAAGTGAAGCTGTAAGTGAAGTGAGAAGTGGACCACAGCCTATAACAGCGACTTTTGATTCATGATAATTTTGAAATCGATGCGCACCAGAGTGGCTAAGGTGATCAATAAATTCAATCTGTGATGCATATTTTTCTAAAAGAGCAGGGGGCAGCTGATGTGGAAGGTCCTGACTTGTATCCCGAACAAAACCATTTTTGTATAACACTTCAGCGATCTTAAAGACTTGCTCTTTATATGGATCAGGCAGTCCGTCCGTAATTTGCTCCATGGACCGGTTACCATCTAACATAGGAATTAATTTTTGCAGCCATTGATCGATCGTATCTCCGTTCATTTGTATAGAAGTCACGTTGTTACGGAGATAAACGCCGCCGTTATTTTGTGGATAGACGAACGTGTCTCGGTTGATTTTCAAACACATAGAGAGAGTGACGCCTGGCATAATACCCCTCCTAACCTAATGCTCATCATCTATTTCTATGGATTCTGCTTGTCCGTTATGTCACATTATTATTACGTAATTGAGTACCGTGAATATAAAAGCAATTACCGTGAATAAATAACTATTTACCGTGAATAAATTGCGGATTACCGTGAAATTAATTAAGATTACCGTGAATATATTTTTGTGTGTTATTTTGAAAAATACATTTGTAGAAATTGTCTATTTCAGGGGGACGAAATCATGATTGTTGCGGCATGATAAATTAAAATAGAGGACTGATGCTCAAAATCTTGAGCAAAGCCCCCTGAAATTTCTTCTTCGGTATATATCTTATTATCTGCCTCCGCAACGTCCGCCGCATCCACCGCAGCGTCCAGCGCAACCACCGCAACCACCACAACGTCCAGCACATCCGCCACAACCGCCACAGCCTCCACAACGACCAGCACAACCGCCGCATCCAGCACATCCAGCGCATCCGCCACAACCTGCGCAACCTGCACAAAAGTTAAAACAGATTCCGATTACACAGCCTGGAACGATAAGACGAGGGTCTTGTGCTTGCTGTTCTTGGGGATGATGTGGCTGACCGCCACTAACTTGAAAGTCTCCAGTACTTAATCCATCCAAATTCCATTGGTGTTTATTGTCCAATACAAACACCTCCTTGTTTTTTGTCAGATCTAGAACGAGTAGAGAGTCTCTGCTCAAATTCCTCATAATAAAATATGGATACAGTCTGTCCACCGTTACAGGAATGGGTGCTGGAAATAGAAACAGCCTGTGTTTGAGGTTAAACACAGGCTAGAATTAAATAAATGATTATAATGTGATGGTGATTGGCTATTTTTTGAGGGAAAGAGTTGCATGAAAGTCACTTTTTGCGTTTGAAAGAGAAAAGTGAGTTGTAACTAGAATGAAATATGTAATTAAGCTCTATTTTAGTGGCTTATTCGTATTAATTTTATATACCGTGCAGGGTATTGGACCACTTTATACATGAATATTATAGTATGATTTCAAAAATTTCTTCATTAATTCCACGAGATTGAACAATAATTCCACAAATTTCAATGATTTATCGACGAGTTGCTAAATATCGACAAATTCTGCATAGAATATACCCCTTAGGTAAACCACTTAGTAAGCTATTCCCACCCCTTGTAATTGGAGAATGTTTCATAATCACAACCAGTTTCATAATCGAAGTCTTTACCGGTGCGAAGCTCATACGCTTCAGAAGCTAGATCCAGTAGGGGTTCACATGTATCATTTTTAAGCATAAGAATAGGGTTCTGTAATACTAATTCATAAAAGTCTCTACCTTTGGTAATGACAGCGCATCGAAAATATAAAAATAAATCAGCCGAAAAATGCTCATTTTCGTCCTTGTAGGAATAAACTCCAATATTGCGTGCGTGTTCTTCTGTATCTAATTGAAAGAGTTTATAAGACAAGGTTTCTTCAAACTGCTTAATATTCCGTACACCAAGTCCTGCTAACTTCTGAATGGCAGTTTCTATATCCTCACCATCTACTAAAGAGATGATAGACCAAAACATTTCTTCACTCATCATTTTCTTAGGTGCTTGTACTTTAGCAAGTGATTCTCTAGCCATTCTTTCCTCATCTTGTCGAATTTCTATTTCAAAGTTCTCTCGATCATGTTCCCAGCGCCATTCATAATAAGCTTCTATTCCCGTGTCTTTATCCCAATCGCCACTATAACCGGGAAAGCGGCGTTCTTCTTTCATCTGAATATTACCAATAAAAATTAACTCTTTAGGTGGTTTACCATCAACAATCGATCCCGCCTTTTGCCCATCAAAGAAAAATCGATTTTGGACTAGCGTTTGTTTTAATTTTTTATCATCAATGTTAGGAAGTCTATCACTAATATAGGGAGTGGTTATGAGAGTTGTAGACCGATCTTGTTTGTCTATAATTCTGATTGCTCCATACCGGCCATCAGGCAACTTGACGGCATACACATTGCCAACAGAAATCGAAACATTTTTATTGAATTTAAACATACCAACCTCCAAATTAAACATTTTATGGTTAAGCCTATTATATATCCATTTCTTCAACTTTGTGGGGGCAACAATTTGTAAAATCTCACAGCCACTACTCTCACACAACATTTACACCAGTCAAACACTGCCTAAAAAAACCCTTGATACTCTTAATCTTGTAACAATCCAACATACATAAATACGGAGGGGGAGCAAAATGAGTTCTAAACAAGTGAATCGTCGCGATTTTATTAAGATCGGAGGAGCGAGCACGTTGGCATTAACACTAGGTTCGCTCGGTGATACATCTAACTTATTCACTGAAAAAGCCCATGCAGATCGAAAGGAAGAAAAAGTGTTAAAGTTTCATTCGGATGGGTCTTTCAAGGTCGTGCAGTTTAACGATACGCAAGACGATGAGCGGATCGACCGTCGTACGATTGAGTTAATTGAAAAAGTGCTAGATGCTGAGAAGCCTGACTTTGTGGTATTGAACGGAGATGTGATTACGGGTGGATGTGATTCGGAACTCGAAATGAACCAGGCGATGAACAATGTGGCTGGACCGATGGAAAAGAGAGGCATCAAGTGGGCCGTAACTTTTGGAAATCATGATGAAGATTCTACCCCAAAAAGCGGTGTGGATGAGAGTAAGATGCTAGCATTCTACCAATCTTACAAACACAATGTGAACGATAAGGGAGCGAAAAACATCACAGGGACCGGGAACATGAATCTTCTTGTTTGGGACACGAAAGGGAAGAAGCCCGCTTTTAATTTTTGGTTGATGGATAGTGGTAGATACGCACCAAAAGAGATTGCGGGTCAAAATTTTGATGGTTATCCAACGTGGGACTGGGTTCGCTTTGACCAAGTCAGCTGGTACAATGAAACGTCTCAAAAGATCGAAAACCGTTTTGGATTTAAGGTACCTTCTCTCATGTTCATACACATTCCGTTATGGGAGCACCGCTATATGTGGTATTCGAGTGTAGATGGCCGAACAGAAGCTGATCATGCACGTGCTAAAAACAAACATCAGATTACAGGTGAGAGAAACGAAGATGAATGTCCGGGTCCGATCAATTCTGGGTTATTCTCAGCGATGCAGCATCGAGGCGATGTAAAAGGAGTGTTCTGTGGACATGACCACATAAACACATACGCAGGAAACTACTATGGTATTATGCTTGGATATGGCGGAAGTGCTGGATTTGGAGCGTACGGACTTTCTGGTGAGGAGAAGAATCGACTTCGCGGAGCTCGTGTATTTAACTTGGACCTAAACCACGAGAATGTTTTAAAAGAAACACACATGGTGTTTGCGAAGGATTATGGCATCGATCTATCACCAAACGATCAAAGCATGGACCCTCTTCCTCTTCCAGGAGAAAAACAACCTGCGATGCAATAGTGGAATCATAAAACAAATAAATATATTTTACTATAATGGTTCTCAAGAAGAATTTTAGCCTTAAAAAACTAGACTATCCACCTATATCGTTGGTCTAGATTATGTTTAATTGCTAAATTCGTAATGCCAATCCGTAAAACATATTATAAAATTATAACGATTCAAAAAACTACATATTGGAGGATTTAAGCATGTTGAAGAAATCGATGTTGTGTTCGTTTGTTTTTACTCTGGTGATGTCTTTTGTGTTCGTTTCATCTGATGATAACCAAAAGGCATGGGCGCTGCCGCCAGGAACACCTACTAAATCTGCTGCACAATCTCAGTTGAACGCATTAGTGGTTAAGACAGAAGGTACAATGACTGGTTATTCCCGCGATCTGTTTCCTCATTGGTCGAGTCAAGGTGGAGGATGTGATACACGTCAAGTTGTTCTTAAACGTGATGCAGACTCGTTTAGCGGGAACTGTCCAGTAACATCAGGCAGTTGGTACAGCTATTATGACGGTATAACGATTACGAATCCATCTGATCTTGATATCGATCATGTGGTGCCATTAGCTGAAGCATGGCGTTCTGGTGCCAGCAGCTGGACGACAGATAAACGTGAGGATTTCGCCAACGACCTTACGGGACCTCAACTTATTGCCGTGACGGCAAGTTCTAACCGATCAAAAGGGGACCAAGATCCTTCAACTTGGAAACCTACTCGTACTGCAGCTGGGTGTGGATATGCAAAATGGTGGATTCAAACGAAGTACAACTGGGGATTAAATCTTCAATCAGCGGAAAAAACACAACTTCAAAGCATGCTTAACACTTGCACGTATTAATAGATGTAAAGTATAAAATATGTACCAAGTTTTTTAAAAGAAAGGAGCTACTCCAATGGAAGAGAAATCAACGGTCTTTACGGCAACTCATGGTGTAATGACTACAGAGGTCGGCGTGATCAGCGGGGAGCTCGAGCTTAAGACAAGTTGTAATGAAGAAGGTATCTTGAAGCTTGCTATCACATACGCGGGAGCGGCAGAGTGGTATACGCTTCCTGGTGAAGAATATCGATTGTACGATCCACGCGATCACGAGGTTATTCACCATATGCTGGCTAAAGTATTGGAACGCGCTTAAAACATTTAATAAACAACAGTGGACCGTCTGAAGGCAGGCGGTTCTTTTTTATTGTTTGCGAGAATGGTATATTAATAATTTGAAAAGTGATATGACATACTTAAAGCTTAAATAGAGGGAGGTTAGAGATGGTCACGAGGGAAGGTCTTGAAAATCAACAAATATGGATCTATGTTCTTTCTTTAATACTAGGTGCTTTCATCGGTCTAAGTTTTGAACGTTTTGGAACTGGACTTCAAAGGATGATTTCTCCACTAATCGTTATTCTTCTGTATGGGATGTTTGCACAAATTCCTTTTTTAAAGCTCAGAGAAGCTGCTTCAGACATCAGATTCATGTTCGCTTTATTAATCGGAAATTTTGTATGTGTTCCCATCGTTGTGTGGATCCTTACTTCCATTTTTCCACAATCCCCACCAATCCTTTTAGGGATTTGCTTAGTTCTCCTAACTCCATGTATTGATTATGTAATCGTCTTTACTCAATTGGGAAAAGGAAACGAAAAATTAATGCTAGCGGCAACGCCACTTTTATTTGTAGTTCAAATGGTCTTGCTTCCTCTATATTTGTGGTTATTCATTGGGGAAGAGATGATATCCGTTGTACGGATTCAGCCATTTTTAGAAGCATTTTTCATACTCATTGTGATCCCATTACTACTAGCAATCCTTACTCAATTGTGGGCGAAGAAACAATCGTTTGGTGATAAAACATTGGAACTTACAGCTTGGTTACCTGTTCCGTTCATGGCTTTCGTCTTGATCGCGGTGGTCGCTTCACAAATAGGAAAAGTCTACAATGATTTTGATATCATCATTAACGTGGTTCCGATTTACGTCTTATTCTTAATCATCATGCCACTTGTTTCTCGCTTTATTGCGCGGTCATTTTCTTTAAATATAGGTGCAGGAAGAGCACTGATATTTAGCATGGGAACAAGAAATTCACTCGTCGTTCTCCCGCTAGCGCTTGCATTACCAGAGTCTTGGCGAACATTAGCTGCAGCGGTAATCGTAACGCAGACGATCGTTGAATTGATCGGTGAATTGATCTATATAAAAGTAGTGCCAAAATGGATTTTTAGAGATTCGAAGTAAAATGATCACAGAAAAAAGGCAGGGAGTGTTTCCCAGCCTTTTTTCATGGTTTAATCTTGCTAACAATTAGGGGTTAAGGTCTTGCATTATAAGTTTCGTGCGTTGAATGATAAAAGTGTATGTATTCCGTAAATCTTTTTATTCTAATGAAAATATGTATAAGCAGGCGGTTGTACAAGCGGATTGAAAACGAACGAATAAGATATGAAAGGCATGTCATGTAAATAGAAAAGGTGATCGTTAAAAATGAGTAAAGCAATAAGTCCTTTTTTCTTTAATTCGTTTCCTAAGAGCGGGACACATCTTATGTTTCAAATATTAACAGGAATTCATCCCATCACATTTGATCAAAAACTACATCTATATGAAGGTATATCAGCACAATTAGCAGGACATCAGCGCGAGTTAGAGAAGCTAAAAGAAAATGAATTTTTGTCAGGTCATATTTATTATTCCACATCATGGGAGAAGCTTCTTCAAGATCTCGATATGAAACAAATTTTCCTCTATCGCGATTTGCGTGATGTGGTGGTTTCTTATAACTACTATATTGAGAAAGTAAATGCTCCACTTCATCAATATTATCAAAAAAAGCAATTGTCTAAAAAAGAACGAATGTTATCAATCATAAGAGGGATTCCTGAAGCAGGTCATCTGGGTATTCATGATTGGTTCTCGGAATTTAAAGGGTGGTTAACGGCACCTCACGTGCTTTCTATTAAATTTGAAGATCTGATAAGAAGTGAAGCTTCTCTAAACCAATCAGTTCATAAAATCGTACAGTTTATTACGAAAGGGGAACTTGAAAACCTTGATACCGTTATCAAACGTGCGAAAGAAAACATTTCTACTCAGGATTCAGCTACTTTTAGAAAAGGTAAAATTGGCAACTGGAAAGAAGAGTTCGACGATGAGATTATTACAGCTTTTAAAGAGACTGCTGGACAATTGCTTATTGAGTTAGGATATGAAAAGGATTTACTTTGGTAAAGAAATTTTTCTTGCTATTACTTGAAAAAATCGCAACAAAATTTGCTGCGGTTTTTTCTTTTTTTTAACGAAAGTACATACTTAAGTCATAAAACAGTTTTAAATACAAAATTTTTTCTTCCATCTTTTTTGAAAGTGGTACAATAGTACAAAAGTAGGTAAAAATTTCAAAAGGGAGTGAACACTATGGGTTTAGTCTTGGAGAAGGATTATATTAAATACTTTACTAATTACAGAGAAGAGTTCCAAGAATCTTTATTAGCTGAAGCCCGAAATGTTCGTGGGAAAATCGAAGAAATATTGGTGGTAGGTAATATCGATTTATTGTCTAATGCTCATAAACTTGTGATGTACACCATCCAAGGTAAAGACCGTGAATTAGAAGAATTCGCAAAATTTGAAGGTGTATCGTGGGCATCCCATAGTCTCACACTTGCATTTAAACTAGAATGGGTTCAAGCCATTCGAAGAACGGTTTGGAAATTTCTCCAAGAATTTAATAAATTAAATCATATTGATATAGAGGCTGAAAGTTTTTTTAATACGGAAAGACAAATTAATGACCGCATTGATAGATTCTTAAATGAACTATTCTTAAGTTACTCAGAGTACAAAAATAAGCTGATCGAGTCTCAGAAAACACTCGTTGAAAATCTTTCTGTCCCAATTATTCCGATCACATCGAAGGTTTGTGTGCTTCCGCTAATTGGCAATATTGATACATATCGAACAGACACGATTGAAGAGAAAGTTCTTTTGGAAATCAGCAGACTTCGCATTGGAACGTTAATTATTGATTTATCTGGTATTGCCCAAATGGAGACGGATACGATCGAACGGATCATGAAAGTTATGGAAGGTGCGAACATGATGGGTTGTGAATGTGTGATTACTGGTCTGCGTCCAGAAGTTGTACGTAAGATAACAAATATCGGATTATCTTTTGAAAGCAAAGCTCAGACAAAAGCTACACTTCAGCAAGCTTTAGAGGATTATCTAAGATAGAGAATTATTAGATACATAGTTGTAAAGAGTGTACATTACTTTATTAGTGTACACTCTTTTTTTGTATAATCTATTTTGATAGCGGGACTAGTTCTTTTCGAAAATGAATGTCAGCAGCATCAGGAGTAGGTAATTATTCCCAACGAAACAGTTCTTGGTATCCGTGACGTTCATAGAAACCTGGGGCTTGAAAGGTGAAAGAGGTCGTGAAGACGTGTGTGCAACCTCGTGTTATAGCTTCATGTTCAAAATCTTGGAGTAGTTGAGAACCTAGTCCGTCTTTTCGTACATCATCACGAACCCAAGTCATTGCAATACCAGCAGCTACGCCCCAAGTCCAACCACTCATACCGGCTGCAAGTTCACCATGTTTATCTAAAATTTGCACTGTTAATTCTCGAGCAGCAGGAGTGTTGATTGTCGCAGCAGTGTTCACTTTATCCAATTCATCAGAAAGCCGCTGATCTAACTCAGCATTTCCTTCACCAATTAACACCTCGTAATAATCATTCATTTGTTTCTTCAACTCCTCGATTTGTTTGATAAAATGTACGTTTATGTATATAAACAGTATATCAAATGGATAAATCGAGCGGTTAGGGGTAGTCGGTTTCAGATCTTAGGTTGTGCAGCTTCATTCAACAGTGAAAATCCATTAAACATAGGTGGTAAACATAACTTTACAGGTGGATAACACTTATTTAGCGGTGAACGTGTAAGAAATATAAAAACACGTACTGTGAATACACATATCAACTCCTAAAACGATAGCAAAACCCCCGATCACGATGGTCGGGAGTTTATATAAAAGAGTAATTATCCTTTGAGATTACTTCTTTTTGCTTTTTTTCTTACATTTTTTGTGCTTTTTATTGCAATCACATTTAGTTGGAGAACCAGGATCAATCACTTCTTTGATTACTTTCTCCTCATACACGTCACGGCGAACATATTTAATGTGTTCACGTTTTACACGAATGATAGGATGAACGAATGTGACTTCTTTCTCTTTGTATGAATCCTCAATAATATAAATAGGATCACAACAGATTACTTTTTTCTTCTTTTTCTTACAATGCTTGTCTTTACCCAAGATAGCACCTCCTACATTTCATACTTTAGTAGATGCAGTTGGAGGGTAAAATGATCTAGACAAGTCACTATTTTAAAAAAATATAAGGAAAAACCCTACGTTTAAACATCCCAAAAATCACTTAGTTTTGCGGTGTCCTCTTTCTTTTTTACGATGCTTAATACGATTCTCATTGTTGTTCCATCAGGTTTGTATAAAGGATCATCTAACAGTTTCTGTACTTTGTAGGAAGGAAACTTACTAACTTCTTGTAGCCATTGTAAATCTATATTGTGTTTTTGAATCCACGTATTTAATTTTGTGGTCATCATTTTATCTCCCATAGAATCGTTCTGTTAATAATATACCATTCCTTTAATTAAACTTCTACATATTTTGTACATATGTTGAACAATATTTATTTAACTTTGTTTAAGGAGGTTTTAAACTTATTGAGTTGAATTTCAAATAAGGTATTTATCGAGTATGGAGGACAATAAACGATGAAGAATATTTATATCAAACTTCTAAACATAAGTGATCTGCAAGCCCTATTTGATATTGAAACAAGAAACAAGTCGTTTTTTCAGCAATATGCACCTGATAGAGATTCGGATTTTTATACTTTAGATGGTCAAGCAAGAAGATTGAAAGAGATAGAAGAGCGCAAAGAAAAAGGGTTAGGATACTCTTTTGGTATTTATCTTCATGACACACATGAATTAATCGGCCAGATTGGTCTGTTCAAGATTGAAAGAGGACCTGCACAAAAAGGGATGGTTGGTTATTCTCTGGATAAAGACTATAACGGCAAAGGATACATGACAGAAGCTCTTCCACTTATTATAGAGTTTGCATTCAATGAGCTAAAACTTCATCGAATCGAAGCAGAAGTAATGCCTCATAATATAAAATCTATCCAATTATTAATAAAAGCTGGATTTCATAAAGAAGGAATTTCAAAGAAAAATGTGAAAATCAATGGCAGGTGGGAAGATCACCAGGTTCTTGCCATTCTTAATGAAGAGGATATAGAAATTTAAAATATAAGAAGAGCAGGCTGTAATGGTCGTTCGTTATAGCCTGCATACTTCTTAATGAGATGGTTGAGAATCGTTATGTTTATTCATTTCAATTTCACCGTTTTCTGCCATCATTAACTTGTTTACATATGCTGCGTGTGCTAGTTCATATCTTAATCGTTTACTTGCATCCACAAAATGAGCTTCTTTTACGATCCCTGAGAGAGAATACCGGTGTCCTTTATAATCGACGTTTAATTCAGTAATCTGATTAAATGTAAAGCTTTCCACAGGCTTACCGTCTAAATCTGTTAAGAGGTACTCCCTATATTTTTCGTTGCACGTTCTCGCCACTTCCTCCATAACCTTAAACGCCTCGTCGGGGTTTTGTCTGTAGTTAAGTATAAGACTTTCGTTCACCCGCCGCATCCCACGGTTTCCGTTTTGAAGCTCGTTGATACTTCCATAAGAAACAGTGTATAGATAACCGTCGTATTGACGAATCTTCAGGTGACGCACACTTATTTCCTCAATTTTCCCCTGTTTGTTACCGTTGATAATGACATAATCACCTAGATTGATCTGCCGTTCAAACAAGTAGGCTAGTCCCATAATATAATCTCTAATGATATGTTGGAAGATCAATGCGAGCGCACCGGCTACAACAACTGAACCTGTAACAAGTCTCGTTAGATTGAAGAAATGGCTTAATACGTAAATGAAGAAGAACACCAGTCCAAGAACCTTGAGAACTTGATCTGTAAAATGCATCAACGTTTCTTCACGGTTTTCATCTAGAAAACTTGTTTTATCAAAGAAAAGCTGAACAGATTTTCTGATGAAATACGCGGTCACTACGATTAATAAAGCTACGATTAAAATTTTTACGGGTAATTTGTTAATCAACTCTATGTTAAACATTCTTTCAACTCCCACTCTTACTATACCAATAGAATGCGGAAAATAAGTAAAATTATTTTCTAAATTCCAATGGATTTTAAAAGATAATAGGAGAGTCATTCTAGAAATTATGAAATTCAATTTTTTATTAGATAATTTGTGAGTATAGTGGTTTGTGTAAATAGGTGTATACAAAAAACGCTTCAATAGAAGAAACCTTTGTATCTTAATCTAATTCTATTCTGTTAAACAATTTATTTTTAAGCGGGCGTTAAAATAAATTGTTCGGTTTCTTGAATCGCGATTAATTGATAGATATGGCTTTTCAATTCTTGTCTGATTTCAATTGGAATAGTTAGTCTCCCTTTTACGCCTATAATGGGAGTAAATTGTCTTACGCGCATCTTATCAATGATAATTATTCCATCTTTAACATCAACGCCTACTTTTTCTCCAACCTGAAATTGAAACTCTTCTCGCCATACAACAGGGATGTGAAAATATCCTTTCTTGTTGTCATAAAATTTATTTAGTACAACTGACATCGTGTCACCCCTATAAAAATTCCAAAATATGTATACTTATACTAATTTGTTCATTTTTATAAATTTTACCATAAAATCTCTGAATGGTTCAGTAATTATTTGATTAGTTAAAAAAATATGTCGTTTTAATATTTTAAGCATTTTAATGATCTTATGATTTTGTTATTTGCATTTACTTTTACTGAACATAAGAATTGCTTTCAAAGACTTCTTCAATGTTCTTGATATGATTGAAGGAAAGATATATCTGTACAATGTACATTTTAAAAGCTAAAAGCATAAATATAAGAGGTCAATACCTTTCTACCCTTGGAGTGAATATTATGAATAAGAAACGTAATCCTTTTGTGTTTCCTGCCGATCTACCTTCAGATAACAATGGAAATGGCAATAACAACAGCTCAGATACGTTTCAATATAACCCAGCTAATAATGCAGGAACCGTATTAGGTATAATTGGAGGAGTTATTACTACTGTAGGTGATGCAGTGGCGACAATTGGAGCAATTATACAGCTGAATACAGATGTGGCAAGTGATTTTAAGTCACAAGTAGATGATTTTCAGTCAGATCAAGAAAAAGAAAAAATGCAAAAAGAAATCGATGATCTTCAAAACAAAGTGGCAAGCTTAGAGAAATTGATTAGGAGTAAGCTGAGCTAATTCTCTTTCTCTTACATAGTTGTATCAAAAAGATGGATGAGTAAATGTCATCCATCTAGTACATGAGGTTATTCATTGGGAAGTGGTTAGTTTGTTGATTTGACTAAATCACCTTGTATTGGTTCATGATCATCATGAAAACGAATACGTATAGATTTTGCGTTGTGGTGGTTGGGTGAATCCATGACTTGAAAATGAATATGTGGCTCAGTAGAATTTCCGGAATTTCCACATAATCCTATTAACTGACCTTGTTTGATTGTTTGGCCTGGCTCTACAACAATTGAGTTTTGCTTGAAGTGAGCAATGAGGCTATACTCGTCGTTTGCATGTTGAATGGTTACATAGTTACCTTCTGGATTAGAAACATTTGTTGACCCCAGTTCGTTATCCACGATAGAGTTTACAACTTTTACGACTTTCCCATCACATGGAGCTACTACTTCTTTATTAAACGCGTAAAAATCATCATTTAATGTTGGAGTATCTTTGAAAGATTGTCCACCTTTTACAATTACAAGATCGTAGGCGTATCGCTGCTCTTCGATCTCATAGTGATAATTGATGAATTGATTTGCACCTCCCCAAAATACAAACCATTCATCTTGTATTGGCATCATATAAGTATTCTTTGAAAACTGATTGTCTGTTTCAGGATAGGTTTCATATGGCGCAAGTAAGAGGCTATGTATAACATCGTCAGGATCGAAAGTGACACTAATCGCTTTGATTTTTTCGTTATCTATCCATAAAAAGTGTCTTAAATGATCTGTAAGCCGTGTTTCCGATACCAACGAATAATGTTGAACGCCAGAATTAAAGGAGGAAGATAACTCCATAAATTGTCCAATCTTAATCATCTCTTTAAAATTATTCGCCGTTTGATTATAGATTGCTTGAAAGTCACCTTTTAAAAATCTAGCACCAAACGTTTCCCCTGTTAAACACTGTTGCAAGTTGTTCACGAAACCATCCTCTCGTTAATAAAAGGTTTAGTTTTTACACATTTATTTTACCATCAAATACCAATTAATGTTAATTTAGAGAAGGATCTACAAAAAATTTCAACTCGTAAAGGAGAGGGATATTTGAAGAATATTCATAAGGGAAGATATGTGGCAGCGGTGGAAGAAGACTTTGTTGTTTTTGTCATTGGAATGCGAGTGAATAAGCTGCTTTCATTTTCTAAGTGGATACCTGTATTTAAAGCCATGGGTCCAATGATAAGAGAACTTTATCAAAACCATGAGATCGGTTTTTTACATACAGAATTTCTTTTTAGTTGGAGAAGAATAACACTTATTCAATATTGGAAAAGCTTTGATCAACTTGAAGCATATGCACACGGTAGAACTCACTTAGTAGCTTGGAAAGCATTCAACAAGAATATAGGTGACGATGGAAGTGTTGGTATCTTTCACGAAAGCTACAAAATTGAAAAACGGAGTGCAGAAGCCATTTATAACAATATGCCAAGAATGGGACTTGGAAAAGCTTATTCGTTAGCCTCCGTAACGAAACAAGCTCAAACTGCTAGAGAAAGAATGAACGGTTAATAATAGATGAAAATATCAGATGATAGATCCTTTTTTCTTTTTCTAATAAGCACTTAAAACTGACGTAACGTCATTCAGTATACTGAACATGATTAAGATGTACTGGAATATATTAACGCTGCGTATGAAGTGTTTATAACAAAAAGTTAGTGGGTTTTCTTTCCTGTTAGAGCTTCAATTGTGCTTGATAGTGCATCTACCGTTTTATAAAATCAAACGATATGCTGAATCATCTATATAATAGGAACGTTTTTGTTTATTGTTAGTTTCTATAATATTGCAGCGAAAATCATAGTCCTTGGATTGTCAATTTCATTTAACTTTATGAAGTAGGGACTTCTGTTCCTTACTTTGCTGCGATTGGTATTGAATCTACTTGTGAACTTTCAAGCATGAAAAGGGTTTCTATCAGGTGGTGGATTCACTCATTCGACCCTCAAATAATCAACAGGAAAATAGAACTATAGATAGAAAGATGTGCCCTTCGTATACTTAAGAAAAGGAGGAGTCTGTATGTCTGATAACTGGAATTTTTATATCGATGAACTTGATGAAAATCTTGCTTCATTCGTTGTGGATTTGGATGTAACTGAAGAAATTAATATAAGTAAATACAAATGGTTGTTTACAGTAAAACTTATTGTTAAGTCGCCTACTGAGTTAGGTTTCCCTGACGAGAGAGAAGATGAGTTAATGGGTGAGCTTGAATATGATCTGATGGAGAAGTTAAACGAGGAAGATATCATTCAAGTTGGACGATTAACTACAAACGGAACACGAGAATTTTTCTACTATGCGAAAAAAGAAAAACAGGTCAAAATCATAGATCAACTAGCACTCGCTATTTTTGATAAAAGTGGATATCAGACAGAGATATCAAATTTAGAAGAAGAGGAACCGTGGTCATTTTATTACGAGTTCTTATATCCGAATGAATATCATCTTCAACAGATGGGGAATCGTGATTTAGTAGAGTTACTAGAACAAGAAAATGATGACTTAGAACACCCCCGTGAGATTCAGCATTGGATTGAGTTTCAAACATTAAAAGATTTAAACGCGTTTGAACAAGACATTCATAAAGAAGGCTTTAAAACAGTGGAGCTAGAGGTAGAAAAGAATGAAGAAGGCACATTCAACATCACAATCTCTCGAGAAGACAGTGTAGATTACGACATGATCGATGCAGTTACATATCTGATAATTGAAACTGCACAGAAATATAATGGCGAATACGACGGGTGGGAATCTCCTGTTGTTCTTAAAAAGTAAGATCTTAAGTTATCTTAATTGAGGAGCAATCTGATGACAGATTTAGTTAGCGGATACCAATGCACATGTTGTGGAAATTATCATGATGAACTCCCCTTAAATTATGGAATTGAAGCACCAGTATATTATGAAGAGGCTACAAGTAGAGAAAGAAAGAAACATTTTGAACTTACTGATGACTTTTGTGTAATGGACGGTGAACATTTCTTCATAAGAGGTTGTATTGAAATTCCGATTATTGGATCTGATGAACTCTTTGTTTGGGGTGTATGGGTATCACTAAATAAAGAGAACTTTGAACGGACTCTAGAGCAATGGGATGATCCAAATAGTGAACAATTGAATCCGATGTTTGGGTGGTTATCTACACATCTTCCCATGTATCCAGAAACGGTAAATTTAAAAACAAATGTACATACCCGCTCACAAAATTTGCGACCTTTTATTGAGCTCGAGCCTACTGACCATCCATTATCGATTGAGCAAGCACAAGGGATTACAATGGATCGCGTTAAAGAAATTGCTCAATTTTTTTGTGAACCTACAAAATAAGTCTATAGAGAAGTTTTTTTGTGCTATGACCCAAGAGCAAAAAACAAGATAAACCCTTTAAATATCTAACTTTGTTAAGTTTAAAATGATGTTAAATAAGGTAAAAATCTAAAAAATAATATATAATCTTGTAAGTATAGAGTCGTTCATTATAGTGCAAGTAATTACTTGAAGAGTATCTTGCGACTAAAATGGTCATTCTATGGATATTACATATTATTTGTATGATTTGAAAGGAGATTCATGGATGGATTCAATTTGGTTAGAGTACGGTTGGGCATTATTAATTCTAATTGGTCTTGAAGGTTTGTTATCTGCTGACAATGCCCTTGTACTAGCGGTTATCGCAAAACATTTACCTGAGGATGAGAAGAAACGTGCGATCAGTTATGGGATTCTTATGGCGTTCGTTTTCCGATTTGGTGCACTTTTCGCCATTTCGTTTATCGCGAACGTTTGGCAGATACAGGCGATCGGAGCAGCTTATCTTTTATACCTAGGATTGAAGCATGTTATTCAAGCTAAGTTCGGTAAAGAGAATGAGAAGATTCAAGAAGATGTTGAAGAAGAAGCAAAAGGAAAGGGTTTCTGGCCAACAGTTGGTAAGATCGCTATCGCTGACTTGGCGTTCGCCATCGATTCAATTCTAGCTGCTGTTGCTCTTGCTCTAGGTCTTCCAGATTCACCACTTGGTGATTTTGGAGGTATGGACGGTGGACAATTCATCGTTGTTGTTCTTGGAGGGATTGCGGGTCTGATCTTAATTAAGTATGCAGCAACTTGGTTTGTTCAGTTGTTAGATCAACGACCTGCTTTAGAAACAACAGCTTATGCAATCGTCGCGTGGGTAGGTGTGAAGCTTGCGGTTATTACACTTGCTCATAATGATATTGGCGTATTAGATCACGATTTTCCACATAGTACGGTTTGGACAATCATTTTCTATGGTGTGTTAGTGGGTATTGCGTTAATTGGTTGGTTTGCACCGGCTAAATCGAAGAAAAATGAAACATCTTTATAAACATAAACAAAATGGAGTCAGCAGAGAATGATCTGCTGACTTTTTTGTTTTCCAGCGAATATTGTTTTTTGTTGCTTTGTTCATTTATTTACATAGAAGGTTTTTTTTCATTTTTTAAATTGGTATACAAATGATATACAGTAAGTATGAAACTAATAACTAATCCAAATCCAAGTCCGAGAAACCCCTGCATCCTTACCCATCCAATTGTAAAAGACATGAAAATCCAAAGGTACCAAAAGCCCCCCAATAGAATGAAAATAGGTCCAGCGAATACTTGCAATCTTTTGTGTAATTTGAAAAACAAAAAGGATGCACTAATCATGAGAAATGTGAAAATGGGTTGAAAATGTAGTTCAAATCGAGATTGTGCATCTTCCGGTGTCTCATACGGTTGATTTAAATCTATAAACGTAAAAGCAATGGTTATGAGTGATAGGATTGCATAGCTCCATATAGCTCCTCTATTAACTGAATGCATGTAAAAACTCCACTTAAACTTACTCTTAATTTCTAATCGCAATTCCATTATATGTTAAATTATACAATAGAAGTTAGAAAAAGTTACTTTTAATAAATTCTTATATTCACATTGATTCTTAAGAGTCAAGAAGGATTAACGTGATTGAATATGGAAATATGGCTCTTACTCAAAATTATTTATTGTCTGCTAACTGTGAAAAATATGGTCATAAGGACGTGAAGCTTTTTGGAAGCAATTGAAATTTTAAAAATAAATAAACAAAGGTGGGAGGTATCAGCCGAACGCTTTTTTGGTAGAACGGCTCTTCCTGAATACGGACCGTTCTCATTATGTGAAGAGCAACTAAAATTATTTGGCTCAATAAAAGGGAATAAGGTGTTGGATATAGGGTGTGGTAGTGGTCATTCTTTGCACTATATGGGCAGAGAAGGTGCTAAAGAATTATGGGGGTTAGATCTGTGCACGAAGCAGATTGAGACAGCGAGAAACGTTTTACACGATCAACTAGTAGAGGTTACATTAATTGAATCTCCTATGGAGGAGAACCCGGGATTACCATCCAGTTATTTCGATATAGTTTATTCGATCTATGCTTTAGGTTGGACAACAAATTTAAATCTTACGTTCACGAATATATATAGTTATCTCAAACCAGGCGGCGTTTTTATTTTCAGCTGGGAACATCCTCTTCATGATCGTTTGAAATACGAACAAGAACAGTCTAGGTTCATATTTAACAAATCTTATGTGACTGAAGGCCCGGAATATAATGAAGGTTGGCAGAATTTAGCCGTCATTCATCATAGAAAATTAAGCACTTACATAAATGCTTTAGTCGAAGCAGGTTTTATGATAGAAAAAGTAATAGATGATGTTTGCTTACCTGAAGAGCATTCTGAGAATCCTTCGAGATGGTACTCTACTCAAAAAGCAAACCTTGTTCCAGCCACATTTATTATAAAAGCTTCAAAAAAGTAAAAATCGTTAAAAGGAGTTCACTAGTTACTAGATGGAAACCTCTAACTTCAACTAACGTGTCGATAAAGAGGTTTATCTTAAAGTTGCCTTATACTTATGATTACTAAAGAAGGAAAAAGGGGAGATGAGACTATGAAACCACGAGTTACGGTCATTACATTAGGAGTTGAAGACTTAGAGAGATCGTTGCGGTTTTATCGGGATGGTTTAGGTTTTCCGACTAAAGGAATTATAGGTAAAGAGTTTGAGCATGGAGCTGTTGCTTTTTTTAATTTGCAGCAGGGATTGAAACTTGCTATTTGGAACCGCAACGATTTGGCACATGAGGCTAAGGTTTCTGGTGGAACACCGAATCCTACTGAATTTACTCTCGGCCATAATGTTGGAAGTAAAGCAGAAGTTGATAAGATTATGAAAGAAGCGGAACTAGCTGGAGCGTCAGTAACAGATCCAGCTCATGAAACATTTTGGGGTGGGTATTCTGGTCACTTTCAAGATCCAGATGGACACTTGTGGGAAGTCGTATGGAACCCTGATTGGGACATTTAGATTAAAAAGTAAATATTGAATAAAAACAAAATGAATTGACATCTTGGAAAGGAGAACGCAAATGACTAGTTTTGTAGATAACCCCAACGGTGTTTTTCCTGCAGTTTGTTCGTTAGACTGTCCGGATCAATGTGGATTGCTCCTCCATAAAGAAAAGGGGAAAATTATAAAAGTAGAAGGTGATCCGGATCATCCGGTCACAAAGGGTTTTATTTGTAATAAAGTTCGAAACATGACTGAACGCCTATATGATGAAAAGCGGTTAAAATATCCGATGAAGCGTATTGGAGCAAAAGGTGAAGGACATTTTGAACAAATAAGCTGGGATGAAGCGATAGATACGATTACGACTCGTTGGAAGGAATTAATTCAAAACGACGGGACAGAAAGTATTCTACCTTATAGTTTTTATGGAAATATGGGTAATCTTGCAGCTGAAGGAATGGACCGCCGTTTTTTTCATCGACTAGGAGCTTCCAAGCTTGATCGAAGCATCTGTAACTCAGCAGGTGCAGCCGGTTACAAATATACGATGGGTGGCAGCTATGGAATTGATCCTGAAGATACGATTCATTCTAAGTTGTTTATTTTCTGGGGGATTAACGCCGTTAGTACGAATATGCATCAAGTTTCACTTGCGCAACAAGCACGTAAACAAAACGGAGCGAAGATCGTCGTCATTGACGTTCATAAAAATCAGACTGCTAGATTTGCAGACTGGTTCATCCCCATCTTACCAGGAACAGATACGGCTCTTGCTTTAGGCTTGATGCATATTCTATTTGCTGAAAACATGGTGGATGACTCGTTTTTGGACCAGTACACTGTTGGACATGAAGAGTTGCGAAAACATGTTGAGCAATATGATCCGATTACGGTTTCTAGCATTACTGGAATACCTGTAGAGGATATTCTGAAACTTGCTCAGATGTATGGTCAAACGTCTCCTGCATTTCTTCGGATTGGAAACGGACCACAACATCATGATAATGGTGGTATGTTTGTGAGAACCGTATCTTGCTTACCTGCTTTAACAGGTCAATGGCTTGTAAAAGGTGGAGGAGCTATCAAAGGGAATTCGGCTTATCTTGCGTTTAACACTGCTAACTTACAACGGCCTGATCTACAGCAAAATAAGAATACACGTGTTATTAACATGAATCTTCTCGGAGAAGCGTTGCTTACTTTAAATCCTCCTATACGATCACTTTTTGTATATGGAACGAATCCTGCAGTGGTTGCTCCTGCAGGGAATAAGGTTCGAAAAGGATTAGAACGAGAGGACCTATTTACAGTGGTACATGATTTATTTTTAACAGAGACGGCTAAATATGCAGACATTGTTTTGCCGGCTACATCTTCGTTTGAAAACACAGACTTCTACACGTCGTACTGGCATCACTATATCCAGCTTCAACAGCCCGTAATCGAATCTTATGGTGAGTCCAAGTCTAATGTAGAGGTGTTCCGTCTCCTTGCTAAAGGAATGGATTTTACGGAAGACGCGTTTGATGAAACAGAAGCTGAACTTATCGATCAGTCACTTGATACTCCAACGAACCCATATATTCAAAGAATAAATTTTGACGTATTGAGTAAAAAACAATATGTAAAGGCAGAGGTGGAATTTCCAAATAAGCTTCCAACACCGAGCGGAAAAATAGAATTGTATTCTGAAAAGATGAAACAAGATGGCTATCCAGCACTGCCGACATACATCCCTTTGATTAATGATTCTGACCATCCTCTTAGATTTATTGCAGCACCCAACCATAACTTTTTGAACTCAACGTTTGCAAATCAAAGCAAACATGTTGGACTTGAAAAAGAACCTGAAATAGTTTTGAATCAGTACGATGCTGATCAAGCAGGAGTAAAAGATGGTGAAAAGGTACGTGTGTGGAATGAGCAAGGAGAATGTGTCCTTAAAGCAAGTGTGGGTGAGAATGTCCTTCGTGGTGTTGCCGTTACGCAAGGGCTTTGGAGTGCAGATCAAGACATGAAGCATCTAGTCAATTCGCTTACCCCGGATCGAATCGCAGATATGGGTGGGGGAGCGACCTTCTTTTCTGGAAGTGTTAGTATAGAAAAATATTGATAAATGTATAACATTCACAGAACTCTTCTTTTTCTTCACGAAGGAGAGTTTTTTTATTTATAAATAAAAATTGTAGACTTTAAAACTCTAAAGTTGGGAAAAACACAATATGACCCCTATATTTATAGGGTCTTTTTAACTATCATTTTCCCAAGTTCATAAGTTAGAATGATAGGTATAATTAACTATGAAAAGGTCTTTTTCATAGTCCTTTTTTATTATGAGTGTCCGATTGGAAGAGAAAGGGTTGAAGTAGTTGAAGCAGATGTTATTACCGAATAAGCTATTATCACAATGGCATCCTACAAAGAATCAGGGTATCGAATCGAGTCAAATAAGTTTTGGCAGTTATGAATACATATGGTGGGTCTGTTCAAAAGGACATGAATGGGGAGCGACCATTCGTGAAAGATACAGAAAAAACTTGGAATGCTCGGATTGTGTTAGAGAAGATAGAGCGTTAAAACGATCGTATCAGTTCGAAGGAGTTAAGAGTGAAACGTTAGCGGAAGCAGATCCTGAACTAAGCCAACAATGGCATCCGTCTCGAAACAATAATCTAATTGTTACGGATGTTGACAGCAAGGAAGATTGGCCGCGAAGATGGTGGATGTGTAAACGAGGACATGAGTGGGAAGAATCAGTGATTAATCGAGTACATAACCCAAAAAGTGTATGTGTATATTGCTCCGACAAAAAAGCATACGAAAAGAACTGTTTGGCTACAATTCATCCTGAGTTAGTAACTGAATGGTCTACTGTTAATAATGAAAAAAGTCCACATGATGTGGTTTACAACTCTAATGAAGAAGTGGCATGGGTGTGTGAAAAAGGACATGTATGGCGGGAAAGAATTCGAAAAAGGATTAAGAACAAGTCTCGTTGTCCCGAGTGTATAAAATTTGAGCAATCCCTGTTTAGTATGTATCCAGAAATTGCAGCAGAATGGCATCCCGATCGCAATGGTACATTGTTTGGGATTCATAAAACACCTAAAGATGTCTCTGTTACGTCCTACAATAATGTTTGGTGGCTGTGTAAAAAATGTGGAGAAGAATATACCGCTAGGGTGAAGGATCGTGTGAAGGGAGTAGGATGCATTTCTTGTTCTTCTTAAAATTATCTAACATTAGTTACTAACGATAGAAGATAGGAGAAACAAAACATCATGTTTCACTTAAGTGCAATAGAGTGTTTTACTAGAATGGAATCTTCATATAAACTGATAAGTAATGAGACTCTGTAAATTTTATCAATGATAAGGAGATACAATATGGAAATCTTTTCGCAATACCTAGCGGGCATTGATAATCCTAATCATAGGCATCGAATGGAGGAAGTTTTGGAATGGATCGCACAAAAATTTCCTAATCTAGAACCGCAATTCAAGTGGAACACACCGATGTATACCGATCATGGCACATTTATCATCGGTATTTCAATGGCTAAGCAACACATGAGCATTGCTCCTGAAGAAATAGCAATGGTACGATTTGCCGATAGTATTGAAGAGTCTGGTTATAGCTCAACGAAAGGCTTGTTCCGTATTCGTTGGAAAGATGAAGTGAATTATGAGCTGCTTGAGAATATAATTGAATTTAATATAAGGGACAAAGCAGACTACACGAAATTCTGGCGTGAGTAACGAACGAAAGCATGATGTAAAAGTCATGCTTTTTTTATATGACGGGAAGCTTCAACAGGAGGAAGTATTTCTGAGCAACCAAACGCAAATTCATAGTTTTCTTGAAGCTTCAATTAAAAGTTAAATCAAGTAAGAAGATTATCTTTTACAGATTAAGAACCTAGCAAATGCAAAGTATCAAGAAGCTAAGAAAGCCATTCAATAAGGAAGTATTTTTGCATTGATGCATTTCGTGAAGAAGGAAAATGCATCTTTTTTGTTGAATTAAAGCTGTGCAAAAAGTAATTAAATAAGTGATCAACGGAAAGGTGGTTTATTTTATGGAAACAAGTAATAAAGTAATCATCACGGTGGAAACAACCGTGAACAAACCAGTTGCAGAAGTTTGGAAATATTGGACGGAACCACAGCATATTACAGGTTGGAGCTTTGCTTCTGACGAGTGGCACGCACCAAAAGCGGAAAACGATTTGAGAGATGGCGGAAGGTTTCTTACCAGAATGGAAGCAAAAGATGGCAGCTTTGGATTTGATTTTAGCGGGAAGTATGATGAAGTCAAAACAAATGAATATATTGCTTATACGCTAGATGATGGAAGAAAAGTTACGATTACTTTTGTCGGTTTAGAAAATGTAACGAGAGTCGTTGAAACATTTGAAGCCGAAGCGTCGAATCCGGTTGAAATGCAAGAAGCGGGATGGCAAGCGTTCATGGACAATTTTAAAAGATATAGTGAATCTCAAAAGTAATAGAGCTTCAAGAAAGAGTGCATTTCTTTAAATAGAAATGCGCTTTTTTGTTTGTCTATAACTTCAGCTATAAATTATTTGCGAAACTTAAGAAAGTCTTAAGATTTTTGCTAACTAAATATAAAGGATTGCTGTGTAGAATGAAGATAATTTCAAATATATGCCATGCTATAATGCAGAAGGGAGTGTGAGAATATGAATGATTTTAACGTGCTAGTTGTAGATGATGAAAAAGAAATTCGCGATGCAATAGAGATATATCTGAAAAATGAAGGAATCACGGTTGTTCAAGCTGGAGATGGCATTGAAGCGATAGAGAAATTAGATGAACACCCAATCCATCTTATTGTCATGGATATTATGATGCCAAAGTTAGATGGCATCTCGACTACCTTTAAAATTCGAGAACAAAAAAACATACCGATTATTATCTTAAGTGCGAAGAGTGAAGATACAGATAAAGTTCTAGGACTGCAGATCGGTGCGGATGATTATGTGACAAAGCCGTTCAATCCTTTGGAGTTAATTGCACGAGTTAAATCGCAGCTAAGGCGTTACGTGACTCTTGGTACATATGAGGGGAAGACAAATCTAATTAATCTGAACGGTCTGACACTCGATAAGGAAGCAAAGGAAGTCGCCATAAACGGGGACTCAGTAAAATTAACTCCTATCGAATACAAGATTGTGGAGTTGCTCATGTCTTACCCTGGAAGAGTTTTTTCCATAAATGATATTTATGAGCGGGTTTGGAAAGAACCAAGTTACAATGCTGAAAACACAGTGGCCGTTCATATACGAAAGATTAGAGAAAAGATTGAGATCGATCCGAAAAATCCTAGATATTTAAAGGTGGTATGGGGAATTGGATACAAAATGGAAAAATAGAAGCAAGTGGGTTATTTGGATCATGTTGTTGACCTTTGGGTTAAGTGGAATAATTTCGATCCTAGAGAATGGTCATTGGTATTTTAAAAAGGATTATTTTCATACAGAGGAATTTAACTCAGAGTTTGAGGGATTTATCAACTATATTAATACTTCTGAAATTAACTATTTATCTAAAGATGAACTTAAAAATAATATTAAAGTCTCAAAAGAAGAAATTGAAGAGCATCGTATGCGCTATGGGAGTTTGTCAGAGCAAATAGCAGATATCAAAAGCCAGTATGAATACCAGATTGATGAAGCAAAGGCTGCTAAGAACGACGATGTTGTTAAGCTTTATGAAGAAAAAAGAGATGCAAAAGTTAAAGATATTATGGAGAACTTTAAAAGTGACGAGCATATTAAAGCTAAGATCGTGAAGGAAAAGGAAAAAGAAGTAGAGTCACTTGTTAAAGAAAGACAAAGTTATATTTCTGATTATGATCCTAACCTTTTGGGTTTTAACTACTATTTGGTGGATATGAACTCAAAAGAGGTATATACAAATCTTTCTTCAGCAGAAGGTCCTGAAGATCTTAAGGATAAAACTAATTTGTTCACTAGAGAGTATTCTTCATCATCTGAAAACGGCAACTTGGGAATTAATGAGATAGATATCTTTTCTAATTACTCTTATAATGAATATTTTACAGAAACGTCAAAAACACTTCAGGGTATAATTACTCTTCCTGAACAAGGAAGTTGGTTACAAAAACAAGTAGATGATTTTGAGAAGAGACAAACGGTGTTCTACATTATTTCGATTTGCAGTATTGTAATTCTATTCATTGTGTTTTTATGGGGCAGAAGACTTCATCCACTTCAGATGATCTCTTCATCTGACAAAGTAAAGATCTATCGTAGGGTGCCTATTGATATTCGGTTAGGATTCTTATTGGTCAGTTTGTTTTTTGCAATCATGGCAATTGTTATGAACGCACAAAACTACGATAATTTGGTATTCTCATTCATGTATAGTGACGGTCTATTCGAATTTCTGATCACAGTGCTTGTGGTGAGTATCACTCTTATCCAAACCACTTGGATCTACAGTGATGTTAGAAATAGACAGCTATATCGAGATGCGTTTATCTCTAAGTCAGCCCAATGGTTTTACCGCTTAGTTTCTGATGCATTCTACAATAGAAGTGTTGGGATACAAATCATGCTTCTTCTTATTGTTATTTTCTTGTCAGGTTTCGGTGCTGCAGTCGTATTCTTTCATCCCATGGCTTTCGTCGTTTATTTTATTCTGTTTTTATTTTTTACTGTACCCGTACTGATTTACCTTTTTAAAAGAATCGGATACTTTAATAGAATTATCCAGCATACGAATGAGCTAGCAGCGGGACAAATGGAACAAGATCTTCCTCACAAGGGTAAATCAGCACTAGCCATGTTAGCAGGAAACCTGAACGTATTAAAGCATGGTGTAAAAACGTCTAAGCGTGCTGAAGCAAAAAGTGAGAGGCTTAAAACGGAGCTGATCACCAATGTCAGTCATGATTTACGAACTCCTTTGACATCGATCATTACGTATACGGAACTATTAAAGTCACAAGAGATAACAAAAGAGGATCAGAATGCTTATTTAGAAATTATAGATCGCAAGTCGAAGCGTCTAAAAGTTCTGATTGATGATCTGTTCGAAGTATCTAAGATGGCAAGCGGAAATCTGGAGCTGATTAAAGATAAAGTCGATATCGTCCAGTTGCTTCAGCAAGCTATGGCTGAATACAACGAAACCATTAAAGAATCATCACTATCTTTCAGGCTAGCAACGCCAAATGTTCCGGTCCTTGCTCATGTGGACGGACAAAAGATGTGGCGCGTTTTTGATAACTTAATCGGCAATGCATTAAAGTATTCTATGGAGAATACTAGAGTATATGTGTCCGTAACAGAAGAAAATCGAAAGGTCATCGTTTCTTTTAAAAATGTCTCGAAGTATGAACTAGGCGGAAACTTTGAAGAGCTATTTGAACGGTTTAAACGCGGAGACACATCACGTCATACTGATGGTTCAGGCCTTGGTCTCGCCATTGCAAAATCTATCGTAGATCTTCATGAAGGCACAATGGACATCGATGTTGATGGAGATCTATTTAAAGCGACGATTGAATTGGAAGCAGTAATATGATGAAGATGAACAAAAAATTCATACTTGGTGTGACGATTGTATTGTTTAGTATTTTCGGATTTGCCGATAACGCGGGTAGTCCTAAAGTGAAAGAATCAGCTAAAGTTACTGAGATCCTTCAAACAACTGAATAATTAGTGTTAGTTAGCACTTCTTCTAATGGGAGGGGTGCTTTTTATTTTGTTTGCACATTGTAGTGGGTGTATGAACAAGATTGGACAGATTATGATCCCAAATGGACAGAATAGCTGAAAACAACATTAGAAAAATCGATTGAAAACAAACAACGGCCAGATATTATCCGGTCGTTGTCCAAATTATTACCTGCACCTGCACCGTATTTACTGATCAATCTCAAACATATAACGATTCGTCTGCACACTGACTCCGAGTACGATTCCCATTAACATCATATTAGACAAAAGAGAGCTTCCTCCATAGCTTAAGAACGGAAGTGTGACCCCTGTTACCGGTAACAATCCAATATTCATGCCAACATTCTGAAAGATCTGGAACGAAAGAAGTCCGATAATTCCTGAACACATATATCCGCCGAATGAATAGTTTGATTTCACACCTAGTATCACGATTTTATAGATTAATAAGAAGAATAGACTTACGACGATGGATGTACCGAGAAAACCTGTGTCTTCACCAATAATGGAAAAGATAAAATCAGTGTGAGCTTCAGGTACATACATGATTCCTTCCATCCACCCCTTACCAGAATACCAACCTGAACCGATCGCAGTAATAGCTTGTTTCGTTTGATAACCTTGGTCTGTGTATTCAAACGGATTTAACCAGCCGTTTATCCTACTTCGTTGGTGAGGAAGAAGTAAGACGAGCAGTTTCGTCTGAAAAAAGTTATTAAATTTAAAATAGATGACAATTAATGCCGTCAAGACGATAGATGGCAATGAGATAACGGCTAAAATGATCTTCCAGCTTACACCCGATATGAATATGATGGACAGAATAATGGAAAGGTAGAGCATGATCATTCCTGAATCTGGCTGGATGGCGACAAAGATTACAGGCGCTAAGCAAGCTAGTCCCATTTTGTAGATTAGATATAAATCTGATCGTATCGTTCGCTGAATATATTGGTAATTGTGTGATTCAACAATATTACTCAGAACTAAGATCAAAGCGATCTTCATGAATTCTGATGGTTGAAAAGAACCAAGGAAAGGCAATTGATACCACGCTTTTGAGCCGTTGATCGGTTTTGCAATACTTTCTGGGGCGAAAATTAACATCACAATAAAGAATAGAACAATGCCATAAAAATACCATGACATTCTTTTAAGCTGCTCAAAATCTAAGCGCGCTATGGCTAGCATTAAAATTGTACTCAAGGTGTACCAGAATATTTGTTTAGGAACAAAATTATCGTTGTATTGACCAGATTGTTGGCCGCTGTATATGAACATCAAGCTAATTATTGACAATAAGAAGAGTATAAATAGAATTCCATAATCTAATTTATCTATAAATGATTTACTATTTGGAGTCTCCATGTAACGCACTTCTTCCTGTTTTCATTATTTTACCAAAAATAATAATACCACATTTTGGATGGATTGATACACGTTTATGCCATTAACGATATGTTGACTTCAAAGAATTGTGTGATATGATAACCTTACGACCGTTCGGAAGGGAGCTTAACAATGACGTATGATCAATTGAAACGAACAGCACTCATTCAGTTTGCTCAACTAGGGTTTGAGGGTGCTTCTTTGTCTGTAATCGCAAACGAAGTGGGAATTAAAAAACAATCAATCTACACTCACTTTAAGAGTAAAGATGATCTCTATATACAAACGTTTCATGAAGCAACTGACTGTGAAATCGATTTTGTAAAACACTTTATTGAAGATCAGGGTTCTCTTCAATTAAAAGAAGTTTTGTCCAAATTTTTAACGGAGTATTTAGAGCGATTTGAGAAAAACAACAATATGAAATTTTTTATGCGAACGTCTTTTTATCCGCCAGTGAAGCATGAAGAAATCATTAAAATGGGAAGCAACAAATTTGTCGATCGTTTGGAGAGCTTGTTTACAGCACTGTTCGAACAGAATTCTGAGCTGTTAAGAGCGGGTATTACACCTGAAACAGCGGCTCTTGCGTTTTTAACCATGTTAGATGGACTTCTTGTTGAGTTGATCTATGGAATTCCAGAACGTCTTCAAAAAAGGTCTTCACAGTCGTGGCTTGTTTTCTGGCGGGGTATTAGTAATGAAAGTGGTGAATTGTAATGAATCGTTCATGGGGCTATGTCCTTTTAGGTTCAGTGTTTGAAGTGTGTTGGGTGATCGGTTTAAAGCATTCTTATGATTTCTTGACTTGGACGGGAACAACGATTGCTATTATTTTTTCCTTTACACTACTCATCTTAGCAACCAAACATCTTCCTGTAGGTACAGTATACGCTGTATTCACTGGTTTAGGAGCAAGTGGAACTGTTTTGATGGAGATGCTTGTATTCGGTGAACCGTTTAAAATGCTGAAGATCATACTCATCCTCATACTTCTGGCTGGAGTGATGGGACTTAAATTAGTAACAGCAAAACCAAAATCAGAAGGAGGGGTTCAATAATGGGCTGGATCTTTCTGGTGTTTGCAGGACTTTTTGAAGTAGTGGGTGTTACAGGTATGAATCTTGTTGCAAAGAAAAGGAATGTTATCTCATTCCTCGTCTTAGTTATAGGATTCAGCAGCAGTTTTCTTTTGTTGAGTCTTGCTATGCAATCTTTGCCTATGGGGACAGCGTATGCAATTTGGACCGGAATCGGTACAGTAGGTTCTGGACTAGTTGGTATCTTATTTTACGGTGAATCAAAAAATGGACTAAGAATTCTTTTTATGACAATGGTACTCAGTGCCGCAGTTGGACTTAAACTCATTAGCTAATGAAGGATATCAATGGTGTGAAGTAGAATATAACTCGCTATACATTTATAGAAGAAAAGGGATCTCCTTGGGAATTCATGATACGTTTCGATTTGGTTCTCATGCCATGATATTTAATGCAGAGAATAAGGTGCTTTTGTTAAAACGAACTTACGGAAACAAAGGTTGGAGTTTACCTGGCGGTGGTGTCGATCCGGGTGAAACGATACATCAAGCATTGTTTCGTGAATGTAGAGAAGAGCTTGGGATCGATGTGATTGATCCAGTATTAACTGGAATTTATTATCATAGTAAAATTAACACACAAGCAGCGATATTTCGTTGCAATATTTCAGATGATGACAAGATCGTACTTAGCTCCGAACATTCAGCACTAAGATGGGTCGATCTAGCTGAATTAAGTGAAAGTCAGCAAATTCGAGCGGAGGATGCAATACATTTTCAGGGGCAAGTCTACAGTAGAACATTTTAATGGTATTCAAAAAAACACTTCTTCCTAGGGGGAGAAGTGCTTTTTAATATGCAGTAATAGATACTATTACCTAGAAAATTCGTCTTTTTGACAAGGAGATGCATAAAAGTTGTCGAAAATCATGTAAGGCAGGTAAATCTAGGAAGTAGGGAACAGAATGTTAGAGTCTATACAAAGCATGTGCTTACACGTGGTCTTAATACTTTTTACCATCCTTATTTATCAAGTGTTTTTTAATGAAAGAGATGAAGAGAGGAAGAAAGTAACTTCAAAATACTTTCTGCTTATGCTGATAATTCTCGTTTTCACGATGAGTCAACCAGTCGTTTATTCTCAGATCTATAAATATGATTTTAAATCAGTTGCCATTATCTTGTCCTTTTTGTATGGAGGAAAAAGGGTTGGTTTCTCAAGTTTATTTGTGCTTCTTATAATGGGTTATTTCACGGATCAAAACTTAGCAGTATTATTAGGAAACTACATGGTGTTCTGTGTATTGTTACTGCCAGTCACAAGGATTTTTCATCGCTATGGCATTAAAGGAAAAGTTACCGTTATCAGTTTGTTCTACTCACTTATTCCTATCACACGAGGAATTTCACTCTTAATAAAAGGTGACGAGCAAGAACTCTTTTTTGAATTAAGTTCTTCTCTAATTGTATTGGCAACGTTAATCGCAGTCGTGCATTTGATTGAAAATATGAAAGAGCAGATTGAGATGAGACAAGAGCTTCTCCGCACAGAAAAAATGAATGTTGTAAGTCAGCTTGCTGCATCAGTTGCTCACGAAATTCGAAATCCCATGACTTCTGTGCGAGGGTTTATGCAACTCATGCAAAAAGAAGATTTAACGAAGGAACAGCAGATGTACATAAGTATCTCAATTGAGGAATTGGATCGGGCGCAGGAAATCATCAATCAGTATTTAGCGTTAGCTAAACCGCAAACGGATCAATATGAAACCATCGATCTCACATCAACCATTCAACAATCAATTGATGTGATGCACTCTTATGCTATTTTAAACTCTATACATATTTCGCAGCATGTGGAATCTTCATTAAAAATTGAGGGACTAAAACTGGAAATTCAGCAAGTATTGATCAACATTATCAAGAACGCCATAGAAGCAATCAAGTCAAAAGGAGAAATTAGAATCATAGCATTTCATGATACGAACGGATATGTTTGCATTGAGATCAAGGATAATGGTGTAGGTATGTCTAAAGAACAATTGAAAAAAATTGGCAGCCCGTATTACTCTACTAAAGAAAAAGGAACAGGACTTGGTTTAACCGTATGCCACCAAATTATAAAACAGATGGGTGGGAGAATTACGATTAATAGCGAGTTGAAAAAAGGAACAACATTTACCATTAAACTGCCTTCTAAGTGATAGTTATGCAGCAAAGTTAATACAAGTGGTATGAGGCTTTTATAACTAAATCCATACCTTTCCTTTCATGGATCATCACAATGGAACGGTTTGGATTAAGGAATTGTGAATAAAGGGATAACGTTTACCCCACAGAGGTGTGTAGATGAAATTAAAAATTGCAAAGTACAAGGAAACGGATACAGAGGAGATTATCAAGCTGTTTTATGAAACTGTACATACCGTAAATGCAAAAGACTATTCATCACTAGAGTTGGATGCTTGGGTATCCTTTCATGAATTACAATCTAAAGTGAAGTCGTGGAAGGAATCATTGTTAAATAACATAACGTTTGTAGCTAGGAATCATGATGGTATTGTTGGTTTTTGTGATTTAACTTATAGTGGTCATTTAGATAGACTGTATGTTCATAAGGATTACCAACGACAAGGAATAGCTTCGGCATTAGTAAATGCGATTGAATTGGAAGCAAGGCAATTAAATTTATTTTGTATAGATACGGATGCAAGTATTACCGCTAAACCATTCTTTGAACAGCGAGGATACAAAGTAGTTTCTCCGCAACATGTAATTCGTAAAGGGGTTTCATTAATAAATTATAAAATGACAAAAAAACTAATGTGAATAGATATCTATCAGCAATGCACAAAAAAACGATCAGAAAACTTCTGATCGTTTTTTGTGCTAATAGATAATCTTATAATTTTTGTGAAAGAGAGAACGTTCTGCCATGCTCAGCTTGTTCAACTGATTTTGTGGAAAGTCCAACAAATACAGCCGTTAGTGCTAGTGAAGTGATGATGATACCTGCAGCGAATTTTTTCATTTTAGTGCCTCCTTTTTTTGTAAAGCGCGTTTTGCTTCGTAAGACTCTTTAAAATAATAACTAGCTTTATTGTGGTTCTCTTTGGTGAAGAAGACCTGTGCAAGCTCTCCAGCATAATCTTCTACGAAACCAAAGAGTTCGTGTTGTTTAAAATAGTCGTTTCCTTCTTTAACAATACGTTCAAGCTCGTTTATATCTGTTGCCTGATTTAAGGCGTTCAGTATTTTGAAGTGATGAAGGTATTCTTCATTCGCGAGCTCGATTCCTTTTTTGTAGAAAGGCATTGCTTTTTCTTCATTATTCAATCGATAGTATTCTCGAGACAATAAGAAGTGGGTCTTATAAAAGGCTTCTTCTTCTTCAAATACCTCTAACAAATAGCGTACGGCCAGTTCGGACATGTTTTGTTCAGCATACAGATAACCGATGTTGTATTTGATCAGAGAGGTATAGGACTGATCAACTCGTTTTGCGAGATCAAGAGCACACAGAAAATGTTCTTCCGCTTTTCCGTATTGTTTCAATGATAGAGAAGCGAGCCCCAATATATTTTCACAACCCGATTGAAGCAGTTCATAATCTTCCGCTTCAGATAACGTTTTCAAAGCTTCGTTTGCATAATCCAGTGCTGTGAGTGGCTGACGGATGTGATAATAAAGAACGGCAGCTTTATGATAGAAATCTGCACGCACAATATCATCCGTTATGCTGTTCAATACGTTTAATAAGTTAAACGCCCGGATAAAACGTAATTCTGCTACTTCATAATTTCCTTCGGCTGTTAATAGCATTCCGGTAATTAAGTTCATATAGTACCCAAAAATATCTGTTCGATTCAGATGAACATCATTTAAGGTATCTAGTATAGCGTGAGCAGAAGCAAGCTCTTTCTTCAAAATCAAATATCGGCTGTTTAATAATTGATAATACAATTGTGTAGAAGGGTCTTTAATCTGTGTGATCTCACTCTTAATCTCGTTATGTATACTCTCTGATTGCTGTATGTGATTTGTCCGGATGGCTATATGCCATCGCTCGAGTGACTGTGTGATGGGCTCTCTAGTTCCGACGTTCATGGAAAACTCCTTTCTATAAGACTTGTAATTTAAATCTAACATAAAATGGAAAAATAAAACTTGGGAAAATTTAAGGCTAAGGGGTAGCATAAAGTGACATCATTCTCATCAATTTTCCCAATAATCTGACACTGTTGGGGATATCTTATAGTTTCGCTTACTGAAAACGAGATTATGAGGGTGGAAGGACTATAAAGGCTTTTATGGAATTAAAGTTAATATAGTCAAATAGTAGAGAAAGAGAATCGGAGTTGAAAATCAGTGTTATTGAAGAAAACATCTCACTTTGGAGAAAAACATAATGTTTCTTACTTAAATGGGAAGATCACTTTTCAAGGTGTCTCCCTTAATGTTTACAGTTATCTCATAGATGGTGTATTGATTGATACTGGTGCACAGTCATTACATAAGCATTTCAAACCTTTTATTGATTCAGCTGATTTTGACCAAGTATTCATTACACATTTTCATGAAGATCATACAGGTTGTGCTAGTTATATCGAAAAAACAAAGAAAGTCCCCATTTATTTAGATGAAAAAACAATTGATATATGCAGAGAACGAGCACATTATCCATTGTATCGACAGTTCTTTTGGGGAAGAAGAAAACCGTTTCATGCACAAGAAATGAAAGAGGAACTACAATCGAGAAAAGCCCGTTGGGATGCCATCCCGACGCCAGGTCATGCGCTAGATCATCATGCATTCCTTAACCGTGAGACAGGGCAGCTTTTCACAGGTGACCTATATGTAATGGAAAGGACGAAAGTAATTTTAGAGGAAGAGAGCATCCCTACAATTATTCAATCTTTAAAACGGGTTTTAACATATGACTTTCAGGAAGTGTTTTGCAATCACGCAGGGTTTGTTCGAGATGGAAGGCAGGCACTCCAACGAAAACTAAATTATCTGCTAGGAATTCAGGAAGAAGTATTGACTCTAAAAAAACAAGGAGTCACTCCTGAAGCTATCTGTCAGAAGCTTTTTCCGAAGAAATTCCCCATCGTCAAATTCTCTCGCGGTGAATGGGATTCTATTCATATCGTTCGTTCAATCATCGAAGAGAATCATGTCATCCACACATAATTATTTTAGAAAAAGAGGTAAGCTAATGTTGATCATACAAGAAAACAAGGCACGAATACGTACCGTTTGTGCTGAAGATGCTGAGGCCATTCTTCAAATTCATCGTGATGTAATTTCTGAGCACGATTATTTTATTGCACTACCAAATGAATTTAATAAGACAATTGAAGATCATCAAGAATGGATACAAAGCATTCTGAAGCATGAACGTGAGACGATGCTTGTGGCAGAATATGAAAACAATGTGGTTGGATGGATCGTTTTCCGTTCACAAGAAAGAATGAGAATGCACCATATTGGGTCATTTGCCATTATGCTTCGTAAAGAATTTAGGAATAAAGGGATTGGCAAGCTATTGATTCACGAGCTGTTATCTTGGGCCGAAAAACATCCGGTCATTGAAAAGGTTACGTTAGGAACGTTTTCTACCAATACTAGAGCAATAGAATTGTATAAAAAACTTGGATTTATAGAGGAAGGGAGAAAAGTAAGAGAGTTCAAGTTTAGCAACGACGAGTATGTGGATGATGTGTTGATGTATAAGTTAGTTAAACAATATGATATGAGCCCAATCTGAAAAAATGAGAAGCTGATTCTTTGAACAGCTTCTTTTTCCTGTCATGAAACGTTATTGAAAAAAATGGTAATTGATCCAAGGTTCCTCCGCGTATATTAAATCGATGTTATTTTTTTGCCGGAGGTGTTGGGATGTCTTTTCCCACAAACAATCAGTTTACAGCGATTACTGTAGGCGGTGTTTCTTATGCAGATGTGATACGTGATATCTCTCCTGCAGGAACAGATATCGTAGGGAGTGCCAGTTTTCCTTCCTTTTACTTCGCTTATGATGAAATCAATGTGTACTTTAGAATGCGTGTACGATCAGATCCAAGAAATAGTGCCAAAACAGCTTTTGCAAACTTTGCGTGGGGTGTTTTGTTAAATACGACAGGTGTAGCAGGTACTTATGACTGGCTGCTTGCAGTCAATGGTTTAAACAAAAGAGTGAACTTGGTGCAGAACACAACTAAACAAGTGAACTCTTGGAGTGATCCTGCAGAAGGTACGGATGGTAAAGGAAATCCGAACTATTCTCGTTCCATCATCAATTTTGACGTCGCACGTGTCGTTCAGGCTGACTCTACATTGGATAATACACAAAACTATTTTATCGATTTTCTAGTTCCAGCTTCTACATTTTTCTCATTGCTCGGTATTACTGCTCAAAGTTCTGTACGAATGGTCGCTTTTACTGCTTCAAATAACAACAACTACAATAAAGACTCTCTACGTGATTCAGAAGGGTTTCAATTTCAAAATGCATTTTCCAATCCAGTTACAATAAATTCGGGTAATGTCCGAGCCAACCTGCAGGTTTCAAAAGTACTGCTTTCAGGACCACAGTCACCTCTAGCCGGTCAGGTTGGGGAGTGGACGGGAAGAATTACTTTATCGAATACAGGAAAAAGTGCTGCGAATATTCTCAATGTAACTGATATTGTTTCATTAGATGTGGTGTCATTCTTTTCTGTTCTCAGTGTTTCGCAAGGGACGACGGCATACAACCCTTCAACGAAAACACTCACTTGGTCCGTTGGTAACATTGCTCCTAGTACAAGTGCAACTCTACAGTTTGCACAGAATGGAATCTTTTACACAGCGGGAACGAAAGCATTAAATACTGTTCGTGCAACAGGTATTGATAGCTTTACTGGAGGAGATCTGCCCACAGCTTCTGCTTCTATTTCCGTGAATGTTCAAGCAACAGGTGGCGCTGCAGGTACGTTATTGGATAGTTCAAACGCTCAGCCGGTTAATGCTGCAACTGTAAGACTTTTATCGGGTCAAACACAGGTTGACGTTACGCAAACGGATGCATTCGGTAAGTATAGTCTTACGAATATAGCACCAGGTACTTATACGATTGAATTTTCAAAAGCAAATTACACGACCGTGGCGCAATCCGTGGTCATTCAATCTGATACTCTAACGGTCATCAATCCTGTCCTTGTTGCTATTCCAGGAATTCTTCAAGGAACGGTTACCTCAAACGCAGGTTCTGCTGTTAATGGAGCGACAGTCTTGTTATCAGATAATCTTGGTACAGTTATTGCAAGTGTAACAACTTCTTCAACAGGAGCTTATACATTTGGAGCAGTAATCCCTGGGCATTATACGCTCACGGTTTCTGCTGATAATTTTCAGGCTACAACAATTGGGCAAAATGTGCCATCCAATCAGACAACGACAGCAAACCTTGTACTACAGCCGAATCCTGGAACAATAAGTGGAACGATAACAGGAAGTGGTGGACCTATAGCTGGTGCAATAGTTGAAGCTCTGAGCGGTACGGGGATAGCGGTGGCAACCGCAACGACAGATGGGGTAGGACAGTATGTAATAAATCGTCTTGCTCCTGGTTCTTACAGACTTCGTGTTAGTGCACCTGCTTTTCAAACTTATGTAGTCGGTTTCTCAGTGAGTGCCGGTCAAACTGTGGTAGTAGATTTGAATCTATTAGTAAATCCAGGTTCAATCATCGGAACAGTAATTGATGAAGATAGCGGCGCTACACTTCCAGGCGCAAGTCTAAAAGTTGTAAATAGCTCTGGAATTACGGATGCCTCTGTAACAACTGATGTAAATGGACAATTCTCAGTCGATTCTCTAGCTCCAGGTACTTATGTAATCACCTTTTCTTCTGATGGTCACGGTACAAAAACGATCGGTACGTATGTTCAGTCAGATCAATCTACAACGCTAGATGTCACGCTTAGAAGACTAGCAGGGGTTCTTACAGGCGAGGTTTCTTCAGGAGGAAGTTTAATTACAGGTGCTTCAGTGGATGTCGTTCTAAACAACATTGTGGTAGCAAAGACCATTACCGACAGCAATGGAACCTTTACGATAAGTGGTTTAGCGCCTGATCGATATACCGTCATTATTGGAGCGGATGGGTTTTCACCGGTTTCACTTGGTGCTGTTATTCAGGATAACGAAACAACGACAATCAATACAGAGCTTCAACCTCTCTTTGGTTCGCTTTCAGGTAGTGTACAGGATAACGAAGTAAACATTCTTCCAGGTGCAGTTATTCTTGTGAAAAATGCAGATTCTGATGTGCTTATTTCTCGAGCTGTAACGGATACAAATGGAAATTATGTGATTGGTGAACTGCTTCCTGGAAGCTATGTAGTTACAGCGAATCGTGTTGATTTTCAAACAAGTTTAAGTGGAGCAGTCATTACAGCTGGTGTGGCTTCCGTTGTTAATTTTTCTTTAATGCCAGATCCTTCTGCTATTTCGGGAACAATTATTAACAGTGAGACGGGAGAACCGCTTGTAGGGGCTTCGGTAGAAGTGCAACTACTTGATTCTAACGGGCTTATTATAAATACAACTTTTTCAGACAATGATGGTGTCTTCATTATTGAAGATTTAATGCCGAGCACATATACCGTCATTGTTGCCGCAGAAGGTTTCCAAACATCTTCAGCCTCGGTAAGGTTAACGGCAGGCAGCGTTGCTTCTATTACGATTAGCCTTGTTCCGGCTCCTGGGTTTGTAACAGGTAGATTAATAGATTCTCTAACAGACCTGCCGATTACGGGTGCAACCATTAATATTAGTAACACGTTAGGAGCATTTGTAGATTCAGCATTAACTAGTACGGATGGGACGTTCATTTCGCTTGGGTTGCCTGGAGGTGTTTATACACTTACCGCAGTAGCGGAAGGATATGAAACCAGAATTGTAGGTGTTGTTGTTCCTGCTGGATTTACGAAGTTTGTTAACATCGAACTCCAACCTAATCCAGGGACAATTACAGGGACGGTAGCGCCTGCGGCTGTTGGACTTGTGCTTCAGCTGTACACGATGGATAACCAGTTCGTAAACACAGTTGCAGCCACTCCTGAAGGCAATTTTTTGTTTCAGAGTTTAGCTCCAGGTAACTATATTGTAAAAGCAGTAGCGGTTAATTATTCAGTGGGAAGTACGGGAGCCTTTGTTGTTTCAGGGCAAACAACAAACATTTCTCTCTCTGTACAACCTAATCCTGGTAATGTCTCAGGTATTATACTCTCAGATCTTAGTGCGCCAGTGTCTAACGCGACCGTTTCCCTTTTTGATGTAAATGAAACGCCTATTGGAAGTGGAACAACAGATGCTGATGGAAATTACACGATCAGCAATATTCCAGCAGGTTCTTATGCAGTCGTTATACGGGCAGGAGGCTATGCAAATGCGACAGGAAACGTTGCGGTCGGCCCAGGTCAGGATGTTACAGATCTGAATTTTGGGTTAGTGACGACCCGTGGTTCTATTTCAGGTACTGTTTCAGATTTTACAACAGGTGCACCGATTCCAGGTGCTGCAATACTTGTACGTGATAGTCTTGGGATTTTGGTTCGTTTCTCGACAACTGATCAATTTGGTAACTTTTTGCTTCGGAATTTTGTTCCAGGTTCCTATGCAGTCACTTCATCTGCTCAAAACTATTCGACAGAAATTACAGGTGTTATCGTACAAAGTGATGAGACTGCAGGAGCTGATATCCAATTAACAAGTACGGTAGGAAGTATCTCAGGGCAAGTCACTGACGAAGATGGGAATCCGCTGTCTGGAGACAATATGCAATTAAAATTGTTCGGAGCTAACGGAGAATTGCTGCAAGCGTTAATTGCACATACTGACGGTACGTTTCAAATTCAGGAACTGTCAATTGGCACATATTTTGTAAGTGCTGAATTAGACGGTTATTCTCCAAATATGACAGCAGTTATCGTCAACAGCAGTGTGATAAGCAGCATTACAATACCGTTATCTCAAATTCTTACAACACTAACAGGATCTGTAACCGATTCTGCAACTGGGAATCCCATCAGTGATACTGCCGTTTCAATAACTTTGACTAATAACACGGGCATGTTTGTGGCAAAGCAGTATCCAGGTATTGATGGCACTTTCATATTCGACTCGATTGCACCGGGTATCTATCTGTTAAATGTGAATGCAGTTAACTACGGAAATGAGATTATTACGGTT